>DASXKR010000054.1:0-21487 GCA_036496665.1 Rudaea sp. | reverse complement strand
CTAGAGCAGTTTTGATTTAAGTATTTACATAAAAAGAATATACTTACTCCTCCTTCACAACGGGAGGGACAGGGTGGACGCGTATTCCCAGGATCTGCGAGAACGGGTGCTTCGGGCCTTGGAACGTGGGGATCGCCCCAGCGATATTGCGCGACGATTCGAAGTCAGCCGTGTCTGGGTGTACCAAGTACACAATCGACTGCGCGAGCAAGGCAGCCGAAGCAGCCTGCCGGTCGGGGGTCACCGCCGATCGCGCATCGCGCACTTGGAGCAGACCCTTCGATCCTGGATCAAGGCGGAGGTAGATCTGACGCTGGCAGAGATGTGCGAACGTCTGGCGAATCTGGGCGTTCCGATCAAGGCGCCGGCGCTTTGGCATCAGTTGGACAAATGGAATTTGAGCTTTAAAAAAAACCCTGCACGCCAGCGAGCAAGAGCGCGAAGACGTGCAGCTGGCACGACGGGAATGGAAGCAAAGCCAGCCGGCACTCGATCCGGCACGACTGGTGTTTCTCGATGAGACCTGGGCAACCACCTGCATGGCGCGGATGCGCGGACGCTCGCCTCGCGGTGAGCGGTGCATCGCCGGCGTCCCGCACGGTCACTGGAAAACCACGACGTTCATCGCCGGCTTGCGCTCCGACGCGGTGACCGCACCCATGGTGGCTGATGGTCCTATGAACGGCGCGCTGTTCCTGGCGTACGTGCGTACCTTCTTGTGTCCGACATTGCGCTGCGGCGACATCGTCATTGCCGACAACCTGTCCAGTCACAAGGTGGCCGGCGTCCGTGAAGCCATTGAAGCGGTCGGCGCCACCATTCGCTATCTGCCGCCGTATTCCCCCGATCTGAACCCCATCGAAAAGCTCTTCTCCAAGCTCAAAGCGCTGCTGCGCAAAGCCGCCAAGCGCACAGTCCAGGCGTTGTGGGACGAGATCGGCAATCTCCTCGACGAGTTCTCTGCCGCTGAATGTAGCAACTACTTCAAGTCATCTGGCTACGTATGCAGCTAAATCAAAAACGCTCTAGCGCAGCGCCGCGTCGAGTTCGGCGCGCAGATCGGCGATGTCCTCGACACCGACGGACAAACGAATCAGGCCATCGCTGATGCCGAGTTTCTTGCGGTTTGCCGGTGGCACCGACGCGTGCGTCATGATCGCCGGATGCTCGATCAGGCTTTCGACGCCGCCGAGCGATTCGGCCAGCGCGAACAGATGGCAGCGCTCGAGCGTGCGCCGCGCCTTGCGCAGTCCGCCCTTGACGACAACCGAGATGATGCCGCCGGACCCATCCATTTGCCGCTTCGCCAGCGCGTATTGCGGATGCGATTTCAGGCCCGGATAGATCACGCGCTCGACAGCCGGGTGCTTTTCCAGCCACGCGGCCAGCATCCCGGCGCCCTCGCAGTGGGCGCGCATGCGCAGGTGCAGGGTTTTCAGCCCGCGCATTGCCAGGAACGAGTCGAACGGACCTGCGACCGCGCCGACCGAGTTGTGCAGGAACGCCATCTGTTCGGCCAGCTCGGCGTTCGCGCCGCAGACGACCACGCCGCCGACCATGTCGGAATGACCGTTCAAGTATTTTGTCGCCGAATGCAGTACGAGGTCGGCGCCGTATTGGAGCGGGCGCTGCAGGATAGGTGAACAGAACGTGTTGTCGACAACGAAGATCAGGCCGTGCTTGCGCGCGAACGCGCCGACCATCGCCAAATCGACGACGGTCAGCATCGGATTCGTCGGCGTCTCGGCCCAGATCATTCGCGTGTTCGGCTTCAATGCCGCCTTCAGCGCGGCGGCGGCGTTCAGATCGAGGAACGTGAAGTCGAGTCCTGCGCTGCGCCGACGGACGCGTTCGAACAAGCGGTAGCTGCCGCCGTAAAGGTCGTTCATCGCGATGACGTGGCTGCCCGAGTCGAGCAGGTCGAGCACCGTGGCCGCGCCGCCGAGACCGGACGCGAACGCGTAACCCTGTGTGCCGCCCTCGAGGTCCGCAATGCAGCGCTCGTAGGCCATGCGCGTCGGATTCTGCGTGCGGCTGTACTCGTAGCCCTTGTGCACGCCCGGACTGGACTGAACGTAGGTCGAGGTTGCGTAGATCGGCACCATGATCGCGCCGGTCGACGGATCGGGACTCTGGCCGGCGTGGATCGCACGCGTGCCGAGGCCGTGTTTGTTCTGTTTCGTCATAGTATGCTCGTCTGTATTACGTGTGCGGCTGAATCAAGAGATTTTTACACGGAGAACACGGAGGAAAAGGGAGAACACGGAGAAGGCAACAAGATAAGGCCGAGGCAAACAACCAACCGATTCGCTCTTCTCCGTGTTCTCCGTGGTTCAATCTTTGGCTTCTTCCCACCCTCACTGCACGCGCCGGCGCAGGTAGTTCAGCAGATCGATGCGCGTAATCAGGCCGAGGAATTTGTCGTTGTCGACGACGATCGCGACATGGCCCTCCTCGAACACCGGCAGCAGCGCCTCGATCGGCGACTTCACGTCGAGCATCTGCAACTTGCTGATCATCGCGGTCGACACCGGGTCGCGGAATTTCGTCTCGTCGGCGTAGACATGCAGCAGCACGTCGGATTCGTCGACGATGCCGACGATGCGGTCGCCGTCCATGACCGGAAGCTGCGACACGTCGTAGAGTTTCATGCGCTGGTACGCCGTGGTCAGCGGCTCGGCCGGCCCGACCACGACGGTATCGCGCTGCGAATACGGGCGCAGGATCAGGTCGCGCAGGTCGCCGCTGCTCTGGCGCTCGAGGAACCCGTTGTCGAGCATCCAGTAGTCGTTGTACATCTTCGACAGGTACTTGTTGCCGGTGTCGCAGACCAGCACGAGCACGCGCTTGGGCTGCGTCTGCTCGCGGCAATACTTCAGCGCTGCGGCGAGCAGGGTGCCGGTCGACGAACCGCCGAGGACGCCTTCCTTCGCCAGCAGTTCGCGTCCGGCCAGAAAGCTTTCCTTGTCGCTGATGGCATAAGCCTTTTTCACGCGCGAAAAATCCGAGATAGAGGGCAGGAAATCCTCGCCGATTCCCTCGACCATCCACGAGGCCGACTTGGTCGACAGCGTGCCTTCGTTGATGTACTGGGCGAGGATGCTGCCGACCGGATCGGCCAGGATCAGTTCGACGTTCGGCGAGACCTCGGCGAAATGCCGCGACAGCCCGGTCATCGTGCCCGACGAGCCGCAACCGAACACGACCGCGTCGAGCCTGCCATCCATCTGCCGCAGTATTTCCGGACCGGTGACTTCCTCGTGCGCGCGCGGATTGTCCGGGTTGCCGAACTGGTTGATGAAGTACGCGCCCGGCGTCTCGCGCGCGATGCGTTCGGCCAGGTCCTGGTAGTACTGCGGATGGCCCTTGGCAACGTCGGAGCGTGTCAGCACGACTTCAGCGCCCATCGCCTTGAGATTGAAAATCTTCTCGCGGCTCATCTTGTCAGGCACGACCAGAATCAGACGATAGCCCTTCTGCTGCGCCACCAGCGCCAGGCCGATGCCGGTATTGCCGGCGGTACCCTCGACCAGCGTGTCGCCGGGCCTGATCTTTCCGGCGTTTTCCGCGCCTTCGATCATCGACAAGCCAATACGGTCCTTGATCGAGCCACCCGGATTGGCGCTTTCGAGCTTGAAGAACAGCTCGCAGGGACCGCTTTCCAGACGCCGGGCTTTTACGATCGGTGTGTTGCCGATCAGGTCGAGTACGCTTTGGTGCACCGGCATGCCGACTCCACAAGCCCGCGTTCGAACAACCGGGCAAACCTGGACGAGGATCGAAGGGCAGCGCCGCGCGCGGCGCCACGGAAATCAGTTCAGGAATAAATGATACCTGAGACCGCGTGAGCGTTCATGCCACGCGCGCCGAAGCAGAATCTCTTCGACCTCAATTCAATCGCCTGCTGAGGCCGCCAATCGATGGCGTGGATTGGCCTTGCTTCCTGGAGCCCGATCGGGCATGACTTTTCAGACGTTGCTACTCAGCCCCTTGAGTTGAGGGGGCGTCCCACTCTTGCGTCTCCTCGCAGCGCCCGCTCGCATATAGCTGCAAGCAGGCGCTGGGGTGCGGTTGTGGAGGTGCGCCAGAGTCGAGCGAAACAAGCGCGCTCAGCGCTCCACCGATGAGTCCTAGAAACTAATGCGTCGAGCGGTAACGCTCCCACATATGGGTCAGACGATCCTTTGCGCGCAGCTTTTCCTTCTTCATGTTATGCAGCGTCGTGTCGTCGAGTGGAAGTACTCCCAATTCCGCGTCGCGAACCTTGCCGTCGAGCTCCTGATGTCGCTGATACAAGCTGCGGAATTCCGAATCACTCTTGATCAGCACTTCGACTTCTTTCTGCTGGTTCTCGAACATCAGCCACCTCCTCTACTCACAGCATGGGACACGCCCGCCGCGCGGGCATGGAGTTGCAAAAACATCGGTGATTTGGCCGCGGGAACGCGCTGTTCTGGTTGCGCCGACATCACCGGATTCGGTGAGGCGCAGTCTGCATCGTTCGCTATGGCGGCAGTCATTGTCTTGATGAAATACCTGCGGAAAGTCGTTGCGTCTCGCCGCGGCAACTTGACCCTACTCTCTTGGATCGGCGTGCGCAACTGCATTTTCCGACATATCGCAATAGGCTGTTTTCATTGATGTTCATTGCCACCATTGCCCCTGCCCGCAACCCCGGCGCAACCTTCAGCGATCCTCCAGAATCACATCGACGCGGCGATTTTTTGCGCGCCCCTCATCGCTGTCGTTCGAGGCCACCGGCTGGTCCTCGCCGAGGCCGATCGCCGTGATGCGCGCGGCGTCGACGCCGGCTGCCACCAGGGCGTCGCGCACCGCTTCGGCACGGCGCTGCGAGAGCATCTGGTTGGCGTTGGCATTGCCGCGGCTGTCGGTATGGCCTTCGACACGGATGCTCTTGCGCGGAGACTTGTTGACGAACGCCACGACCTTGCTCAGGTTCGCGCGCGCCTCCGCCCGCAATGCCGCCTTGCCGGGTGCAAATGCGATGTCGCCGAGCGTCATCTGCATGCCGCGCGCGCCACGCGTCGGCCGCAGGTTCTGCAGGCTGCCGCGCAGATCCGACGCCGCCGCCTCGGCCAGTTGCGCCTCCTTGCGCGCCAGTTCGGCCTCCTGCGCCTGCGCGTCGGCCAGGCGCTGGGTCTGTTCGGCTTGGCGGCGGGCGAGTTCGGCATCCTGCGCGCTCTGTTCGCCCTGCGCACGCGCGGCGTCCGCCTCGGCCCGCAACCGGTCGGATTCCTCGGCCTGGGCCAGACTCTGGATGCGCTGCTTCTCGGCTTCAAGCCGCGCCTGCTCGGCATCGCGCCGGCTCGCGGCGAGCAGGATGCGATCATGCTCGCGATCGAGCTTGTCGAGGCGTTGCTCCTGATCGATCGACTGCGCTGTCGCATAGGCGATGTCGACGCGGCGTTCGGCAATGTATACCTTGTGCGCATGCTCCTTGCCGCGTCCGCCTTCAGCGATGGCCTGGACCGCCTGTGCGGCAAGCGCGCGCTCGGCCGGCGCCAGCGGCCCGAGGACCGGATCAGCTGCAAGATCGCGCAACGCGCCGTGCAGGCGCTCGTAGTCGAGATCGCTCTTGGCAAACGCCATGGCGCTGACGGCGAGCATCGGCAGCAACACGACCATGCGGATGAACGGCCTCATGGCTGTGCTCCGGCATTCGGATCGCCGAGATCCTGGCGCAGCTGGGCGTTCTCGCGTGTGCGCGCCTCGACCCGCTCGCGCGCCTTGCCAAGCCGCGCCTTGGCCAGCGCGAGATCGCTGTTGGCCTGCGATTCCTCCGCCATTGCCGCAGCATCATCGTAGCCATGCTTGTCGGCGGCGGCACGGCCGGCCGAAAGCCGCTCCTCCGCCCCGCGCAGTTCCAGCGGCGCATAGGTGCTCGCTCCGGCGTCGCGAGCTGCCTGCAGATGGCGAGCGGCCTCCTCCAGCCCGGTATTGGGCGGCTTGGTCGGCCCGCAACCGGCCAGGATCAGGCCCAAAATCACGACGGGTCGATGGATTTTTGACCGCATTAGTGTCATAAGAATTCTCGGCTAGGGGGCCTGCAACAGCCGTATTGTGGGAAAGCCGGGCGCACAAGGCAACGCGCCGCGCTGACATTTCATGCATTCGACCAGCAACGGAAGGTTCGTATGGATATCGGTTATTTCCTCAAGCTCATGACCGAGAAGGGCGCGTCGGACATGTTCCTGACGACCGGCGCACCGGTGAACATCAAGGTCGAAGGCAAGCTCTATCCACTCGGCAACACCGGGCTGCCGAGCGGCATGGCCAAGAAGATCGCCTACTCGCTGATGGACGAAGGGCAGGTGCCGCAGTTCGAGCGCGACCTGGAACTCAATCTCGCGATCGCCGTCAAGGACGCCGGCCGTTTCCGCATCAACGTCTTCAAGCAGCGCGGCGAAGTCGGCATGGTGATCCGCGCGATCAAGAGCGAGATCCCGTCGATCGAGCAGCTGCGCCTGCCGGTGCTGTTCAAGGAACTGATCATGGAGCCGCGCGGGCTGATCCTGCTGGTCGGCGCGACCGGTTCGGGCAAGTCGACCACGCTGGCATCGATGATCGACCATCGCAACCAGAACGTCTCCGGCCATATCCTCACTGTCGAAGATCCGATCGAGTATCTGCATCGTCACAAGAAGTCCGTCGTCAACCAGCGCGAAGTCGGCCTTGACACGCACAGCTATCACGACGCGCTGAAGAACGCGATGCGCGAGGCGCCAGACGTCATCATGATCGGCGAGATCCGCGATTCAGAGACCATGGAAGCGGCCATTTCGTTCTCCGAAACCGGACACCTGTGCCTGGCGACGCTGCACTCGAACAATGCCGACCAGACGCTCGAGCGCATCCTCAACTTTTTCCAGGAATCGGCGCACCGCAACGTGCTGATGAACCTCGCCCTGAACCTGCGCGCGGTCATCAGCCAGCGCCTGGTCATCGGCAAGGACGGCCGTCGCCTGCCGGCCGTCGAGGTGCTGCTGAACACCCCGCTGATCCGCGACATGATCCGCCGCGGCCAGATCCACGAGATGAAAGAGGCCATGGAACGCAGCCTGCAGGAAGGCATGCAGACGTTCGACCAGGCGCTCATGTCGTTGTACAAGCGCGGCATCGTCGACCTGGAAGAGGCGCTGGCCAAGGCCGATTCGCGCGATGGTCTGGCGCTGCGCATCCGCCTCAGCGAAGGCGACACGGCGCCGGTACACGACCCCTACGACGCGGCGACGTACTAGGAAATCACCTCTCCCGCTGGCGGGAGAGGTCGGCGCGAAGCGCGCCGGGTGAGGGTGGCGCCCCGAAATCGCGACAGCGTATGTACCGCCCTCACCCCGTGCCCTCTCAGCCAGCGGCAGAGGGGAGTGATCGTCGCGCTGCGCGCGACAGCGTTATTTATCAGGAGCGGGCGCATCCGGCTGGTTCTCGGGCCGCGCGCGATCGAACTGCTCGAGCGTCAGACAGCTCGCATTGATGCGCCGGATGATCGGGAATGGCGTCATGTCGACCGACCAGCGCGCTGCGTTGTAGACCTGTGGAACCAGGAAGATGTCCGCCAGCGTCGGCTCGTCGCCTTCGCAATGGATGCCGGTCGACGGACTGTCGGCCAGCAGCGCTTCGATGGCGCGGAACCCCACCGTGATCCAGTGCCGGGTCCAGCGCTCGCGGTCGATCTGCGGCACGTTGAGTTCGCGCTCGAGGTAGCGCATCACGCGCGTGTTGTTGAGCGGATGGATGTCGCAGGCGATCGCCTGTGCGATAGCGCGCACGCGCGCGCGATCACGCGCGATCGCCGGTAGCAGCTTGGCCTCGCCATCGTAGGTGTCGTCGAGGTATTCGATGATCGCCTGAGACTGGCGCACGATGCGTTCGCCATCGACCAGCAGCGGGACGAGTTCCTGCGGATTGAGCATCGCGTATTCCGGCGTATGCTGATCGCCCTCGCCGTTGACAAGATTCACCGGTACCAGATCGTAGGCGAGTCCCTTCAGGTTCAGCGCGATGCGTACGCGATAGGACGCGCTCGAACGCCAATAGCTGTACAGCTTCAGCCCTTCGCTTGCCATGGCCACACCCCCTGTATGGCGTCCAGCCTAGCGCCATCCAGGGCCAAATCAAAGAGCATGCGTTCTCAGTCGGCCAAAGCTGCCGCCTCGATCCGCTGATCGATCGCACCGAAGATGCTGCGCCCGTCGCGGTCGAACATTTCGATGCGCACGCTGTCGCCGAATTTCAGGAACGGTGTCACCGGCTTGCCACCTGCGAGTGTCTCGAGTGTGCGCCGTTCGGCGAGGCACGACGCGCCGCGGCTTTCATCCTGATTGGCGATCGTGCCGGAGCCGACGATCGTCCCGGCCGACAGCGGCCGCGTCTTCGCCGCGTGGGCGATGAGGTCGGCGAAGCTGAATTGCATGTCGTCACCGGCCTGCGGCGCGCCGAACCAGGCGCCGTTGATCTGCGATACCAGCGGCAGATGCACCTTGGCATCCTTCCAGGCATCACCGAGTTCGTCCGGCGTGACGAAGACCGGCGACAGCGACGAGCGCGGCTTGGACTGCAGAAAGCCGAAGCCCTTCGCCAGTTCATTCGGAATCAGGTTGCGCAACGACACGTCGTTGACCAGACCGATCAGCCGGATGTGGCCCGCAGCCTGCGCCGCGGTCACCGCCATCGGCACGTCGTCGGTGACGACGACGATTTCGGCTTCGAGGTCGATGCCATGGTCTTCGCTGACCACGCGCACTGGATCGCGCGGTCCGTGGAAACCGGCACTGACTGCCTGATACATCAGCGGATCGGTGTAGAAGCTCGCCGGCACCTCGGCGCCGCGCGCCCGGCGCACCCGTTCTACGTGCGGCAGATAGGCGCTGCCGTCGACGAATTCGTAGGCGCGCGGCAACGGTGCAGCCAGAGACGCCGGATCGAGCGCGAATACCAGTTCGCCGTTGATCGTCTGCGCCTGCGGCGCAGCGTGGAGCAGTTCGTTCACGCGGTTCAGGCGCGACGCCGCACGGCTCCAGTCTTCCAGCGCCAGCTGCAACGTGCGCGCAATGTCCGTGACGCGCACGGCACGTTGCAGCGCGCGATCGACCACGATCAGGGTGCCGTCTCGGCCCCCTTCCCTGAGACTGGCGAGTTTCATTGGGTCATTTCCTTTCGGGTCGGTGGTTCGATGCCGCGAACCTTGTCTACCTTGCGCAGCAGCGCGCTGAGGTTCGGATCGAGTGGAAGCCGGCCGAAGCCGTAAAGTTTGCCCAGCGCGATTTCGATACGCGCGCGCCGGAAGCGGCGCCAATGGTGCTTCAACACGGTCCACAGGCCGCGGCGCGCCGGCACCCGGCGCGCATTGCCGAGGCGCTCAACGGAAAATCCGGTCATCAATGCGAGTTGGGCGATGCTCGATGAAGACAGCGCCGTGACGTGGGTCAGGTCGCCATGCTGGTAAACGCGCCCGAACGGACTGTGTCCGTTCGGAAACCGGGCGAGCAGCAAGCCATCGCGGGCGAGCAGGGTGTGCAGCAGGCGAAGATTGGCAACCAGCTCGTCCTTGGGCCAGTGCTCGAATACGTCGAAGGCGACGACGAGGTCGAACTGTTGCCCCGAAGCAAGCAGCGTCAGCAGCGAAGCGGCGCGCGCGTCATAGCCCTTGTTGCAGGCCTGCGCGACCAGCGCATCGATGATCTCGGTTCCGATCACCTCGGCATTGCGGCTGCGCGCCCATGCGAGAAAGTTGCCGTTGCCGAAGCCGATCTCGAGTACGCGCTTGCCGGACAGGTCGATTCCGTCCAGCTCCGCTGCGAAATAGCGCGCGTCGCGATCACCGGCTTCGAATTCTCCCTGCCAGCCTTTCCAGCGCGTGTACCCATCGTAAAGGCGTGGTAGGTCGTGAGCCGGCGGTGCCGCGGCGCGCTCGCGCCTGCGCATGCGCTTCACGCACGTTCTCCGACAAAACGCTTGCGCAGGCTCTGCCAGCAGCGATGATAGTCGCGCTGCAGCTGCCGCGATTCCAGCGCCTGGCGCGTCGGCCGGATCACCGCACGTGTTTCGAACATGAATGCCATCGTGTCGACGAGGTGATCGGGCTTGCCGGTGTCGGCCGCGCTGGCCTTGTCGAAGCTCGTCGCGTCGGGTCCGTGACCGCTCATGCTGTTGTGCAGGCTCGCCCCGCCCGGCACGAAGCCGCCGGCTTTCGCATCGTAGGCACCGTGGACAAGACCCATGAACTCGCTGGCGATATTGCGATGGAACCACGGCGGCCGGAACGTATGTTCGGCAACCAGCCAGCGCGGCGGGAAGATCACGAAGTCCATGTTCGCGACACCGGGCGTGTCACTCGCCGAGGTCAATACCGTGAAGATCGACGGGTCCGGATGGTCGTAGCTGATCGAGCCGACCGTGTTGAAGCGGCGCAGGTCGTACTTGTATGGCGCATAGTTGCCGTGCCAGCCGACCACGTCGAGCGGCGAGTGATCGATGCGCGCCGACCACAGCCGTCCCTGGAATTTCGCGACCAGTTCGAAATCACCGTCGACATCCTCGAACGCCGCGACGGGCGTGAGGAAATCGCGCGCGTTGGCCAGGCTGTTCGAACCGATCGGGCCGAGTTCCGGCAGACGCAGGATCGCGCCGAAATTCTCGGCGACGTAGCCACGCGCTTCGCCGTCCGGCAAGTCGACCCGAAAACGGATGCCACGGGGGATCACGGCGATTTCCTGCGGCTCGACCTCGACGACCCCCAATTCGGTCGCGATCTTCAGTCGGCCCTGCTGCGGCACGATCAGCAGTTCACCGTCGGCGTCGTAGAAAAAGCGGGCTTGCATCGATTGGTTCGCCGCATACAGGTGAATACCGATGCCGGCTTGGGCGGCAGCACCACCGTTGCCGGCCATTGTGACCAGGCCATCGACGAAATCGATCGGTTCCTTCGGAATAGGCAATGGATCCCAGCGCAACTGGTTCGGTGAAACCGGCACCTCGTCGAAATCGTTGTGGAACGTTCCACTTTGCAAGTGCGTGAACGGTTCGTGCATCGCCGCCGGGAGTATCCGGTACAGCCAGCTGCGCCGGCTGGCATGGCGCGGCGCGGTGAACGCGGTTCCCGACAGCTGCTCGGCGTACAGGCCATGAGCGACACGCTGCGGAGAGTTCTGCCCGATTGGCAGGGTTCCCGGGATCGCCTCGGTCGCGAATTCATTGGCGAAGCCGGATTGGTAATTCTGGCCGATTGCACTCACAGGTCGCCACTCTTGAGCCCCTCTCCCATCGGGAGAGGGGTTGGGGTGAGGGTCGGGGTACGCGCGGCGTTCGATATCGCGACCAGGACCGAATTCGTCTGCTCCAGTCCGTCATTGTCCCAGAACCGTATGACTCGCAATCCCTGACGCTCCAACGCCGCGGTTCTCGCGGCATCCGCGGCATCCGTATGCTGTGATCCGTCCAATTCCGCGACAAGCCTCGATCCTGCGCAATAGAAGTCCACAACATACGGCGGGAAAGGATGCTCGCGGCGAGACTTGAGGCCAGCTAGTCGCCCTGCACGTAAATAAAACCACAGTCGCGACTCGGCATCAGTCCGCGCCGCACGCTGCGAGCGTGCGTGTAGGCGGGTACGTGACGGTAGCGGCGGATTTCGGTTCATTGCTTCGGTCGCACCCTCACCCCTGCCCCTCTCCCGGTGGGAGAGGGGCTCAAAATTGCGGCTCGCCACGAGCTTGGGGGATTCTGAGTCACAACACCCCGCGCGCCATCTGTTCGCGCTCGATCGATTCGAACAGCGCCTGGAAATTGCCTTCACCGAAGCCGGTGTTGCCCTTGCGCTGGATGATCTCGAAGAAGATCGGTCCGACGCAGTTCTTGGTGAAGATCTGCAGCAGCAGCTTCTGCTTCGTTTCCGGATCGGCGTCGATGAGGATGCGGTTTTCCTTCATGCGCGCGACGCTCTCGCCGTGGTCCGGAATGCGCTGGTCGATCACGTCGTAGTACGCGTTCGGCGTGTCGAGGAAATCGATGCCGCGCGCGCGCATCGCCTCGATCGTCGCGTAGATGTCATCGGTGAAGCAGGCGATGTGCTGGATGCCCTCGCCGCGATATTGCAGCAGGTACTCGTTGATCTGGCTGCGCGGGTCGGCCGATTCGTTCAGCGGAATGCGCACCATGCCGTCCGGCGCAGTCATCGCCTTCGACAGCAGGCCGGTCTTGGCGCCCTTGATGTCGAAGTAGCGGATCTCGCGGAACTGGAACAGGCGTTCGTAGTAGTCAGCCCACTTCGACATGTTGCCGAAATAGACGTTGTGCGTCAGATGATCGATGAAGGTCAGGCCGAAACCCTTCGGCATCATTTCCGCGCCCGGCAACCATTCCCAATCCGGATCGTGAATCGTGCCCTTGTCGTCATAGCGGTCGACGATGTACAGCATGCAGCCGCCGATGCCCTCGATGACCGGCGCAGCGACGGCCTTGGTCGTTTCCTTGATCGTGATCGACTGCGCGCCGTTCTTCAGCGCCTGCACGCGCACCCATTCCGCGAGCTTGTTGACGCGAATGGCAAAACCGCAGGCGCTCGGGCCATGCGTGCGCGCGAAGTCGGCGGCGAACGAATCGGGATCCTCGTTGATCAGGAACGTGCAGTCATTCTGCCGGTAGTTGTAGATCGGCCGTGTCTTGTGCCGTGCGACCTGGACGAAGCCGAGGTTGCGGAACAATTCGTGCAATTTTTCGGGCTCAGGCGAAGCGAACTCGACGAACTCGAACCCGTCGATTCCCATCGGGTTTTCAAACTGCGCCGGCTGCGTGGCCGCCCCGGGAGCTTGTACTTGCGGTTGTGCGTTCATGCTGCCTCCGACGCCGATCAGGCGTGTTATCCAGAGCTGCGTTTCCTGTCTCGCGTCGCGTTGGATGCCAACGGCACTCACACCGACGCCGCGAAGTTGCTCTTGCATTCGGGTGTGGAACGACTAAGATAGTTTCACTTGAAACTAATTGCAAGCGACACTGCAGCATGAGCGAACATCGACCGCTGGATCTGGAGCACTTCCTGCCGTACCGGCTGTCGGTGCTGTCGAACACGGTCAGCCGCGCGATCGCCGACATGTACCAGCGCCGTTTCGCCTTGAGCATCACGGAGTGGCGCGTGATGGCCGTGCTTGGACGCTACGACGGTCTGTCGGCGCGCGAAGTCGCCGCGCGTACGGCGATGGACAAGGTTGCCGTGAGCCGCGCACTGGCGCGGTTGATCGAGGCCACGCGTGTGGAGCGCCTGGTCGCCGACCATGACAAGCGCCAGTCGGTGCTGCGACTCAGCGCGAAGGGCTGGAAGGTCTACGAACAGATCGCGCCACTCGCACTGGAGCACGAGCGTCGCCTGCTGGCGCATCTGGACGGCGAAGAGCGCGAGTGGCTGAGCCGGATCCTCGACAAGCTGTGGCAAGCCGAGCTCAAAGAACTCGTGCGCTGACGCCCTGCCTAACACATCCAGGTGCGCTCTTCCCCTCTCCCCGCTGGCGGGCAGAGGGCCGGGGTGAGGGGTAAGTGATACCGGCTACTTTCAGCGCACTCCGTGCATCAGCTTGTTGATCAGCGGCGCGATCAGGAAGAGCAATACGCCGGAGCCGACCAGTGCGCCGAAGCCCCACGTGTAACCGTAAAGCGCCGACGAGGTGGAGATTCCGGTATCGCCGCTGACCCAGCTTGCAAACACACCGGACAGGTTGTTGCCGGTGGCGATCGAAAGAAACCAGCCGCCCATCGCGAAACCGACCAGGCGCGGCGGCGCCAGCTTCGTCACCATCGACAGCCCGATCGGCGACAGGCACAGCTCGCCGAGCGCCTGGATGATGTAAACCATGAACAAGGTCCAGAACGGAATCTTGCTTTGCGCGTCGATCAGGTAGGTCAGCGCGTACATCAGCAGCAGGAACGCCAGGCCGTTGCCGATCAGGCCGAGGCCGAACTTGCGCGGGATCGACGGCTCGCGATTGCGTTTGCCCATCGCGACCCACGCCATCGCAACGAGCGGCGCGAGCCCGATCACGCCGATCGGGTTGACCGACTGGAACCAGGCCACCGGGAATTCCCAGTCGCCGAACGTCCGGTTGACGATTTTCTCGGCGAGGAAGTTGAACGAGCTGCCGGCCTGCTCGTAGAACATCCAGAACATGATGTTGAACACGAAGATGATCAGCATCGCAATGACCTTGTCGCGCGGCACCGCGCCTTCGCGAACGCCTTCTATCAGCAGCATCACGGCGAGGCCGACGAAAAGTGCGCCGAGCACCCAGGCCAGCACGTCGGCACCGAGTTTGGCCAGCAGCACGTAGACGATCGGTACGAGGATCACGGCGCCGAGCAGGACGATGCCGAGGTTGCGGCTGCGAGAACTTTCCGCCGGGGGCCGGCCGATGCCGTGCAGCTGGCGGCGTCCGAACCAGAACCACAGGAAGCTCAGGATCATGCCGATGCCGGCGCAGGCGAACACCACCTTGTAGTTCTGCTGCAGCGGCGTGTCGGTAATGACGCTGGCGAGCCAGCCGGTCAGCAGCGGCGAGATGAAGCTGCCGGCGTTGATGCCCATGTAGAAGATCGTGAAGCCGGCATCGCGGCGCATGTCGTTCTGCGCGTACAACTGACCGACCATGGTCGAGATATTCGGCTTGAACAGGCCGTTTCCGACGATCACCAGCGCCAGGCCCAGTTCGAACACGTCCATGCTCGGGATCATCATCACGAACAGGCCGGTGCCCATGATGACCGCGCCGAGCAGGATCGAGCGCTGGTAGCCGATGAGCCGGTCGGCCGCGTAGCCGCCAAGCAGACCGGACGCATAGACCAGAGCCAGGTAGGCGCCATAGATGCGATTGGCCGGCGCTTCTCCTGTGCCGGACCCGGAATAAAACTGCGCGACGATGTACAGCGTCAGCGCCCAGCGCATGCCGTAGAACGAAAAGCGCTCCCAGAACTCGGTCATGAAAAGCATCCACAGCGGACGCGGATGACCCATCAATTCGGGGAAGTTCGGAGGAATCGTTGTCTGCGCAACGTTCACATTGACTGCTGCCATATTGCTTCAACTCCGGTAAAAGCCGCACCCCTGCTGCACGGCTGAAATCACGTCAGCGCGGACCGGCGCCGCCCGAACGTCAGGGCGCGCCACATGTAACCGCTATGCGCCGTGACGTCAAACAATAACGGTGCTGCACCGCGCAATCGGCCTTGAGCGGCGGGGAACAGTGCAGCCGCGGCCGTCCTCAAGCGTCTTTCTCGCCGCCAGGGGGAACGGCTGGTGCGCCGATGACGGTGCGCACTTCGAGCAGTTCCGGGAAGAACGTCAGGTCGAGCGCCTTGCGCAGGAATGAAACGCCGGACGAGCCGCCGGTGCCGCGCTTGTGGCCGATGATCCGCTCGACGGTCTTCATGTGGCGGAAGCGCCAGAGCTGGAAGCTCTCTTCGACGTCGACGAGCTGCTCACACATGTGGTAGTCGCCCCAGTACTGCTCGCGCTGTTCATAGATGTTGCGCAATACCGGTATCAGCGCGTCGTTCTGCCGATGCGGCTGCGACCAGTCGCGCTCGATGCATTCGCGCGGCACGGCATGACCGGCACGCGCGAGGTGGCGCAGGAATTCGTCGTACAGGCTCGGCGCTTCGAGCGCTGCGCGCAGGACCCGCTGCTGTTCGGCGTCGTAGTCGAATACCTTGAGCATGTCGGCGTTCTTGTTGCCGAGCAGGAATTCGACGAGGCGATACTGCAGCGACTGGAAACCCGACGCCGGCCCGAGCACGTGGCGGAATTCCATGTACTCGCTCGGCGTGAGTGTTTCGAGCACGGCCCACTGCTCGAACAGCTGGCGCTGAATCTGCTTGACGCGCGCGAGGATCTTCAGGCACGGCCCGAGTTCGTCGCGTTGCAGGTGCGTGATCGCCGCGTGCAACTCGTGCACGAGCAGCTTCATCCACAACTCCGAGGTCTGATGCTGGATGATGAACAGCATCTCGTCGTGGTGCGGCGGATTGCTCAACGGCTTCTGCGCAGACAGCAGCTGCGGCAGCTGCAGATAACCGTCGTAGGTCAGCCGGTTGCGCAGATCGAGTTCGATGCCGGATTCGAGCGCGCGCTGGTTGGAGTCGGACATTTGGCTGTGCGAGAGGTGGGACGTGAGAGTGAGACGTAAAGATCTGTGGGCGCTCGTGGCGTGAGCCACCTTGGGCAGAGAGCGCCTCGGCCGCGGTGAAGGCGCGTTCTATCGTCTCACGTCTCACGTCTCACGTCTCACGCAAGAAACAGCCTGTTGCGCCGGGCCTTGCCACCGGACCCGTCGCCTGCTATCAAACGCACCCCCGCCGGAGAACACCGTGCCCGTCGTCGCCACCTTCGAAATCGAATACCTGCAATACCTCGACGCCGACGGCACGCCGGTCCGCGACGATCTGCCGGAGTGGTCGAACGACACGAAGGAACTGGTCGAGCTGTACAAGCAGATGGTCTTTCTGCGCGTGTTCGATGGCAAGGCGATCGCGCTGCAGCGCACCGGCAAGCTCGGCACGTACGCGTCGGCGCTCGGCATGGAGGCGACCCACGTCGCGATCGGGTCGGCGATGGCCGAAGACGACGTGTTCGCGCCGATGTACCGCGAATACGGTGCGCAGTTCTACCGCGGCGTGAAGCCGCGCGAAGTGCTGATGTACTGGGGCGGCGACGAGCGCGGCAACGATTTTTCCGGACCCGCGCATGATTTCGCCTGGAGCGTGCCGATCGCCACGCAGGCGCTGCATGCGGCCGGCGCGGCACTGGCGTTCAAGATCCGCAAGGAGCCGCGTGTCGCCGTCAGCGTGGTCGGCGACGGCGGCACGTCGAAATCGGATTTCTACGGCGCGATCAACGTCGCCGGCGCCATGACGCTGCCGCTGGTCGTGGTCATCGTCAACAACCAGTACGCGATTTCGATCCCGCGCTCGGCCCAGACCGGCGCCAAGACGCTGGCGCAGAAGGGCATCGCCGCCGGCATCGAGAGTATACAAGTGGACGGCAACGATCTGCTGGCGATGCGTGCAGCACTCGATCACGCGATCAAACGCGCGCGCCATGGCCATGGCGGCAGTCTGATCGAAGCCGTGACCTACCGCCTGTCCGATCACACTACCGCCGACGACGCACGGCGCTACCGCGATGATGCCGAGGTCAAGGAGGCCTGGACGCGCGAGCCGCTCAAGCGCCTCAAGGCGTACCTGCTCGCGCAGAAGCTGTGGACCGAGAAGGAAGAGGAAACCTGGAAAGCCGATTGCGCCGAGCGCGTCGATGCCGAAGTGAACGCCTATCTGGAAACCCGTTCGCAGCCGGTCACCGCGATGTTCGACTACACCTATGCCGAGTTGCCGCTCGACCTCGAGCGGCAGCGCGAGCAGGCGCTCGCGCTGGAGAAGCGGCATGGCTGATTCGCGAATTTTTTCCGCTCTCCCGCCGGGAGAGGGTGGCCTGAAGGGCCGGATGAGGGTGCGATCGAAGCGCGCCGCTGACCCCGCTGAGGCCATTCGAGCTCGCATTGCCAGCCGACCCTCACCCCGACCCCTTCCCCGAGGGGAGGGCTGAAGATAAATATGCCGCAGATTACCCTGATCGAAGGTGTCACCCAGGCGCTCGCCTACGAGATGCGCCGCGATCCGTCCGTCGTCGTGCTCGGCGAGGACGTCGGCGTCAACGGCGGCGTGTTCCGTGCCACCGCCGGCCTGCAGCAGAAATTCGGACCCGAGCGCGTGATCGATACGCCGCTCGACGAAACCTCGATTGCCGGGTTGACGGTTGGCCTTGCCGCGCTGGGCATGAAGCCGGTCGCCGAGGCGCAGTTCGAGGGCTTCATCTATCCGATGATGGAGCACATCGCCTGCCATGCCGCGCGCATGCGCAATCGCACGCGCGGCCGCCTGTCGTGCCCGGCCGTGTTCCGCGCCCCGTGGGGTGGCGGCATCCGCGCGCCGGAGCATCACTCCGAAGCGAACGAGCACCTGTTCACCAACATACCCGGCCTGCGCGTCGTGCTGCCGTCCTCGCCCGGCCGCGCCTACGGCCTGCTGCTTGCGGCGATCCGCGATCCGGATCCGGTCATTTTCTTCGAACCCAAGCGCATTTACCGCCAGTACAAGGAAGAAGTCGCCGACGACGGCGAGGCGCTGCCGCTCGACGTGTGCTACGTGCTGCGCGACGGTAGCGACGTGACCCTGGTCACCTGGGGCGCGCAAGTCAAGGAAACACTCGAAGCCGCCGACGCCTTGGCGCAGGACGGCATCAGTGCCGAAGTGATCGACGTGGCGACGCTCAAGCCGCTCGACTTCGACACGATCCACGAATCGGTGCGCAAGACCGGCCGCTGCGTGATCGTGCACGAAGCGCCGCGCACGGCCGGCTTCGGCGCCGAGATCGCTGCGCGCCTCGCCGAGCACGCGATGTACGATCTGATCGCGCCGGTCGAACGCGTGACCGGCTACGACACGCACATTCCGCTGTTCCGGCTCGAGATGAAATATCTGCCGAGCGTCGAGCGGATCGTCGCGGCGGCGAAGAAGACGTTGGCGGCAAGTTGAGATGAAGCGTGAGGAGTGAGGAGTGAGGGGTAAGGCGCACAAGCAGGGCAGTCGCATCGACGACCCGGTGACGCATGAGCTCGTCGTTGTGGATTCGCGAGCGCATCCGCGTTCACCGCAGTGCGCTTCGGCTACCATCTGACACCGCGCCCTCAGCTCCCATCCCCTACTCCTCACAACCTTACACCTCACCTCCTTACACCTCACCCCTCACTCCTCACGTCTCCGCGATGGCCACGACAAAAACCTTCCATCTCCCCGACCTCGGCGAAGGCCTGCCCGACGCCACTATCGTCGAGTGGTTCGTCAAGGAAGGCGATGTCGTCCGCCTCGATGCACCGCTGGTGTCGATGGAAACCGCCAAAGCCGTCGTCGAAGTGCCGTCGCCGTTTTCCGGCAAGGTCGCCAAGCTGCACGGCAAGGCCGGCGACGTGGTCGACACCGGCGCGTCGCTGGTCGATGTCGAACTCGATGCGAAGATGCCGCAGCGCGCGGAAGCCGAATCGACAGGGCATCATCAGGCGCCGCCGAAGGCGGCGACGCAGGCAAAGGATACCGGTTCGCCGGTACCCGACGATGCGCGCAAGGTCATCGCATCCGACGCTGGCGGAGAAGCCAGCACCGGCGTCGAAAAACGGCGCAGCGATGCCGGTACCGTGGTCGGCGCGATGGAATCGAGCGACCGCGTGGTCAGCGAACAAGTCGTTGCTGTGGGCGGCGTCAAGGCGGTGCCGGCCGTGCGTGCGCTGGCGCGCAAGCTCGGCGTCGACATCGCGCGTGTTTCGCCCAGCGGCGCTGCTGGTGTCGTCACGTTGCAGGACGTCAAGAATGCCTCGACAGGCGGCGCGGCCAAACTCGGTTCTTCACCGCTCCCATCGGGAGAGGTCGGCGCGCGCAGCGCGACGGGTGAGGGTCGGATACCAAGTCAAGGCCCCGCTTCGGTCGTACCCTCATCCGCGCCACCTGCACGTGCCGCGGACACGGCAGGAATTTCTGAATCCTCTGCAGCACGCGCAGGTGGGGCACCTTCTCCCGGAGGAAGGGAAAGCCAGCGGACGCCACTATCAGCTACCGGTCAGCCAATGCGCACCTCGCCTCCGTCGACGGGGGCAGCATTCGGCCAGCCCGAGCAGATCAAGGGCGTGCGCCGCAACATGGCGCGCGTGATGGCCGATGCGCACGCCAAGGTCGTGCCGACGACGATCTGCGACGATGCCGACATCCACGCCTGGCAACCCGGCAACGACGTCACGGTGCGCCTGATCCGCGCGCTCGTGTCGGCATGCAAGACCGTACCGGCACTCAATGCCTGGTTCGACGGCGACAGTCTCACGCGCACGCTGCATCCGCACGTCGATATCGGCATCGCGGTCGATACCGAGGATGGCCTGTTCGTGCCGGCGCTGCGCAATGCCGACGTACTCGACGCGGCCGGCGTGCGCGTTGCGCTCAATCGCATCCGCGAGCAGGTGCAGAATCGCAGCATTCCGCCGGAGGAATTGAAGGGCTATACGATCTCGTTGTCGAACTTCGGCGTGTTCGCCGGCCGCTACGCCACGCCGATCGTCGTGCCGCCGTGTGTTGCCATCGTCGCTGCCGGCAAGTTGCGCCACGACGTCGTTGCCGTCATGGGCTCGATCCAGACGCACCGCGTGATTCCGTTGTCGCTGACATTCGATCATCGCGCCGCCACGGGCGGTGAAGCGGCACGCTTTCTCAAGGCGATGCTCGACGATCTCGACCTGGCACGCTGAGCGGGCCGCAGCATATGGCGAAGAAAAGCAGTTCTGCCGCCCGCATCAGCCGCGACGATCGCGCACTGGTCGATGCCGCACGCGTTGCACGCGAACGCGCGCACACACCCTGGTCGCGCTTCAAGGTCGGCGCTGCCGCACGTTTCGGTGGCGAAATCGTGCACGGCTGCAACATCGAATTCGATGTCTATGGTCTGACCAATTGCGCCGAGCGCACTGCCGTTTTCGCCGCATTCGCGAACGGCGCCGCACGCAGCCCGATGACCGCGATCGCCGTGATCGCCGACACGCCCGAGCCGGTCGCGCCGTGCGGCGCCTGCCGCCAAGTCATGTTCGAGTGCGGCGGCGCGGAGCTGCGTGTGATCCTCGCCAACACGCAAGGCGAGATGCGCGTCGTGCGCATGGCCGACCTGCTGCCCGGTGGATTCCAGCTCGAATCGCAGATACCGACGCCCGCAGTCACGCCTTCGCCCGCGCGCAAACGCGCACTGCGCAAACCGACGCGCAACCGTCCGGGCAAGCGGGGATCCGCCTAATTCGTTCAAGCCGTCATGGTTTCTTTTGCGAGGCGCCGAGGAGAAATCCCATGCACCACAGCCGCGTCAGCGCGTTCGTGCTCGATTGCCGGGTCGAGGATCTGAAAAGCGCGACGGAATTCTGGAGCCGCGCGCTCGGCCGCCGCGTCGCAAGCGCCGACCAGGACGGCGACGGCAAGTACTCCGAACTGAAAACCGACGCCGACGAACCGTTCCTGCTGCTGCAAAAAGTCGCGCATGAACCGCGCATCCATCTCGACATCGAAACCGACGATATCGACGCCGAGGTCGCGCGCCTCGAAGCGCTCGGCGCGACACGCATCGCGTTCGTCAAACGCTGGTGGGTCATGCAGGCGCCAACCGGCCACCGCTTCTGCGTCGTGCGCAAGCAGCGGCCGGAATTCGGGCCGCACCTGAACGCCTGGGATTGAAGAACGACGAGTCCTCGTCCTCGACCTGGCGAAGGACGGTAGGCGGCGCTGAACAAGTGAAGCCCGGCAGCCATCGTGATCTGCGGCGCTGGGCATCGCTGAGCTCAGCCCAGCTTGCGTACGGCGAGGTGTTGAACCCCTCTCCCTTTGGGAGAGGGGCAGGGGTGAGGGTCGG
>DASXKR010000053.1:0-18408 GCA_036496665.1 Rudaea sp. | reverse complement strand
TCCTCCATCCCAAGGCGCCCACACAAGTCACCTGCGCACACTGTCAAAGATCCGTCCGCCTTCAGATTCGCATCCAAAGCCCCTGAGCGTTTCGCCCGAGGGAGCCGCGTATTATACATCTGCAGTGCACTTCGTCAACGGCCGGTGGTACAAACCCATCGGACGCCGGCTAGGCTGCGATCAGGCGCACGCGCGCGTAGCCACGCTTGCCGAGCTGAAGCAGGTGTTCGCCGCCGGCCTGCAGCGTCAATTCGCGATCCTCGACCACCGCGCCATCCACGCGAACGGCCCGCTCGCCGAGCTTGCGCATCGCTTCGGACGTACTCGGCGCCAGACCGGCCAACTTCAACAGCGCGCCAATGCGGATCCCGACGGCCGGCACGGCGACATCGACGACCGGAACATCCTGCGGTACGCCGCCGCCCTGCACGACCTCGTTCCAGTGCGCGATCGCGGCCTGGGCCGCTGCTGCGCCATGAAAACGCCCGGTCAATTCCGCCGCCAGCTCCATCTTGTAGTCGCGCGGGTTCTTGCCGGCTGCCACCGCTGCGCGCATCTGCTTCAGATCGTCCAGCGACTTCGCAAACGACAGCAACTCGTAGTAGCGCCACATCAGGTCGTCCGACAGGCGCATGACTTTGCCGAAGATCTCGTTGGCCGGCTCGTTGATGCCGATGTAATTGCCGAGCGACTTCGACATCTTGTTGACGCCATCGGTGCCCTCGAGCAGCGGCATGGTCAGCACGATCTGCGGCGGCTGGCCGACATCTTCCTGCAGCTGCCTGCCGACCAGCAGGTTGAACTTCTGGTCGGTACCGCCGAGTTCAACATCGGCCTTCAACGCAACCGAATCGTAGCCCTGCACCAGCGGATACAGGAACTCGTGGATTGCGATCGGCTGCCCGCTCTTGTAGCGCTTGTCGAAATCATCGCGCTCGAGCATGCGCGCAACGGTGTGCTTTGCCGCGAGCTTGATCATGTCGGCGGCGTTCATCGCGCCGAACCACTCCGAGTTGAAACGCAGTTCGGTGCGCTCGCGATCGAGCACTTTGTATACCTGCGCCGCATACGTTTCGGCGTTGGCGAGCACGTCCTCGCGCGTCAGTGGCTTACGCGTGATGTTCTTGCCGCTCGGGTCGCCGATCATGCCGGTGAAATCGCCAATCAGGAAGATGGCCTGATGACCGAGATCCTGGAACTGGCGCATCTTGTTGAGCAGCACCGTGTGACCCAGATGCAGATCCGGCGCGGTCGGATCAAAGCCGGCCTTGACGCGCAGCGGGCGGCCCAGCTTGAGCCGCGCTTGCAGATCCTCGCGTTTGATGATTTCCTCGGCACCGCGACCGATCAGGTCGAGCGCCGCGTCGATGTATTTCATGCTGGCCTCAAGGTGAAAATCGTAGCGAGTGAAAAATTCGGCGCTGTCGGGACTCGCAGTTAATTATTCGTTAATCGCGGACCTGCCGCAAACCTTGCTGCAGATTGCGTTGACGGCCCTGCGGGGAGCCGATATGGTACGCCGCGATTTGCCGGGAATTCTTTCGTGACCAGAAATCTTCTTTCATCCGCTCCGGTCACCCGCGTCGTCCGGAAAATCCAGTCATGGAACGGCGTACAAAGTCGCAATATATATATCTATACACGTCTCGCCGGGCGCCAGCTGCAGCGCGCCGCCCGGGCACCGCTGTCATGGCGCCACAAGCACTGGCTCGCCGCCGGCCTGGTCTGTGCCGTGGTCGTCGTTGTCGGCAGCAGCGTGCCGAGCGGCGCCAGCGCGACGCACCAGCCCGACACCGCGATCACGACGCTGGAATTGCCGCTGCCGGTACTGGATCCCGGAATCGACGACGAGGATAGCGCTCCGACTGACGATCAGAACAGCAGCAATTGGACGGTCGTGTCGGTGCGCCCCGGCCAAACCGTCGGCGATATTTTCCAGAAGAACGGCGTGAATCCCGCTGTCCTCGCCCAGTTGCTGGGCGACA
This sequence comes from Rudaea sp., assembly GCA_036496665.1. Lineage (GTDB taxonomy): Bacteria > Pseudomonadota > Gammaproteobacteria > Xanthomonadales > Rhodanobacteraceae > Rudaea. The sequence goes on along the minus strand of DASXKR010000053.1, from coordinate 16,423 downwards.
GCACCAACGCAAACGCCCTGCGCAACATCCATCCCGGTGACGAATTCGCGTTCCGGCGCGATGCCGAGGGGGCGGTCGCCGGCTTGCGCTTCGACCGCGACGAACACACGCGCGTCGTCGTCGCGTTCGACCGCGACGGCATGCAGCAGCGCACAATTGACCGCCTGATCGAGCGCCGCACGCACGTCACCCACGGCGTCGTGCAGAGTTCGCTGTTCGATGCCGGCGCGCAGGCCGGCATGAGCGATGCGATGGTGATCCGCCTGGCCAATGCTTTCGGCTACGACATCGACTTTGCCCAGGACCTGCGCGTCGGCGATAGCTTCACAGTGATTTACGACGATTTGTACCGCGAGGGCGAGCGCCTGCGCGACGGCGACATCATCGCCGCGACGTTCGTAAACCGCGGCCGACGCTTCAGTGCGTTCCGCTATACCGATGCCGGCGGCAATACGATGTTCTACAGTGAAGACGGCCGCCCGCTGCGCAAGTCGTTCCTGCGTACGCCGGTCGAGTTCACGCGTATCTCGTCCACGTTCACTGCCGGACGCATGCATCCGATCCTCGGCACGATGCGCGCGCACCGCGGCGTCGACTATGCCGCGCCAAGCGGCACGCCGGTGCGCGCGGCAGGCGACGGCAAGGTCACGTTCCGCGGCTGGCAGAACGGTTACGGCAACGTCGTGATCCTGCAGCACGGCGGTCACTTCAGTACGCTGTACGGCCACATGTCGCGCTTCGCCGGAATCCGCGACGGCCAGCACGTCAGCCAAGGACAGACGATCGGCTACGTCGGCATGACCGGGCTGGCCACCGGGCCGCACCTGCATTACGAATTCCGCATCGACGGCGTGCACCGCGATCCGCTGACCGTGACGCTGCCGAAGCCCGAACCCCTGCCGCAGGTCGAGCTGGCGCGTTTCGACAGCCAGACCCAGCCGCAGCTGGCGAAACTGAAATCGCTCGAGGCGACGCAGCTCGCGCTCGCCAGGTAGTGGGCGCCGCTGAAGCGCTTCATCTCGGCCTGATTTCCGGCACCAGCGCCGACGGCATCGACGTCGCGCTGGCCAGCTTCGAGCCGGCACCGCGACTGCACGCCGCGCTGACCCATCCATATCCGCCTGCGCTGCGCCGGCGCATCCTCGATCTTGCCCAGGGCGACGGCCGGATTTCACTCGACGAACTCGGCGCACTGGACATCGAGATTGCGCGTGTATTCGCCGAAGCGGCCGGGTCATTGCTCGAACGGCATGGCATCGCTCCAGGCGCAATCAGTGCCCTCGGATCGCACGGACAGACCGTGCGCCATCGGCCCGCGGGGGCGACGCCCTACACGCTGCAACTCGGCGATGCGAACGTCATTGCCGAATTGACCGGAATCGTTACGGTCGCCGATTTCCGTCGCCGCGACATGGCCGCCGGTGGCCAGGGTGCGCCGCTGGCTCCGGCGTTCCACGCCGCGATGCTCGGCGGGGACGTGCCCCGCGTTGTCCTCAATCTCGGCGGCATCGCCAACATCAGCGTGCTCAGCGGCGATCCGGCAGACGCTATCGTCGGTTTCGATACCGGTCCGGCAAGTTGCCTGCTCGATGCTTGGGCCGAGCGGCAGCTCGGCCAGGCATTCGACCGTGACGGCGACTTCGCCGCGTCCGGCCAGGTCGATAACGCGCTGCTGATGCACATGTTGAGCGATCCATACTTCGCGTTGCCGCCACCGAAGAGCACCGGGCGCGAGGTATTCCATCCGGGCTGGCTGCAGCAGCAGGTCGGTGATGCCACGGTCACGCCGGCGGATGTGCAGGCGACACTGCTCGCACTGACCGTGCAGACGATCGCAGCGGCCATTCGAACCCATGCGGCCCGAACCGGCGAAGTTCTCGTCTGCGGCGGCGGCGTGCACAACGCGGCACTGATGAGCGCACTCGGCAACGCCCTGGCACCGCTCCCCGTGCAAAGCATTGCGACACGCGGCATCGATCCGGACTTCGTCGAAGCGATGCTGTTTGCCTGGCTGGCACACGAGCGTCTGCACGATCGGCCATCGCTCGATGTGGCGCGCGTCACCGGCGCGCGTGGCGCGCGCGTCCTCGGCGGAATCTACTTCGGCGGCTGATCCGGCTTGGGCGGCTGATCCGGAATCAACGGCTGATCCGCTTCTTTCGTTTCCGACTCGCTGAACAGCGGTTGCCCTTCGACCTTCTCGAACGCCTCGACAGCGCTGCGAAACACCGCCGTTTCGCCAGGGTCCCAGGTGCCGGCGAGCACGGCGATGTCGTGCATTTCGCGGCGAAAAATGTCCTCTCCACCAAAGCCGAGGGCTTGCTTCAGCACATGCAGGATAACCTCGTTGATCGACCACTCGCGCTCGCGCGCGATCGCCTTGATGCGATCGGCAACGACTTCATCGATGTTGCGCACGAGAATGTCAGGCACTGGCGGGCGGCTCGACCTGGGTGCGTCGATTCTCGCAGCAATTACTGCTGAATTCACGTGCGCAATTGGCAGATCAAGTTCGCACCGCGTACCGGTTGCCTAGGTCGCAGTCTGCGGTGCACTTCGGCGCAAGGCGCAGAGGAGCAGCAGCACCGCCGGCAATCCGATCGCTGCGCAGTAGAAGAAGAAGGATGGATAGCCCCAAGCGTCGACGATCACACCCCACTGGCTGGCGATGGCTTTTGCCGGCAGGCTCCACAGTGTACCGAACAGCGCGTACTGGGTGGCGGTGTACGCCGTATTGGTCAACGACGACATGTAGGCGATGAACGCCGTGCCGGCTATGCCATTGGCGAGGTTGTCGACGCTGACCGCCGTCGCAAACCAGCCGAGCCCCGGCGCAATACCCGCCATGTGTGCATAAACGAGATTTGCCGCGGTAAGCAGTAGCCAACCGACGAGCAGTACCCTCAAGACGCCGAAACGCTTGATCAGCAGCCCGGCCAGCAATGCGCCGGTAAGCGTCATCAGCACGCCATAGACCTTGGAGACCAGCGCAATCTGGTCGAGGGTGAAGCCAAGGTCGAGGTAGAACGTATTCGCCGCGACGCCCATTGTCACGTAGTTGAGGCGATAGGTGGCGATCAGCAGCAGAATCGGCACGCCTACGCGTAGTCCGTTGCGGGAAAAAAAATCCACGAACGGACAGACGACCGCGCTGATCAGCCACGCGACGGCGTGCCGAAGCACGGTCGGCCAGTGTGCCGAGCGGTCCAGGAATGCGGTCACGCGTGCCTCCTGCGCCAGCGTCGAACGATCAATCTGCGCCAGCGGTTCGGCGATGACGGCGGTCGTGAGCAAGCCGACGATCACGCATCCCGCCATGATCGCGTACGCGCTCGACCAACCGTAGGCGGCGGCCGCGACGAGGGCACCGGCGCCTCCGGCAATCAGAGCCAGCTGGTATCCGATCTGATAGGTCGCGGCCATCGCACCCTGCTGGTCCGCGCCAACGGCTTCAATTCGATACGCGTCGACCGCGATATCCTGGGTCGCCGAGGCAAACGCCGTGAAAACGGCAAGCCATGCGATGCGCACGGGGTCGACTGACGGGTCGGCCACCGCCATCATCACAAGTCCGGTGGCGACGCCACATTGCGCCAGCACGATCCAGCTGCGGCGGCGGCCGAGCCTGCGCAGGACCGGCAATGGCAGCCGGTCGACGATCGGCGACCAGAAGTATTTCAGCGAATAGGCCAGGCCCACCAAGCTGAAGTAGCCGATCGTCGTGCGGTCGATGCCCGCCTGCCGCAGACGCGCGGACAACGTGGTCAGGACTAGCGGAAACGGTAGTCCTGACGAAAATCCAAGAAACAACATGGCCCAGACCTGCGGCGTGGCATAGACCGCGATCGCATCGCGCCAGCGGCCGAGCGCTGCCTTCACAACCGGTAGTCCACCGCAAACGGCGCGTGATCGGAAAACTGCGGCGTCGGCGTGATCGCGCAGCCCTTGATCTTGTCCCGCAGCGACGGCGTAACGATCTGGTAGTCGATGCGCCAGCCGACGTTGTTGGCGCGCGCCGCGCCGCGGTTCGACCACCAGCTGTACTCGACTGCATCGGGTTTTGCGACGCGGAAACTGTCGACCCAACCGTGCGTCGGCGCCGGTGTTCCGTCGCCGTATGTATCGGCGATCATGCCGTTGAGCCAGGCGCGCTCGACCGGCAGGCAGCCGGAGTTCTTCTGGTTCGAGGTCCAGTTCTTGATGTCGTTGCGCGAGCGCACGATGTTCCAGTCGCCGCACAACACGTAGTGGCGTCCGCTTTTCAGCCACTGGTTGAAAATCGGCTCGAGCCGCTTCATCGCCTTGAACTTGAACTGCTGGCGTTCCTCGCCGGACGATCCCGACGGCACGTACAGCGAGACGACGCTGAGCTTGCCGAAACGCGCCTCGACGTACCGGCCTTCGTCGTCGAAGGCGGCCCAGCCCAGCGCCGTGCGCACCTCGTCCGGCTCTTGCCTCGCGTAGATCGCCACGCCGCTGTATCCCTTCTTGGTCGTTGCATCCCGGTAGAAGCAGTGGTGTCCGTCGGGACGAAACATCGGATCAACCAGCTGGTCTTCCTGCGCCTTGGTCTCCTGCAGGCAAACGACGTCGGCATTCTGCTGCTTCAGCCAGTCGAAGAATCCCTTGTTCGCGGCGGAGCGAACGCCGTTCGCGTTGAAGCTGATGATGCGCATAGTTGAGACTGAGGGCTGAAGGGTGAGAGCTGGACTGAGGGCTGAGGGCTGGGAGAGCCTAGCTGATTTGCCGCGCTGCGCGCATCCGAAAGTCGCGATTGCGCCGGGCTCGACGTTTCGGCAACCTAGCCCTCGCCCTCAGCCCTCAGCCCCCGACCATGCAGGACTATCAACGCGCCTTCATTGAACTGGCTCTTGCGCGCAATGCCTTGCGCTTCGGCGAATTCACGCTCAAATCCGGCCGCGTCAGTCCGTACTTCTTCAATGCCGGTCTGTTCGATTCCGGGGCGGCACTGCTCACGCTGGGCCGGGCCTATGCGCGCGCCGCGGTCGAGTCGAACGTGGCCTTCGACATGCTGTTCGGGCCGGCCTACAAGGGCATTGCCCTGGCCGCCGCGACGGCCATGTCCCTGGCCGGGCAGCACGGTCGGGATGTCCCGGTTGCCTTCAATCGCAAGGAGGCCAAGGGCCACGGCGAGGGGGGTGTGCTGATTGGTGCGCCGCTTGCCGGGCGCGTCCTGATCGTCGACGACGTCATCACGGCGGGAACGGCGATCCGGGAGTCGATCAAGCTGATTCGCGACGGCGGCGCCACGGCGGCGGGTGTGCTGATCGCGCTCGATCGCCAGGAGCGCGGCAACGGCGGGCTTTCGGCGGCACTCGAGGTAGAAGATGAGTTCGGCATTCCGGTTGTCGCCATCGCGCGTCTTGACGAATTGCTCACATTTGCGCAGGAGCACGCCGAGTTGCGCGCTACGCGCGAAGCACTGCTGGCCTATCGTCGTGCCTACGGCGTTGCCGCACGCTGAAGCCCTGCAAGTGCGGACTGCGCGACGCCCTGCCTGCAGCGGTCCCGGCTATACTTGCTGCCTGATTGCACGGGGTTTGGTCATGCGTTGGATCACTGCGATTGCATTCGCCCTGATGTTGGCGTCCGTGCCGGACGCGCAGGCGGCGACGCCATCGGCCTCTCGTTCGCACTTTCGCTGGAAAGATGCCGCGGGCATTCCGCACTACACCGACATGCTGACGCCCGAGGCCCTGCAGTTCGGCTACGACATCCTCAATGCCAAGGGTGTGGTGGTCAAGCACGTCGAGCGCCAGCGCACGCCGGACGAGTTGTTCGCCGAGGAAACCGCGGCTCAGGCGGCGGCGACAGCGAAGCGCGAGGCGGATCAGCAGGCCCTTACCGACCGGCGCATGCTCGCCGCCTACCCGAGCGAAAAGGACCTGGTCAGTGCGCGCCAGGCGCAGATCGACAGCATCGATCAGAATATCCGCGCCGCGACCAACAGTCTCGGCGTGCAGGAACGCGGCCTCAGCGACGCGCTGGCCAGCGCCGCGAGTTTCGATCACGACAAAAAGCCGGTCCCGGACATCCAGAAGAAGCAGATCGAATCACTGCGCAAGAGCGTCGATGCGTTGCGCGCATACATCTCGCGAAGGCAGACCGAGAAAATTGACGCGGCGAAGAAGTTCGACATCGATCTGGCGCATTACCGCGAGGCGAAGGAACAGGCCCGCAACACCCAGCCGTGACGCACCGGCCAACGGCGCTGGCGCGTCTGCTTCCATGGCAAGTGTTGCGCGCCGCTAGAACGGCAATTGCAGTTTCGGATTGAGCTGCAGGAGCTGGCCGCGAAACACGGTCTGGATGCGGTGCAGCGCCTTGTCGGTGTCGGCATCGAAGCGCAGCACCAGCACCGGCGTCGTGTTCGACGCCCGCACCAGACCCCAGCCATCCGGCCAGTCGGCGCGTACGCCGTCGATCGTCGTGATGCGCGCACCATCGAACTTCGCCTTCTGCTGGAAGTTCTGAACGAAGCGGTAGTGCTCGCCTTCCTCCATCGGGATCTTCAATTCCGGCGTGCTGACGCCCTTCGGCAGGCTGGCGAAGACCTCGGTCGGCGTACGCCCTGCCAGATCTGCCGCGAGAATTTCAAGGAGCCGCGCCGCGGCGTAAATGCCGTCGTCGAAGCCGTACCAGCGTTCCTTGAAGAAGAAATGCCCGCTCATTTCACCGGCCAGTTCGGCCTTCGTCTCGCGCATCTTTGCCTTGATCAGGGAATGCCCGGTGCGCCACATGATCGGGCTGCCACCGGCTTCGAGGATCATCGGCTGCAGCTTGCCGGTGCACTTGACGTCGTAGATGATCGTCGCGCCGGGATTGCGCGAGAGCACATCGCGTGAAAACAGCATCAGCAACCGGTCCGCGTAGATCGACTCTCCTTCGGTCGTGACGACGCCGAGCCGGTCGCCGTCGCCATCGAACGCAATGCCGACATCGGCCTTGATCTGTTTCACGGTCAGCGCCAGGTCCTGCAGGTTGTGCGGGTCGGACGGATCGGGATGGTGATTCGGGAAACGGCCGTCGACTTCGCAGAACAGAGGCACCACTTCGCAACCGATCGCCTCTAGCACCGCGGGCGCCGTTGCTCCGGCAATGCCGTTGCCGCAATCGACGACGACCTTGAGCCGGCGTTCGACCTGGACGTCGTTGCTGATGCGGTCGAGATAGTCGTGCTGCAGGTTCATGCTCTGCAGGCCGCCGGCGCCGGCCACGAAATTGCTCTCGCTGATGCGCGCATACAGGTTCTGGATCGCGTCTTCGGCCAGTGTCTCGCCACCGAGCACGATCTTGAAGCCGTTGTACTCCGGGGGGTTGTGACTGCCGGTCACCATCACGCCGGAACCGGTGTTCAGATGGAACGTGGCGAAATACAGCACCGGGGTCGGCGCCGCGCCGATATCGATGACGTCGCAACCGGTGCTGCGCAGGCCCTCGATCAACGACCCCATCAGGTCCGGCCCGGACAGCCGCCCGTCGCGCGCGACGACGATCTCCCTGAGGCCGCGCTGCTGCGCCTCGCTGCCGATCGCGCGGCCGATCAGACGCGCCACGCCGCGCGTCAGGGTCTTGCCGACGACGCCGCGGATGTCGTAAGCGCGAAAGATGCTGCGTTCAACGAGTGCGCGATCGCCAGCATCGGCTGCCGCGTCGGCTGCAGCCCCCGCTGCGAGCGCCGCCTTGCCGACTGCGCCCTTGGCTGCAGCGCGCCGCACCGGTTCGTCCGCATCGTCCACATCGAATGCGGCCGCCGCGCGGCGCCTGCCCCCGGGCAACAGCACGCGCGCGCGCTCCCAGCCGGCCACGCTCGCATAGGCGAGGAAGACGCCCGGAATCGCCGCCAGGATCGCCAGCAGGAGCAGGACCCAGATTCTCTTGGAGAAAAGGATCGGCGTTTCGACCGGCGCGCTGGCGATGCGAAAGTAACTGCCCGGTACCGATACGCCGGGAACATACGCCGTGGACACGCGCGTGCTGCCCACCGTATCCAGCAGCGCATCGCCGCGGCCGTCACCCTGGCGCAGATCCAGGCGCGCGCCGGACAGATCCTGGCGCTGAAACGTCTCCAGCAATGCCTCCATCGGAATCTGCACGTACGCGTAAGCCACGGCGAGACCATCGCGAATCGCCGGCAACGCCATCACCAGCACGCGCTTCTTGTTCGCTCCGATTTGTGACTGCAACGGAGCGGCAGCCTGCGTGCGATGCGCCTGGATCAACAATGACGCCTTGGCATAGCCGAACTTGGAAAAATTGCTGGTCAGCACGTCGTTCAGGTCGGCGCGGTAGAACTCGACCGAAACCAGTTCGGGCAGCCATTGCTTCAGTACGACCGCGGCATTGCGCCGCGCATCGTCGCCGGGGGCAATCAACGCCGCGGTGACCGTGGCGCTGCTGACCGCCTGCTGCACGCGCTGGCGGATCGTCGAAACCTGTTCGCCCAACTCATGCACTTCCCACTTGGTGACCTGGTCGATTCTGCCGGAGACGCGGCCGCGGTCGAAAATCACCCATGCTTGCCAGGCGAAAAACGCGGCGAGCAGCAGCAGACCGAGCGCGCCGAGTATGTCGCGCCAGCGCTCGCCCAGGTCGGCGACGCGACTCACTGCGGCGCGCACCGCCGGTCGCGGCTTGCCGGGCGGGCCGATCTTGACGCTGGGTCGGTTCACACTTGCCATGAAGACTCCGTTGCCGCCTGCATGCTTCAAAGATCCCGATTAGGCGAGCCCGGAATGGCCGAACCCGCCGCCGCCGCGCTGACTGGCGGCGAATTGTTCGACCATGCGAAACTGCGCGTGAGCGATCGGCAGGAACAACAATTGCGCGATCCTGTCCCCGGGGGCAATGGTATAAGGCGCGCTACCGCGGTTCCAGCACGAGATCATCAACGGACCCTGGTAGTCTGCATCGATCAGACCAACCAGGTTGCCGAGCACGATGCCCTGTTTGTGGCCCAGGCCGGAGCGCGGCAGGATCACCGCGCAATAGCCCGGGTCGCCGATGTGAATCGACAGTCCGGTCGAAATCAGCAGCGACTGTCCCGGTTCCAGCGTCAAGGGTGCGTCAATGACGGCGCGCAGGTCCATGCCGGCGGAAGCCGCCGTTGCCGGTTCCGGCAGCGGAATCTCCCGGCCGACACGCGCATCGAGGATCCTCAACTCGACGTCGATCACTTTTCGCTCCGGCGCGCCGGTTTCGCCTCGCGCGCGGCGTGGAACGCTGCAATACGTGCGATCAGCCGCCGCGCCAACGCGGTCTTGCCGGCGTGGCCGAGGTCTTCGGAACCGTCCGCCCAGAACAGCGTCAACGCATTGTCGTCGCAGTCGAATCCCTTGTCGGCGCCGACCTGGTTCGCAGCGATCAGATCGAGGTTCTTGCGCTTGAGCTTGGCACGTGCATAAGCCTCGACGTTCTCGGTCTCGGCGGCAAAGCCGACCAGCAATGGCCGCTTCGGCAGACCGGCGATTTCGGCCAGGATGTCGGGGTTTTCATCGAGCGTCAGGCTCAACGCGGCGCCGTGTTTCTTCAGCTTGTGCGCGGCGACCTCGCCGGGGCGATAGTCGCCGACTGCGGCGGCCGATATGAAAATGTCGCTTTGTGGAATTTGCTTCAGCACGGCCTCGCGCATGTCGCGCGCGCTGCGCACGTCGCTGCGCTCGACGCCGGCCGGCGTCGGCAGGTGCACGGGTCCGGCGACCAGATGCACGGTCGCGCCCTGCTCGACCGCGGCGCGCGCCACCGCGAAGCCCATGCGGCCGGAGCTGCGGTTGCCGATGAAGCGCACCGGGTCGATATCCTCGTAGGTCGGGCCGGCGCTGACCAGCACGCGTGTGCCGGTCAGCAGTTTCGGGCCATGCAGGGCGACCATCTCGGCGACGATCGTGTCGGCCTCGAGCAGGCGGCCCGCGCCGAATTCACCACAGGCCTGGTCGCCGGCGGCCGGACCGAGCAGGTCGACACCGCGCTCGCGCAGTGTCGCTACGTTGGCCTGTGTCGCCGCATTCGCCCACATCTGCTGATTCATCGCCGGTGCGACTGCCAGCGGTGCGGCGCTTGCCAGGCACAGCGTGGTCAGCAGATCGTCGGCGAAGCCGTGTGCCAGGCGTGCGATCAGGTCGGCGCTCGCCGGTGCGATGACAATGCGTTGCGCCCAGCGCGCCAGCTCGATGTGCCCCATGGCTGCCTCGGCCGCCTCGTCCCACAGGCCACTGCGGACCGGCTGGCCGGACAGGGCCTGGAACGTCAGCGGAGAAACGAAACGCGCGGCATTCTCGGTCAGCACGACACGCACTTCCGCGCCGGCGTCGCGCAGGCGACGGACCAGCTCGGCCGCCTTGTAGGCGGCGATGCCGCCCGAGACGCCCAGCAGGATGCGCAGACTGGCCAGCGCGGACTTGCTCATGTAGGAATTCTGCTGACGGTACGAATCGGCGATAGCTTACCGGAATTCACCGGGTTTCCGGCTGCCGCAGCGTGGCTTGCTGGAACAAACTGGCTTGCATTGGTTCCACGACTCTCCGGCGCGCCCCGCCGGCACACTGCAGCGCGACCACTTCATGACGATCCGAGACTGGCCCGAGGACGAACGACCGCGCGAAAAGCTGCTGGGCCGCGGCGTCGGCGCGCTTTCCGACGCCGAACTGTTGGCGCTTTTCATCGGCTCCGGCCGCCGCGGCCGCACGGCCGTCGATCTCGGGCGCGATCTGCTCGGCGCGCATGCTGGTCTCAAGGGGCTGCTCGAGCTCGATGTCCGCGCAATGTCGTCGCAGCCGGGCATCGGGCCGGCCAAGGCCTGCCGGCTGCAGGCCGCCCTCGAACTCGGCCGGCGCTATCTCGCCTGCGACCTGCAGCGGCCGGACGCGCTGACCCATCCGGCTGCCTGCGCCGATTACCTGCGCGCGCGAATCGCGGCCTTTCCGTACGAGGTTTTCGCCTGCCTGTTCCTCGACAACCGCCATCGCGTCATTGCCTGCGAAGAGCTGTTTCGCGGGTCGATCGATGGGGCGAGCGTGCACCCGCGCGAAGTCGTCCGCCGCTGCCTGGTCCACAACGCCGCGGCCGTCATCTTCGCCCACAATCACCCGTCCGGGGTCGCCGAACCCAGCCAGGCCGACCGCGAGATCACGCGACACCTGCGCCAGGCACTGGAGCTGATCGAGGTGCGCGTGCTCGACCACTTCGTCATCGGCAGCGGCACCGCGCTGTCCCTGGCAGAGCGCGGCTGGTTATAACCGCTATCCTTCCCCGGCTATACTGCCGCGACGGGGAGGATGGCGACACCGGCCGTGATCTTTGCATACCCGCGGGAATATCCCGCTGACCCAATCGAAAATCTCGTGCCCGATCCGGGCACCGCGCGCGCGCTCGTCACGGCGCGCCGGCCCGACGTGCTTGTGCTGCTCGAACATCGGCGCAAGCGCCTGGAGAAAGCCGTGGCCGTCGCGGTGTCCGAGACGATCGAGCGCGCCGAGGACGCACTTCTCATGGCTTTCTGCCGACTGGCGTTTCGCCACGGCAGCTGGGGCGGCGACTTCCACGCCTACCACAACGAAGGCCATATCCTCGAGATACTCGGCCCGCGCATCGACAGCATCATGGATGTGATCGGCGAAGACCGTCTGACGCTGCGCGACTGGTTCCGCCTGTCACTGTTCGCCGCTACTCACGACCTGCGCCAGCGTGAGGCACCGGAGTTCCACGCCGGCATCGGCAGCAACGAGCGCGCAAGCGTCGAGGAAGCGTTCCGCATCATGGTTGCCTGCGGATTCACGCCGGAGACGAATCCGGAGCTGTTCTCGAGCCTCGAGCTGATGATCTCGGGTAGTACCTTCGACGCGCGGCCGCCGATCGCGACGCAGGAGTACAACCCGGCCGAACTCGTCGTGCAGTCGGGCGGCGCCCTGGCACACAAGCTCGACGCCAAGCTCGACAAGCATGCCGCCGGCTGGCGTGACGATGCGCGCATTCGCCACGCACTCGAGCTGGCATTCATTGCCGCCGACCTGGATACGGCGAATGTTGCCGAAGCGTTTCCGCTGTTCATGGCCAGCGCCGAACGCCTCTGCCTCGAGCGCGAGATGCGCAGTCATCGCGATGCCGCATCGGCGGCGTCAGCCATGCCGATGCTGGGGTTTCTTACCGACGGTCAGGAGCGCTACTTCTTTGAACTGCACCGCTTCAATTCCGAGTACGGGCGACAGGTCTTCGACGCGGCCAAGCGCACCAACGCCGAACGGCTCACGGCGCTGACATCGCGCCTGCGCGCGCGCTTCGCCTCGACGGCGCCGACCGACGGCGCTCAGGTTCTGGCGGCATTTCGTACTCTGGTCGCGGAAACGACCTGAACGCCCGCTGCGAGCGAAATCAGAGCTCCGACCGGGGCACGTGCTGGCGCTTCCATGCGCCGGAGCGCCGTGCGCATCTCGCACGCCGCGTGGAAAAAGCACTTGCGACGCAGCAACCTGGCCTGCTTGTGTTACCAAATTCTTACGCTGCGACAAGCGTTTAAGCGCTGGATTTATACACAATGCAGCATTCGCTCAAAAGTGCACACGCTTTGAAGCCGAAACGAAGCCAAGCCGGCAATATATATTCATATAAACAATAGCTTATATTGACCTACAAGCCCGGCTCGTTAGCATTTTCCAGGAAAAGGGCCGTGCGAGGCGCCATCGGCACGGCGATTTACGCACACAGTTATCCACAACGCAGCGCAGCACGGCACCGGCGCCAGGCGGGCCATTCCGGCCGGAAATCTTCTGCTTTGCGGCACGGCTGACTACAATGGCGGCCGCCCCGTCGAGATCCCACGCGTGAAAGACCAGCTTCGCCACCTCGTCCTGCGGGCGATCGCCCAGGTGCAGGCCGAAGGTTTGTTGCCCGCGGACGTCGCCGCTCCTGCTTTCGTGATCGAACGCACACGCAGTCGCGACCACGGCGATTTCGCCTGCAATGCCGCGCTGCTGCTGGCCAAGCCGGCTCGGCGCAAGCCGCGCGAGCTGGCCGAGGCGCTTGTCGCTGCACTGCCGCAATCAAACGTGGTCAGCAAGGTCGAAATTGCCGGCCCCGGGTTCATCAACATCTTCCTGGGCGCGAGCGCTTATCACGAAGAAGTCCGCCGCGTGCTCGCCAGGGTCACGGACTACGGGCACAGCGACGGCGGCGCGCAGCGCAAGATGCAGATCGAGTTCGTATCAGCCAATCCGACCGGCCCGCTGCATGTCGGCCACGGGCGTGCCGCCGCGGTCGGCGATTGCCTCGCGCGCCTGTTCACGGCAACCGGCTGGACCGTCGCTCGCGAGTTCTACTACAACGATGCAGGCGCGCAGATCACCAACCTGGCCTTGTCGGTGCAGGCGCGTTGTCGCAACATCGATCCGGAAGACACGCGCTGGCCGGCCGACGGCTATCGCGGCGAGTACATCCGCGATGTCGCGCGTGCGTTTCTCGACAGCGAAAGCGTGCACGCCGATGGCCACGATGTGCGCGCGACCGGCAACGTCGACGATCTCGATGCAATCCGTCGCTTCGCCGTCGCCTGGCTGCGACGCGAACAGGACGAAGACCTCCGCGCCTTCGCCGTCGCGCCGTTCGACAACTTCTTCCTCGAGTCGTCGCTCTACGGCGACGGCCTGGTCAATCAGACCGCGCACGATCTGGTCGCGCATGGCCATACCTACGAGAAGGACGGCGCACTGTGGCTCAAGACCACGGACTTCGGCGACGACAAGGATCGCGTCATGCGCAAGTCCGACGGCAGCTATACGTACTTCCTGCCGGACGTCGCCTACCACGTGACCAAGTGGAAGCGCGGTTACCGGCGCGCGATCACCGAACTCGGCGCCGACCACCATTCGACCCTGATGCGCGTGCGCGCCGGGTTGCAGGCGCTCGACATGGGCATTCCGCCGGACTGGCCCGAATACGTGCTGCACCAGATGGTCACCGTGATGCGCGGCGGCGAGGAGGTGAAGATCTCCAAACGCGCCGGCGGCTACCTGACGCTGCGCGACCTGATCGACACCGTCGGCCGCGATGCGACGCGCTACTTCCTGATCGCGCGCAAATCCGATTCGCAGATGGTGTTCGACATCGACCTGGCGCTGTCGCAGTCGAACGATAATCCGGTCTACTACATCCAGTACGCCCATGCGCGCGTGTGCAGCGTGCATCGCACGCTGGCCGAGCGCGGGCTGGCTTGGAACCGCGACAACGGCCTGGCCAACCTCGCGCTGCTCACGACCGAGCACGAGATCGCGATGATGGTCGAAGTCGCGCGCTATCCGGAAATCATCGAAGCGGCGGCGGCGAACCTCGAGCCGCAGTTGATTGCCACCTACCTGCGAGAACTGGCCTATGCGCTGCACAACTGGTACAACGCGCACGCATTCATCGTCGACGACCCCAACCTGCGCGACGCGCGCCTTGCACTTGCGACGGCAGCGCGCCAGGTGATCGCGAATGGGCTGGATCTGCTCGGCGTGTCGGCACCGGAGAAGATGTGATGACCGCAAGGCATGGCAAGCAGGCGTACCGCGGCAATGACAAGCAAGCCTGGCCGGCATGGGTCTGGCTCGGCATCGGCGTGCTGCTCGGTCTGACCCTGTCCGCTCTGGTGCTGATCAAGGACTGGGCGCCGATGCTGCGCAAGAAAAACCTGCCGCAGCCGAATCCGGAAGCGACCGCGCCGAAGGAACCCGAGCAGGCAGTCGCCGACGAAGCCGGCAAGAAACCGGTACCGCCGAAGAAGACGTTCGATTTCTATTCCGTGCTGCCGGAGATGGAGGTCGTGATCCCCGACGCCGAGTTGTCGGCGAAGGCGCGCGCCGAACAGCAACGCCAGCAGCTGGCGGTCGCGCAGGCGCAGTCGGGCAATTCCGGCAACGCCGCAACCGCGCCGGCGAGCACCGGAGCGCCCGCCGTGCCGGCTGAAGCCGGAGCGCGCTACGTGCTGCTGGCCGGCTCGTATACCGAACCTAAGGCGGCCGACGAGGCCAAGGCAAAGCTCGCACTGCTCGGTATCGTCGCCAAAGTCCAGTCGATCACGATCAATGGCAAGACCTGGAACCGCGTGATGGTCGGTCCGTATTCCAATGCCAGCGAAACCGAGACGGCGAAGAAAACGCTCGCCGACAACGGCGTCAAGGCGATCCCGATGAAGCAGGCGCCGAACCAGTAGCCGGCGCCCGCGTGCGGACGACTTCTCAGTCGAAGCCGCTCTTGAATGTCCCGTCGAGCTGGAACACCCACAGCACCGACGGCGAAGCATCGTTGAACAGATACAGGCGGCCGTTGACGAGGATCGGACTCTGCCAGTGCTGACTCGAGAACGAGGTCGACGCCCAGGCTGAGCCGATCGACAGCACAGCACCGGTGACCGCATCGCGCGCGACCAGGTGATTGCCGGACATGTAGTACAGCGTTCCGTTGGCGACAACAGGTGATGTACCGCTGGCGAATGTGTCGGGGAGAACCGGCCATTGCGTTTGCAACGCAAGCGACGGTTTGCCGCTGCCGTCGAGCGCGATCTTGTACGCCGCGGAGCCGTCGCCGTAGCTCGTTACGTAAATCCAGCTCGACGAATCGGCCGGATTGACCCAGACCGCCGGTTGCGGCTTGATCTCCGGACCATCGCTGCCGGTGGTGCAATTGCTGCCTCCAGGCAGGTTCTTCGCATCGAGTTCTCCGCCCGTCTTTGCCGGTGCGCCTTGGCCGCTCAAGTCCGCTAGATTGATCAGGCGTATGCAGCCGTCTTTTCCGGCCTGCACGGCGATGTGCCGGTATTGCGCTGCCGTTCCCGGCGGCGGCGGCACGATCGCGATCGATTCCGAGCCGAGATCGGCATCGGTGGTTTTCAGATTCGCAAACGTCGTCGGCGTGTAGCTGTCGACCGGCATGCCGGTGCTCGCACCACCCGACCCGTCGGGATGCAACGCCAGCACGCTGTCGCCCCAGTTGTAGACGCCATTGGGAATGTCGATCTTGAACGGGCCGTTTCCCGTGGTGATGAAGACGCGGTCGGTGCCTGCGTCGTAAACCGCGCCGGGCCGCCCCCAGATGCCGTTCTGCGCCGAGGCGCAGTCATTCTGCCCGGCTCCGCTCTTGATGCCATTGTTGACGAAGTGGATCGTCAGGTTGCTGCACAGCGAATTGAATACCTTCTGTGCGCCGGTCGCCAGATTGATCGCCGTAATGTGCCCTTGATAATCGCCGCCGTCGCCGATGTAGCCGTCCGTCACCGAATATAGATAGGTATTGCCGTCTTGCGCTGCGGCAATGCTGAGGCCGGCCGCACCTTTGTCCAGGTCCGGCTTCAGCGTGGAAACTTGCGGCCAGTTCGGATCGGCTATGTCGACGCCGTACTCGTTGCCGTCGGCAATGCGGTACTTGTGTATTTTTC
>DASXKR010000052.1:0-36729 GCA_036496665.1 Rudaea sp. | reverse complement strand
AAAGTCACGCCGAGCATTCCCGAGAACACCGCGATGCCCATCGCGCGACGCATCTCCGCGCCCGCACCGGTCGAGGTGACGAGCGGCACGACGCCCATGACAAACGCGAGCGAAGTCATGAGGATCGGGAGCAGGCGCAGGCGGCACGCGTCGAGCACGGCCTGCCAGACCGATTCGCCGTGCGCCTCGCGGTCCTTCGCGAATTCGACGATCAGGATCGCGTTCTTGCACGCGAGGCCGATCAGCACGATCAGTCCGATCTGCGTGAAGATGTTGTTGTCGCCGTGCGAAATGTACACGCCGAGGATCGCGCACAGCAGCGTCATCGGCACGATCAGGATCACGACCAGCGGCAGGGTCAGGCTCTCGTACAGCGCGGCAAGCACCAGGAACACCAGCAGCACGACCAGCGGGAAGACATAGACCATCGTGTTGCCGGCCAGGATCTGCTGATAGGTCAGGTCGGTCCATTCGTAGCTCATGCCGTTCGGCAGTTCCTGAGCCAGCACCTGTTCGATCGCGGCCTGCGCCTGGCCCGAGCTGTAGCCCGGTGCCGGCGCGCCGTTGAGCTCGGCCGCAAGATAGCCGTTGTAGTGCGGCACGCGATCCGGCCCCGAGGTTTCCTTCGCGCTGACGAAACTCGCGAGCGGAATCATCGTGCCGGCGGCGTTGCGCGTCTTCAAGCGGCCGATGTCCTCGGCAGTCGTGCGGAAGGCAGGTTCGGCCTGCGCGTTGACCTGATAGGTGCGACCGAACCGGTTGAAGTCGTTGATGTACAGCGCGCCGAGATACATCTGCATCGTGTCGTAGATGTCCTGCAGCGCGACGCCGGCGGACTTCGCCTTCTCGCGGTCGACATCGACCTCGATCTGCGGCACGTTGACCTGGAAGCCGGAAAACACGCCCGCCAGTTCCGGGCGCTTGCTCGCCTTGGCGACCACGTTCTGCAACTGCTTGTAGAGTTCATCCGCACCGAAGTTGCCGCGGTCCTCGATCTGCAGCTTGAAGCCGCCGATCGTGCCGAGGCCCTGCACCGGCGGCGGCGGGAAAATCGCGATGAACGCGTCCTGTATCTGCGAGAACTTCATGTTCATCGCCATCGCGATCGCGCCGGCCGACTTCGACGCATCACGACGCTCGTCGAACGGCTTCAGTGGTGTGAACGCGATGCCCATGTTCGGCGCGTTGGTGAAGCCGTTGATCGAGAGGCCCGGAAATGCCGGCACTGATTCGACGCCCGGTGTCTTCAGCGCGATGTCGCCCATGCGCTTGATCACCGCGGTGGTGCGGTCGAGTGTCGCGGCGTCGGGCAGCTGCGCGAAACCAACCAGGTATTGCTTGTCCTGCGCCGGCACGAAGCCGGTCGGCGTGTTGCTGAAGCCGAACGCGGTCAGCGCAATCAGGCCGGCATAGATGAACAGCGCGATTGCGCTGGTACGCAAGATGCGGCCGACCGTACCGACGTAGCCGTTGGACGCGCGCGCAAAAAACCGGTTGAACGGGCGGAAGAACCAGCCGAGCGTGAAATTGAGAAAGCGCGTGAAGCGGTCCGGCGGCGCATCGTGTGCCTTGAGCAGCACGGCCGACAGTGCCGGCGACAGCGTCAGCGAATTGAACGCCGAGATCACGGTCGAGATCGCGATGGTCAACGCGAACTGCTTGAAGAACTGTCCGGACAGGCCGCTGATGAACGCGGTCGGCAGGAACACCGCGCACAGTACGAGCGCGGTCGCGACGATCGGTCCGGTTACCTCGCGCATCGCCTGTTTCGTCGCCTCGAACGGCGACTTGCCCTCGCTGATGTTGCGCTCGACGTTCTCGACGACGACGATCGCGTCGTCGACGACGATGCCGATCGCCAGCACCAGGCCGAACAGGCTCAGTGTGTTGAGGCCGAAGCCGAACAGATGCATGACGCCGAGCGTGCCGATCAGCGACACCGGCACCGCCAGCAGCGGGATGATCGACGCGCGCCAGGTCTGCAGGAACACGATCACGACGATCACGACCAGCGCGATCGCTTCGAGCAGCGTGTGCAACACGGCTTCGATCGAGCCGCGCACGAACACGGTCGGATCGTAGGCGACGTTGTAGTCGATGCCTTCGGGGAAACTCTTCTTCAGCTCCGCCATCTTTGCGCGCACCGCATCGGAGATCGCGATCGCATTGCTGCCGGGGCGCTGGAAAATCGGAATGGCCACTGCGGTCTGGTTGTCGAGCATTGACCGCAGCGCATAGTTGTCCGAGCCGAGTTCGACGCGCGCGACGTCGCGCAGGCGTGTGATCTGGCCCGACTCGCCGGTGCGAATGATGATGTTGGCGAAATCGTCCTCGTCGACGAGGCGGCCCTTGGTGTTGACGGCAATCTGGAAATTCGGCCGCGCCTTATTGTCCGACGGCACCGCCGGCGAGCCGAGCTGGCCGGCCGCCACCTGCACGTTCTGCTCGCGGATCGCCTTGGCCACATCGCCCGCGGTCAGGCCGCGCGCGGCGACCTTTTCCGGGTCGAGCCACACGCGCATCGAATAGTTGCCACCGCCGAACTGCTGCACGTCGCCGACGCCGTCCACCTTGGCCAGTTCATCCTTGATGTGCAACGTCGCGAAGTTCGACAGATAGGTCTGGTCGTAACGCCCGTCGGGCGAGGTGATGAACACCGCCATCGTGATGTCGGGCGAGGCCTTCGCCGTGGTGATGCCGAGGCGCTGCACGTCCTGCGGCAGCTTCGGCGTGGCCTGCGCGACGCGGTTCTGCACCAGCACCTGCGCCTTGTCGACGTCGGTGCCGAGCTTGAACGTGACGGTCAGCGTCATGACGCCGTCCGACGTTGCCTGCGAGAACTGGTAGAGCATGTCTTCGACGCCGGTGATCGCCTGTTCGAGCGGACCGGCCACGGTGTCGGCGATGACCTTCGGGTTCGCGCCGGGATACACCGCGCGCACCACAACGGTCGGCGGCACGACTTCGGGGTACTCCGAGATCGGCAGGTTTGGAATCGAGATCAGGCCCGCGATCAGGATCAGCGAAGACAGGACGCCGGCGAACACCGGACGTGAGATGAAGAATTGCGGAAGGTTCATGGGTGAGGCTCCTGCGCTTGAGCCCCTCTCCCACCGGGAGAGGGATTGGGGTGAGGGTCGGGCGAAGGGCGTCGATAAACGCCCCGACCCTCATCCGCTATTCGTCCTGAGTCCCTCTCCCGCCGGGAGAGGGGTGGGGGTGAGGGTCGGGCAACGCCAAGAGTCGATAAACACCCCGACCCTCATCCGCCCCTCCGGGGCACCTTCTCCCAATGGGAGAAGGGAAGGGAAAAAAACCTCGCTTCAGTTCAGGGTTGCGCGATCGGCGCTGCCGGTGGTCGAGGCAACTTTCCTGGCCGCCGGTGTTGCCGTAGTGGCTGGTGCCAGCTGCGCCACCGCGCCATTCGCTTCCATCGTCACGCGCTGCGGCGTCACCGCCGCACCGGGACGCACGTGCTGCAATCCGTTGACGACGATCACATCGCCCGCAGCAAGGCCCTCGCTGACGACGCGCAGCCCGTCGATGTTCGCGCCGAGCGTTATCGGGCGGTACTCGAGCGTGTTGTCCTTCTTCAGCGCGAGCACGAACTTCTTGCCGAGATCGGTACCGACCGCGCGCTCGTCGATCAGGATCGATTCGCGCGTGTCGCCGCCGACCAGCTTGATGCGTGCGAACAGTCCCGGCGTGTAGCGGCCGTCCTTGTTGGCGAACACGGCGCGCGCGCGGATCGTGCCGCTGTTCGCATCGACCTTGTTGTCGACGAAGTCGAGCCGGCCTTCATGCGGATAGCCCTGTTCGTCGGCCAGGCCCATGTAGACAGGGCTGCCGCTGGCGGCTTCGCGGTGGGCGAAGCGCAGGTAGGTCTGCTCGTCTGCGTCGAAGTAGGCGTAGACCGGATCGTCCGAGACGACCGTCGTCAGCACGCTGGTGGTCGCGACAAGGTTGCCCGGCGTGATCAGCATGCGCGACACGCGGCCGTCGATCGGCGAACGCACCCGGGTGAACTCGAGGTTCAGGCGCGCGGCTTCGAGCGCCGCTTCGGCGGCGCCGATGTCGTCCCTGCTGCTGTTCGCCGTGGCTTCGAGCACGTCGTAGTCCTGCTGGGCGATGACGTGTTTTGCGATCAGCTGGTTGCCGCGGTCGCGATTGGTCGCCGCCAGCGCCGACTGCGTGCGTGCGCGCTTCACCTGGGCCGCGAGGCGGTCGACTTCTGCCTGGAACGGGCGCGGGTCGATGCGGAACAGCAACTGGCCCTTCTTGACGTGCGCGCCTTCGTCGAACTGGGCCGAGTCGATGAAGCCGGCCACGCGGGGCTGGATCGAAACCGTCGTCACCGGCTCCAGGCGGCCGGTAAATTCCTCGAAGTCGCGCAGCGGCTTGGAAAGTACTTCGGCGACGCTGACGGTCGGCGGCGGCGCTGTGCCGGCACCGGGTGTCGCCTGCGAGCGCGAGCAGCCCGCAAGCACGGCCGCCGCGAGAACGACGAGGAGGATGGAGAAGCTGGCAATCCTGACGAATATGACCTTGAATGACATGACGCAAACTCCTTGAATCGATCGGTGCCTGCTGGCCGGTTGCTGCACGGCGTCTTGACTTGGAACTCGTGCCGCGGGAAGCTGTCTCTATGTACGTTACCGGTCAGTCACGCTATGATGTTACTTAACGGTAACTAACATGTCAAGAGGAGTCATGTCGTGAACGCAAAAGTGGCGGAAACCGGCAGAGTCGAGACGGGCGCGAGGCCGCGCGTGCGCGACCGCATCTTCGAAACCGCCAGCGACCTGTTCTACCGGCACGGCATCCGCGCGGTCGGCGTCGACGCGATCGCGCAGGAAGCCGGCACGAACAAGATGAGCTTCTATCGCGCCTTTCCGTCGAAGGACGATCTGGTGGCGGAATATCTGCGCGACCAGCAGGCCGAATACTTCGGCTGGTGGGACGAGGCGATCGCGCCATTCGCCGGCGATTCGCGCCGCCAGATCGAAGCGCTGTTCGAGGCGTATCTGGATCTCGCCCGGTTCAAGGCCAAGGCCGACAGCGGCTGCAAGACCAGCCGCGGCTGCGCCCTGGGCAATGCCGCGGTGGAAATCCCCGAAGGCAACGAGATGCTCGGCGGCATCGTCCACTCCTACAAGACCGAGATCCGCAAGCGCTTGCGCAAGCTCGCGCGCGAGGCCGGCGCACGCGATCCCGAAACGCTCGGCGACGCGCTGATGCTGCTGATGGAAGGCGGCTACTACACGCGCCTGACCTTTCCGCAGAACTCCGGCCCGGTCGCCGCGATCGTCAAGGCGGCACGCTCACTGGTCGACGCGCACCTGGCCTGATTCAGTCCTGTTCGGAGCAAGAGACTGAACCACGAAGAACACCAAGGCAGTCAGGAGAGAGACGTCCGATGCGCGCAGGCACATCTTCGGATGCCGTGCCAATCGATTGTCGGCTGATCGAAATGCCGGGTGCCGGCAACCGTCGAACAATTCTCTACAGGTCCTGTTTCTTCGTGTACTTCGTGGTTCAATCTCTTCTCTTCCGTGTGCGCGCGTCTATTTTTGCCACCAGGTCGCGCGCAGCGGATGGGCTTCGGTGTTGAAGGTGACCGCGTCGAAGTCGATCGCCTGTGGCGCGAACAGCAGATAGTAGTACTCGAACGTCCCGGCGAGCACGAAGCTTTCCATGCGGTCCTTCTTCTGCTTCGTCACGACGCTCGCGAGCGCCGCGTGGCCGGCGTCGGTGCGGCAGTACTTGACGAAGTCGCGAAACATCGCCGCGCCCATCGCGCGATATTTCGGGTCGTGCGTGTAGTGGTCGAGACAACACGTCGACTCGACGCTCCCGGGCCGCAGCGCGTGCCCGGCTCGATGATTTTGCTTGTCGTGTAGTCGAGTACTTCAGGTCCGACGTGGCAAAGATTCCACATTCGGAACGACGAATCCTGCGCGCGGCGCGCGGCACGTCGCCGGACAATGCCGGCAACGCCGGAAAGAATGCATCGGGCGCGCCGTTGGTGACGACCGCAACCAGGGTTGGCGCAAGAATCGGATATCGGCAGCGCTCGCACAAGCGCAAGCTGGCGGCACTCTTGAAAACAGGAACCGCCGTCATGAACTTTCGCATCACCGGGTTGCCCGCCGCCGATTGCGCTGCATGGTTCACGTTGAACGATGTCGAACTCGCGCTGCGTCGCGCGCGTCGTCGCGTCGTCGACGCGCCGCATGCGTTCCCCTGCCGCATCAGCCTTACCGACGCCGAGGTCGGCGACGAGGTGCTGCTGATCAACCATGAACACCTGCCGGTCGACTCCCCCTATCGCTCGCGCCACGCGATCTACATCCGTGCCGGCGAGACGACCCATGATGCCGTCAATGAGGTACCCGACATGCTGCGCCGGCGCCTGCTGTCGCTGCGCGCGTTCGACGATGCCGGCATGATGACCGGTTGCGATGTCGTCGAGGGCTGTGACCTCGAGGCGGCGATTGCCCGCCTGTTTGCCGATCCGCAGGCGGCGTATCTGCACGCTCACTTTGCCCGCCCGGGCTGCTACGCGGCACGCATCGATCGATCCTGAACGGCGATCGTCGCACGAGAGTGTAAGGATTCCGGCTGTCCTGTTGTCTAATCGGGCGAAACCCTGGAGGATCCCGACGATGTTGCGTCAACTCATTGCCGCCGGCTTGCTGATGATCACGACGACGCTTGCGGTCCATGCGGCTGCCGATGCGACAAACGCCTCGACCGAGTCGCTGACGCTCGGCGGCGGCTGCTTCTGGTGCATTGAAGCGGTATTCGACGAATTGAAAGGCGTCAGCAGCGTCGAGTCCGGTTACGCCGGCGGCCACCTGCCGAATCCGACCTACGAGCAGGTGTCCGAAGGCGGCACCGGTCATGCTGAAGTCGTGCAGATCACGTTCGATCCACGCGTCGTCAGTCGCGATGTCATCCTGAAAGTGTTCTTCACCGTGCACGATCCGACCACGCTCAATCGGCAGGGCAACGACGTCGGCGAGCAGTACCGCTCGGTGGCGTTCTATCGTGACGCCGAGCAGAAAGCCGCGATCGAGAAGGCGATCGCCGAGACCGAGGCCAGCCATGAATGGAATGGCAAGATCGTCACGCAGGTCGTGCCGTTCAGGCAGTTCTACAAGGCCGAAAACTACCACCAGGAGTACTTCAAGCTGCACGGCACGCAACCGTATTGCCAGCTCGTGGTCGCGCCGAAAGTCGCGAAATTCCGCAAGGAGTTCCACGATCTTCTGAAGTAGGTCTCGGCGAAGAGCGCAAGACTGCCGCGAAGGCACGAAGGACACGAAGAAGAATTGCTTGAATTTGCTTTTGTGTGTTGGTGCCGTTCGCGCTTGCCGAAGGTCGGCTACACGCAGGTACCAGCAAAACGAAAAATCAGCAAGAACCATCAAGTTCACTCTTTCCCGCTTTTCTTCGTGTCCTTCGTGCCTTCGTGGCGGTCTTCTGATCTTTGTCCTTGGCCTTGCGTCTCGCCGGGAACCCGAACGATCTGCCGTGACGTAGTCGGCTTGACTTGTTACGCTTGCGCGGCGTAACGGAAGAAAGGCGGGTCGTGTCGATTCTGCACATTTATCTGCGTGTCATCGGCCTCCTGGCCCCGGAAAAGTGGCTGGCGATCATGCTGGCGCTGGCCAACCTGTCGCTGGCCGGCGTCTATTTCCTCGAGCCGTGGCTGTTCGGCCGCGTCGTCGACGCGCTCGCCGCGAAGGGCCATCATGATGCGTGGCGCCTGATCGCCTGGTGGGCTGCGGTCGGCATCGGCGGCGTGATCGCCAGCGTCTGGATCTCGCTGTATGCCGATCGCCTGTCGCATCGGCGCCGGCTCGCGGCGATCACGCAGTTCTTCGCGCATGCGATCGCACTGCCGCTGTCGTTCCACGGCCAGCATCACACCGGCCGTCTGCTGCGCATCCTGCACGGCGGCACCAACAATCTGTTTTCGCTGTGGCTCGGCTTTTTCCGCCAGCACCTGGCGACGCTGCTGTCGATCATCGTGATGGTGCCGCTGGCGCTGTACATGAACTGGAAGCTGGCGCTGCTGATGATCGGCCTGCTCGCTGCCTTCGCGGTGTCGAACGCGATCGCGATGCGGCGCACGCTCAAGGCGCAGGGCGTGGTCGAGGAACTGCACCACGAGATCACGGAACGCGCCGGCGACGTATTCGGCAACGTTCTCGTCGTTCAGAGCTACACGCGACTGTCGGCGGAAGTCGCTGCGATCCGCGAAATGACGCGGCGCGTGCTCGACGCGCAGTATCCGGTGTTGCGCGGCTGGGCCTGGCTG
Organism: Rudaea sp.; assembly: GCA_036496665.1. Taxonomy (GTDB): domain Bacteria; phylum Pseudomonadota; class Gammaproteobacteria; order Xanthomonadales; family Rhodanobacteraceae; genus Rudaea. The sequence goes on along the minus strand of DASXKR010000052.1, from coordinate 28,403 downwards.
ACTGTCGCCAATCGCGCCTCGAGCACGCTGACCGTCGTCGCGATCTTCGCGCTCGGCGCGGCGCTGAGCGGCGAAGGCCAGATCAGCGTCGGCGGAATCGTCAGTTTCGTCGGCTTTGCGATGATGTTGATCGGGCGTCTGGAGCAGTTTGCGACTTTCATCTCGGGGCTGTTCTTCCAGACCCATTCGCTGAGCGATTTCTTCAGTGTGCTCGACACTCCGGCAGTGCTGCACGAGACACCGGGCGTACCGGACCTGCCGCCGGTCAGGGGCGATGTCGTATTCGACAATGTCTCGTTCGGCTACCAAGTCACGCACCCGGCAATCAAGCATCTGAGTTTCCGCGTGCGCGCCGGCAGCACCGTCGCGCTGGTCGGCGCGACCGGTGCCGGCAAAACGACGGCATTGTCGCTGCTCTATCGCGTCTACGATCCGGTCGAAGGATCGATTGCGATCGACGGCGTCGACATCCGCAACGTCAGCCTGCATTCAGTGCGCGAGCAGATTGCGGTCGTGTTCCAGGATCCAGGACTGCTTTATCGATCCATCGCCGACAACCTGCGCGTCGGCAACCCCGATGCCACCGCCGAACAGCTCGAGGCCGCCGCGCGCGCGGCCGAGGCGCACGATTTCATCGTCGTCAAGCCGCAAGGGTATTCCACGCTGGTCGCCGAGCGCGGCCGCTCGCTGTCCGGCGGCGAGCGCCAGCGCCTGGCCATCGCGCGCGCGATGTTGAAGGATGCACCGATCCTGATTCTCGACGAAGCCACCAGCGCGCTCGACAATTCGACCGAGGCGCGCGTTCAGCGCGCCCTGACCCACGCGATGCAGGGACGCACGACCTTCGTCATCGCGCACCGGCTGACGACGGTGCGCAAGGCCGACGTGATCCTCGTGCTCAAGAACGGTGAACTGGTCGAACAAGGCCGCTATGACGAACTGGTCGAACTCCGCGGTGTGTTTGCCGAACTCGATGCCGGCGGTCGCTTCGTACATGACGCACAGGCGCAAAACACGGAAGATGATGATGCCGCGACACCGGACCCGGTCCAGGAGACACTGCCGGCGCCTCCCGTAACGAGTGCGCAGCCCATGTCTCCTCTGCAAGTGCCGTGAAAGTCATCGGCTTGATCGGCGGCATGAGCTGGGAGTCGACCGTTTCGTATTACCGGCAGACCAACGCGCTCGTGAAACAGCGGATCGGCGGCCTGCATTCGGCGCGTATTGTTTTGTACAGCGTCGATTTCCACGACATCGAACAACTTCAGCGCTCGGGACAGTGGGACGAGGCTGGCCGCATCCTTGTCGGCGCGGCGGCGTCGCTCGAAGCGGCAGGCGCGGAATTCCTTGTGCTGTGTACGAACACCATGCACAAGGTTGCCCCGGCGATCGAAGCGGCGGTGCGGATTCCGCTGCTGCATATTGCCGATGCGACGGCGGTCGAGGTCCGTCGCGCCGGCCTGCGCACGGTCGGGCTGCTCGCCACGCGCTTCACGATGGAGCAGGATTTCTATCGCCGGCGGCTCGGAGACAGGCACGGCATCGGCGTTGCCGTGCCCAATGCGGCGGATCGCGAGGTCGTGCATCGCATCATCTACGACGAACTGTGCCTGGGCTCGATCCAGAACGCATCGCGCGATCGGTACCGGCAGATCATCGGTCGGCTGGTCGCCCGCGGCGCCGAAGGCATCATCTTCGGATGCACCGAAATCGGCCTCCTGGTCTCGGCGGCAGACTCGCCGGTGGCAGTGTTCGATACCGTGGCGATCCATGCTGCAAGCGCCGTGGAATTCGCCCTGCAGGCACGCTGATCGCACGCTTTGCAATCACCCATGAAAACGCTTACATTCGACCGACTGCCGGGTGTGTCTGGCCTCGCATCGAAGTTGCCGGAGGGGATGGGTGGCGGTAACGATCAAAGACGTCGCGAGGGAGGCTCGCGTTTCGGTCGCGTCCGTTTCGCGCGCCTTGAACGGCCACAGCAACGTTACCGACGAGACCCGCCGCCGCATCCTGCGCGTCGCCAAGGAATTGCGTTACATGCCGCATGGCGCGGCCCGCAGCCTGATCACGCGGCGTACGCAGACGATCGGTGCCTTGCTGCCCGATCTGCACGGCGAATTCTTCTCGGAACTGATCCGCGGCGTGGACCTCGCCGCACGCACGCGCGGCCTGCACCTGCTCGTGTCGAGCTCACATGGCGACGCCAACGAGGCGGCGGCGGCGTTGCGGGCGATGCTGGGACGCGTCGACGGCATGCTGGTGATGTCGCCGCACGTCGATGCGAGCTTTCTGCGCGACAATCTTCCGGCTGGTCTGCCGATCGTGCTGCTGAATACGCCGATCACCGGCCAGCGCTACGCCGCGCTGAACATCGACAATTTCGGCGGCGCCTACGCGATGGTCCGCCACCTGGTCGGGCGCGGGCATCGGCGCATCGCGCTGATCGCGGGTCCCGAAAACAACTTCGACGCCGCCGAGCGCCTGCGCGGCTATCGTTCGGCGATGGAAAAATTCGCGCCGAAAGCGCTCGCGCAGGTGCTGCGCGGCGACTTCACCGAGGAATCGGGCTATCGCGCCGGACAACAGCTGCTGGAACTCAGGCAGCGGCCGCAGGCGGTTTTCGCGGCGAACGACATCATGGCGGCAGGCTGCCTCAACGCGTTGAAGGAAGCCGGCGTGCGCGTGCCGCAGGACATCGCCTTGGCGGGGTTCGACGACATTCCGATCGCGCACTTCGTAACGCCGCCGCTGACCACGGTGCGCGTACGCATCGCGGATCTGGGTGCGCGCGCACTCGACCGCCTCGTCGCCGTCATCGACGATGAAACTGCGGTGCACAATTCGATTCAGATGCTCGATACCGAACTCGTAGTACGCCAATCCTGCGGGACTTAGGCGCGAACCGGACGCGCGGCCTTGATCGCCGAGCGGCGCATGTCCTCATTCTCCAGGCATCGGCTTCATCGATGCACGGAGAGTTTTTCAGCGTCGTGCAGCGGTGACGGTGGCGTGGCGCCGTGGCGGTGCGGGCCGATGCAGGTCAGTTCGGTTTTACCTGCGTGCCGGTGTTGGACGCCACGGCAGTGCCGATACCCGAATCGAGCCAGCCTCCAGTGAATCCGGCGCGCTTGAGCCCGCGCTGAACATACGGGTTCTTGCGCATCACCTTCCAGACGAACTCGCTGCGATAGTTCTCGATCATCGCGATGATCGGACCCTCGTCGATGCCGATATAGTCGCCCGCGATCCAGCCGCCGCCCTTGAGCAGATGTCCCGTCTTCAGCGGCACGTCGTAGGAAAAGCTCGGATTGAACGCATCGAGAAATCCGTACTGTGCGTACAGCGCTCCGGCGAACAACCCGTGCATCTGCTCGACCGCCGGGATCACGATCTCCGGCGCGAACGGCAAGGATGCGGCCGCCGCGGTCGGTGCGATCGTGCCGTCGTCGAAACTATCGGCGTTGCCGGCACCGCGCGCGGAATAATGACGGAACTTGCGCGACTGGCCGGCGTAGTCCTGCATCGTCGCCGATGGTCCGTCGCTGGCCGTCAGTCCCCACACGTTTTCGCCATAGAGTTTCCACGCCATCGGATTGGCGATCGCATACGCGCGCTGCGCATAGGTTGCGCGCCGGCTGTTCTCGAAGTAGTCGAAACCATGCTCGCGCATGTAGCCATCCCGGATACCGCGGAAATCGATCCAGACGTGCGAATACTGATGGCCGAACAACGGCGCGAAGCCGAGGTATTCCTGGCCTTCGAACGTGCCCCAGGTGCGCGCATAGCTGCTCGTCCACGCTTGCCAGGAATCGGCCGCAATGCCCTGCGTCGGCGAGCCGAGCGCGAGGATGTAGATCAGCATTCCTTCGTTGTAGCCGCGCCAGTCGTAGGGAAGATAGCCCTGCTTCGGCATCCAGCCCATCGCGATCCACGGCGAACGCGGTTCCATCCACGGCCATTCGACCCGCTTGTAGATCGTATCGGCAAGACGGCGGATCTCCGTTTCGTCCGCGTTGTCCTGGTCGAAGTACGACTGCGAGAACAGAACGCCACCGAGCAGCAGCGCCGTGTCGACCGACGACAGCTCGACCCAGTTTGCGTAGCGTGCGCCGGTGTTGAGATCGAGAAAGTGGTAGAAAAATCCGTGATAGCCGCTCATGCCCTCGACACGCCCGCCTTGTGGCGCACTTTCGAGAAAGCGCAGCGTCAGCAGCGTTCGCGCGCGCGCCTGCTCGCGCGTGACGTAACCGCGTTCGACGCCGATGCCGTACGCGGTCAGCCCGAAGCCGATCGCGGCGATACTCGAAAACGGTTCGGTATATGGATAGCGATCCGGGATCAGTCCGTTGTCGGGGTTGGCGGTACTCCAGAAATAATCGAACGTGCGGTGCTCGAGGTCGTCGAACAGCGGCGTCAACGGTGGCGCCAGAACCGGCGTGATTTGCGGCGTCGGGACTGGCGGCTCGCGATGGAAACTGCGCACGCCGACGACGGCCGTCGCCAGCACGACCAGGCCGATAAAAACGTTTACAAACGTGTTGCGAAAAAAACGCGGCAAGACGATCGGACTCTCGAAAGGGGATAATTTGGCGGCTGCGGCAACAGGCCGTGCGATCTGCGCACCGCAGCCTGCGGTATTGGGTGAACGACATGTGTGCCGGCAGTCCGGCGCGAAACTCGCCCCTGTCTGTGAGTCTTTTGCACAGAAAAAGTTCGCGCCGCGCGCGCGACGACAATGGTCGGACGGCGTGCGCGCCGGATTCCGGCGCCAGCGATGCCTCTCGCAGTGGGATCATTTCCTGCCGGCGGTCCGTTTGCACGCAAGCCGAAACCGGCGGGGTCGCGCGGAATCATTGCTTGTCGGCACTGCAGTAGCGCGCGATGAACTGCTCGTGGCGCGGCATCGCGTCGACGCAGGCGGCGATGACGCGCCGTACACCGCCGACCAGTTCGCCAAGCTCGGCTTCGGGAATCAGATCGACGGCCGGATGGTAGGTTTCCGGCATGATCCGCTGGCCGATCATGACCTGGACCCAGCTGGTGACCGCAAACATCTCCTCGGCATTGCGATAGAAACGGCCGCTGTCCCTGAACAGGCGGATATTGGCTTCCAGTTCCGCCGGCAGCGCCATCGTGCGCACATGGTTCCAGAACGGCGAATCGGCGCGTTCGGTGGCGCAATAGTGCAGGATGATGAAGTCGCGGATGCGTTCGGTTTCGAACGCCGCCTGCGTGTTGTAGCGGTCGATCAGGGTGGGGCTGAAATCGCCGCGCGGCAGCAGGTTCATGATCCGCGCGATCGCCGACTGGATCAGATAGATGCTCGTCGACTCGAGCGGTTCGAGGAAGCCGCTGGCAAGTCCGACCGACACGACGTTCTTGTCCCAAGGTTTCCTGCGCTGCCCCGGCGTGAACTTCAGCATGCGCGGCTCGCCCAGCGCGCGCCCATCGAGATTCTTCATCAGCGTCGCAGCCGCCTCGTCGTCGCTGAGGTGTCCGCTCGCATACACGTAGCCATTGCCGGTGCGGTGCTGCAGCGGGATGCGCCATTGCCAGCCCGCGCTGCGCGCCGTGCAGCGCACGAACGGTGTCGGCGGTCCGATGTTCTCGCTCGGCACGGCGAGCGCGCGGTCGCAGGGCAGCCAGTGCAACCAGTCCTCGTAGCCGGCGTGCAGCGTCTGCTCGATCAGCAGGCCGCGAAAACCCGAGCAGTCGACGAACAGTTCGCCGGCCACGCGCTCGCCGCTCTGCAGCACCACGGCCTCGACAAATCCGTCGTCCGGGCGCTGCACGACCTGGGTGATCTTGCCTTCCGTGCGGCGCACGCCGCGCTGCTCGGCATACTGGCGCAGGTAGGCGGCGTAACGGCCGGCATCGAAATGGTAGGCGTAGGCGATGTCCGCCAGCGGCGACGTCGGCGGCACGTCGGTGGCCGAGGCCATGAACTTGCCGCGTGGCGCCGCCGCCGTGCACAGCGAATACTCGCCGATATCAACGGCCTTGCCGGCCTTGAACGCCTTGATCCAGTACTGGTGGAACGGCAACAGGCCATAGTCGTGGCCGATCGTGCCGAAGCCGTGGATGTAGCGGTCGCCGATCCGCGCCCAGTCGACGAACTCGATGCCGAGCTTGAATGTGCCTTGGACCTTCCTGATGAAATCGATCTCGTCGATCTCGAGCACCTTGTTGAACAGTTTCAGGTGCGGCACGGTCGCTTCGCCGACGCCGACCGTGCCGATCTCCTCCGACTCGATCAGACGGATCGGGTAATCACGACCCAGGATCTTGGCAAATGCGGCCGCGGTCATCCAGCCGGCGGTGCCGCCGCCGACAATGACGATGTTTTTCAATGGTCGACTGGTCATGACGTATTCGGGTGCCTATCAAAACAAAGCCCGCGATGCGGGCTTTGTTCTTAGGCGGTGCGTGCGATTGTACCGCTCGTCCGTGAATTTCTCCTCACCACTTGAAGCCCATCGAGAATTTCAACGTGCGCGGGAAACCGGTGATGTTGCCGTTCGGGTTGTACGCGATCGGGAAATACGTCGGGAATGTCGAATTGACGTCGATGAGATTCTTGTAGTTGAGCGCGTTCAGCACGTCAAAGCGCAGATAGAAACTCATCCCGCGCGTCAGATCAAACGTTTTGGTTGCCTGAAGGTCGAGCGAGCGGTAACCGAAGATCGGACCGCCGAACAGGAACGATTTCCCCCCCTGCGGTATACCCGCCACGGGCAGGTTGTTCGCTCCGTTCGGGGCAGTAGCCCCGTTGATGTAATTGATAAACCCGTTGTTTGGAATCGGCGTGGCCAGGGTGAGCTTGCCCGCGAAGGTGATGTCCCACGGTCCGTCGATCGAACCGGTGGTAACCAAGCGATGTTTGGCCGCAGCATTGGAGGTGATGAACGGATACTGCTGGATGCTTTCCTGGTCGAACGAATAGTGTTGGGTGATATCGCGGTTCTGTGTCGCGTTGGTGTAAGTGTAGGCGACGGTCGCTGCCCAGCCGGACTCCCTGGTGTACGGCTTTTCGGCCGACAGCAGCAACTGGGTTGAGCGCGTTTCGATGCCGTTGCTGCCGAGGATCAGGCTGCCGAAACCGGGGACGCCGTTGCCCCAGGGCTGACCGCCGTTCATCCAGAACGCGCCATTCGGAAAGCGGTTGCCGAGAGTGAAAACGAATCCATCCTTGCTTTCGATGCGTGCCACTGCGGCGCTCGTATTCCAGTCGCCGACCTTGTTGCGCATGCCGATGCTGAACTGATCCGAATAAGGCGTCTTCAAATGGTTGTTGATCGCGTCGATTTCCTGGCCCGCGGTGCTCCCCTGGAGCAGGGAAACCAGGTTGGCAACAGTGAGATATTTCGGATCCCACGTGGTGCACGGGTTGCCCTTGCAGGGCTGCGTCGGGCTGCTGAAATAGTATGTGTCCTCGGCGAGCGCGAACTTGGTCTGTTCGAGCTGCAGATAATCGTAGAGGTCGCGATCGTAGGAACGGCCGGCGCCGCCGAAAACCACGTGTTCTTCATCGCCGTTCAGATCGTAGGAGAAGCCGAAGCGCGGCTGGAACTCCTTGTCGTAGGCGCTGCGGTTGTGGCCGGTGCTGATGTAGTCGTTGATGTTGACGCCACCCTTAGCAAGGGTCTGCGCATAGGTTTGTCCGGCAGGCGCGTTCGGATCCTGACCGTTAAACGCAGTTACCACGCTGGCCGGCGTGACCCAGTTCAGATACGACGGGTTCTGCTCGATATCCCAACGTATGCCCAGATTCAGCGTCAGCTTGTCGTTGACCGCCCAGTCGTCCTGGATGTAGGCGCCGAATTGCCGGTCCTTCGAGGTTACCAGCGGATTCTGGCCCGCAGACGGCACCGCGAACACGGCCTTGTACGGGTCCGCGCCCGCACCCGGCGGACACGAGGGATCGGTGCTGGTGAGTGGGCAGACGTTGTAGAAGGCCTGCGCGGTCGCATTGCCGGCGTCCTGCGCAGTCAGCTTCACGTCCTTGAACTTGACGCCCATCTTGACCGTGTGGTCTCCCATCCAGCTCAGATTGTTGAAGGTCAGATCGTCCTGGATGCCAGGACCCTCCTGACCCTTGTTCTGCTCGGCGCGCGGATCGGGGCCGCCGACTTGAACAATCAGACCATCATTGCTGGGCCCGAACGTGTACGCAGCACCGACGCCGCTGGTTACCTGCTCCGGCACATTGAACGCGTTCTCGTAGGTGAGTAATACCTCGTTCAACCAGTTATCCGCGGTGTGCTCCCAGCGCAGGTCGAAACGCTTGTCGGTGTTCGCGGTCTGGATGGCTCCCGACGCGGCGGTGACGCCGCCGACGTTATCGACGGTAGTTTCACTGCGGTACTTTCCACTGAGTTCGATGCGGTCGCGGTCGGAGAACTCCCAATCGATCTTGCCGAAATACAAATCTTCGGTGAACGGATTGTTGGCCGGGCCGAGTTGCGACTGCACGCTGGCCGGCAACAGATCGGTCACGCCGCTTACGCCCGGCACGACGGTGATCGGATTGTCCAGGGTCTTGCGCTCGTAGGTGAAGAAGAAATGCATGGCGTCCTGGATGATCGGGCCGCCGATATCGAAGCCGTACTCCTTGTCGTCCGACTTTGCCTTCGTGCCGGACGCTTTCTCGCCCGGCGTGCTGTCGCGATAGTTGTCGTTGGTGTAGTTGCCGAAGACATCACCATGGAATTCGTTGGTGCCGGATTTGGTCACCGCGGTAACTGCGGCGCTCGATATCTGGTCATATTCCGCCTTGTAGTTGGAGGTGATGACCTTGTACTCGCCGATCGCAAGCTGCGGGAACGGGTTGCCCTGGCTCGAGAACTGGCCGCTGACGCCGCCTTCCTTCACGTAACTCTTCTGGCCGACGCCGTCGATGAAGACGTTGACCGAGCTGGTGTTCTGCGCGCCGCCCTGAAGCGAGGTGTGTCCGGTAGCGTCGGTGGTGAACACCATACCCGGGACGGTGTCGGCGAATTCGAGAAAGTTGCGCGTCATCTGCGGGATCGTATTGATCTGATGCAGCGAGACATTCGTACCTACTTCCGAGGTCTTCACCTCGGTCAGAGAGGTCGCGGTCACCGAGATGCCTTCCAGCGAGGTGGTCGTGCTCGGAGCCGGCGCGCCGGCCGCGGCGCCGGCAAAGTCCAGGGTCGCCGTCGAGGCGACGCTGAGCGTCACGGTCTTTTCCGTACCGGGGCCGGCATCGACCTGATAAGTGCCTGGTGGCAATCCGGGGAGGGCATAGCTGCCGTCCGCGCTGCTGGTTGTATGACGCACGAGGCCGGTCGCCGTATTCTTGGCGGTGACCTGCATGTCCGGCGGCGCCTTGCCGCGCAGCGTGGCATCCGAACTTTGTGCCCAGCTGATCGCCGGTACGAAGGCGGCGCTGATGACGGCCGTCCGGATCAGCGAAGCAAGCAGCTTTCTTTGCAGCGGTAGACGCTTGTTCATGACGCTCCTCCCGGGGATTTCTAGTTATCGTTAGGATGGATTGCGCAGCTTTGTCCTGGCTGTCCGGGCCTTGGCAGAGGCGGTGCGCGCCATGCGAGATCTCGCCAGCATGACCGGAACGCACGGCCAACGGTTATGCAGCGGGGTCATCACATGCCCGTGCGCTCCGCACGGCGACGCAAGTACACAATCGGTTACAAAATCGCTACTATTCGCGGAATGTAAACGTTTTCATAACGGATTGCAAAAGCACTGCAGCAAACCCGGTCAGGTCCGGTACAGGCCGCGTCGCAGAGCCGTTTCCGGCCCACGCGGCAAGCCGGATTGGGGCGCCAAAAGCGGCTGCGGGCGCGGGCCGCCGCAGCAGAAAAACCCGATCAATGCGATGATCCGATGGCGATGGCAACGGGAATTTCTGGACCTCGACATGCCGCAAGCCGGACCACACGCGCCGGCTCGTTCGCAAGCGTCTCAGCACCATCTTCGGCAACAGCTGCACCGTCCCTTGACGATGCGGCGACAGCACGTGCGGGGCGCGTGCGGATGATGCGCATCGGTGCGCGCGTGCTCGCTCTGGCGCTGGCATTTGTTGCCGGCTGCAGCCAGGCCCCGGCGCCCACCACGATACGGTTCTGGACTAGCGGTCGCGAAGGCGAAGTCGTCACGCAGCTGCTGCCGGATTTCGAGCGTGCGCATCCCGGCGTGCACGTCGAAGTGCAGCAGATCCCGCTGACCGCCGCGCACGAAAAACTGCTGACCGCATTCGCCGGCGATGCGCTGCCTGACCTGTGCCAGCTCGGCAATACCTGGGTGCCCGAGTTCGCGGCGCTCGGCGCACTCGAAGCGCTGCAGCCGTACGTCGATGCGTCGCGCAGCGTGCACAGCGACGACTATTTTTCCGGTATCTGGGATACCAATGTCGTCGACGGCGAGCTCTACGGTGTGCCGTGGTATGTCGACACGCGCCTGCTGTTCTACCGCACCGACCTGCTCGCCAAAGCCGGATTCGATCATGCGCCGCGCGACTGGGACGAATGGCGCCGCGCGATGGCGGCGATCAAGGTCGAGCTCGGCAAGGACAACTACGCGATTTTCCTGCCGGTCAACGAGTTCGAGCCGCTGTTGAACCTGGCGTTGCAGCAGCCCGATCCGCTGCTTCGCGACAATGGTACGCGCGGCAACTTCGAAAGCGCCGGCTTTCGCCGCGCGTTCGCGTTCTACGTCGAGATGTTCCGCAACGGCTGGGCGCCGCCGATGAGCAACATGCAGATCTCCAACGTCTGGGAGGAGTTTGCGCGCGGCTTCTTCGCCTTCTACATCACCGGCCCGTGGAACATCGGCGAATTCAAGCGTCGCGTGCCGCAGATCGACGGGCGCTGGAGCACGGCGCCGCTGCCGGGGTTCGAAGGTCATGGCGGCGGCGCAGCCGGCGGTTCGAGCTTTGCCATTTTCCACAGTTCCAGAAATAAACAAGTCGCCTGGGAGCTGGCCGAATACCTGTCCGCAGTCGAGCAGCAGCGCAAGTTCTACCAACTGACCGGCGACCTGCCGTCACGGCGCAGCGTCTGGAATTTTCCCGAACTGGCGCAGGATGACTATGCGCACGCGTTCCACGAGCAGCTCGAACACGTCGTGCCGACGCCGAAGGTGCCGGAGTGGGAGCGCATCGCGCAGGAAATGCGCCTGATGGCCGAGCGCGTGATCCGCGGCGGCGTGCCGATCGATACGGCATTGCACGATTTCGACGCGAAGACCGACGAGATTCTGGCCAAGCGCCGTGCGCTGATGGCGGCGCGGGGAGTGAAATGATTTTCTCGCTCGCTCGCCCCATTCCGGCCGGCACGACCGCTCTTGAACCCCTCTCCCCTCGGGGGAGGGGCAGGGGTGAGGGTCGGGAATCGCCGTGCACGTCGATAGTCCGCCGGACCCTCGCCTGCCCCTTCGGGGCACCCTCTCCCGGTGGGAGACGGGAAAGCCGGTATGCCCGGGTGCGGAACGCGCCATGAGCACGCAGCGCGCCGCCTGGACCTTCGTGACCCCGGCACTGCTGGTGATCGGCGTGTTCTTCGGCCTGCCGGTGCTCGCGGCATTCGTACTGAGCCTGACCGATTTCGACCTGTACGCGCTGGCCGACCTGAAGAACCTGCGCTTCACCGGCCTGACTAACTATCTCGACGTGCTGCAGACGCCGCTGTTCTGGAAGTCGCTGCTCAACACGACCTACTTCGTCGTCGTCGGCGTGCCGCTATCGATCGCCGCGTCGCTCGGCGCGGCGCTGCTGCTCAACTCGCCGCTGGCGCGCTGCAAGGGCCTGTTCCGCACCGCGCTGTTCGCGCCGGTCGTAACGACCGTCGTCGCGGTCGCGGTGATCTGGAAATATCTGTTCCACACGCGCTACGGCATCGTCAACTATGTGCTCGCCCACATCGGCATCGGCCCGATCGACTGGCTCGGCGACGTGCACTACTCGATGCCGACGATCATCCTGTTCGCCGTGTGGAAGAACTTCGGCTACAACATGATCATCCTGCTGGCCGGACTGCAGGGCGTGCCGCAGGAACTGTACGAGGCAGCCCGCATCGACGGCGCCTCGGCCTGGCGCGCGTTCCGCCACATCACGCTGCCGTCGCTGCGGCCGGTGCTGCTGCTGGTCGGCATCATCACGATGGCCGGCTATTTTCAGCTGTTCGCGGAACCCTATGTCATGACGCTCGGCAATCCTCTGCAGAGCACCTACAGCGTGCTGTATTTCATGTACGAGGAAGGCTTCACCTGGTGGAGCCTGGGTCGCGCCTCGGCGATCGCGTTCCTGCTGTTCGCGCTGATCCTCGTTGCGACACGCGTGCTGCTGCGTGTTGCGCGGCGCAGCGGAGAAGAAGCGTGAACCCGCGGCTGGCAAAGGCGCTCATCAACGGCGTGCTGATCGGGACCGGCGCGATCGTGCTGTTCCCGCTGCTGTGGATGCTGTCGGTGTCGTTCATGCAGCCCGGCGAGGCGAATGCATTTCCGCCGCCGTTGCTGCCGGGTCATGCGACGTTCGTGAACTACCAGACGCTGTTCGCACGCGCCGGCATGGGCCGATATCTGGCCAATAGTCTGGCCATTGCCACGGCGATGACGCTGCTGTCGCTCGCCTTCAATCTCAGCGCCGGCTATGCGTTCGCCAAGCTGCAGTTTGCCGGTCGCGAACGGATCTTTCAGGTTCTGCTCGGGGCGCTGCTGATTCCGGTCCAGGTCGCGATGATTCCGCTGTTCCTGCTGATGAAGTGGCTGCATCTGGTCAACAGCTACGGCGGCGTGATCGTGCCCGGCATGGCAGGCGTGTTCGGCATCTATCTCGTGCGCCAGTACGCGCGCTCGATTCCCGACGAACTGCTCGAAGCGGCGCGCATCGACGGCGCCGGCGAATGGAAAATCTTCCTGCGCATCGTGCTGCCGCTGCTCAAGCCGATCGTCGTGACGCTGGCGATCTTCTCGTTCCTGGCCAGCTGGAACGATTTCATGTGGCCGTTGATCGTGTTGAGCGACCAGCACTGGCAGACGGCGCCGGTCGCGCTGGCGGCTCTGTCGCGCGAGCACGTGCAGGACAACGAATTGATGATGGCCGGCTCGGTCGTCACGATCGTGCCGGTGCTGCTGTTGTTCCTCGCGCTGCAGCGGCACTATATTCACGGTCTGCTGCTGGGGAGTGTAAAAGGATGAAATCGAGCGCCGCGTTTACTCCCTCTTCCTCGACACAGTCGGGGAAGAGGGAGGGGGTGAGGGGAAAGCGCCAAGGCGATGGTTCAGCGTTTCGGAATGGGGCCGACGCTGCACGCTCACCCAACCCTCTCCCGCCCCATCGCGCACGATGGGGGAGAGGGCTGTGCGCACTCGCACTGGTCGGCGCGTATTTATCCACTCCCCCCGCATTCGCCGCGACGGGTGAACGGGTGCTCGACAACTTCGACAACCTGACGCCCTGGACTGCCCAGCACAGCGACGACGTCAGCGCGTCGCTGAGCAGCGTCGCTGGCAAGGCCGGCAAGGCCTTGCGCATGGACTTCAACTTCACCGGAGCCGGCGGCAAGCCGATCAACGGCTACGCCACGGCGCGACGCATGTTGCCGCTCGATTTGCCTGACAACTACGAACTGAGTTTCTGGGTGCGCGGTGACAGCCCGGTCAACACTCTTCAGTTCAAGCTGATCGATGCGAGCGGCGCCAACGTCTGGTGGTTGAATCGTCCCGACTTCAGCTTTCCGCATGATTGGCAGCAGATCAGGGTCCGGAAGCGCCAGATCGAGTTCGCCTGGGGTCCGGCCACCGACCACACGCTGCGCCATGTTGGCTCGATCGAGTTCGTGGTCAGCTCCGGTCGCGACGGCGGCAAGGGTTCGGTCCAGATCGACGACCTCGTCCTGCACGAACTGCCGCCGCCCGAGACGACGGCAGCGCCACCGCGCCTGTCTGCCACGTCGGCGCTCAAGGATGCTCCGGCTTCGGCCGCGATGGATGGCAACGCGCAGAGCCAGTGGCGCAGCGATCCGTCGCAGTCACCGGCGCAGCAGTTCGACATTGACCTCGGCAAGCCGCGCGAAATCGGCGGCTTCGTGCTGCACTGGCGCTACGGCGAACGTCCGACGGCGTGGACGCGCGAAGAATCGCTCGACGGCAAGCAGTGGTTGCCGTGCAGCGGCCTTGGCGAACGCGTCGGCGACGACGATCTGTTCACCGTGTGCGCGCCGGAAGTGCGCTACGTGCGCCTGAAGCTGGCGGCCGACGAGGGGCGCGGCTACGGCCTGAACGAGATCGAGATCAAGGATGCCGGCTGGGGCGCGACGGCGAATGCGTTCTATCAGGACATCGCCCGGCGCGTGCGGCGCGGCATCTATCCGCGCGGTTTCCTCGAGCAGTCGTACTGGACCATCGTCGGCGTCGACGGCGGCGGAACGCCGGCGCTGATTTCCGAGGACGGCGCCATCGAGCCACGCAAGGGCGGCTGGTCGATCGAACCGTTCCTGCTCGTGGACGGCGTACGCGTGACTTGGGCCGACATGCGCTCGACGCAGACGCTGGCCGACAACTACCTGCCTTTGCCGATGGTCGAATTGACCAGCGCCAAGCTGCGTCTGCGCGTCGAGGCGTTCGCGCGCGGGCCGCGCGATGCGCCTCAACTTGTCGCGCGCTATCGCCTACACAACACCACCGATGTGCCGGTCGAGGCGACGCTGCAACTGGCGGTTCGTCCGTTCCAGGTCAATCCGCCCGCGCAGTTCCTCAACTCGCCGGGCGGTGTCAGCACGATCAGGAACCTGCGCCTGGACGGAACCACGCTGCAGGTCGATGACTCGGCGCTGTGGTTGTCGGCGCCGCCCGATGCTCTCGTGCGATTGGCCGCCGATGGCAGCAGCCAGCCGCTGGCGGCAGCCGGCGGGTCGAGCGCGACACCGGGGTTGCGCGATGAATCCGGACGCGCTTCGGGCGCGCTGGAGTACAAGGTCCGTCTCGACGCGCAGGGCGAGCGCGAAGTCTCCGTCGTCGTGCCGATGGCGGGCAAGCAGGCGCCGCCGGAGCGCGGCGGACTCGACGCTGCGGCGTGGGTGGAGCGGGAGCGCAGCGCCGTCGCCGACGCGTGGCGCGGCCGACTCGACGGGGTAAGGCTGACCGTGCCGCATGAAGCGCAACGCATCGTCGATACGCTGCACACGGCGCACGCGCACATCCTGCTGTCGCGCGAAGGCGCCGCATTGCGCCCGGGAACACGCTCGTACGCGCGTTCGTGGATCCGCGATGGTGCCATGATTGCCGATGCGCTGTTGCGCAGGGGGGATGTCGGCCCGGTACGCGACTACGTCGACTGGTACGCGCCGCAGCAGTTCGCCAACGGCAAGGTGCCGTGCTGTGTCGACCATCGCGGTGCCGATCCGGTACCTGAAAACGACAGCCACGGCGAGTTGATCCACCTGATCGCACAACTCTACCGCTACACGCACGATCGCGCTGCGCTGGAAAGAAACTGGCCGCACATCGAAGCCGCGGTCAACTACATGGACACGCTGCGCGCCAGCGAAACCGGCGCGGCCGATCCTGCCTTCAAGGGGCTGATGCCGGCATCGATCAGCCACGAAGGCTACTCGGCCAAGCCGATGCACTCGTACTGGGACGACTTCTGGGCACTGACCGGCTACAAGGACGCCGCCGAGATGGCGCAAGCGCTGGGCCAGGGCGAGGCGGCCGCGCGCATCGGCCTGGCGCGCGACGAATTCGAGCGCGACCTCGAGGCATCGATCGCGACGGCCGTGAAGCAGCGCGCGATCGACTTCATTCCGGGCAGCGCCGAACTCGGCGACTTCGACGCGACCTCGACGACGATCGCGTTCACGCCGGCGGACGCGACCGCAGGCCTGCCGCAGGATCTGCTGCACAACACCTTCGAACGCTATTGGCGCAACTTCGCCGCGCGGGCCGACGGCACCGCGCCGTGGACGGACTACACGCCATACGAGTGGCGCACGGTTGGCAGCTTCGTCCGGCTCGGCCAGCGCGACCGCGCGCAGGCGGCGATCGACTTCTTCTTCAGCAGCGGCGCGCGACCGGCGGCGTGGAACCAGTGGGCCGAAGTCGTGCGGCGCGATCCGCGCCAGTCCGGCTTCATCGGCGACATGCCGCATGCCTGGGTTGCCTCCGACTTCATCCGCTCGGCGCTCGATCTGTTCGGTTACGACCGCCCCGACGACCAGTCCGTCGTGCTCGCGGCGGGACTGCCTGCGCAATGGCTCGACGGCGCCGGCATCGAGGTGGAGCACCTGCGCACGCCCTACGGCGACCTGAACTATCAGCTCAGGCGCATCGGCCGGCGCATCGAACTTCACGTGTCGGCCGGCGCGACGCCACCGGGCGGGTACGTTTTCGTGTGGCCTGAGTCGCGTGCGCCGTCGCCGGCGACGGTCAACGGCGCGCCGGTCGAGTGGAAAGGTACAGAATTGCACTTTGCCGCTGCACCGGCCGACATCGTCATGCAGGGTGAGCGCTGAGCGCCACGCTGGCAAGTGTGGTCGGAATTGCCGGATTGGCTGCGGGGATTTCCGCCGGCTGCAACCGCCGACCTGCCAACCGGCAGTCAGCTTTCGCCGAGGACCGCGCCGTTGCTCGCGATGACCTTCGAGTAGTGCCGCGCGCTCGCCTTCGGCGTGCGTTTCTGCGTGGCGAAGTCGACGTGCACGATGCCGAAGCGCTTGGAGAAACCGAGCGACCACTCGAGGTTGTCGAGCAGCGACCAGGCCATGTAGCCGCGCACATCGCAGCCTTGTTCGATCGCCGCATGCACGGCGCGCAGGTGTTTCTTCTGGTAATTCACGCGCAACGGATCGTCGATGACGCCGTCTTCGGCGACCGGCGGATCGTAGAACGCCGACCCGTTCTCGGTGATGTAGACCGGCGGATTGCCGTAACGCTGCTTGACCCACAACAGCGTGTCGGTGAGGCCCTGCGGAAACACTTCCCAGCCGGTTTCGGTGTAGGTCGCGTGCTGGCGCACCGATGCGACTTTCAGCGGGTAGTTGTTCGGGTCGAAGCGCGTGACGTTGCGGGTGTAGTAGTTGATGCCGAGAAAATCGGTCGGCTGGCGGATCAGGTCCAGGTCGGCGGCCGGCCAGTCCGGCCAGGCGTCGCCGAAGATCTCCTTCATCTCGTCAGGGTACTTGCCGAAGAAAACCGGATCGAGGTATTGGCGGTTCATGTAGGCGTCGGCGCGCGTCACGGCCGCGACATCCTCGGCGCTCTCGGACGCCGCGTACTTCGGCTCGAGGTTCACGACGATGCCGATCTTGTGCTTGCCGTTGGCACGATACGCCCGCACTGCCGCGCCGTGCGCGCGCAGCAGGTTGTGGCTGGCGATCGGCGCCTCGAAGCGGCTGCGATGACCGGGCGCGAGCGCGCCGTGCAGATAGCCGCCGTCGGTCACGACCCACGGCTCGTTCAACGTCGCCCAGAATTTCACGCGGTCGTCGAGCTTGCGGTACATGACCTCCGCGTACTCGGCGAACCAGTGCGCAACGTCCGGATTGAGCCAGCCGCCGCGATCGTCGAGCGCCGCCGGCAGGTCCCAGTGGAACAGTGTCAGCAGAGGCTGGATGCCGTTGGCCAGCAGCGTATCGACCAGGCGCTCGTAGAAACCGAGACCCTTCGGGTTCACTGCGCCGCGGCCGGTCGGCAGCACGCGGCTCCATGACACGCTGAATCGATAGGCCTGCAGGCCCAGTTCGCGCATCAGCGCGACGTCGGATTCCATGCGCCGGTAGTGATCACAGGCGATGTCGCCGGTGTCGCCGCTGGCCATCATGCCGGGCGTGTGCGCGAAGCGCTGCCAGATGCTCGGGCCGGCACCGTCGGCCAGCGGCGAGCCTTCTATCTGGTAGGCCGACGTGGCACTGCCCCACAGGAATCGATCGGGAAATTGAACGCGTTGCGGCATGGGTGATTGTTCTGCGCTGCAGCAACAGCGCGTAATGAAAACGTTTACATGGCAGAATACCTGAACCGCCCATCGATTGACAGCCGCAATGCGGCACAGTGGAAAAGGCGGCGAATCCGCTTCGAAATCGATCCGATCGAAAGGCTCTCGATGGCCAACGTCAAGCTCGACAACGTGCGCAAGGTCTACCCGAACGGGCATGTCGCCGTGCACGGCGCGACGTTCGAGGCGCGCGACGGCGAGCTGCTCGTGCTGGTCGGGCCTTCCGGCTGCGGCAAGACCACGACGCTGCGCATGATTGCAGGTCTGGAATCGGTCACTTCCGGTACGCTGTCGATCGGCGAGCGCGTCGTCAATGACGTCGCGCCGAAGGACCGCGATATCGCGATGGTGTTCCAGAGCTACGCGCTGTATCCGCACATGACGGTCGCGGAAAACCTCGCGTTCGGACTGAAGCTGCGCGGCGTTGCAAGCGACGAGATCGCGCGCCGTGTCGACGACGCGGCGCAGATGCTCGCGCTCGGGGATACGATGCAGCGCCAGCCGCGCGCGCTGTCCGGCGGGCAGCGCCAGCGCGTCGCTCTGGGCCGCGCGTTGGTGCGCCAGCCCAAGGTGTTTCTGCTCGACGAGCCATTGTCCAATCTCGATGCCAAGCTGCGCTTGTCGACGCGCGTCGAGATCGCGCGCCTGCATCGGCGCATCGGCGCAACCATGGTCTACGTCACGCACGACCAGATCGAGGCGATGACGCTTGGCCAGCGCATCGTCGTGTTCAACGACGGCGCGATCCAGCAGGTCGACACGCCGATGAATTTGTATACCCGGCCGGCGAACCTGTTCGTGGCCGGCTTTCTCGGCAGCCCGGCCATGAATTTCTTCCGTGGCATGCTGCGCCGCGACGCCAACCGTTACCGTCTGGAATGCGCCGGCCTCGAACTGCCGCTGGGCGACGGTCTGTCCTGGCTTGCCACGCATGACGGCCGCGAGTTGGTGGCCGGCGTCCGTCCCGAGGACTTGCGACCCGTGCCCGCTGCGGGCGCCGCGCCGGCGAGCCTGCAGGCGCAGCTCGACGTCGTCGAACCAGTCGGCAACGAGGTGTTCCTCAACCTGACCTGCGCCGGGGTGCCGATCGTCGTGCGCATGCCGCCAACCGGCCTGCCGGTGCCGGGCAGCACGCTGACGCTCGGCTATGCACCGGCCGCGCTGCATTTCTTCGACGCCGGTACGACGTTGCGCGTCGCTGCGAGCTGACGCTCGGCTACGGGATCGAAGGATGTGCCGGATCGACGACGCAGCGCTCGACCGCATACTTCCAGCGACCGGCGCTTTCACAAACGCCGTGGTCTTTTCGACGTGTGCTGTTCACGTGGCCACGCGCCGCGGCAATGTGCCGCATCGGCTACGCCGGCAACAAGAGTTGACGGCGCTTCAGCGTTCCTGTGCGCTTTCGCACGTCACCGGCGCGGGACGCTGTTCGAGCTTCTGCGGATCCGGATTCTGCGCGACGCAGAATGCGACATCGTCGGCGCCGTAGTCGGCCGTGCGCACCGCCTGCAGCTCGGCCTCGCCAAGTTCGTGGAACGCGAACGCGATCGTGCCGCCCGCGGCGACGCGGCCGGTCATGTAGCCGTAGACATGCTCGCGCGCATCGGCGCCGGGCGTCACTCCGGCCGGCAGCGCATAGCGTTCGGCACCGGCGGTGCCGATGACCCAGCCCGGCAGCACGACGCCGCCGTTCGCCGCATCGCGCCAGTGATCGGTGTCGTATACGTCGGCGAGGTAGAAGTGCGAATGGCTCGACAGCACGTACACGTGCTTCGCCTTGTTCGCCTGTGCCAGCCGCGCATAGACGTGCTGGCCGCTTTCGCGTCCGCTCGTGCTCATGCACATGCTGTGGCCGTCGGACTGGCTGTACGGCAGCGACTCGTGCATGCCGGCGACGATCGTCGTGATGCGCCGGTCGGCCAGGTCGGCATCCAGCACGGCATCGAACCAGGCGAGCTGGGCGACGTCGAACGCGTCGCTGGTCGCATTGTCGAGATTGATGAAGTCGACGCCGCGCTCGGTCCAGTGAAAATAGGTTCGCGCCGCCGGCGCCATGTGCAGGCCGGCCATCAGCGCGGCGTCCTTCGCGCGCTGCTCCTTCAATTCCGGGCGGTCGAGCAGGCTCTCGAATTCAATCAGGAACTGGTTGCGCGTCTTCGGCGCGATCAATTCGTGATTGCCGATGCCGAGGAAGAACGGCATGTCGCCGAACGGCCGTACCTGGTGCTGCGAAAAGTCGGTCCACGCCGTCAGCAGGTAGTCGCCGATGCTCGGCGGGCGGTAGTAGGTCGCGAAGCGGCGTTCGCGTGCATAGTCCTCGTCGACCTTGTAGATCGCTCTCAGGTCGCCCAGATGCCAGTAGAACGCGGCGTGGTCGGCACGCGCGCCGGCCGCGATCGCCGGCATGACCATGTTGCCGCAATTGCGCGAGTCGCCGGACACCGCGAACGTCCAGCTGCCGGCTGCCGGCATCTTGCCGATCGCCGGCTGGCGCGCGCAGCCGCTGGTCGACAGCAGGCCCAGCGCCAACGCGCCAATCAAAAGATGGATCGGTCTGGAATGACGCACGCTGCCTCCGGAAAGTTTCGGGATGGCCGACTCGAAAGCGGCAACATAGCGCGAATCGGCGGCGCGGCGCCACGGCGGCGCGCGGCGCCCTGAACTTGCCGCGGCGCCTTCGCATCAGCCGAACAGTTCGCCCTGCGGTTCGATTTCGTCGGCGTCGCGGAAATTGCCCAGACCGACGCCGACCAGCCGGTAGCGTGTCCGCGCCGGCAGGCCGACGCGCTCGCGCAGGCTCGCGGCAATGTCCACAAATTCACTTTCCGATTGCGGTGGCTGTGCCGGCGTATGGCTGCGTGTCAGGATGTGGAAATCCGCCGTCTTGAGCTTCAGGACGACCGTACGACCAATGCGCTGGGTCTTGCGGCTCGCGGCCCAGGTCTTCGCGGCGAGGCGGCGGATCATCGGTTCGATCTCGCCGAGCAGCACGTCACGTTCGAACGTGTCCTCGGCCGAAATCGACTGCACCGGCTGGTCCGGGTCGACCGCGCGCTCGTCGATGCCGACGGCGAGCTCGGCCAGGCGCCGGCCGTAGCGGCCGAAGCGCCGCTCGAGTTCATCGACGCCATGTGTGCGCAGGTCGGCGCAGGTGCGGATGCCGAGCGCTTCGAGCCTGGCGTCCATGACCTTGCCGACGCCGGGGATCTTCGCCACCGGCAGCGGCGCGAGAAACGCTTCGGCTTCGCCGGGGCGGATCACGAACAGCCCGTTCGGCTTGTGCCAGTCCGATGCAATCTTGGCCAGGAATTTGTTCGGTGCGACGCCGGCCGACGCGGTCAGCGCGGTTTCGTCGACGATCTGCCTGCGGATTGCCGACGCGATCGCGGTCGCCGAATCGAACGCGGTCTTCGGTGCGGTGACGTCGAGATAGGCCTCGTCGAGCGACAGCAGCTCGACCAGGTCGGTGTGCCGCAACAGGATCTCGCGCACGAGCTTCGACGCGGTGCGATAGCGTGCGAAGTCGGGCGGCACGAATACGGCATCCGGACACAGGCGCTCGGCGCGTACGGCCGGCATCGCCGAACGCACGCCGTAGCGTCGTGCCTCGTACGATGCCGCACAGACGACCGAGCGATTGCCGCGCCAGGCGACGACGACCGGCCGCCCGCGCAGCGCCGGATCGTCGCGCTGCTCGACCGAAGCGTAGAACGCGTCCATGTCGACATGGATGATCTTGCGCGGCGCTGTGGTCATCGATGCAGAGCTTCTCTAGACGCGGATCAACGCGGATCAACGCGGATCAGTGCGTAATGGAGCAATTTTAGCGTGCGTGCTTTGCTCGTATCCGCGTCTATCCGCGAAAATCCGCGTCAAAACGCACTTCTTCTCTCCAAAAGAATTTTGGACGCGGATCAACACGAATTACGCGGACAGTAGCCTCGCGGAAAGGCCCTCAATCGTTTCCGCACAATCCGCGTTCAACACGTTGGTCTTACGATTTCAGCAGCGCTTTGAGTTTCGCCGCCTGTTCCGCAAACCACGGACCGTTCTGCTCGAGCGCCTCGGTGACGACCTTCTCGGCATCGCCGCGACGCTTCAGCGCGAGTAGCGCCTTGGCGTGTTGTTCGGCGACGGCCAGGCGATTCGCGCCGAATGATTTCTGCGCCGCCTGCTCGAAATACGGCAGCGCCTCGGCCGGCCGATTGCGATCGAGCAGGCTGCGGCCGTAGCGATACGCGTAGACATAGTCGTCCGGATAGGCGGCCATCAGTTTCGGCATCAGCGCATCGAGTTCATCCAGACGGCCGGCGCGCGTGAGGTAGACGCGCAGGTTGTCGGCCAGGTTGCGGTCGCCGCGATAGTCCTCGTGCAGCGCGGCGCGCGCAAAGTCGATCGCGTGATCGAGCACCGCCTTTTGCGCAGGGTTGTCGCCGACCGCCTTGTCGAGATCGGCTGAAACCATGACGGCCGTGCGCTGATCGGCGCAATACGGCACAGGCGTGAATACTTGCGTCGCCAGAAGATGATCGAGTGCCGGGCGCTCGTTTTCGAGCAGGGCCTTGCGCTGTGTCGTGGGCAGTTTGTCGCTGCACTCGAGCAGGCTTTCGAGCACGTAGTAGCGATCGCAGCCGACCGGTCCGGCCAGTGCTTTTTGCCCGGCCGCGATGCAGGCGGGATGATCCTCGGCATGCAATGCCTTGCCCAGTGTCAGGCGATCGCGCCACAAGGCAACCTGCAGGTTGGCGTCGGCACTCGCGCGCTGCGGCGCCGGCAACTGCGCATACCACGCCAGGCCGGCATCGAACTCGTCACGGGCCTGATAGCCGGCGAGCACTTCGGCAGTGGCCTCGATCGAGCCCTTCTGCGCTTTCGCCTTGAGTACATCGATCACGTCGCCGCCGGCGAGGATGCGGTTCAACACCGGATAGAATTTCTCGCTCGACTGCTCGGCAACGATGCGGCCGAGTTCGCTGCCGTCGGACTTCAACACGACGTAGCTCGGCAGTGCCTTGACCGCGAGTTTCTTCATCCACTGCGCACCGTCCGGTGAGTCGGCGTCGACTTCGAGCACGCGCACGCGGCGCGCTGCCGTCTGCCACAGCGGCCCGGTCAGCACATGCGTCGCCATGAAGTAGCACGAGTAGCACCACTGGGCCTGGAAATCGAGCAGCAACGGGCGCTGTTCGCGCGCCGCGGCGGCGAGTGCCGCGTCGACCGTTTTTGGCGCGTCGTCGCTGGCGGCCAGAACGCCGATGGAGGCCAGCGACGATACAAGCAGCAGAAACCATTTCATGCGGGGACCTTCAGGTTACGGGGCGGGATTGCATCATTCTGAATCAGAATGCCGCGTTTGGCGCATGCAGTTGGTCACGGCTGCGCAGCGCCGGGAACCACCACATCCACAAGGCGACGACGACGAGCGTGCCGACGCCGCCGATCAGCACCGACGGCACGGTGCCGAACCAGGCGGCGGTCATGCCGGATTCGAATTCGCCGAGCTGGTTCGACGTATTGATGAAGATCGCATTGATCGCGCTGACCCGGCCACGCATTGCGTCCGGCGTCTCCAGCTGCACCAGGGCGCCGCGGATGACCATGCTGATCATGTCGAGTGCGCCGAGCGCGAATAGCGCGGCCAGCGACAGCACGAACGAGGTTGACAGCGCAAACACCAGTGTGGCGACGCCGAAACCGGCGACCGAGGCGAACATGACCGGACCGACGCGGCGTTCGAGCGCGCGCCGCGCCAGCCACAGCGACATCGTCAGCGCCCCGGCGGCCGGCGCGGCGCGCAGCAGGCCCAGTCCCCACGGCCCGGTGTGCAGGATGTCGCGCGCGAATACCGGTAGCAGCGCGGTCGCGCCGCCGAGCAGCACGGCGAACAGGTCGAGGGAAATTGCGCCGAGCACGACCGGTTGGCGGCGCATGAACGTGACGCCGGCGAACAGGCTGCGCAGCGTCGGCGGTTCGCGCGGCGCCGGCGGGCGTTCGTAGCGGATCGTCGACACCAGCAGTGCGGCAGCGAAGAACAGCAACGCTGCGAGGCCGTAGACGACGTGCGCGCCGGCGACGTAGGCAAAGCCGCCGAGCGCCGGTCCGACGATCATCGCGGTCTGCGCCGCGGCAGCACCGGCTGCGGCAGCGCGCGGAAACAGCGCCGCCGGCACCAGTGCCGGTGCGAGTGCCATTGCCGTCGGAAACTCGACCGCGCGTGCCACGCCGATAGCGAACAGCGTCGCCAGGATCGCGCCCTCGCCGAATTCCGCGCGCGCGCTGGCGACGGCAAGCAGGCCGATGGCGACGCACTCGACGGCGACGCAGACCCGCACGATGCGGCGCCGGTCATAGTGGTCGGCAAGATGCCCGGCCGGCAGCACGAGCAACAACGACGGCAGGAACTGGACCAGGCCGATCAGGCCGAGATCGAATGCGCGATGGGTCAGGTCGTAGATCTGCCAGCCGGCCGCGACCGACAGCATCTGGAAGGCGAAGCCCGACGCCACGCGCGCAAACCAGTAGCGCACATAGGCCGGATGCCGGCGCAGGGAATCGGTCGAGGCAGAGTCGGCGGACATCGTCGGCGCAGTGTAGCGTGCGGCCGATCGCGCGCCGCGGCGATGCACTAGACTTTCGTGACCGTTGCCCTGATGGATCCGTCATGTCGTCGTCCCCGCAGAACCTGCGCGGCATGCTGTCGATGCTGCTCGCGATCGCCGCGTTTGCGGTGATGGATGCGATGCTGAAGCTGCTGTCGCCGGACTATCCGCCGATGCAGGTGGCCGCGCTGCGCGGACTGTCGTCGTTGCCGCTGATCACCGGGTGGGTCGCATTCGATGGCGGGCTGCGCCAGTTGCTGCGCGTGCGCTGGCCGCTGCACATCCTGCGCGGCGGGTTGTCGATCATCATGCTGGCTGCATTCGCTTACGCGCTGCGCAGCCTGCCGCTGGCCGAAACCTATTCGCTGTTCTTCATCGCGCCGCTGCTGATCACCGCACTGGCGGCGTTGCTCCTGAAGGAGCATGTCGACTGGCGCGGCTGGACCGCAATCGTTACGGGCTTCTGCGGCACGCTGATCGTGCTGCGGCCGACCGGTGCCGGCGTCCTGACGCTGGCCGGCGTTGCCGTCCTGGTTTCAGCCACGTGCTATTCGATTTCGGCGATTTCGGTGCGCGTGCTCGGACGCAGCGATTCGACCCAGAGCATGGTGTTCTGGATGCTGATGATGATGAGCATGTTCGCCACCGCGCTGGCGTGGCGCGACTGGGCACCGATACAGCCGCAACACTGGCGCCTGATCGCGGTGCTCGGCGTCACCGGCGCGATCGGCCAGTACGCGCTGACCGACGCGTTCCGGCGCGCCGCGGCGTCACGCATCGCGCCGCTCGAATACACCGCGCTGGTCTGGGGCGTCATCCTCGACCGGCTGCTGTGGAATACGCTGCCCGACGCAGTCACGCTGGCCGGCGCCGCAGTGATCATCGCCAGCGGCCTGTATCTGTTGCGTCGCGAACAGCAGACCGGCGGCGCCGATCCATTGCCTTGAGCGACAGCGGCGGTGCTTGGGAGGAATGCCGGCACCGGCTTGCGTCGAGCCCGGCTCGAAAAAGTCGGGAGGCGCAATCCGCAGTGGTCAGTACTCCAGAGTGGGAAAACGCAATCCGCTCGTTTCAGTCGGCATTTTCCTACACGCACGAAGGCAGTTTGCCGATGGCGAGCCATGCGGGCGATTGTCGAAGATGCGCTTCCGACGACCCGGAAGCACGACAATGCCGCATACCGATCACGATTCATCCGCCTGGCAACCGACGAGCCGCGCGACGCGCTGGTACGAATGGCTGCTGATCCTGCTGCTGCTCGGACTGGCCGGCGGCGTACGCGCCACAACAGTATACAAATGTACCGACGCGCAGGGTGCGATTGCGTATCAACAGCTGCCGTGTGTCGGCACTGCGCACGAAAGCACGATCGAGATCGCTGCGGCGCCGGCCTATGCGAAGTCGCCGGAATATGCGCTCGAGCACGCTGCGCCGGCCGCGCATGTGAAAGTGCTGCATGCATCGCGACGCGAGTCCGAACCGATGTCGTACGAATGCCGGACCGCCGACGGCCAGGTGTTCTACCGGCACAATGCCTGCCCGCATTCGGTGCCGGCGACGACGTCGTCGACTCGCGGCGCGAAAGGGCGCAGCGGTCGTGGCAGCGCGGCGTCGGCGGCGGTCAGTTCGAGCCGCGTGCCGCGCGACGAAGCGTGCCGGCGCATCCATGGTGCCGGCTCGATCGGTCGCAGCGGACATCAGCATGACGAGGACGTGTCGACCTACGATCGCAATCTCGGTCGTGACCCGTGCCGCTAGCGAAACGGTTCCGCGCGCCAGCGCGAATCGGTTATCGTTGCAGCCGGTCCACGAACCTGCACGCCGCCATGAATTTGCGCCGGTCCGCTTTTGCCACGATTCTTTCCGCCGCACTCGCCGCGTGCTCGTCGAGCGCACCGCCCGCTGCGCCGCTGCCCAAGCCAGCCGCCATGCCGAACACCGATGCCGCCGCGGCCAGGGAACTCGTGCTCTATGACCAGATGCGCACGGGCCAGAGCTGGGACCTGGCGGTCTCGCTCGGTGACGAGATCATGCACAAGTACCCGGCCAGCCCGGCCGCCACGCAGGTCAAGCAGACGCTCGACGATGTGCGTGTCAAAGCGGCGGCGCAGCGCGAATCACGGCGCCTGGCCAGGCTGTGGGCCTACGCGGCGGTGGCCGAAGCCGGCGGCACGCAATACACCGCGGCGGTCGAGAGCAAGGAGCCGTTGAAAGCCGCGGCGACGGCAAGGGATGCCGAGCGCATCCGCCTCGTGCTGCGCGATCACCCGAAATGGGGACGCAGCGTCTACCTGCTGCTCGGCAACGCGACGTTCGACTGCCGCAAGGGCTGCGCGACGCTGCCGGTGCGCTTCGACGACGGGCCGGCGCAGCGCATGAAGGCGACGATTCCGCCGACTGGCGAGCCGGCGCTGTTCATCGATGACGACAAGGGCTTCATCGCGAAGATGCTGAAAGCCAGGTCCGTAGCGATCGATGCGACGATCAGGGGCGAGGGCGCGAAGACATTCGTGTTCGAAGTGGGCGGCTACGACGCGACGAAGCTGCCGGCCGCCACGAAGAAGAAATAGAGTTGTCGTTCTTCGTTCGCCGCCAGCGCTTTCGCGATGGACTGTCTGAAAGTGCCGCCTGACGCTCGCTTGAGCTACTTTGATCCGTTTGCATTTTTCTGCGGTCAAACGAACTCGGATAATCGCCGCGGCGAAGCCTCACAAAAACTTACACTCGTTCACCTTCGATAGCCTCGAATGGTATTCCCGGTACTGGCGTCATGGACCAGTCGGCGAGACAATGTCCATGTCGCAGCAGGGCGACTTCGTCAAGGAGTATGACGATGCGCAGCACGAGAAAAGGCACGAAATACTGCATCGGCATGCTCGCGGTGTTGTCTCTCGCTGCACCGGCACATGCCGAACACGACCCCCTCAACGATCCCGAAGTGCAAAGGGCGTTGCAGGCGATGAAGGATACGTCAACCTGGTTTCATCCGGACTTGTTCGGCGAATACACCGGCATGCGCCGCTACGCCCATCATCAATACAGGGCCGCGTTGAAGTATTTCGAAATCGGCGCGTTCTACGCGGACAAGCTGTCGCAGCTCAGCCTCGGCCTCATGTACATGAACGGCGAAGGCACGCCGAAAGACCCGGTCACCGCCTATGCCTGGCTCGATCTCGCCGCGGAGCGTGACTATCCCGATTTCGTCGCCACACGCGACACGCTCAAGGCCAGGCTGATGCCCGGGCAGCTGGCGCGGGCGATGGTGATGCGCGAGAAGCTCGCCGAGAAGTACGGCGACGGCGTGGCAAAGCATCGACTCCTGGTGCAGATACGCCAAGGCGTGCTGCAGGGAGTGCCCCAGTCCGGCTCGCGCACCGGTTTCGAGCACGGCAACTACTGGCGCAAAGACAATCCGAATTGCGAACAGACGCTTGCCGGCGGCGGCCAGGAGCAGCGGCCGGCCACCTGCGGCAAGAGTGTTTTCGCG
Source organism: Rudaea sp. (assembly GCA_036496665.1). GTDB lineage: Bacteria > Pseudomonadota > Gammaproteobacteria > Xanthomonadales > Rhodanobacteraceae > Rudaea. The sequence continues at coordinate 340 of DASXKR010000052.1, read as the reverse complement.
AATGTGCAGTGGGATCCCGACCTCTATTTCGCATGGCGTGATTCCCAATACGAGGCGCGGGTGAGCGTCGGCGCGGTGCAGCAGCTCGGCAAGGCGATCGACAAGCCGCCGCAACAGAGCCAAGCCGCGCAGAACGCGACAACTGACCCGAACGACAAACCGGCTCAACACTGACGCATGCAGGCGCACACCGACGGCTGGTTGCAAAGAGAAGCCAGCTAACCCAATTTGATGCTGAGGTATCCCCACGACTATTTCTACAAATCCGCGGGTTCCGGGCCTGTTGCTGGGATATTCACACTTTCCTTCTCCCACCGGGAGAAGGTGGCGCGAAGCGCCG
>DASXKR010000051.1:0-124899 GCA_036496665.1 Rudaea sp. | reverse complement strand
GAGCCCAAGTGTCTCGGCGGCCATGGAGGGCCACGAGAGACCAACGTGCTCGGAGGAAGCCATAGTGGGGCTATGGCGACGACGAGCGCCGCAGGATTGGCGATCAGGATCGAGCGAGGCGCTTTCAATTCAAGTGCTACAGGCCGCTGGAAGTGGTGCTGCCGGTCAGCTGGCTGACATTCCGCGGCTCGGCGCCGCGACCATCACCAGAGTGTCAAGGATTGCAATCGGATGTCCCGGTCAATCGCACGATCGGCTGATTGATGTTCCAGGTTCCATTCAATGGCGCGTTCAATGTGATCGCAGTACCCAGCTGGCCGCTCGAGCCATTCGCGTACGTCACGGTCATGTTGCCGGCGGCCTGCGTGGTCAACGCCTGATAGGTGCAGACCGGGCAGAACCCAGTCGACTGCAGCATCGCGATCGTGCTGGTCGCCGCAAATGGTCCGTTCGCGCCGACGACCCAGCGCGGATTGCCGCTGCCGTCGTACACGTAGAGCGCGTCGAACTGCTGGCCCGGCAGCACGAGCGCATCGAAGCCGTATCCGGCCTGCGCCGGCGGGAACCACTCACCGTTGAGATTGACGCTGCCACCGACGTTGACGCACACCGGGTTCGCGATCAGTTCAAACGCTTCGCTGCCGCTCGTGCCGTCGAGGTGCCACGAGAACATCGCCTGGTCTGCCGCCGTCGCCGTCAGGACGACTTCGCCGACGCGAGTCGGCGTACCGCTGCTGCCGTTCCAGCTCGCACGATACAGGTCGGCACTCCACGCACCGACTGTGCTCGCCGGTGCGGCGGCCTGCGCGAGATACCAGGTCGGGGTGCCATCCTCGCGAAATGTATACCAGTCGACGACCTGCTGGCCCGCGGCTCGGCTCAGGAAAATGCCGTGGCCGGACCGCTGCGGATTGAAGTAATTGCCCGGCGTCAGCGCCGGCGCCGCGGCCGCGCCGAAAGACAGTTGCGCAACGAGTTGCGCCGTGGCGTCGGCACGCGCGGACGTGTAGCTCGAGACCAGATACCAGCGGCCCGGCGTCACCGGTATCACCACCTTCTTGCTTTGCGTGATCGCATCGAGGCCCCAGGTCGCGGCGGGTGTCGTTGCGGGCGCGGCCTCGATCTGTGCCGAAGCCGAGCCCGGCGGAAAGTCCGCGCGCGCGACGGCGAATGAAACCTGCCCCTCACCGGCATTGAGAAGACTCGTATCGACTTCGAGCGATGTGGCTCCGGGCGGTACATCGATGAACGCGTGCTGCAGCATAGTCTGCACGTGCGAGTAGTGCAGCACACGAAGGGCGCCGGGCTGCAGCGCATCGGCAACGTCGTCGCCACCGCTGCTGCGCGCGAACGAGAACGGCACGTAGCCGGCCAGCCCTTGCTGCTGACCCGGCGCCGCATCGATCAGCAGCGCACCATAGTAGTTTCCGGGCACGATCAGGCTCTGCGTGCCGACCGTCGCGCCGCCCCAGGCCATGCGCACCGGTAAGTTCGACGAGGCGTCGACGTGTCCCGGCCCGCTGACGATGAACGGTGCGTTGTTGAAAATCGCCGCCGATGTCGTGCCGGTCGGAATCATCGGCACCGCGCCGCTCAGCGTGACCGAGTAGGTCGCACCGGGACTGCCCTGCGGCACGTCGATCAGCGCCCAGACGTTACCGGTGCCGGCCGGCGCATCGTGCAGGTCGATGATGCAGCGCGCGGTCGGCTGCACGCTCGAATACGACGTCTTGCAGGCTTGCTCGGACGCTTCCGGCGTGCCATCGTTGTTGCTGTCGATACCCGCGTACAGCACGGCCTGCACAGCATTCGACGCCGTGATCTCGACGATGAACACGCGCCCGACCGTATCGGGAGAACCGGCCCCGCTGCTCGCCGCCTGCATCGGCAACAGCACGAACTGCTTGCCGGTGCCGGGATTGTAGACCTGATCGGACGATGTCGTGTCGACGCCGAGCGTCATCTGCGTGACGTTGGCGGGCGCCAGCGTCGTCGTCGCAAACGTCGCGTTCGGCAGTTCCACCAGACCGCTCACCGGAACATCGACGTAGCCGCCTGCGGAATTCGCCGTGAACTGGCGGAACGCCTGCGCGGCGCCCGGCGTCGCGTAAGCGGCGACGGTCAACGCGGTATCCGTTGCGTTGCGGCCGCCGCCGGTCTTGTGCAGCACAATGCGGCTGCTGACCCAGTTACCGGGCAGGTGCGGATCGCTGACATCGAGCGCGATGGCGAGAATCTGCGAGCCGCCCGCGGCCAGCGTGAATTGGCTCGGCGTCACCTTCAGCACCGCGCCTGGCGTGGCCGTGGCGGTGACCTGCCAGGTGCCGCCGTTCGACATGTCGGTGACGGTGCGGCTGAAACTGCAGTGAGCGAAACAGTTTTCGCTTTCGATGCCGGCGCGGTTGAGCTTGACCAGATCGCCGTGCTGTGCGGGATTGGCAAGCGTGCCGCCGCCGGCGAGAAAATCGGTGTCGGCGAGTGGCAGGTACAAGCCGGCCTGCGCGGCGAGCGCCGGTTGCACACGTCCTGCGCCGGCGTCGAGCGGCGACGCCGGCGAGATGCCATCCTGCATGCGCACGCTGCCGGCCAATGCCGTACCGATCAGCGCCGACTCGACCTGCTCCGGCGACCAGTCCGGATGTACCGAAATCACGAGCGCGGCCGATCCCGCCACGTGCGGACTGGCCATCGACGTGCCGCTGAGCAGCGCGAGCCCGTTGCCGGTCTGCGCGGCCGACAGGATGTTGTCGCCGGGCGCCGTGAGATCGGGCTTCAGCACGCCGCCGCCGAACCCGTACGGGCCGCGTGAACTGCTCGCGTCGAGGATGTCGCCGAACGCCGCATCGAGCACCGCGCTGACACCGGCGATCTTGCCGCTGTGCGTGCCGGCCGTCGCCACCCATGCTTCGAGCGACTGCCCTTCGCTGTAGCCCAGATGCACAGCCGGCAGGAAATGATCGTCACTGATGATCGATTCGCCGTCGCTCGCGGCATTGGCGAGGATGTAGCCGCCGGCGCCGGCCGCCTTGACGTTGTAGCCCTTCTCGACGCGCGCATAGATGCCGCGGTCACAGATCACGATTTCGCCGTGGAACGTGCCGGCGGCGAACGGATTGCTCGCGCCGGTTGGTGTCACGCCTTCGGTGGCGCCGATGCCACACAGCGCGTTGCCGTAGTTGCCGGCGTAGACGATGTTTGCCGGACCGTAACCCGACGTGTAGCCTTGGCCGGTCAGCGTCGCCGGCGCATTCGCCGCACCGGAAAAATTGCCGAGCGAATTGACGAAGCGGCGATTGTGGCTCGCGTTCGCCACGCCGATGACCCACGGCGCGTTGCCGGGCTCGTCCAGCGTGTTTGCGCCGGGCCCGTCGTTGCCGGCCGAAACGGAAATGACGACGCCCGCTTCGCGCGCGTGGAAAAACGCGTAGGCGTCCGACGTCGGGTCGCCGAGCAGATCGTACGGATCCATCGTGCCGCCGCCGATCGAGTAATTGATCACATCGACCTGGTCGGCCGTGGCCTGATCGATCGCGGCAACCAGCGCCGATTCGGCGCAGGTGCCGTCGGACGACGCATCGATCGGCTGCGCATTGCAGCCCTTGTACATGATCAGATTGGCGTGCGGCGCGACGCCGGAGACGTTGCGCGACAGCGATGCGGTGTGGCCCTGCAGCGCATCGGCGATCGCGTCGCCCGCGGCGATGCCGGACACGTGGCTGCCATGGCCAACCGTGTCGACGCCCTTCGATCCTTCGGTCGTGAAATCGTAGATGCCGATCAACTTGCCGTTGCACTGGGCCTGGCCGCTCGCGCACAGACCGTAGAAATGCCCGCGCGGATTGCTGATCGTGTAGCCGTCGCCGGCCGCGGCGGCGAACGACGGATGGGTCGGATTGATGCCGGTGTCGATGATGCCGATCACCACTCCCTCGCCTTTCGTCGGCGCGACGCCGCCAACGCCGGCCCAAAGCTGGTCGGCACCGATCCACTGCGGCCCGGCGTCGGTCGACAGGCGCAGTGCCCGCTCGCGGCGCACCGCGGCGACACCAGGCAACGCCGCAACGCGCGCGGCTTCGTCCGCTTCGAGTTCCAGCGCAAGACCATTGCTCGCATAGCGGTACACCTGACGCGTCGTCAACGCGCGCCCGAGGCGTCGCTGCGCGAGGTCGACGACGCCCGCGCGCGCTGCATCGAGCTGGCGCAGGTATGCCCGGCTGGCATCGGACTGCAGTTCCTGACGCACCATGCGGCGTTCCTGCTGCGCGCTCAGTCCCGGCGATCGCACGCGAGCTGCCACTTGCGCGGCGAGCGGCGGATCGGTCAGCGCGACGAGATAGACCGCGCGCGCGGCGTCGGCATGGTCGGCCGCGGAGGCAGCGGACACGCCTGCCATCAGCAGCATTGCGATCAGCGCGCGTGCGCCACTTCTGTCGGTCATCAATTCGGCCTCGAACTACCTGCTTCGAGTGTAGCGCCATGGTCGATGCGGCGTCATGAATGGACAAGGCAAAAAGAGGTAGACCCATTGCCCTGGGCCGGGCACGCCGGTTCAGATTCCAGCGACCGCGAAGCCGGTTCGACCAATATCCGGCACTGCGGCATGGCGCGCGCGCCGCTGTCCCGGTAGCATCGCGCCGGATGAACAAGCACGCGAAAGACGACGAGATCATGCCGCTGCTGCAGGCGCGGGCATTGATCTATGCGCGCAATGAGGAGCCGATTTTCGGACCGCTGGATTTCTCGCTCCACACTGGTGAGGTCGTGCTGATCGAAGGTGACAACGGCTCCGGCAAGACGACCCTGCTCAAGGTATTGTCCGGCCTGCTAGAGCCGACCGCTGGCGAAGTGTTGTTGCACGGAACGCCACTGACGCTGGCGCGGCTGTCGCACCAGGTCGCGCTGCTCGGCCACCTGCTTGGCCTGAAACTGGAGCTGTCGGCCTTGCAGAATCTGCGCTTTGCCATCGGCGTGGGCGGCATGCGCGCCGGCATCACGGCGCAGCTCGCACTGGCCAGCGTCGGCCTGGATGGCTACGAGGATCAGCCGGTGCGAATGCTGTCGGCCGGCCAGCGCAAGCGCGTGGCGCTCGCGCGTCTGCTGCTGGTGCCGGCTTCGCTGTGGCTGCTCGACGAGCCGTACGCCAATCTCGACCGCGGCGGCATCGAACTGGTCAATCGTGTGCTCGATGCGCACGCACGGCGCGGCGGCGCCGCGCTGATCACCTCGCACGGCGCCTATGCGTATACGTCGGGTACCCCACGCCGCATTGCGTTGCGGAATGATGCCCCACAGCCGTCAACCCTCAGCCCTCAGCCCTCGATCTGCGCATGAAACCCGGGACGACTTCCGCTGCCTGTGCCGCGCTGCTCGGTCGCGACCTCGCGCTGGTCTGGCGCCGACGCGGCGATGCGCTCAATCCGCTGCTGTTCGCAGTCATTGTCGTTGCGCTGTTCCCGTTTGCGCTCGGACCCGAGACCAGCATGCTGGCGCGCATCGCCGCCGGCACGATTTTCGTTGCGGTGCTGCTGGCAGGATTGCTGTCGCTCGACGGGCTGTTTCGCAGCGATCTGGAAGACGGCTCGCTCGAACAACTGGTCATGTCGCCGCATCCACTCGCGTTGCTGCTCGGCTGCAAGATCGTCGTGCACTGGCTGACCACGGCGCTGCCGCTGATCGCGATCGCACCGCTGCTCGCGCAACTGCTGCACCTGCCCGACCCGGTGCTGCCGGTGCTGCTCGCGTCACTGGCACTGGCAACGCCGCTGCTCAGCCTGATCGGTGCGGTCTGCGTCGCGCTGACGATCGGCATGCGCCGATCCGGCATGCTGCTGACGCTGCTCGTGTTGCCGCTGATCGTGCCGGTGCTGATCTTCGGCGCCGGGGCCTGCAACGCGGCGCAACTGGCAATGCCGACGTCGGCGCCGCTGCTCTGGCTCGGCGCATGGCTGGCGCTGGCCATCGTGCTGGCGCCGCTGGCGGCCGCGGCCGCGCTGAAGATCTCGCTGACGTGACGGCGCAATGCGTGCGACAACGGCGGACACGAATGCACTTGCCGATCCACTCAGTTTGTCCGGATCAATTTGTCCGCATCAATTTGATCAGGATCAATCCGGACCGCTGCGCGAATCCTGAAGACTCAGGCCAAAACAGTTAACATTCCCTGCGTCCTCGTGATGCCGTTCCCATGCCGCCTCCCATCCCGTCCTGCTGAGCAATGAATCCGCTGGTTCTCTGGTTCCACAAATTCGGCTCGCCGCCGTACTTCTACCGGTTCGCGGGAAAGCTGTTGCCGTGGCTGTACGCGTTCGCATTCGCAAGCGCCGTGGTCGGGCTGTACGGCGGCCTGGCCATGGCGCCGGCCGACTACCAGCAGGGCGATTCGTTCCGCATGATCTATGTGCATGTGCCGTGCGCCTGGATGAGCCTGTTCGCCTACCTGTTCATGGCGGTCAATGGCTTCATCGCGCTGGTCTGGCGCATCAAGATGTCCGAGACGCTGGCGATGGCGAGCGCGCCGGTCGGCGCGGCGTTCACGCTGATCACGCTGGTCACCGGTTCGCTGTGGGGCAAGCCGATGTGGGGCACCTGGTGGACCTGGGACGCCCGCCTGACATCGGAGCTGGTACTGCTGTTCCTGTATTTCGGCGTGATCGGGCTTTATCAAGCGATCGAGGACACGCGCCAGGCCGCGCGCGCGGCGGCGTTCCTGGCGCTGGTCGGCGTCGTCAACCTGCCGATCGTGCATTACTCGGTCACCTGGTGGAACACGCTGCATCAGGCGCAGACCGTCAGCCTGCTCGGCCAATCGAAGATCTCCGCCGACATGCTCTGGCCGCTGCTGACACTGGCCGCGGCGACCCACGTATACTTTTTCGCCAGCGTGCTGGCGCGTTCGCGCACGGCGTTGCTCACGCTCGAGTCGGGCAAGGACTGGGTGCGCGCGCTGGCGCTGCCGGAAGCGGAGTCCGCCCGTGTCTGAGTTCCTCGCGATGGGCGGCTACGGCGCCTATGTCTGGACAGCATATGCCGTGTTCTTCGTCGTGCTCGCGCTCGACGCGGTGGCGCCGTGGTGGCAACGCCGGCGCGTGCTGCGCGAACTGCGCGGCCGACTGCAGCGCCAGGCGGCGAGGAAATCCGCGTGACGCCGACGCGCAAGCGCCGCCTGGTCGCAATCGCCCTGATCCTGCTCGCCGTCGGCGTGGCGGCTGCATTGACGCTTACGGCACTCAGCCGGAACATGACCTATCTGTTCTCGCCGAGCGAAGTGCTGGCCGGCAAGGCTCCTCGAGGCGCCGCGTTCCGTCTTGGCGGCATCGTGCTCGAGCATTCGCTGCGGCGCGATCCTGCGTCGCTCGCGGCCACCTTCGTCGTAACCGATCGCTTTCACGACATGCCGGTCGAATACACCGGCATCCTGCCCGACCTGTTTCGCGAGGGCCAGAGCATCGTCGCCACCGGCAGCCTGGACGGCGGACATTTCGCGGCCCGCGAAGTGCTGGCCAAGCATGACGAAACCTACATGCCCAAGGAGGTGGCCGACGCGATTGCCAAGGCCAAGGCAGCGGGCGTCAGCGAATCGAAGCCGGGCGGAAAGCCATGATCGCCGGATCCACGATCGAGGCCCGCGATCTGAACAGCCACTGACCATATCTGCTCCGCAATTGACACAAGTCAAAAAGCGTCTTCATCCGCTGCCTTGTTGCGCGTAGACTTTGTGCTCCAAGAGTCCGACCGTTTTCAGCGGAACGGTCGCGCCATCAGGGCATTGTCGGCGCCAGCGTCAATCACCTTCCATCGGCCAGCAGAGGTATACTTATGAACAAGGATAAATCTTCCTCCGGGCAGCAACCGGACGGCAGCCGTCGCCGCTTCTTCGCCACTGCCGGCGGCGCGATCGGCGTCGCGGTGCTGGCCAACGCGATTCCGTCGATCACGCAGGCGGCCGATCTGCCGCATCTGACCACCGACGATCCCACCGCCAAGGCGCTGAACTACACCGAGGACAACACCAAGGCGGGCGCACCGCACCAGGCCGGCCAGGAATGCTCGAACTGCAATTTCTTCCAGGGCACCGGCGCCGGTTACGGCCCGTGCCAGTTGTTCGTCGGCAAGGCCGTGAACTCCAAGGGCTGGTGCTCGGGCTACGCGAAGAAAGCCTGACGCCTTCCAGAGCGGTCCGCGCGAGCGGCGCGGACTGCGTGGCGTGGCCGGACCGGCGAGAACCGACGCGCCAATCCGCTCAGGAATATCGCACCGCCTCGCCGTCTAAAGTAAGCTAGCGATTCCCCGGGCCGCCTCGGCCCGGTTGTCGTACACGCATGATTCCCGAACTCGGTCAATTCGCGCTGATTCTCGCCCTGCTGCTCGCCTGCGTGCAGTGCGTACTGCCGATCCTCGGTGCCGCGCGCGGCAATGCCGCGCTGATCGCCATTGCGCGTCCCGCCGTCGCCGGCCAGGCCGTGTTCATCGCGCTGGCGTTCGGCATCCTGACCTGGGCCTTCGTCACGCAGGATTTTTCCGTCGCCTACGTCGCGCAAAACTCGAACCTCGCGCTGCCGTGGTACTACCGTTTTTCTGCGGTCTGGGGCGCGCACGAAGGCTCGCTGCTGCTTTGGCTGCTGATCCTCAATATCTGGTCGGTTGCCGTCGCCGCCTGCAGCCGCAAGCTGCCCGATATCCTGATCGCACGCGTGCTCGGCGTGCTCGGCTTCATCGCGTTCGGATTCCTGCTGTTCACGATCCTCACCTCGAACCCGTTCGCACGCCACGTGCCGGCACTGATCGACGGCAACGACCTCAATCCGATCCTGCAGGACCCCGGGCTGATCATGCATCCGCCGATGCTGTACACGGGCTATGTGGGGTTTTCGGTGCCGTTCGCGTTTGCCATCGCGGCATTGCTCGGCGGCGCCGAACGCACGATGGGATCGCGGCCTGGTGATCCGCCGCTGCAAAACCAGGTACTGGAGCTGAGCCATTGGGTACGTTGGGCTCGACCATGGACCAACGTCGCCTGGGCCTTCCTGACGTTCGGCATCGCACTCGGCAGCTGGTGGGCGTACTACGTACTCGGCTGGGGCGGCTGGTGGTTCTGGGATCCGGTCGAGAATGCGTCATTCATGCCGTGGCTGGTCGGCACCGCGCTGATCCACTCGCAGGCGGTGACCGAGAAGCGCGGCAGTTTCCGCGCCTGGACGCTGCTGTTGTCCATCTTCGCGTTTTCGCTCTCGCTGCTCGGCACGTTCCTGGTGCGCTCCGGCGTGCTGACCAGCGTGCATGCATTCGCGTCCGACCCGAAGCGCGGTCTGTTCATCCTCGCGTTCCTCGGCGTCGTGGTCGGCGGCTCGCTGCTGATCCACGCGCTGCGCGCGCCGAAGGTCGCCGGCGGAAAACCCTTTCGCATGCTGTCGCGCGAGACGCTGCTGCTGGTCAACAACCTGCTGTTCACCTGCGCCGCCGCGATGGTCCTGCTCGGCACGCTCTATCCACTGATCGGCGACGCACTCGGCGTCGGTCGCATCTCGGTCGGGCCGCCTTACTTCGGTTTCATGTTCGTGCTGCTGATGGCGCCGATCATGCTGCTGATTCCGTTCGGGCCATTCGTCCGGTGGCAGTCGGGCGACTTCAAGGCCGCGCTCGCACGCCTGCGCCCGGCGCTGCTTGCGATACCGGTCGCGTTGGTGCTGGCCTACGTCGTAGGCCAGACCGACACGTCACCCTTCGGCAAGTCGTACTGGGGCGCGGCTGCATCGATCTGGGTCGGCGCCGGAATCGTCCTCTACGCGCTGATGCGCTGGCGCACGGCACCGCGCGGCAAGCGCTACACGCCGGAAATGCTCGGCATGATCCTCGCGCACTTCGGCGTCGCGCTGTTCGTCGCCGGCGTACTGATCACCGAGGGTACGAGCGTCGAAAGCGATTTGCGCTTTGCCCGGGACGAAACGAAAAGCATCGCCGGCCTCGATTTCCACTTCCGCGGCGTCGAACGCGCGCAGGGTCCGAACTACGTCGCCGACCAGGGCACGATCGAGGTGTCGCGCAACGGCATCGCCGTGGCGACGTTGCACCCGCAGAAGCGCCAGTACGGCGAAGGCGGCCAGATCCAGACCAAGTCCGACATCAATCCAGGACTGTTTCGCGATGTCTACGTCGCGCTCGGCGAACCGCTGCAGGATGGTGCCGGACACAATGGTGCATGGGCCGTGCGCATCTACGTCAAGCCGTTCGTGCGCTGGATCTGGCTCGGCGGCCTGTTCATGATGTTCGGCGGGCTCGTCGCTGCGACCGACCGGCGCTTTCGCGTGGTGCCAGAGCGCGCCGACGTCGCGGGACCTTCAGCGCCCGCCATTCATTCGAAGCAACACCATCCCCACCCAACGTTGCCAGGCTCGGCCATCCAGGCCTCGCACGGCAACCCGGCCCTCCGCATCCTGCTGCGGGCGTTCACCGGCGCGCGAACCATGGTTCGCAAGCACGCCGGTTCACCCCCATGAAGGGGAGGGCTTGAGATGCGCGCGTACGCGTCGGCGCTTGTCTCTTCCCCCTTCAAGGGGAAGGTCGGGAGGGGGATGGGTTTGCGTTCGACACTGCAGTCGCGATGGGCACAAGCATGATTCGGCGACTGTTGCCGCTCGCGGTGTTCCTGGCGCTGGTCGCCCTGCTCGGCTTCGGTATCTGGTGGAACCAGCACCACGAAATGACCGAAGTGCCTAGCCCGCTGATCGGCAAGGCGGCGCCGCAGTTTACTCTTCCACTTTTATACGAGCCGGACAAGGCGGTCAGCAACAAGGACCTGCTCGGCCAGTCATATCTGCTCAACGTGTTCGGCAGCTGGTGTCCGACCTGTCAGTACGAACATCCGATCCTGACCGGACAGGTCAAGCCGCTCGGCATCAAGCTGGTCGGCCTCGACTGGAAGGACGAGCCCGAGGATGCAAAAAGCTGGATCGCCCAATTCGGCAATCCGTACGACGTGCTGATCACCGACCGCGACGGCCGCGCCGGCATCGATTTCGGCGTGTACATGGCGCCTGAAACCTTCCTGATCGATGCGCAGGGCATCGTCCGCTACAAACGCATCGGCATGTTCACGCCGGAGAACATCCGCGACGAACTGCTGCCGAAGATCGCCGAGCTGACCGGCGAGAGCGTGAAAAAGACTTCGCCATGACAAATTGCGCCGAGCAGATCTTTCCCTTCCCCTGCGCAACGGGGAAAGGTGCCCGCAGGGCGGAAGGGGGCTGCTCCGTGCCTCGTCCCCATCCGCTTGACTCGCGCCATCCTGGCACTCGCCCTTCGGGCCAGGTCCGCTGTTCGCAGGCGCTCCCGCGCCTGCAGTCGGCACCTTCCCCCGCAGGCGGGGGAAGGAAGCGCAGTGTTTCGGTGGCGCTGCTCGCGACGCAACTTTGCTGTCTGATCGTGTTGCTTCTGGCGAGTTCGGGCGTATGCGCGATCGATCCGCTGCCATTCAAGGATCGCGCAGAGGAAGTGCGCTTCCAGAATCTGACAAAACAACTGCGCTGCCTGGTCTGCCAGAACCAGGACCTGGCCGATTCGGACGCCGACCTGGCCAGAGATCTGCGCAAGCAAGTGTTCGACATGATGCAAAGTGGAAAAAGCGACGTCGAGATCAAGCAGTATCTCGTCGAGCGTTACAACGATTTCGTCCTGTACGATCCGCCGCTCAAGCCCGGCACGTGGCTGTTGTGGTTCACGCCGTTCGTCCTCGTGTTGATCGGTGCGGGCGTCGTGATCACGATCCTGCGCCGTCGCGGCATGCAGTCCAGCGCGGCTGTCCCGGAACCATCCGAATCGACGCTGACCAAACCCGGGGAAGATTGGTAATGCTGTTGTTCGTAGTGTTCGCCGCGCTGATGCTGGCGATCGCCCTTGCGCTCGTGTTGCGCCCGCTCCTGACGCGGCACGCGCCGGACGATCCGGCGGCGCTCGCGCGCCGGCGCATGCAGGTGTTGAGTCAAGCGCATGCGGCCGGGGTGCTCAGCGACGCGGAATACACAGCGAAACGCGCCGAACTCGGCGACCAGTTGCTGACGGCAATCAACGCCGCGCCACCGCGTTCGCGCATCACCTTCATCGCCGCCACGGCGGTCGCCTTGCTGCTGCCGGCGCTCGCGATTGTGCTGTACCGCGTCGTCGGCAATCCGACCGCGCTCGATCCGGCCGCTCTGGCCGCCGCGCCGGCGGCCGCGCCGGACGAGCACGGCCAGGATATGGAGCAGGCGATCGGCAAGCTGGCCGCAAAGCTGAAGCAGAACCCCGACGACGCCGAGGGCTGGGCCTTGCTTGGCCGCGCCTACCTGGAAACACAGCGCTTCGCCGAGGCTCGTGATGCGTTGAAACACGCGCACGATCTGGTTGCGGACGACCCCGACGTCGGCGTCGCGTACGCCGAGGCGTTGACGCTGGCCAGCGAGTCGCACCAGTTCGATGCGCAGGCGCGCACGCTGATCGAAACCGCGCTGAAGTCCGACCCGAAGAACCAGCGCGGCATCTGGCTGCTCGGCATTGCCGACTATCAGGCCGGCAAGTTCGACGGCGCGATCGCCGTCTGGAACCGGCTGCTGGCACAGCTGCCGAAGGAATCGACGATCTCCCAATCGGTCAGGAACCAGATCGCGCGCGCCGAAGCCGCGCGCGACGGCAAGCCGCTACCGCCGGAACCTTCGGTCACCGAAAACGCTGCCGGCGGCGAGACCGGGCAGACAACGGCAGCGCCCACGACTGCGGCCACCACGGCCACGGCCGCGGGAGCAGCCGATGGTCCGCACCTGACCGTCAAGGTTACGCTCGACCCGAACCTGACGACCAGGGTGTCGCCCACGGACACCGTGTTCGTCTACGCCAAGGCCGCGAGCGGCCCGCCGATGCCGCTGGCAATCCAGCGCCTGCGCGCCGACCAGCTACCGGCAACGGTCGTGTTGACCGACGGCATGGGCATGCTGCCCAGCGTGAAATTGTCGCAATTTCCACAAATCATCATCGGCGCACGGATTTCGAAATCCGGCAACGCCATCGCCCAGAGCGGCGACCTGCAGACCATCTCCAAACCGCTCGACGTCACGACCACGACGCCGATCGAGCTGGCGATCAACCAGATCGTACCCTGAGGGTCTTCGCTGCAGTGGCCTAGGTGGTGATGACATCGCTCAGACTTGCGGTATTGGTTTGAGAGCTGAACTTGCTGGGATTACGGCTGCCTTTCGCGCGGGCTACACCATCCCCACCCCTCACCCCTCACCCATCACGCCTCACCCTCTCACGGCTGCCTGACGCGGAACTTCAGATCAACCGTTAGCGGCTCGTCGAACAAGTCGGCGTTCGGTTCGGTCACGAGGTGGCCGCTGATTTCGCCGTTCGCGAGGCTCACGTCCTTCGCACTGACGATGCCGCTGCCACTGGCACCGGAATGCTTCAACGCAGAGTGGGCAAACTCCGTGCCGATGACGCGCCATTCGTCATCGCCCTTGCTCAGGTGCACGACGAGCGCGTCGCCGAGGTCCCCCATCTGCGCGTGGAAGTCTGCGCGCGCGTCCTTGCTCGCATCCTTCTCGCTGAAGATCAGGATCGTCACCGGCCTGCCGGAAAACGGCTCGCCCTTCTTCGCCGACAGGTAAGCCAGTTTGCCGTCCTTGCCGTTGGCAACGTACTTGCCGTCGAACGGTGCAGCAGCCAGCGCGATGCCGGCAGCGAAGACGAACCCACACGACAACAACAAGCCCCGAAATATCGTCATGACAAGTCTCCCCATACTCATCAACCACCCCGAAGCAGAGGATAGCGTGCCACGCCGCGTGCGTCATGCCTTTGCGCCCGAAGCGCCGCGGCTCGGGCCGACGACCGATCGGCGACCGCGCAGCAACGCCACAACGCATGGCCGGAAGCTGCGTACTTACGTTCGAATGGCGTGAGCGGCGCATCGGCGAAAAATCCGGCGAGTTCGACATCAACACCGCACAGGCGCAAGGCCGCAGCGAATTCCTCGGCATAGACATGCCAGTTCGTGCGCAACTCGATCGTGCCGCCCAGCGCAAGAATCGCCGGCAGCACCGGATGCGCGTGCCAGCGCCGCATCACGTGCCTGGCCTTGGGCCATGGATTCGGATACAGAATGAGCTGGGCCGCGCAACAGAGGCGAGCCTGCGCCGCGAGTTGCCAGAAATCGACGAGATCGCAGCGCAGCAGCAGCGCATTTGTCGGCGCGGTACCACACTCGACCTGCCGCAATCCTGCCGCAAGACGCGTAGCCGACTTGTCGATGCCGATCACGGTCAGAGCGGGCGTGCGCCGTGCCAGTTCGAATGTGCTCACTCCATTGCCGCAACCGGCGTCGAGCACGAATGGCGCGCGCGCGAGGCGTTCGACAACCGCGGCGAATGCACGACGGCCCGACTCCCCTGGCGTGCGCCGGTAGTCCGCGCCGAGATGCCGCAGCACGACCTCGCGAAGCCCCTGGTGCATCGCCTGTTGTGCGCTATGGACCGGGGCCGAGTTGGCGAGCATGCAACCGTCCGTCTGGGCGAATGCCATAAGCATATGCGTTTGCGGAAGCACAAGCCCCTGACAAGACCGGACCGGCGCGATACAGTGGAGCATGGATGCCCGTCGCCACCGCGAAGCCACCGAGTTCATGACCGACGCCACGCACTATTTCGACCTGCCATCGCCATTCGCGATGAAGCGCGGCGGCGCGCTGGTCGGCGCGCGCCTCGCCTACGAAACCTGGGGCACGCTGGCACCCGCGCGCGACAACGCGATCTTCATCCTGACCGGGCTTTCGCCAAGCGCGCACGCCGCGTCGAACGCAGGCGATCTGTCGCCCGGCTGGTGGGAGGAGATGATCGGTCCGGGCAAGCCGATCGACACGAACAGATGGTTCGTGATCTGCGCGAACACGCTCGGCAGCTGCAAGGGCTCGACCGGGCCCGCCTCGATCGACCCCGCCACCGGCAATGTATACAAGTTGACATTTCCCGAGTTGACGCTCGAGGACGTCGCCAACGCATCGCATGAACTGGTGTGCGGCCTCGGCATCGAGCGCCTGGCCTGCCTGCTCGGCAATTCGATGGGCGGCATGAGCGCGCTCGGCTACCTGGTGCTGCATCCGGGCAGTGTGCGCACGCACATCAGCATTTCGACCGCGCCGACCGCGCAACCGTTCGCGATCGCGATCCGCTCGCTGCAGCGCGAGGCGATCCGGCTCGACCCGAACTGGAACGCCGGCAACTACGACGACGCACACTACCCGGAAGCCGGCATGTCGATCGCGCGCAAGCTCGGCGTAATCACGTACCGCTCCGCGATGGAATGGGTCGGCCGCTTCGCCCGCATCCGCCTCGATCACGAGGCGCGGCCCGACGACGATCCGTTCGGTGTCGAGTTCCAGGTCGAATCGTATCTAGCCGGTCATGCGCGCCGCTTCGTGCGCAACTTCGATCCGAACAGTTATCTGTACCTGTCGCGCGCGAGCGACTGGTTCGACGTAACGGAATACGCGCCGAAAGGCTCGGACGGCAGCGCCGCCGCCGCGCTGGCAACGATACGGGTCGAACGATCGCTCGTCATCGGCGTTTCGACCGACATCCTGTTTCCGTTGACGCAGCAACAACAGATTGCAGACGGACTGCGCGCCGGTGGATCCGCTGTCGATTTCGTCGCCCTGGACTCACCGCAAGGGCACGACGCGTTCCTCGTCGACATCAAGAACTTCGGCGCTGCCATCGGCACCTTCCTGGCCAAGCCCTAGCGCAGACTGCGCGACGGAATTGTCGCGCAACAATCGGATTAATAGCCGTTTATCCTGACTTCGACCATTCATGAATCCGGCAGGGCTCGCCAAAGCCTCGGCGCGCTCTTTAAGCCCTCCCTTCACCCAATTGGCGTCGAGTCTCAGCAACGCGCTCTCAAAGCCCCTCCCCCTTGATGTGGGGGGGGGGTTGGGGAGAGAGTGAGCCGACGAAGGCGGCGGCTTCGCCGCCATCCCCTCTCCCGCCACGCTACGCGCGGCGACCTCTCGCGCAAGGGGAGAGGTGCACAACTGAGACTCGACCCTAATTGGGTCCCCCTCAAGCGGAGGGTCCGGTGGGGATGGGTTTCGCTCGACTCTGGAATGCCTGATCGAGGCGGATGGTAGGCGCGACTCTTGCTGTTCCTCACCGCGCAGATGCCGGCCCGCCAGCGCTGCTACAATCCACCCACCAAAATTGCGCGCCCACAACACAATGCTCGCCCTGGAATTCCCCGGCTCGCGCCGCCTCGTCGATTCGCTCACCGCAGCGGTCTGCCACGACTGCCCGACCGAGATCACCGACGCGCTGCGCAACACGCTGTGCGCGCTGATCCGCGATCCTGAAGTCACCCTGCCGGCTTGCTGCTACGAGCGCGCGGCCGACCATTACGCGCGGCGCGAGCTGTACCGCAGCGATGAGCACGGCTTCAGCGTCATCGCCATGACCTGGGGCCCCGGCCAGGGCACGCCGATCCACGATCACGCCGGCATGTGGTGCGTCGAAGGCGTCTGGTACGGCTCGCTCGAAATCACGCCGTACGAATTGATCGAGCAAGCCGACGAGCGCTACCGCTTCGAATCGCGCGGCACGATGAACGTCGGCCCCGGCTCCGCCGGCAGCCTGATCCCGCCGCACGAATACCACACGATCCGCAACCCGAGCCGCGAAGAAAACGCCGTCACCGTGCACGTCTACCGCGGCTCGATGACCCAGTGCTCCGTATTCCGTCCGATCGATACGCGCTGGTACACACGCGACCAGCGCCAGCTCTCCCTCGACGCCACGCACTAGCACCACATCGCTTCTCTTAAGCCCTCTTCTCAATCTAAGCCCTCCCTCGCTCTCAAGCTGGGGATGGTGTTCCTCCTCGAATCGTATCGCTCCTCGAATGGTGTCCCTCTCCGAATCGTGCCGCTCTCTGGGCAATGCCGCTCCGAGAGAATCGCTGCTCCAGCAATCACACCACCCGCAAAAACCCCCCAAATCCCCTATAATCCCGACCCTGCCCCGCGATGCGCCGCCTCCGCGCGCATCCAAAGACACTAAGCCGGTGTGGCGGAATTGGTAGACGCGCTGGACTCAAAATCCAGTTCTGGCAACAGAGTGTGGGTTCGATTCCCTCCACCGGCACCAAGAACCTCGCAATCGATCTTCTTGATCTTGCGGCAACATCATGCAGACGCCTGATCGTACGACGCCTGATATCCATGGTTGACATAGTGTAAACCATAGATGACGATCACGCCGTGATCGAGATTGTCGAAAGCAGCGGCTTCAAGGACTGGTTTGCGATGCAGCGCGATCGTCTGGCAAGAGCAAGGATCGATGCACGTATCCGCCGCCTGGCGCTCGGAAATCCCGGCCAGCATCGCGTGCTGAACTCCGGCATCTGCGAAATGAAGATCGATTGCGGCCCAGGTTAGCGGGTCTACTACACGATGCGCGGACAGCTGTTGGCGATCCTGCTCTGTGGCGGTGACAAGAAAAGCCAGCGAGGCGACATCGCGCGAGCCAAGCGCATAGCCGAACAATGGCGAGTTGAAGCATGAAACGCAAAATCGAAGCTTCCCGCCGCTGGGATGCAGCCGATCATCTGCACAGCGAGGAAGATATTGTTGCCTACCTGCAGGCCTGCGCCGATGAAGACGACCCGGCCCTGATGATCGCAGCGCTCGGTGACGTAGCGCGCGCACGCAGCATGACGCAACTTGCGCAGCGCACGGGGATCAGTCGGATGGGCCTGTACAAGGCGCTGTCGAGCGAAGGCAATCCGAGTTACGCCACAGTCGCAAAGGTCGCACATGCACTTGGTCTGAAAATAACGATAACAGGCGCGTGATTGGCAGGCCGAGAGGCCGCCGCCGCACGCATTTAAGCGTTCTGAGCCGGTGTGGCGGAATTGGTAGACGCGCTGGACTCAAAATCCAGTTCCGGCAACAGAGTGCGATTCGATTCTCCCCACCCGCACCAGATTTTCCGGCACACTAGCCGCCCATTTATTCCACGGAGCACCAGTGATCTTCAGAAATCTTTCGCCAGCCATCGTGCTCGTCGCTTTGTGTGGCTGCGCGACGAACTCGCCCGTGCGGCCGGCGCATCTGTCGTTGCCGATCGTCTCAAGCAACATCGACGCCGAGGTGCGCCTGACGCAGCATCAGATGCTCGTGTCGCATCTGAACTCGACAGCCGGTGGTGCGGCGGGTCTGCAAATGGCGGCATCGCCCAGCGTCGCTGCGGGCGGATTTGCCGCTGGCGCTGCCGTGGGCCTGATCGGCGCGCTGGTCGACGTGGCCATCGATGCGCACCGCAACGGTGTGGCGGAAGATGCTGCCAAGCCGATGCGCGAGCACATGACCGACATCAGCGTCGACGACCTGATCTACTCGAGCATGGATGGCCTCGACAAGACAGTCTTCGGCGAACACGTCGAGCTGGCGCGCGTTGCCCGCGCGGAAGACGACGACAAGCAGCAGCGCCAGCTGAAGCCCGGCACCAATATTCTGGTGCTGACGCCGAGTTACTCGGTGAGCTACGACGGCGCCACGTTCACGTATGTGCTGGCGGTGCGGCTTGTCGACCGGGCCATGAACCAGAACGGCTTTGTCGTCTCCACGCCGCGCTACCAGCAGGTATTTCAATATGTGATCGCGCAAGACAGCCTGCCCGACCGCGCCAAGTGGGCAACGCTTTCAGCCGAGCAGTGGAAGTCGATTTTTACGCAGGCGAGCACGGAAGCCGTGGCCATGCTCAACTACGACATCGGCGCGGCGCCAGGCGCAATGTCGCAAAAAGTGGATTATGGAAGACTTCACGTTACGCTCGATCGCACCAACGGCGACCGCTCGTGGGTGCGCACGCATTTCGGCCTGCTGAGCGTGATGTCGACGAGCCTGGGGGCGAAGGATCATTCCTGAGAGGCTGGATGTCAGGTGGGTGAGCCTATCGGCAGCTCATTCAATTTTGCCCGCACCTCCCGCCACTGCGGCATCATCCGATCCATCAGCGCTGTGAACTTGGCGCTATGCGTGGGCTCGTGCAGGTGAGCAAGCTCGTGCACGAGTACATATTCCATGCACTCTCGCGGTTTCCGTGCGAGATCGGTATTCAGCCGGATGTTCCTTTGAACAGGATTGCACCCGCCCCACTTTGTCTTCATGCGCTGGATGTAGACATGCTGGACCTTCTTGCCCACGATCGGCTCCCAGTTCGCCAGCAGCGACTGCACCGCATCGCGCAACAGACAGCGGTACCAGTCCTCCATGATGGCATGTCGCTTTGACCAATCGGCGCCTGGCCGTACCTGCAGCATCAGCTTGTTATGTCGCAGCTCAACCGACGGCGGGGCATCTGTTTCAACCAAACGAAGCAAGTAGCGGCGCCCCCAGACGTAGTGGCTCTCACGCTCGATGTATTCGCGTGCTGGCTCGCGTTGCTGTGCACGTTGCTTTCGTTGCTGGCGCCGAATCCACGCGAGTTTGTTGATCGCGAACAGGCGAATGGAGTCGAGCGCAACCCAGTCCGGTGCGGCAATGGTGACGCGGCCAGTAGGCGGGTGAACGCTGAGGTGAATGTTTCTGATCGGCTTGCGGACCACCGTCGCGCGGATTTCGCCGAACTTGAGCTGAGTGACCATCAGTATTCCGGCTGTTGCTTGATAATCGCGAAGATGCGTTCCACCTCTCTCAGATCGCCATTCAACAGCGGAAATAACGCGCGCTTGATGTGATTTTCCTTCGCCATATCGCCGCGCCAGTCGGCGTGGCGTTCACGCTTGACTACCTCATCGATTTCCAGCGCCAAACTAAGCTTTGAGTCGCCATGAGCGTCACCGCCGTAGACTGGCCTTCGGACCAACCACCCGAGATTGTTGTAAACCGCGCGCAGGCCCGCGCTGCGCCGCAACGGCTCTGCCACGTCCTCTGCATGACCCGCCTGCACGCTCGCTGCCAGGGCAGCAATGCGTTTCAAGTACTCTTCGTACTCGATGGCCCGGCTCTTGCGAGCCTTGATGACTTCGTCGAGCAACGCTGACATTTTCGCGTAAAACTCGGGGTCGGCAAGGTGCTCCTTGATGATCTTGCTGCGGACGTTGTTCTCGATGGTCTCGGCGATGGCATCCTTGCTGCTCCTGATTCCGTCCGGCAGAGTCTTGATGGCATCGGCAATACCGGTCTTCGCAATCAGATCAAGCAGCCCCATGCCATCGAACGGGGAAATCTTGCGCGGCTCGTCGGCGTCGATGTAGGAGTCGATGAGGTGACGCATGTCGGCCTCATACGGCTTGAGATCGAGCGATTCGCCACTCGCGTTGCGGATCGTTTCGCGCAGTTTCAGGTAGTCGTTCATTTGTTGCTTGATGCGCGCCGCATCCGCGCCACTGTAGCCTGCCGCCGACATTTCATCGGCCAGGTTCGCATGTGCGCGTATCAGCGCCACCGTGGCCTTGTACAAGGCCACGCGCAGCGGTTCGCGCTCTTTGAGGTTGGCCGCGATTTCGGTGTTGCCGCAGAAATAGTGGATGTATTGCAGTTCCTGCCTCGGCGGCTCGACCGGTGCGCAGATCAGGTCCACCTGCTCCAGCGCATCGTCGAGGCGCTCCTTGCCCTTCTTCAGCCGATCCTGCATCAGCACCGTGGGATCCGTGCCGCCCGCGCTGTGGTCGAGTTCCGACGAATACACCTGCAGCGCGCCGGTGCCCTTGTCGTTGACCAGATTCTTGAACAGGTCCTTGTAGTCGACGATGTAGCCGAAGTCCTTGTCTTCGCCGTCGAGGCGGTTCGTGCGGCAGATCGCCTGGAACAGACCGTGGTCCTGCATCGACTTATCTATATATAGGTATGAACACGGGGGTGCATCGAAGCCGGTCAGCAACTTGTCGACGACGATCAGCAGCTTCATGTTCGCCGGCTCCCTGACAAACTGATCCTTCACCTTGTCCTCGTAGGTTTCAGTCTGGCTCTTGTGCGGCGCCGCGGCGACATGCTCCAACAAGTCCTTATAGGTCTTGAAGATCACCTGCTTGTCTGTTTCGGTGTTGGCGCCGGTTTCCTCCTTCGACACGTCCCGCGCCTGCGGATCGTAGGACGTCACGACCGCGCATTTGCCCTTGAGCGGCGTCTTCTGGAACAAGGTGAAGTACTTGCACGCGTCGAAAATGCTCGATGCGATGAGGATCGCGTTCCCGCGCTCACTCACCAGGCGCGGCTTGCAACTGAAATCGAACACGATGTCGCTGACGACCCGCTCCATGCGCGACTTCGAACTCAGTACGCGCTGCATCGTGCCCCAGGTTTTCTTCAGCTCATCCTTCTGCCACGCGTTGAGCGCCTTTGTCTTGGCCTCGAACCACGCGTCGATCTTGTCGGTCGAGCCCAGGCGCTGGTCGATATCGCGCGCCTCGTACACGAGATCGAGCACGACTTCGTCTTCAACCGCCTCGCCGAACTTGTAGGTGTGGATATAGCCGCCGAATACCTCGAAGCTCGTTTCCTTGTCCTGCTTGAGTAGCGGCGTACCGGTGAAGCCGATGAACACCGCGTTGGGCATCATCGCCTTCATCACCTTGTGCAGCCGGCCGCTCTGCGTACGGTGGCATTCGTCGACGAATACGAATACTTCGCCGACGGCTGCGGTCGGCTGGGTCCTCAGTTCCTCGATGAAGGCCTCGAATTCCTGGTCTTTCTTGCCGCGCGCATCCAGACCGAATTTGTGCACCAATGAACAAATCAGCCGCGGCTTGGCCTGGCCGAGCTGACGCATCAAGTCGCGGCCGCTGCTGGTACGGTAGGGCGCCTCGCCGACGCCGCTGAAAATTCCCTCGATCTGCTTGTCCAGCTCATCGCGATCGGTGATGACGACCACGCGCGCGTTGGGGTTGTTCTCCAGAATCCACTTGGCCAGTAGCACCATGACGATGCTCTTGCCGCTGCCCTGCGTGTGCCAGATGATGCCGCCGGTCTTGTTGCGCGCGTGCTGCTGCGCTTCCTTGATGCCGAAGTACTGGTGCGCACGCGGCAATTTTTTGATGCCGGCGTCGAACAACACAAAATCGTGCAGCAGCTCGATCAGACGCTGCTTGTTGCACAGCTTGAGTAGATATTTGTCGAGCTTGTAGCGGCTGTTGTCAGTCTCGTCTTCCTTCCACTTGAGGAAAAATTTTTCCGGCGTGAGGATGGCGCCATAGCGCAGACCCTCGGAATCGCTACCGGCGAAGACGATCTGCACCGTGCTGAAGAACCCGGCGTTGAACTCCGCCTGCTGGTTCGACAACAACTGGCGGATGCCTTCGCCGATCGAGACAGAACTGCGCTTGAGTTCGATCACACAAATGGCAATTCCGTTGACGTACAGCACCAGGTCGGGCCTACGCTCGTGACCGCCGCGGAGTGTCACCTCCTCGGCCAGCGCAAAATCGTTCTGGGCCGGGCGCTCCCAGTCGATCAGCCATACCGTCTCGGTCACCTTGTCGGCTTCGACCTTTGTCGGCACGCCGTACCGCAACAGCGAGTAGACGGCCTTGTTGTTCTCGTACAGGCCGCGTGTCGGGTTGTTCGCCTCGCGCTTGAGCACATCCAGCGCACGGCTGATCTGTGCGGCCTTGCAGCCGCGCCGTGCCAGCCAATCGCCGAGCAAGGTATCCTCGATATTGCGGTTGTTCTCGCGTTCCGAGCAATCGCCGAGAAAGTCGTACTTGAGCTCATCGCGGAACAACGCGATGACGCGATTCTGGGTTACGCGTTCCGACTTTCCGATGTCGTTCACATCAGCAGGTCCCCGCCGGTGGTTGTCCGGATTCCGTGGCCATTATGCGGTAGGATAAGGATCATGAAGCAGAGCACACGCAAAGCCGAAACGACCCGCCGGGCCAAGGCGCCCAGTCAGCAGGCAATCTTGCGCGCGGTGGCCAGTTCCACGGCCATCGAAACGGGCCAGAGTATCGCGCAGATTGAGCGCAGCCTGCGCAGCAAACAGCGCAAGTTTGCTCACGTGGGTCTCGCGCGCTGAGTAGCGCCGTTGCCGCCATCCCAGGTGGCTTGCACCAGCTGTTTCATCGGCGCGTAGTCGCCCGCCAGCCCTGCGTGAATTGCGCCGATGTAACCCACCTTGTTCGCGTCCCACGCTGAGTAATCGAGAGGATCGTGTCCGCCCTGTACCGCCATCACGTCGGCCAGCAGGCGCGACAGGCGGCCGTTGCCCTCGCGGAACGGATGGATAAGGATGAACTCGACGTGGGTCAAGGCAATGGCCTCGATGACGCCGGCATCGTCCACGTTGTGACAGGGCGTGAATTTCGCGAGGCAATCGCGGTCGAAAATGTAGCCATATTCTGGCCACGTATCACCGGTACACCCAATTCCACATAGTCCTTCGACACCAAGTCCGACCCAAACGGGCCGCCTACAATTGCATTGGGTCGCTTTGCGGCAAGCACTTCAATTCGGATGCAGGTCCAATCCATGGGGATCTCGCCCACGTCGGTCTGCTGGTACCCCGATGGGGACAGGGCATCTGTTGGCAGTTCGTAAATTACGCTGACTTCCCTTATGTCCACACAAAACCCATTCGTTGTAGGTGCGCGTCGACCTTCGCCTGTAATTCATCCAATCGCTTCGCGAGCTTTGGCAGAGGTGTCGCGTAGCGCTCCGCGAGCTCCCTCACTCGACTCGTTAGCGCCTGGCTGATGCGATCAACTTCGCCGCGAATGTCCCGATCGAGCGTCGCCAGCCACTTGTCGTCAGCGACGAGCATCTTGACTTCTGCTGTCGTCAGCTTGGGATAGTGGTTGTACGCGGCGGTATCGAGCGTCGCCTCCGCGCCCTTCAGCGTTCTCTTCAACGCAGATTTCTCGCGGTCAAACTCTAGCCAGCGCTTGAGCACACCGATTTCGTCCTTCGCTTCCTTGTCGTCGCGGATTTCATCGAGACGCTCGCTCACCGACTTCGCACTGATCTTGTCAAACCCGCCAAACGCGCCTTCTTCGCCGCCGTGTTCTTCTTCCAGTTCCGTAAGGTGCGCCTCGGCCGCATCGAGTTCGGCGGATAGCTGGTCGATGGCCGCCTGCTCCTTGGCGAAATAGCGCGTGACGATCAGCGCCTTCGGAACCAGATCGCAGGCCCAGCCTTTGTCCTTTTCCTTGCCTTTCTTGTCGCGCTCGATCACGCGATAGGTTTGCGCTTTCCAGCCATCCACGGCGATCAGGTAGCAGTCGTCCTGCATGGTTGTAGCCCAGTAGTCCATCAGGTGCTGGTAGACATCGTAGGCATCGATCAACGACTGATCGATATAATGCGCGAGCAGGCTTTCCGATAGCTCGGCGATCACGTCCTTGGGATGACAGCCGGCGCCGAGCGCTTTCAACGTTTTCGCGCTGCGCGTGCGCCAGACATCGAAGTGCTGGTTCATCCTGCTGCTGAAAGCGACGAACTCCGGATGGCCGTAGATCGCGGACTTGATCGCCGAGTGCTCGACCGCGAGATCGACGTACCCTTTGCGGTTGGGCTTGAACAGTTTCTTGCGCAGGCCGGGGCAGACGTCCCAATAGCGTTGCAGCGCATCGATGTCGGCGACCGCGATACCGCCTTTGAGATGCCCTTCGATATCCTGCGCATCGTCGGCAACCTGGCTGTCCACGTAGCGCGGCAGGTTGAGGTTGAAATCGTTCTTCTCGATCTCGTCGAACGACACCATACGCGAGTATTTCGGAATTTCCAGCGTTCGTGTGAACGCATCGACGATTTTGTGGATGTCCTGTGCGCGCAGGCGGTTTTTCGGACCGTCCTTCATGAAGCCCGCGCTGGCGTCGATCATGAAAATGCCGCGGCGCGCGCCGGCATCTTTCTTGTCGATCACGACGATGCACGCCGGTATGCCAGTGCCGTAGAACAGGTTCGCCGGCAGGCCGATGATGCCCTTGATGTAGCCGTGCCGGACCAGATTGCGGCGGATCTCGGCCTCGGCATTGCCGCGGAAAAGTACGCCATGCGGCAGGATACAAGCGCCGCGGCCGGTCGATTTCAGCGAACGGATGATGTGCAGCAGGTAGGCGTAGTCGCCCTGTTTGCCCGGCGGCACACCGAACGCGAAGCGCTGGTGTGGATCGTGTGCCAGATCGAGACCGGTGCTCCAGCGCTTGTCCGAGAACGGCGGATTGGCGACCACGTAGTCGAACGTGCGCAGGCGATCGCCATCGAGGAATTTCGGATTGGCGAGCGTATTGCCCTGCACGATCTGCGCTTCGGCACGGTCGTGCAGAATCATGTTCATCCGCGCCAGGCCGGAAGTGGCGGCATCTTTTTCCTGACCATAGAGCGACAGCTTGCTGCGCGCTTCGTCGGCCACCTTCAACAGCAGCGAGCCTGACCCGCACGTCGGGTCATACGCGGTGGTGGCGTTGCTCGTTTTTGCGCCGCGGACACCGAGCACTTGCGCAATGATGCGGCTGACCTCGGCGGGCGTGTAGAACTGGCCTTTGCTCTTGCCGCTCTCGGTAGCGAAGTGGCGCATCAGGTATTCGTAGGCGTCGCCAAGGATGTCGTCGCCTTCTGCTCGATTCTTCGAAAAATCCAGCGCCTTGTTTTCGAAGATCGCTACGAGATCGGTCAGGCGATCGACCATCTCCTTGCCGGTACCGAGCTTGCCGGCGTCGTTGAAGTCCGGCAGGTCGGACAGCTTGTTGGCTTCGGCCAGCGGCGCGATGATCTTCTTGTTGATGTCATCGCCGATGCTCGGCTTGCCCTTGAGCGCGACCATGTCCTTGAAGCTCGCACCCTTCGGCACGGTGATCGGCGCGTAGGGCACTCCGGCGTACTTGTCGCTGATGTACTTGATGAACAGCAGCACCAGCACATAGTCCTTGTACTGGCTGGCGTCCATGCCGCCGCGCAACGCATCGCAGCTGGCCCAGAGGGATGAATACAGTTCGGATTTCTTGATCGCCACAGTCGATAATTCAGCCGCTCGGGGTAGGGTTCATGGTACCCGAGATGCCTGTGCCGGGGCACCGATAATGGCGTTACCGATTGGCGCCGACGGCGCAATGGCCTTATGTGGCGCGATATTTCGAATCGCGCCGGTCCCACGCAGCAAAAATTGCCGGCGCTTCGTGAGACTTTTCCATGTCTCGCCGCACCTAGTCTGCCGGGCGCCTTTGCGCCAGCGCCCGCAGATACCGCCCAATCGGGAGAATCTGGAAACGTTGGATGGAACAGGTGCAGGGTTGCGTAGCCCGCATGCAAACATGCGTACAACGGGGAGAATCATGAAGATTATGCAGAGTCGAGTCGCTGGACTGACGCTTGTTTCGTGCTGCCTGATGCTCACGGCATGCGCCCCATTCCCATCGCGCCCCACTCCCGGCGAGACGTATGACGAGGTTTGTCATTATCTGGGTGACGACAAGACGAACATGCCGGCGAACCGTGCAAATGCCGCCGTCGACGGAACGGCTGCTTCCGGATATGACCGACGTGTGCCAGGCGACCCGAACTGGTACGAACCAGCCAGTGCCGCACAAGACATCGCAATTGCACGAATGTACGTCAATGACAAGCGCATGGCCTTTCAGCGCTTCGAGTGCCGTAAAGAGCTGAGCAACCGCATCTATTACGATCGCCCGCTCCTCGTGACGGCAATCGTCGCGGGCGCTGCGGCGTTGGCAAAAGCCAATGCCTACATCATCGGCGGAGTGGGACTCACGGCCGGCGCCCTCGCAACGTTCAAGACGTACAACCATCCAGACAGCGACCGCGATGCGTTCCTCACGGCGTACGGACAACTCACCTGCGTTTATGACGAGACACACAGCTTGGCGCTGACGGCGGCGAGCGACAAGGCCATTTACAACCGGGATGCGCTGCAACTCGCAATCGAATCAGTAGGCGCCGATGTCGGCCCCCTCAGCGTCGCCGACGCGAAACTGACACCCGGGCAGAAGGCGACGCTTGCTGCGGCCAACACGGCCCTTGACGCGGGCAACAAGGCACTGGAAGCAGCGAACGCGTCGATCGCAAATTACGGTCGCATCTCGACGACGATATACAAGACAACGACGGCCATCGACATGGCTGCGCGCAACGTAAACAAGACCAACGGCAACTACAGCGCGTTTACGAGTGAGATCAAGGCCGCATACACCGCCGCCGGCCAGGCGCAAAGTACCACACAGCAAGCGAAGCAGCAGGTCGCCGCCGCCGATGCCGCACAGAAATCGACCGAAACGGCAAACGCCGGCACCGCGGCTCCAGCCAAGAACACGCCGCCACAGATTATCAAGGCGCTCCAAGCGCTCGAGAGCGGAAGTACCGAATTGACGCAGCAGATCAGCAACTTGAAGTTCAATAGCTCGTGCACGATCGCCGCGCCGAAAAGCCTTTGCCCGGACGTCCAAGCCAGCGCAAAAGGCGCGACGAATCAATCGGTCGGGAAACCGATCCAGGCCGCAGCGATCGGCACGTCGACAACCACGGGAGACGTTTCCAAGCTCGTGCGGCTCGCCGCGATCGTGACCGAAGATCTCCCGGTACCTGCCTACTCGGAAATTCTGGGCAACGTCTCGGCGTGCGCCGCCAAGTAGCCTTCTTGGGCCAACCGTGACCAGCATTGAGCGGCGCGCCCCCGTGCGCCGCCTACCTCAGAGCCACCGGCAAGCCTCGCCCTCAGGCGGACAGTCTGGTAGCAAACTTGGCCAGAAGAATCGTAGCCGAACGGCTGCTATTGGTGCTCGGTCCCGCTAAAGTCGCAGCCCCTGAAACCTGCTCATGGTCCAATCCCCACGTGCCGCGAGACATGCCGATCGCCTCCAGCGGCCTTCCGACCTTTCGTTTGGATTCCTTCTTCTGTGGCATAGCAAGGCTTCCTCTTCGGCCATGTTATGCCCCGCACACAGAAATCAAGATAGGTCCAGAAATTAGGTAGGTCCCGGCCATGTTATGCCCTACACACAAAAAAAAATCAGATAGGCCCGCGTTGATGCTTTTTTGCCCATCCGCCACGGTCTGCACGTCACCGGCCATGGTGCGCACGTCATCGTCCACGCTTTTTTGTCCGCGGTATTGCTCTTTTCCTCGTCGATCACGTTGGGTCTCGTCGCGTGTGACCCTTCGTTCTTGATCGACCTCGTTCCAACGGTGATCGCCCACCCTCGGCTGGTCATCGCCCAAGGTCCAGCGGTCGCCGGTCAAAGGCAGGGCGTAAGTGGTCACGCCAGAACGGTCGTCGATCATGCTGCGGATGGTCGCTTGTGGCGCTTTCTTGGCCTTCGGCCTCGCTAGGCATGAGGCTCTTGAATCCCGTGCGCGGGGCAGGCATCTGGTTCGTGAGGTGCTGCGATGATCGAGCGATTGTTTGTCTACGGAAGCCTGAAGCCCGGCCACTCCAACGCGCATCTGCTCGAGCAGATCGGCGGCAGCTGGCAGACCGCGTGGGTCGTTGGCACGCTGCGGCCGGAGGGTTGGGGTGCAGAACAAGGTTATCCGGCGCTGACGCTCGACGACGAGTGCGGTACCCAGGTGCATGGCTTCGTCTTCAGCTCCGAAGATCTCGCGCGACACTGGCAACGGCTCGACGAATTTGAAGGCGACGACTACGAGCGCGCAGTGACCACGGCGAGGGTCGATGGCGGCGGCACGATCGCGGCGTACATCTATATCCTCAGCCGCCGCAGAACCGGGACGCAGGCGCAGATTGGCTAGAAGTCCGAACAAGCCTATGCTCGTCATCGCTCGCCGCGTCCATTAGCTCACCCTTCGATGGTTGTTCGCTCCGGCGTCCGGCAACTGCTCCTGCATTGCTCTACCTCCCGCACGCCTGCCGTCGCGCGCCTGCGCGTGTAGGTGAGGTCGACCTCTCGCCCGAGAGCAGGGGTGGATTGTGTGGATACAAAGTTTCTTGCGGAATGGGCACTAGCCGCCGCCGTCGATGCGCATGGCCTGCTACTGCATCGCCCGCATCCTGCGCACATCCTCCGCCGTGATCGCTGAGGCCTCGGCGCCGAAGCGCGCCGTCACGTAGTTGACGACGGCGGCGATCTCGCGATCGCTGTAGGCAGCGCCGAAGGCCGGCATCGCGATCGTGCCGTTGGGCGGCGTGAATTTAGAGCCGGACAGGACCACGAGTGCGACGTTGGTCGCGGCCGGATCGTTCACGGCGCGGCTGCCGGTCAGCGTGGCGCGAGAGGCGAGCAGGCTTTCGCCGGTCCAGCCATGGCAACTGGCGCAGGCACCTGCGTAGATTTCCTTGCCGTGCGGATCGACGTTTGCGGCCAGCCCCTGCTTCGGACTTGCCGGTGCAGCCGCTTCCTTCGGCGCGGGCAGTTCGGGCGATTTGACGGCCGGAACGCTGCGCAGATAGGTAACCATCGCGTGGATGTCGCTCGGTGTCATGCGCCCGAAGCTCAGTTCGACGGCCTGTGCCATCGGCCCCGACGCGCTGCCGCGGCCTTTCGCATGGCCGGTGGCGAGGTATTGCCCCAGATCGGCCTCGCTCCACGCACCGACGCCCGACGCCGCGTCCGGCGTGATGTTGTAGGCGCGCCAGCCTTCGGCTTCGGCGCCGGCAAACTTGTTCTTGTTGTCCAGACCCTGCAACAGGTTGCGCGGCGTATGGCAATCGCCGCAATGCGCGAGGCCTTCGACCAGATAGGCGCCTCGATTCCATTCGGGCGACTGCCCGGCCACCGGCATGAAGCGCTGCTTCGGATTGAACACTCCAGACCAGATCGCCATCAACCAGCGCTGGTTGTACGGGAACGACAACTGATTTTCCGGTGCCTCGTTCCTGACCGCCGGCAGCGAGAACAGATACGCCTTTATCGCCAGTGCGTCTTCATCGGTAAGGTAGGTGTATGCCGCGTACGGCATCGCCGGATACAGGCGATGGCCTTCGTCATCGACGCCGTCGCGGACGGCGCGCAGGAAATCCGCATCGCTCCAGCCGCCGATGCCGGTGTCCTTGTCGGCGGTGATGTTCGACGAATACAGCGTTCCGAACGGCAGCTTGAACGCAAGGCCGCCGGCGAACGGCTTGCCGCCCTCGACGGTGTGGCAGGCCTGGCAATCGGCGGCTTCGCTCAGATAACGGCCGCGCGCGACGGGATCGGTGGCCTTGAAGTCGGGTGGCGTACCAGTCGGATGGCCTTGGTAGGCATCCAGCGCGACAGCCTTGCCGCTGGCGAACGCCAGCGGCCCGGGCCGCGTGGCATACCACGCGAGCACGAGCAGCCCGACGACCGCGACGAACACGACCAGCTTGAACAGGCGCTTGATGACGGACGGTTTCTTTTTCATGCGGGCTTCCTCGCGGCCAGCGCTGCGCGGTCGATCGGCAGCCGGCGCAGGCGCACGCCGGTGGCGGCAAAGATCGCGTTGCCGAGGGCCGGCGGTCCGGCCGTGGTTCCGGTTTCGCCGATGCCGCCGGGCGCCTCGCCGCTGGAGATCACGTGCACTTCGATATCCGGCACTTCATCAATGCGCAACATTCTGTAATTGTGGAAATTGCTCTGCTGCACCCGGCCCTTGTCGATCGTGATCTCGCCGTACAGCGCCGCGGTGAGACCAAAGATCAGGCCGCCCTGCAACTGCGCCTTGATCGTGTCCGGATTCACGGCAATGCCGGTGTCGACCGCCGAGACGATTTTCTTCAGGCGCACGTCGCCGTGCTCATCCACGGCCACTTCGATGACCGTGGCGATGAAGCTGCCGAATGCGACCTGCGCGGCGATGCCGCGGCCGCTGCGCGCCGGCAGCCGATTGCCCCAGCCGGCCTTGTCGGCGGCGAGATTGACGGCCGCGAGCAGGCGCGGGGTCTTGACCAGCAATCCGCGACGGAATTCGACCGGATCCTTGTTCGCGCGGCGCGCCAATTCGTCGATGAAGCTTTCGATCGCGAACACGTTGTTGTTCGGGCCGACACCGCGCCAGAATCCGGTCGGCACGGCCGGGGGTTCGTCGCGCGTGTATTCGACGTGCAGGTTCGCGATGTCGTAGGGCATGTCGGCGGCGCTGTCGATCGCGTCGATGTCGATGCCTTTCTGGAACGCCGGCGGCAGCCAGCGCGCGATGATCGACGAGCCGGTGATGCGATGCGTCCAGCCGGCGATCTTGCCGTCGACCAGGCTGGCCGACAGCGTGTCGCGATAGACCGGCCGGTAGACGTCGTGCTGCATGTCTTCCTCGCGCGTCCACACGACCTTGACCGGAGCATCGACTTGCTTTGCGATCAGCACGGCTTTCTCGATCATGTCCACTTCGAGCCGGCGGCCGAAGCCGCCACCGATCAGCAGGTTGTGGACCGTGACTTTCTCGAGCGGTAAACCAGTGACCTTGGCCGCGATCGCCTGCGCGCGCGACAGCACCTGGCTGCCGACCCAGATTTCGCAGGAATCCGCCTGCACGTGCACGGTGCAGTTCATCGGCTCCATCGTCGCGTGAGCGAGGAACGGCACTTCGTACACGGCGTCGATTCGTTCGCCCTGGCCCAGCGCCTTGGCCGCATCGCCCTCGTTCTTGGCCGTCGCGCCGGCTTTTTCGCTGGCCGCACGCAGCTGTCTCCACACCGCGTCGGAGTTGATCGATGCGTTCGGGCCTTCGTCCCACATGATGTCGAGCGCGTTCAGGCCCTGCTTCGCGGCCCACATATGATCGCCGACGACGGCAACGAAATCGCCGAACAAGAGAACCTGGCGCACGCCGGTAACCTGCTTCGCCTTCGTATCGTCGACGTGGCCGACCTTGCCGCCGAACACCGGGCACGCGGCCAGCGTCGCGAACTTCACGCCGGGTGGCATAGCGTCGATGCCGTAGACGACCTTGCCGTTGACCTTGTCCGGCGTGTCGAGACGCTTGAGCGGCTTGCCGATGATCTTGAAATCGGCGGGCGCCTTGAGCGGCGGATCTTTCGGCGCCACGATGGCGGCGGCGTCATCGATCAGCGCCGCGTAGGCCAGCTTGCGGCCGCTCGGCGTATGCGTCACTTCACCGATCTGCGCCGTGCAGGTTTCCGCGCCGACTTTCCAGCGCGCCGCTGCTGCATTGATCAGTACGGCGCGCGCACCGGCGCCGGCCTTGCGCAGCGGCATCCAGAACGCACGGATCGAGTTCGAGTTGCCGGTCACCTGGATGCCGAAGGTTGGATTGCCGTACAACTTGTCGTCGGGCGGCGCGGCTTCCACGCGCACCTGTTCCCAAGGTACGTCCAGTTCCTCGGCCAGGATCATGGCGATCGCGGTGAATACGCCCTGCCCCATTTCGACCTGCGGCATGATCAGCGTCACGACGCCCTGCGCATCGATTCGGATGAACGCATTGGGCGCGAACGCTGCGTGCGCCGGCGGGCTCGCCGATGCCGCGAACGGAAGGCGGAAGCCCAGCAGCAGCGCGCCACCTGCCAGCGCGCTGGTCAGCAAAAACTGTCGCCGTGAAGTCGGCACCGAAAAATCTGAATCCGAACCTGCATCTGGAGCCATGATCGAATCTCCGCTTGACGCTTTTCAGGTGACCCGCATTCGGTGGCACGAATGCGGCGCCGAAGTCCAGTCCTTTCCCTTCTCCCGCTGGCAGGAGAAGGTGCCGAGGGCGGATGAGGGTGGCACAACCGAGAGCGATTTCACTTGACCAGGCACCACCCTCACCCGACGCACTTCGTGCGTCGACCTCTGCCGCCAGCGGGAGAGATTAACCGCGAACTTCGGCGTCGCTCGGCATTGCGCGGAATTCATGCGAAGCACCCGCTAACTGGCTTTGGCTGCTTGCTTGATCGCTTCGCGAATGCGCACATAGGTACCGCAGCGGCAGATGTTGCCGGCCATCGCAGCGTCTATGTCGGCGTCGTCGGGCGCCGCTGTCGTTGCCAGCAGCGCGGCGGCCGACATGATCTGCCCCGATTGGCAGTAGCCGCATTGGACCACCTCGAGATCGAGCCAGGCTTTCTGCACCTTGGCTCCGGCCGGTGTCGCGCCAATGCCTTCGATTGTCGTGATCTTCTTTTCGCCGATCGACCCGACCGGAAGCAGGCAGGAACGGACCGGCGCGCCGTCCAGATGCACCGTGCAGGCGCCGCATTGAGCGATGCCGCAGCCGAATTTCGTGCCGGTCATGGCGAGCAGGTCGCGCAGAACCCACAGTAGCGGCATTTCCGCCGGCGCGTCGACGTCGTGTGGCTGACCGTTGATGTTCAGGGTGATCATTTGCATGTACCCGTTGGTTGTGATTGCCGCTACCGAAGGCCATGGCCCGGCGGAACAGTCCTCGCGAGTACTGCATGCACGATGCGGCATCGAGGCGAGACGATGCAATGGCATCGATAGTGCGGCGGTCCGAGACCTGCTGGCGGAGACTTCGTCAGTCTCCCCTGCCGCGGAAGATACTACGACTTCGATCTCAGGTCGCTAT
Organism: Rudaea sp.; assembly: GCA_036496665.1. Lineage (GTDB taxonomy): Bacteria > Pseudomonadota > Gammaproteobacteria > Xanthomonadales > Rhodanobacteraceae > Rudaea. The sequence continues at coordinate 91,490 of DASXKR010000051.1, read as the reverse complement.
CTGCAGAAAAGACCGGCCCGACACCGCAACGACCGGCGATTCGCCCAGTTCGCTGCGCTTCAGCCGCGCTGTCGATAATGTCGATCCGACAAGATGAGCAAATGGCGATTGGCTCGCAGCTTCGCCTCGCCCGGATCAGGCCCTCGCTGAGCGAGATATTCAGGAATGCAGGTCAGTCGCCGCACAGGAGTTGCGACGATGACGACGCGTTCACTCAAACCGATTCTCCTTCCGGCCCGTCTGGCGATCCTGGCGACGTTGTTCTGGGCCGGCTTTGGCGTGGCTGCCACCGTGCCCGATCAATGCATCGTCGGCGAATCCGTGTTCGGTTGTCGCAGCGAGCGCGACATCGCGCAGATCACTGCAACCTATCATGGCGACGCCGACGCGTTGCGCGAGATGATTGCGGCGGACCTGTCGTCCGGCGTCTGCCAGATGTTCCGGCAAGGCGAACGCGTTTTCAGCGCCGGCGTTGCGGGCGACGCGGAACGCACCGCGGTGCGCCGCTCCGGCGATGAGGCGGCCTACTGGATGCCGGCAAGCTGGTCGCGCCCGGTGGATGAATGCCGCGCGTATCCGGCGCCGCGATTGATCGCCGGAAACGCGGCGGTGGAAACCGCGCATCCGTCCGGCGAGTTGATGCCCATCAACAGCACACGCGGGCCGTCTTTCGCTGGGCAGAGCGGCGGATGCGTATTCAAACCTGTCATGAGCGACGCCGAAATCGCCGCCTGCAAATCGTCGGACCGCGAATGACGCTCAACATGTTCGGGCGGCGACGTGGCTGGCTGCCGGTGCTCGATCGAGCGAGCGCGGCGCAATTGTCGCCGGCGGATTCTCCGGCAGCCATCGCCTGACCTGAACGCTCCGATTCAGAAGCCATCGCGACTCCTGCCTCGTAGTAGTGCAGTTTGAACATATGAAGTAGTCGCTCGTGGTGAGGTATCGAACCGTGAACGGCGCTGCAAGCAGCAATTGTCCCTTCGATACCTCAGGGCGAACGGGGCCAGATTTCAAACGGGGCCAGACTTAAACTGACTGACTACCTCGCCTCCGTAGCTTGCGACGATGAGGGGCGTCGGAGTACTGTGCGGTCCTCAGGTTGGGGCAGGTGGAGGTGTCGAATGGATTGGCAGAAGGGTCGCGAAAGCGACAACGTCGTCGAGGACGATGGCAGCGGTGGCGGTGGTGGGCTTGGTGGCGGCGGCATGCGCTTCGGCGGTTTCCACCTCGGCATCGGCGGCATCATCGTCGTCGTACTGATCGGTCTGATTTTCCCGGGCGTCCGGCCGATCCTGTTCGGTCTGTTCCTCAACGGCGGCAGCGGCGTCGACTCCGTCGAGCAAAGCACGCCGGCGCCGACGCATGCGGCTACGGCCAACGATCCGCAGACAAAGTTCGTGCGTTCGATCCTCGGCAGCACAGAAGACGTTTGGGGGACCTACTTCCAGGCCAGCGGCCATCAGTACGAACAGCCCAAGCTCGTGCTGTTCCATGGCCGCACGCAGTCCGGTTGCGGCGCCGCCGAGGAAGCGATGGGACCGTTCTACTGCCCGAACGATCGTCGCGTCTATCTGGATCTTGATTTCTTCCACGAAATGGACACACGCTTCCATGCGCAGGGCGATTTTGCGCGCGCCTACGTGATCGCGCATGAAGTCGGCCATCACGTGCAGAACCTGCTCGGCATCATGCAGCGTGTCGGCGGCCGGCCGACGGAAGGTGCCACCGGCACCTCGGTGCGTCTCGAACTGCAGGCCGACTGCTTCGCCGGCGTGTGGGGCAACAAGTCGCAGGCGCAGCTCAACTGGCTGCAGGCCGGCGATGTCGATGCCGCGCTCAACGCGGCCTCGTCGGTCGGCGACGATACGCTGCAGAAACAGTCTCGCGGCTACGCGGTGCCGGATTCCTTTACGCACGGCACATCGGCACAGCGCTCACGCTGGTTCAAGGCCGGCTTCAGTTCGGGCGACCTCAGCAGTTGCGATACCTTCAGCGCGCAGTCGCTGTAAAACAACGCAAAGCCCGACGCCGCGGCTGGAAGTCGGCGACCGGTCTGGGCGATAGTAGGACAATCCCGGCCTGCGATCGCCCATGAAGCCAACCCAGCTCCGCATCGCAGCATTCTTCATGCTGCTGCTCTCCGGCTGCGCCACGCAGCCGCCGAAAGCGCCGGCCTACTCGCCGCTGATCCTGATCTCGTTCGACGGCTATCGAGCGGACTATATCGAACGCGGCCTTTCGCCGACGCTGGCGGCGCTGGCCAGGGATGGCGTGCACGCGCAGGCGCTGCGGCCGGCGTTTCCGACGCTGACGTTTCCGAATCACTACACGATCGTGACCGGGCTGTATCCCGACCATCACGGCATCGTCAACAACCGCATGGTCGATCCGGTCAGCGGCAAGCGTTTCATCTACAGCGATCCGAAGACGACGGCCGATCCGTCGTGGTGGGGCAGCGATCCGCTCTGGGTCAGTGTCGAGCGGCAGGGCGGGCACGCGGCGACGATGTTCTGGCCCGGCTCCGACGTCGCGATCGACGGCGTGCGACCCGAACACTGGTTCACGTTCGACGGCAGGATGTCACCGGATGCGCGCGTCGACAAGGTTTTGGCCTGGCTCGACCTGCCGCCCGGTCAGCGGCCGGGTTTCGTAACGCTGTATTTCGAACAGGTCGATCACGCGGCGCACAACTTCGGGCCGGTGTCGAAGGAAATCGATGCGGCCCTGCGCGAACTCGACTCCGCGTTGGGCCGACTCGTCGACGGGCTGAAGCAGCGCGGCATCGCCGATTCGGCAAATCTGGTGATCGTCTCGGACCATGGCGGCACCGCGTCCGGGCCGGACAAGGTCGTCGTGATCGATGACTTCGTCAACGTCGCCGACATCGACATAGTCAACACAGGCGTGCTCGCAGGCTTCGTGCCGAAACGCGGACACGAGGCGCAAGTCGAGCGCGCCGTACTCCAACCCCATGATCACATGCGCTGCTGGCGCAAGGCCGACGTGCCTGCGCGCCTGCACTACGGCACCAACGCGCGCGTGCCGCCGCTGCTGTGCCTGGCCGACGATGGCTGGCAGATCTTCACGCGCGAATTCATGAATCGCCCGAACCACCACATCTCGGTCGGCGAACACGGCTACGACAACGACGATCCGAAGATGCAGGCGCTGTTCGTCGCCCACGGACCGGCATTCAAACGCGGGCTGCTCATGCCGGAATTCGACAATGTGGACATTTACCCATTGCTCGCCCACGTGCTGCATATCAAGCCGCAGCCGAACGACGGCAATTATGCCGACGTTGCATCGATGCTCGCACGGCCCTGAGCGGTCGTGCGACGATGCGGCGACCGGGCCGCGCTCGCACGACGGCAGTCGATCGAGATGATCGATCCTGCACAACATCGGCTTGCTCATGGCGTTGAAGCAGGCGGCGAACGCCGTGCTGCTCGGCGGTTTCATCGTCATGATCGCCGGCGAACTGTTGCTGCCGGCGTCAGGCTACGCTTAGCCGGCAGCGGATCGCGCACGGCGCGCGCAACCTGACGCTCCGGTTCATCGGCATCGCGGTGATGTCCGTCGCTTTCGGCGGCACGGTCTGGCTGATCCTGCAGGGGCTGCAGTGTCGCGGCATCGTTGTCCTGCATTTTCTGCCGCTGCCAACATGGTTACCGGCAGCCGCAGCGTTCGCGCTGGCTACGAAACGAACGAGTGTGCTGCTTTGCAAATGCTGATATCTGATTTGCGGTGGCGGCTTTTGTTCGGCATGTGCAAATGAGCTCCCTGCAGGACGAACCATCACACTAGCAGTGCCGGAACGAGTCGAAGAAAGCCCTGTGGCCGGCGAGGATTTCCTTCTTGCGCTCGAGATCCGGTTCGAGCGACCACACGCCCTCTTCATGCGTGCCGCCGAGCAGCACGCCGTCGGAGCGCGAGAACATGTAGAGATCGCCGGCAATCGTCGCGTACTGCACCTCGGGCTGTGGCAGCAGGAACGTCAGCTGGCCCTTGACCGGCGTCAGTTCGTCATCGTCGAACAGTGCCTTAGCGCCGAGCCCGGTGCAGTTGAATACGAGCTTTTCCGGCAATGCCTGGATCGCGGCGCGGTCGGAAATTTCGCGTACGACAATACGGCCGCCGGCGATCCGGAACTCATCGAGCATCGCGCCCAGATATATCGGCGGCTCGATGATCAACGTGTCGAAGCGACGCACGAATTCGTAACCGGAAAACGGATGCTCGTCCGGCGTGAGCAGGCGGTTTTCCGGCAGCAGACCGCGCAACAGTCCGGTGTCGCTGGTGTCGCCGTCGGGATTGAACGCATGGTGGCCGAGCAGATAGTTGCGCATCCAGCGCACGCCGAATCGCGACCCGACCATGATCTGGTAGCGCCGGTAGGCGTAGCTCGCCGCTGCGAGCAGTTGCTGGTTGAACGCATCGGTGCGCCGTTGCGGGTCGGCGACGAAAGCCGGGAACCACTGGCCGCCGGCGATGTTCGACGTCGTCTCGGGCGGCATCGCCTTGGTGTAGATCGTCACATCGAAGCCGGCTTCCTGCAGCAGGCGTGCATTGGCAAGGCCGACCGCGCCGCAGCCGAGCACGGCGACGCCGCCGCGATGACCCGGTGCGCCGATATCGACCGCGAGCTTCGATGTCCCCCACGACAACGTGATGCCGGCGCCGCCATGACCGTAGTTGTGCACGACCAGCGCGTCGCCGAGCCGCTCGGCGCGCACGACGAAACCCGATGGTCGGAACGGACGCAGGCCGACCACGGTGCGGATCTCGCGCTCGGCCGACACGCGCACCGGGGGCAGCCCACAGCCATCCGCAGCGAACGACGTGTCCGGTGCCACGTAGTAGGCTCGCTGCACGGCGCCCGGGCGAAGCGCCGTGCTTGCGCAGCCGCCAAGCAGCGGAATTGCAGACGCTGCCAGCGCACCGGCACCGAGGAGCCCGGTCTGTTGCACAAAATGACGACGATTCATGCGCATAATCTAGCGCGATTCGTGCGCTGCGTGGGTTTCCTGGATGAACCTCGGCGCAAATCCCGATCTCGCCCTTTTTGGGCCATCGACGCGACACGTTGCAGTGAATCCCGAAAAATGGGTCCCACTGAATTTCTCGACGCGGCAGTTCGCGTTCGTGCTGCCGCTGTTGTGCTATCTGTATATCGCCTTCTACGGGCTGAATGGATCACGTCTGCAGGACGCGCAACAAGCACCCGCGTGATCGGCGCGCGATCGGGTAGGCATCCCGGCGGAACCGCGACGCCGTTCTGCCCGCGTCTCATGGCGCAATAAGATGGTGACGCGCCTGAAGGCGACTGCTCTTCGGGCTGCACGCCGTACTGTGTCAACACCATCCCCAACCAACCTCCCTTTGAAGGGGTTAGTTGTTCCGTTGCCGCAAAAATCACTTCCACAAATGTCAAACTGCCTCCCCGAGAGCGCCGGGGCTCTCAGTTTTTTCAGCGCCTGACTCGTTGAGCGTGCGCCGGTGCCGCCGGTGCAGCAACCAGTGCGCCGGCAACCGCGGTCGCTTCTCCCGCAATCTCGCGCAGTTGGGCCAATCGCCCCGGTGCGAAGCGCCGGCCGATCGCCTGCTGCGCCTGCTGCCACAACGGCAGCGCCCGGGCGATCGCCTTGCGCCCTTTGGCCGTCAGCCGCACCTCGGTCACGCGCCGGTCGCTACCGGCAGCAAGCGCAATCAGGCCGTCGCGCTGCAGCGGGTCGAGATTGCGCGCCAGCGTCGTGCGGTCCAGATTGAGATCCTCGGACAGCGCGCTGACCGAAACCGGCTCGTTGCGCTGGACCGAACGCAACAGCGAAAACTGCGTGATCTTTATCCCGGATGCGGACAGGGCATCGTCGTACAGCGCGGTCACCGCGCGTGCCGCACGGCGCAGGTTGACGCAAACACACTCCGTTTGTCGTTTCATAACTACGTGTATATACTCCTTTTCGTCGTTCGGCAAGATTTGACTGGACCTGCCTGCCATGCAAAAGCGCCTCGCCATCGCACTGCGCACGCGCCCGCACTACGCCTGGGTCGTCGCGGCGCTCACGTTCCTGACCCTGCTCGTCGTCGCCGGCATCCGCGCGACGCCGAGCGTGCTGATCGTGCCCCTCGAACACGATTTCGGCTGGGGCCGCGACCAGATTACGATGGCCGTCTCGATCGGCTTGTGCCTGTTCGGCCTGATGGGACCGTTCGCCGCGGCGGCGATGCAGCGTTTCGGCATCCGCCCGACGATGATCGTCGCGCTGCTGCTGCTTGCATCGGCCATGGGCGGCAGTTCACTGGTGCGCACGCCATTGCAGCTGATCCTGACCTGGGGCGTACTCGGCGGCATCGGCACCGGCACGATGGCGATGGTGCTCGGCGTGACGATCGCGAACCGCTGGTTCGACGCGCGCCGCGGCACCGTGCTCGGCCTGCTGACCGCGAGCACCGCGACCGGCCAGCTGCTGTTCCTGCCGCTGCTGGCCTGGGTCGTGTCGCGCGCCGACTGGCGCTACGTCGTCTGGATCGTCGCCGGCGCCGCGCTGCTGCTGATTCCGCTGATTGCGTTGCTGATGCCGGAACGGCCCGCCGACGTCGGGCTCGCCCGTTACGGCGCAAGCGGCAATGATGCGCCGGCGCCGGCGACGACGGTCAATCCGATCGTCGCCGCGTTCCGCGCGCTCGGCGAAGCGGCACGCACGCGCACATTCTGGCTGTTGTTCGCGACGTTCTTCGTCTGTGGCCTGAGCACGAACGGTCTGATCGGCACGCACCTGATAGCATTCTGCGCCGACAACGGCATTCCGGAAATCCGGGCTGCCGGCATGCTCGCCGCGATGGGTGTGTTCGACATCATCGGCACGACCTTTTCCGGCTGGTTGTCGGACCGCTACGACAACCGCTGGCTGCTGTTCATGTACTACGGGCTGCGCGGCCTGTCGCTGCTCTACCTGCCCTACTCCGACTTCAGTTTCTACGGACTCGGCCTGTTCACGATGTTCTACGGCCTCGACTGGATCGCGACCGTTCCGCCGACCGTGCGCCTGACGACCGAGCGCTTCGGCATCGAGCGCGGCCCGCTCGTCTACGGCTGGATCGGCGCCGGCCACCAGCTCGGCGCCGCAACTGCCGCGTTCGGCGCCGGCGTGTTGCGCGTGCAGACCAATCACTATGTCGAAGCATTCCTGCTTGCCGGCGCGGCGTGTCTTGCATCGGCGTTGATGGCGCTGGCGATCCGCCGCGACCCGACGCCGCGGCTGCAGCTTGCACCCGCATGAATCGCGTTCAAGACTGTTGTTCGCTGTGCACCAAATCCGCGTTTGTCACGCGCTCATCCTACGACATCTGGAGAATCCCATGCCCCTGATCACGTTGACCGTCATGAAGCCAAAGACCGTCGAGTTCAAATCCGCGGTACTCGCCGCGGTACACAGCGCACTGGTCGCTTCCGGCGTGCCGCTGGCCGACCGCTTCCAGCGCGTGTTCGAACTCGACGCCACGGACTTTCGTTTCGATCCGGCCTACCCGGACCTGACGACGCCGCGCAATGCCGAATTTGCGTTGATCGAGATTCTGTTCTCCGAAGGCCGCAGCGTGAAGGTCAAGAAAAAGATCGTCGCCGACATCTTTGCGACACTCACCGCCGATCCGCTGAACCTGATCGCCGACAACGTCATGATCGTGTTCAAGGAGACGCGCTGGGAAAACTGGGTGTTCGGCGGTGGGCGCTTCATCCATACGTAGAGTCTGAACAGCAAAAATGTCGTCATTCCCGCGACCAGCTGCCTCGGGATTCGTCGAATGCGGTGGAGTTCTCGACTTTGTTGTCGTGAGTCGGCTGCCGGCGATGAACGCCGTTCTGCGACGTCGAAAACCATGTGCGCGCCGTGTGATCTCCTGGAAGGATGCGACAGCCCTCGCTCGCGAGCGCACGAGGGTCCGCCACGTATCTGTCCGGAAAACCGCGGCTCGCGGTTGCAGCCCGTTCTATCGATCGGCGCTGGAATGCCGTCAGGAGGGAACTGTGGCCATGGCGCGCCGGACATGAGGCATGCTCACGGACAGGTCAAACCCGCCGGCAGCGTCAGGCGGGTCAGGTTCATGCTGCCGCTGCCGTAGCCGCGCACGGAATTGAAATCGACCTTGCCGTGGTTGCAATCGCTGAAGGTGAAGGTCAGCGTGCCCCAGGGATTGAGTGCGATCGCGTTCTGATCGAAGTTCGGAATCCAGCGACCGCCGGTAGGCAGCGCGACACCGGTGATGGTGGCGATATTGCCGCTGTAGGTTCCTACACCGCCGAACCAGGCTTGCTGACTGCCTTGCGGATTGAAGGCGAACCACATTGCCAGCAGGCGATTGCCCGGCAGCACTTCGACCATCAGGCCATGTCCGCTTTGCGCCGGATCGAACCAGCTGCCGGTGAACCCCGCACCGATCGACCCGCTGGTCGACGCGGCGGCATTCGACTCGAATGCGCCGATGTCCGGCCTTGCGCCTGCCACGCGCACAAGCCCGCGCTGATCGGTCGCGAGCCCCGCCAGATTGTTGCCCGCATCGATCGCGGGACTGCCGGAGGCGAGCGCATGGGTCTGAGTCGGACCGCCGTTGTCGGCAAGCGGCAGGAGCATCGGATCCGACGTGATCGTGTCGGCCGGAACCGATGACCTCGTTGCCATGACCAGGTTGTTGTGGCCGCTGACTTGCGCGGTATACTGGATCACGAGATCGCCCCCGGTATTGCTTGCGAAAATGGAACTCTCGAGGGTCGCCTTGGGCGCGAAGATCGCAAGACTTTCGTACCCGCCTTCGTTGAACGCTATGGTGCTGTTGCGAATCGTCGCAGGCTCATAGATGCAGCCTCCGCTGCCAAAACCGCTGTAAAAGTAGTTGAAACCCCCGGCTGTCGCGTTGCCGGAAATCGTGCTGTTGCTGATCAGCGCTGTGGCGGTCGTCACGGCACCGCGTCGGTTAAGAACGAAACCGGCGCAGGACGAGGAGTTTCTGTTGCCGCTGATCGTGGAGCTCTCTATCGAGACGTCTCCGACCAACGTGACGAGCCCTACGGGGGAGTTGTTGCTGATCGAGCTGTCGCGCGAAGTAAACCCGTTGGCGAAGACGCCGCCACCGCTGCACGTGGTAACGGTCGCGCCGTCGAGGTCGACATTACCGGTCGATTGGATACAGAACGGCGCTCCGGCAAGAAGATTGTCGGAATAGTAATTTTCTGCGTTGCTGTCCGTGATCCGAAGCGCGTCGATATGCAAGGTACCGTGACCGGTATGGTTGAGTACGCCATATCTATGTCCGGGTACCTGACTGCCGGAGATCGTCAACGCGTTCGCACCCGGGCCGTGCAACGTGAGGTCATCGAGCGGGACTTGCAGCTCGCCGGTCGTGAGCGAGATCGTGCCGCAGGTCAGTGCGGTCAGGTCGACGCTGTCGCCACTGTGCGCCTGCGCGAGCGCGGCACGCAAACTGCCGCTGTCGGCGTCATTGCAGTTCGTCACCGGCAGCGTGACGGCGAACGCAATGGAAGTGCAGGCGAGATCACCGACTGCGAGTGGTAGCGCAAGACACGCGACCAGCGGTTTGACACGCAAAAATTTGCGGCGGGTGGTTGTCTGCGTTCCATTCATGGCGTTCTCCAGGAAGTGCGACAGGAAGATCCTGATACGTCTTGTTCACCGCGACGGCCCACAAAGCCTGGTCAGGCTTCTGCCATTGCTGCATCCGCGGTTCGTGGTGCTCTCTTCTTCGTTTCGACAAGCGCAAGAACCAGGGGCGTCATATTCCCTAGTCCGGGAATTCGCGTGGCCGATTACAGGCCGTTCGTGTTGGCACCAGGAAGAGCCGGGGCGAGCTCTGGCGGCGAACACGCAGGCGCGCTTGCGAACCGTGTGTTCATATGAGACCTCCGTGGTGCGTGCCGTTGGAGCGTAAGCGCCGCCGAGAGCCTCGCTGGGCAAGGACGAACTGGCGGTTGCGATCGGCCCGGTGGACGCTGCAGTGCCTCAGCGTTGAGGCAGCGCCGAGCGTTGTCCCTCACCCCTGCCTCTCGCCATCGATGAAGCCGATGGAGAAAAGGGGAAAGAAGACAGCCCTTCCCGACTCTTCTGGGAGGGATTGGCTGATGATCCGCGCTGCTTGCCTGCCGATCGCAGTCCCTATTTCCCCAACCAACATCGCGCGACTCCACGGGGTCGCGCGCGGGGTGCCGGCGCACGCGAGACCCCGCACGAAGTCGCTCAATGAGCGTGAGAAACCAGCAGCATCGTACTTCCTGAATGCCTGGCGACCGGTATTCGAACCTAGAGTGATTCCGCCAGGCTCCGCGCGACTCCCCGGTAGCGCTCCGCGATGCGCTCTTCATCGCGATGACGAAAATCGCGCACGACCCATTCGCCGTTGACCATCACGTGCTTCACCAAGTCGCTGTTGCCGGCGAACAGGAACGTGTCGAGCGCGGACGCGGCGCTGCGCCCTGCCAGAAGCGGTGACTCGTGATCGAGCACGAACAGGTCGGCGCGCATACCCGGGTTTGATTGGTCCGCGTCGGGGCCTTCCAGCGCGCCGATCGACGCGCCGCACGCCAGCGCGCCGCCAAACAGCGCATCGCCCCACAGCGTTTCACCCACGCTGTTGCTCGATTCCGAGACGACGATATTGCGGTGGCGTGTGGCGAGCCGCTGCCCGTACTCGAGCCAGCGCAATTCCTCGACCGGCGACACCGAAATGTGGCTGTCCGAGCCGATGCCGATCACGCCGCCGGCATCCAGATATTTCTTCAACGGGAAGATGCCGTCGCCGAGGTTTGCTTCCGTGGTCGGGCACAGTCCAGCGACCGCTCCAGTTGCTGCCAGCCGCTGTGTTTCATCAGCCGTCATGTGCGTAGCGTGAACCAGGCACCAGCGCGAATCCACGGGCGCGTGATCGAGCAGCCACTCGACCGGCCGCGCGTTGCGCAGCGCGAGACAGTCTTGCACTTCGCCGATCTGCTCGGCGACGTGGATGTGGATCGGCGCGGCGTCCACCAACCCGGACTCCAGAACGGCGCGCATCGCGGCTAGCGGCACGGCACGCAACGAATGCAAAGCGATGCCAAGGCGCAGCGCGGAACTCTCCTTCATGCGCAGTTGCCGGACCAGGCGCAGGTACGCATCGACTTCGTGCCCGAAGCGGCGCTGCCGTTCCGACAGTGCGCGCCCATCGAAGCCGCCGGTCATGTACAGGGTCGGAAGCAGGGTCAGGCCGATGCCGGCTTCGCGCGCGGCATCGATCAGCGCGAGCGACATCTCGGCCGGATCGACATACGGCTTGCCGTCTGGCTGGTGATGCAGATAATGGAACTCGCAGACCTGCGTATAGCCGGCCTTGAGCATCTCGACATACAGCTGCGCGGCGATCGCGCGCAAGTCGTCCGGGCCGATGCGGCTGGCGAAACCGTACATGGTCTCGCGCCACGTCCAGAAACTGTCGTCACTGATTTTTTGAGGAGCGCGGCCAGGGGTAGCGGTTTTTTGATCCTCGCGATCAGAGACGAGCGCACTCGAACGACGGCGCTCGGCCAGGCCCGCCATCGCACGCTGGAACGCATGCGAATGCAGGTTCGGCATACCCGGCAATACGTAGTGGCCGAGGTACTGCGCATCGCCACAGTCGGCGTCCTGTTCGATGGCAGACAGCGTGCCGTCGACATGAATGCCGATGCGTACATCGGACGACCAGCCCTGCGGGAGCCAGACGTTGTCGGCGAAGAACCGGGCCATTGCATCGATCCGTCAATCAGGCAATGTCCAGTATGCCAGCCTCATTCGGGATTTTGCGCGCAAGCAATTCAGCTTCAGTACGATTTCCCATCCTGCGGGAACGCTACAGCGCACCCGATGGACGCCTGCCCGGCGTACGGCCTGGAGACCGCTGCCAGTACAGCTTCTGCGAATCGCTCTCCCTGGCGATGACAGGCGCATATCTTGCGCCGTGGCCGTGCACGCGGCAATCCCTCTCGTGGCAAGCACTGGGCATCGCGCGATCGTGCGCGCACATGGTATTTTGCGCACACAGCATCGGGAACGAGACATGGACCGCTGGGATCACCTTTTGCTCGACTGCCGTCTCGCGACGTTCACGGATACCGGTTTGCCATACGGGGCGATCGAAAATGCTGCGCTCGGCTGGAAGGACGGACGGGTCGCATTCGCAGGCGCTCGCTCGCTGTTACCGGACAGACCGGACGCGCTCGCGTTACGAGTCGAGTCGCTCGGCAACGCGTGGATCACGCCGGGTCTGATCGACTGCCACACGCACCTTGTTTTCGCCGGCAACCGTGCGGCGGAGTTCGAACAGCGCTTGAATGGAGCGAGCTACGAGGACATCGCCCGTGCCGGTGGCGGCATCGTTTCGACCGTGGCGAAGACGCGCGCAGCGAGCGAAGACGAACTGCTCGCACAATCACTGCCACGAGCACGATCACTCGCCGGCGATGGCGTGACGACGATCGAGATCAAGTCCGGCTACGGCCTGGATCTCGACAACGAGGCAAAGATGCTGCGCGTCGCGCGCCGCATCGGTGCTGAGCTCGGCATCGAGGTGCGTACAACGTTCCTCGGCGCGCACGCCGTACCGCCGGAATTCGCCGGGCGCCAGTCCGACTACGTCGACGAAGTCTGCATCCGCATGCTGCCGGCGGTCGCCAGCGAAAAACTTGCCGATGCGGTCGACGCATTCTGCGAATCGATCGCATTCACGCCGACCGAGACGCGGCGCGTGTTCGAGACGGCGCGCGCCCTTGGCCTGCCGGTCAAGCTGCACGCCGACCAGTTGTCCGATCTCGGCGGCGCGGCGCTGGCCGCGGAATTCGGCGCGCTGTCGGCCGACCACCTGGAATACACGAACGAGGTCGGCGTGCGCGCGATGGCCGCGGCCGGCACGGTCGCCGTGATGCTGCCTGCCGCGTTTTATGCGCTGCGCGAAACCCGGCTGCCGCCAATCGAGCAGTTCCGCGCGCACGGCGTGCCGATGGCCGTCGCCAGCGATGTCAACCCGGGAACGTCACCCGTGCTGTCGCTGCGCCAGGCGATGAATATGGCGTGCACGCTGTTCCGCATGACGCCGGAGGAAGCGCTGCGCGGCGCGACGATCAATGCGGCGCGCGCACTGGGTTTCTCCGATCGCGGTTCGCTCGACGCCGGCAAACGCGCCGACTTCGTAATCTGGAACGTCGATCATCCGGCGGAACTGGCCTACTGGATCGGCGGCAGCCTGGCCGAACGGATCGTCGTCGACGGCCAGTCGATTGCCGCACATTCGCGAAGAGCCTAGTGAAGGCATCATTGCCTCCGGTTGCCGTTCGAATCAACAGTTCGTCGTCCGCATCGTGGATGATCTGCGACACGACCTCGTCGACCTGATCCTGGCCCCAGAGCACGAAGTTACGCCCGTCGAAACGCACCAGTCCGCGATGCGAGCCGATCCACAGGAACCCGTCGTTGTCCTGGGCCAGCGCGACGATTTCACCGACGTCGAGACCGTAGTCCTGATCGTAGATCCTGAAATAACTACGCTGGCCAATAGCACTGATGGAAAACATCATCAGCCCTGCGGCGATCAGGCGCGCGACCGCACGCTGAAGCCACTCGCGGTTGTCGGCAAAACGATGATTTGCCCACGCCATGCACCGACTCTAGCAGGATTCCCGCGACGTCCGCTGCCATAAAAAACCCCGCTCGCGGCGGGGTTTCATCCAGGCGTGCCGGCGCTGCGCCGGCAGCCAGTCTCAGCCGGCTTTCCTCGGCGCAGCCTTCTTCACCGGAGCCGCCTTCTTTGCGACGACTGGCTTGGCCACGGCCGGCTTCTTCGCGACGGCGCCGGACGCGGTCGTCTTGACCTTGTGCGGCCGTGCGTTGCCGTAACTGCGGATCGCGGTCTTGCCCTTGCGTGTCTTGCGGTCGCCTCTGCCCATTGCATCACTCCAGATAAGGTCTACAGGCCGCGTAGCTTACCAGAACGTCGTGCGCGGCAGCAGCGCGCTATGCTTGCGGCATGGAAACGTCAGTACCGACGCTGCGCCGTCCGCTCACGTTGAGCCTGGCGCTGCAGGGCGGCGGAGCGCACGGTGCATTCACCTGGGGCGTGCTCGATCGCCTGCTGGAAGAACCGCTGCTGCAATTCGATGGAGTCAGCGCGACCAGCAGCGGCGCGATGAATGCCGTCGCCCTGGCACAGGGCTGGCTCGACGGCGGACGCGACGGCGCCCGCGCGGCATTGGGCCGGCTCTGGGAAAGCGTGGCGGCGCACAGCAACATGATGCGCTGGGCATTTGCCGGAGCAGCGGGAGAATCGATCCTGCTCGGCCTGACACACTATTTCACTCCACAGGAGATCAATCCGCTCGGCATCAATCCGCTGCGCGAGATCGCCACCGGCCTGTTCGACTTCGAGCGTCTGCGCCGGCTAGCGCCGTTCCGGCTGTTCATCGCGGCAACCCGCGTTCGCGACGGCGCCCTCGCCATCTTCGACGACACGCGCCTGTCACTCGATACCCTGCTCGCGAGCGTTTGCCTGCCGCAGATGTTCGCGCCGGTCGAGATTGACGGCGAGAACTACTGGGACGGCGGCTACGCCGGCAATCCGGCGCTGGAGCCGCTGGTTTATGGACTGCGCAGCCGCAATCTGCTCTGCGTACTGGTGCAACCGCTCGAACAGGCGCAAGCGCCACGCACGGCCCGTGAAATCCGCGACCGCATCGGCGAGCTGGGTTTCTCGACAACGTTCCTGCGCGAGCTGGAAACCTTCCGCCGTGCGCAAAAATACCTTTTGCACACTTTTCCAATCAGCTGGATTGGCCGTCGGATCCGGCGCCTGCAAATCGATCTCGTCGAGCCCGGCGAGTCGCTCGACGCGTACAGCGCGAAGACCCGGCTCAACACGCGCATCGGCTTTCTGCACGAACTGCGCGACATCGGCCGCGAGCGTGCCGATTTGTGGCTTTCCGCCATGCCCGAATAAGGCGGAGACAGAAGCCTGGAACGCGGATTACGCGGATGCGGCGAACATCAACGCGGATAGTGCAGACTCTCAAGTTCATCGAGAAATCCGCGTTCATACGCGTTCATCCGCGAAATCCGCGTTGAACGCTTTGTTGCAGTCTAGTGTCGGTGTTGTCGGTGTTTCCCGCCCGGGTGCTGATGATGCGTGTGTCCGTCGCAGTCATCTTCGGGACAGTCGTCGCCGTCCTCGATCTGGATCGTCGCGTGGGCAATATGGAAGTGTTCGCGCAACACGCGTTGCATCGCCGCCAGCGCAATGGCCGCGTCGGTCTGCGGATCCAGATGCGCATGCAGCGTCGCCATGCGTCGCCCGCCCGCCAGCTGCCAGACATGTACGTGATGAACATTTCGCACACCGGACTCGCGCTGCACCGTTTCGGCAACGAGCAAGGGCTCGATTCCCTCAGGCGTGCCTTCGAGCAGGATGTGCGCCGAGCGACGCAACAGCGACCAGGCGCTGACCAGGATCAGTGCCGACACCAGCAGCGACACCAGCGGATCGGCCGGCAGCCAGCCAAGGTAGCGGACCACCAACGCCGCGATCACCGCGCCGAGCGACCCGAGCAGGTCGCCGATCACGTGCAGGCGTGCACCGGCGAGATTGAGATCGTCGTGATGGTGGTAGCCAAGCACACCGAGCACGATCGCGTTCACGCCGAGGCCGATCAGCGCGACGACGAGCATCACGCCCGAAAGGATCGGCTCGGGCTGCGTCAGCCGCGAAACCGCTTCGACCGCGATCCACACGACCAGCACGAATTGCAGCAGCGCGTTGCTGTAGCCGGCCAGAACTTCGAGGCGCGCGTAGCCGAAGCTGCGCAGGCCATCGGCCGGGCGCCGCGCAAAATGAGCGCCACCCCAGGCGAGCAGCAAGGCGAACGCGTCGATCAGCATGTGCGCCGCGTCGCTGAGCAACGCCAGCGAACCGGAAATCCAGCCCCCCACGCCCTCGGCCAGCAGGGTCGCCACCGTCAGCGCGGCCGCCAGCAGCAGGCGTCTCTCACCGCTGTCGGCGCGGGCGTGGTGATGCGCGGAATGATCGTGCGCGGTCATGGAGATGCTGCAGGCGAGGATCGCTGATTCCTGGTGTGGATCACGAGCCGCATGCCTCGACGTTGGGCCTCGGAAGCATCAGCCACAGCGGCACCGACCTCAACGATTCCCCGTCGATCGAGGGATGGTGGTTGATGTTAGGGGAGATGGCCGGCGTTACACAATCGCATTCGGCTGGCAGCACGCGTCGTGCGCATGGGCATGTGCCAGACGCAGGTTGATGATGTGCGCAAGCGCAACACCCGAGCCGCCCAGTGCCACCAGTGCGGCATGCCAGCCGCCGGCCGATTCGAAATCGTAGACGTAGCCGCCAAGCCAGAGCAGCACGAGCGAAGGCAGCAGCAGCGCCAACGCGAACGGCACACGATGCCGCAGGTAGCCGCGCACCAGCATCGTCGTTGCCAGCACGGTCGCGAACGCGATGAACCAGCGCTCGAAAGCGTGATCGGCAAGAAATCCCAATCCCAATGCCGGCAACAGCGCAAAGACGAACGGCAGCGCCGCGCAGTGCAGCGCACACAGGAACGACGCCGTGGCGCCGACGCGGTCGGCAACCTGCGCAAGACCATGGCGGCTGGCCGGATCGTGCGGATGCGGGGCGGACTGGAGCTGCATGGTTAAGTTATAACATAACGTTGGTGACTGCGCAGTAATGCCGGCGGAACGCTGCAATTCAAGTGTCGAGAGCATGACTTTTGGCCGTTGGACGATTCTCTTGAATGTTATGTTATAACATAACCTCCTACCTCGGCAAGAGACACCCGATGAAGACGATTCCCGTGATTGCCCTGGCCGCGACGCTGGCCAGCCATGCTCCGACGTCGCCTGCCGCGCAGGCCGCCCAAACCGCCACCAACGATGAGGCAGCGCTTGCGACTGCCGTGAACGCAAATGACCAAGCCGGGCCCCCGGCGCCTGCCGATACCCTCAATACGGTCGAGGTCCGCGCCAGCCTCGACCGTTCGCGCGAACAGCTCTCGCCGGCAATCGGCGCAAGCCAATACCTTTTCGAGCGCCAGACCGTCGAGCAGTTACCGCTCGGCGACGCGACGCCATTGAACCAGGTACTGCTGCAGGCACCCGGCGTCGTGCAGGATTCCTTTGGCCAGCTGCACGTGCGCGGCGATCACGCCGATCTGCAGTACCGCATCAACGGCATCATCATTCCCGAAAGCATCGGCGGGTTTGGCCAGACCCTCGATGCACGCGTGATCGAGCGCATGCAATTGCTGACCGGCGCGCTGCCGGCCCAATACGGCTATCGCACGGCCGGCATCGTCGACATCACGGCCCGCCCTGCACCGGACAGCAGCGGCGGCAGCGTCGGCCTGACCGCCGGATCGTTCGGCACGTGGAATCCGGAATTTTCGCTGTACGGCAGCCAGGATCGCTGGAGCTGGTTCGTCACCGGCAATTTCCTCGAAAGCGACGCCGGCATCGAAAATCCAACCGCATCGCGCGATCCGATCCACGATCACACCGATCAGAGCAAGGGTTTCGGCTATATCTCGTACCTGCTCGACGACGACACGCGCCTGAGTTTCATGTTCGGTACCGCCAACAACCGTTTCCAGATTCCGGACAATCCGGGTCAACTGCCCGTCTACACACTAGCCGGCGTCGACAGCTTCGATTCGGCCGTACTGGACGAACGCCAACGCGAAGTCACGCGCTTCGGCGTGCTCGCGCTGCAGGGCACATTCGGAACGACCGGCTATCAGCTGTCGATCGGCCAGCGCTACTCGAGCATCGACTACCGGCCCGATCCGGTCGGCGACCTGATCTTCAACGGTGTCGCCGGCACGATCGAGCGCAGCAATCGCGCCGATACGCTGCAGGCCGACTTCTCGACACCGGTCCTCGGCGGCAGTCATACGCTGCGCTACGGTATCTATGCGAGCAGCGAGCACCCCGTCAGCAACAGCGTCTCGCAGGTATTCCCGGCCGACGCCGACGGCAACCAGCTTGCCGGCACGCCGATCACGATCGTCGACGATGCCGCTCACATCGATGCACGCACCTACGGCGTGTACCTGCAGGACCAATGGAACCTGACCGACGCGTTGACCATGAACTACGGCGCGCGCGCCGACCAGGTCGACGCCTACGTGCACGAAGGCCAGCTCAGTCCGCGCCTCGGCTTCGTCTGGCAGGCGACCGATTCGACCACGCTGCATGCCGGCTATGCGCGCTACTTCACGCCGCCGCCGACGGAGTTGATTTCGCCGACCGACATCGCGCTGTTCCAGGGTACGACCAACCAGCTGCCTGGCAACGTCAACGCACAGACATTGTCCGAACGCTCGAACTACTTCGATGCCGGCATCGAACAGAAGATTGGCGATGACTTCACCATCGGACTCGATGCGTATTACCGCAAGGTGCACAACCTGCTCGACGAAGGGCAGTTCGGCGCCGCACTGATCTTCTCGCCGTTCAACTATGCGCAGGGACGCGTGCGCGGCCTGGAATTTTCGTCAAGTTATACGAGCGGAAACTGGAGCACGTATCTCAACGTCTCGTGGAGCCGCGCGCTCGGCAAGGACGTGGTGACCGGCCAGTACAATTTCGATCCTGACGAACTGGCGTACATCGCCACGCATTGGGTGCACCTGGATCACGACCAGCGCCTGACCGGATCGGGAGGCGTCAGCTACAACTGGAACGGAACGCGTCTCGGTGCCGATTTCCTCTACGGCTCTGGCTTGCGCGCCGACTTCGCCAACACCGCGCACCTGCCGGCCTACTACCAGGTCAACCTGTCGGCGAGCCGCGATTTCAATCTGCCGGAAATCGGCCGGACCAATATCCGCCTCGCGCTGATCAACGCGACCGATCAGGTTTATGAAATCCGCGACGGCTCCGGCATCGGCGTCGGTGCTCCGCAATACGGGGCGCGAAGCGGATTGTATGTCGGCGTGACAAAGGATTTTTGAGCGGAAGCGACGTACTGGCTTCGGGTTGCTGCGTGCCGTCAATTCAAACCGCGCTGCAGCGTTTGCACTTGCCGTGCACTTCGAGCGTTTGCGCGCGCGCGCGGAAGCCGAGCGCCTTGGCCTGATCGCCGAGCAGCTTCGCCACGCGCTCGTCGCAGATCTCGGTCGCCGATTCGCATTCGTCGCAGATCAGGAACGGCACATGATGGGCGACGCTCGGATGATGGCAGCTGACGTAGCCGTTGATCGATTCGAGCTTGTGGATGAAGCCGTTCTCGAGCAGGAAATCGAGCGCGCGATACACCGTCGGCGGCGCGGCGTTGCTGCGGTCGTCCTTGAGCCGGTCGAGCAGATCGTAGGCCTTGACCGGCTTGTCCGACGCGGCGATCAGTTCGAGCACCTGCAGGCGGATTTCGGTCAGGCGCAGCCCGCGCTTCTCGCACGCAACCGACACCTCGCGCACGAACGCCTTGGCGTTGTGCGTGTGATGATGCTGTTCGGCGTGCGCAGGCTTGGCGGACATGACAGGCTACTCGTTGCCCGGGCGGATCATAACTCCAAACATGGGTGCGGTCCGCACGGGATCAAGCTGCTGTCGTTCAGCGAGCGCAGCTTTCCCGCAGCCATGCGGTCCTCCGCGACGATTGCCGTGTTTGCCGTTACCCGCACCGGGAGAGATCGATGCGTTCGCGATCGATTTTGCGCGGGCGACGTCTTGCAACTGCCGATCAGGAAATCGATGCGGCAGCGCATCACGATCGCGTCAGGACGCCTTCAGCTTCGCTCCGCAATGACGGCAATGCGCATCACCCGGTTCGACCGCGCGCTTGCACGCCGGGCACAGCGGCTTCGGCTTCGATGCCGGCAGACAAAGCGAGATGATCCAGCCGATCGGACCGAGCGCTGCGCCGAGGATGGCGTCGCGCACGACGGCGTTCTTGCGTCTGCCGATCATCGCCCCGACCGCGGCGCAGATGATCGTGATGACGATTGCCCAGAACCACAGGCGCGGGTCTGACAGCGTCTGCGTGCATTGGCCGAGCAGCTGCAGCAACTGTTCGGGGTCGCTGGAATCGGCCGTTGCGAGCGAGGCGAGATCGCAGGCCATGGTCGCTACGCGCCAGCTCTGGCCAGCGCGTCGTCGATGCGCTCGAGCGCGCGCTCCTGCCCGGCGAGGTAGACCGTGTGATCGATTGACGGCGACACCTGTGTTCCGGTCATGGCCACGCGCAGCGGCTGCGCGACCTTGCCCATGCCTTCGCCGATCGCCACAGCGGCAGCTTCGATCGCCGTGTGCACATTTTCCACTTCCCACTCTTTCAATGCAGCGAGTTGCTCATGCACCGCCTTCAGCGCAGGCGCGGCAGTAGCCGACTTCAGGTGTTTGGCGATCGCGGCGTCGTCCCAGTGCGTGATCGGCCCGTACCAGACCGACGCTTTCTCGGCCATTTCGCGCAGCGTATGCGCGCGATCACGCAGGGCGACTACGACGTCCGCCGGCGCCGGACCGTGAGCCGGATCGAGCCCCTGCATGCGCAGGTTCCATTCGAGGTGCGGCGCGACTTCGAGCGGATCGTCGTGCTTGAGGTAATGCTGGTTCAGCCACTTGAGCTTTTCCGTGTCGAAGCGCGCGGCCGCCTTGTTGACGTCGCCAATGTCGAACAGCTGCACCATCTGCTCGCGCGAGAAGATTTCCTGGTCGCCGTGCGACCAGCCCAGCCGCACGAGGTAGTTCAGGAGTGCGTGCGGCAGGAAGCCGTCGTCGCGGTACTGCAGCACGCTGACCGCACCGTGGCGCTTGCTCAGCTTCTGTCCGTCCGCGCCGAGGATCATTGGCAGATGCGCGAATTCCGGCACCTTGGCGCCGAGCGCGTGGTAGATATTGATCTGGCGCGGCGTGTTGTTGACGTGGTCGTCACCACGGATCACCTCGGTGATCGCCATGTCGATGTCGTCGACGACGACGGCGAAATTATAGGTCGGGAAACCATCCGAGCGGAACATGACCAGATCGTCGAGTTCGTCGTTGCTCCACTCGATGCGGCCCTTGACCTTGTCGGTGAACACGACCGATCCGCCGCTCGGGTTCTTGAAGCGGATCACGCGATTCGGGTCATCGCGCAACGGCTCGTTGCGCTCGCGGTAGTAACCGTTGTAGCGCGGCTTGACGCCCTGCTCCATCTGCTGCGCTCGCATCTTGTCGAGCTCGTCCCTGCTTTCGTAGGCGTAATAGGCCTTGCCGGCCTTGACCATCTCTTCGGCGACCTGACGGTAGCGCTCCCTGCGCAGGGTCTGGTAGTACGGGCCTTCGTCGTGGCTCAACTCGAGCCAGCTCATGCCGTCGATGATCGCCTTGACCGCCGACTCGGTCGAACGCTCGCGGTCGGTGTCCTCGACGCGCAGGATGAATGTGCCGCCGCGCCGGCGCGCCTCGAGCCAGCAATACAAGGCCGTGCGGGCACCGCCGATGTGCAGGTAACCGGTCGGGCTCGGGGCGAAGCGCGTGCGTACGGTCATCGATCGAATGAGGCAAAAGCGGGGCGACAGATTAGCAGAAGGCGCCCCTGCACCGCCCGTGCAACTCCACGACGCCGGCGTTCGGCCTTACGAATCTTAACGACGACGCGCATCGGCGCTCGTCATTGCGGCGGGATCGCACGCTAAACTGTGCACTTTCCGCACGAGGCACTCTCATGTCCGATCGCCGCCCGGTCGCCCGACCGCTCCTGATCACCGTCCTGCTCACGCTGGCCGGGTGTGCCGGCACGGGCAACGAAAAGAGCGGTGCACCCGCGCCGATGCCCGGCAGCCATCTGCAACTGGCGCTGCTGGAAACGACCGACCTGCATGCGAACGTGCTCAGCTACGATTACTTCAAGCTGGCCGAGGACAAAAACATCGGATTCGAGCGCGCGGCCGAGCTGATCCTTGCTGCCCGCAGCGAATTCGAAAACAGCCTGACGTTCGACGCCGGCGATACCGTGCAAGGCACTGCGCTGGCCGACTGGCAGGCGCTGGTCAAGCCGTTGACGTGCGACAGCGAGCTGGCGATCTACAAGTCCATGGATGCCGTCGGCTACGATGCCGGCACGATCGGCAATCATGAGTTCAACTACGGACTGAAGTTCCTGAGCCAGGTCACCGGCACGCCCTACAACGTCGCCGGCGTGCCGGTCGAAACGTGCAAGGGTCCGCGCTTCCCGCTGGTGCTGTCGAACGTCTTCAACACCAAGGACGGCAAGCCGCTGTACGCGCCGTGGCGCATATTGACGCGAACGTTCCACGCCAGAACACCGGACGGCGCGGCGCGCGACGTCACGCTGCGCATCGGCCTGATCGGATTCACGCCGCCCGGCATCATGGAATGGGACAAGCGCAACCTCGAGGGCAAGGTCAGCGTCATGGGTGTCGTCGAGGCAGCGCAGAAGTACGTGCCGGAGCTGCGCAAGACCGGCGTCGACCTGGTCATCGCGATCGTGCACGGCGGCATCGATGTCTCGCCGTACCGGTCGACCGGCACCGAGAACGCCGCCTGGCATCTGGCCGCGGTGCCAGGCATCGACGCGATGCTGCTCGGTCATTCGCATGCGATCTTTCCGAACCCGACCGATCCGAAGTCGCGCTACGCGCATTTGCCGGAGGTCGACAACGAGCGCGGCTTCGTGCGCGGCGTGCCGGCCGTCATGGGCAACTTCTATGGCTCGAACATCGGCGTCATCGAACTGTCGCTCGACTTCACCGATGGACGCTGGCAGGTCGACCGCGGCGCCACGCACGCCGAGGTGCGCTCGGTCCGCAGGCCGGACCGCAGCTACGTCGCCGCCGATCCCGACATAGCGCCGCTGGTCCGGCCCGAGCACGAAGGCACGATCGCCTACGTGAAAACGCCGATCGGAAGCAGTGATTTCGACATGAGCACCTACTTCGTCGCCGCCGGCGATACCTCGGCGCTGCAGATCGTCAACGCAGCAGAACGCGACTATGTGGAAAAGTATATAAAGGCGAACATGCCGCAACTCGCCGGCATACCGGTGCTGGCCGCGACCTCGGTCTTCAAGGCCGGATTCGGCGGCGCCAAGGACTACACCGACGTGAAGGCCGGCCCGCTGGCAATCAACCACGCTGCCGACCTGTATCTGTATCCGAATACGCTCAACGCGGTGAAGATCGACGGCGCCGGCGTCAAGGCCTGGCTGGAAAAGTCGGCGGGCTGGTTCAACCGTATCGATCCGAACAAGGCCGAGGCGCAGGAGCTGCTCAACGCGCACGTTCCGACCTATCTGTTCGACGTGCTGCAGGGCGACCTTGCCTACGTCATCGACGTGACCAGACCGCTTGGTGAACGCATCGTCGAACTGCGCTATCGCGGCCAGCCTGTGCGCCCCGACCAGCCGTTCATCGTCGCGACCAACAACTATCGCGCCAGCGGCGGCGGCAACTTCCCCGGTCTGGACGGCGGCAACGTCGTGATTCCGTCGCCCGATCTGAACCGCGATGTGCTGATCGCCTACATCCGCGACACGCGCCAGATCACGCGCGCACGCTTCGGCAACGACCACAACTGGCGCTTCGCGAAAGTCCGGACCGCAGGTCCCGTCACGTTCAAGTCCGCCGCGGGCAAACTCGACATAGCACGTGCAGCCGGAATCGACAATGTCACCCAGATCAGGGACAACGGCGACGGCACGGCGATTTATTCGCTGGATTTGTCCCACTGAGAAATCTCGGAGCGAGGGATGCGCGCCCTCGTGCCAGCATGGAGAGGGCCCGTCAAATCATTGCGCCTTTCCGTTGGAGTATTCGACGAAGGAAACTTGCCAGAGACTTTTTTCTTCTCTGGCTCACACCGCCAGATGAACTTCTCGCAAATCTTTTGCGCAACCCCGCCGTCTAGATGAGTTACACCCCTCGCGAGACAGTCCGAGGATCGACGGATTCGTGGATCCCGGCGCCGTTCGCGGTGCGGTGCATCCGCGATAGGTTCGACTGCAATTGAGCAAAGTCGTGCTACGCAACGGCATCCCAGAGGCAGAGCCGCGCCTGGAACAGAAGTTCTTGTGAAAACGACCTCAACCCCCATCTGCCATCAGTGACCCCCGAAACGCCGCCTGCCACCCTGTACGCAACGATGCGCCGGTTGATGCCGTATGTCTGGCACTACCGGCAGCGCGTCGTCATCGCGCTGATCCTGCTCGTGGCCGCGAAGCTGGCGAACATCAGTGTTCCGGTCATTCTCAAGCAGCTGGTCGATCGTCTCGATCTGAAGCTGACCCTGCTGACGATTCCCGCGCTGCTGCTGCTCGCGTACGGGGCACTGCGCCTGTCGACGTCGTTGTTCCAGGAACTGCGCCAGGTCGTGTTCGCGCGCGTGCTGGCACGTACGTCGCGCGAAGTCACGCTGCGCGTGTTTTCGCACCTGCACGCGCTGAGCCTGCGCTTCCATCTCGACCGCCGCACCGGCGGCGTTGCGCGCGATGTCGAACGCGGCATGGTATCGATCACCGACCTGCTCGACTGGACGATCTACACGATCCTGCCGACCTTGTTCGAAATCGTCGTCGTTTCGACCATCCTGATCGTGCATTACGACATCTGGTTCGCGCTGATCACGCTGACGACGCTGGCCGCCTATGTCGCCTTCACGTTTTCGGTCACCGAATGGCGCCTGCGCTACTACCGCGCGAAGAATGAGGCCGATACCGAAGCCAATGCGCGTTCGGTCGATTCGCTGCTGAACTACGAGACGGTCAAGTACTTCGGCAACGAGCAACACGAGTTGCACCGTTTCGACTTTGCGCTGAAGCAATACGAGGAAGCTACGGTCAAGAGCCTCAAGACGCTTGCCGTGCTCAACATCGGCCAGGCATGCATCATCGCGGCCGGCTTGACCTTGCTGATGTGGCGCGCCGCCGCCGGCGTCGTTGCCGGAACGCTGAGCGTCGGCGACCTGGTGCTGGTCAACGCCTGGTTGATCCAGTTGTCGATCCCGCTGAACTACCTCGGCGTGGTCTATCGCGAGGTCAAGCAGGGACTGATCAACATCGAGCGCATGTTCGCGCTGCTCGACAAGCCGCAGGAGATCCGCGATGCGCCCGATGCCAAGGCACTGGTCGTGCGCGGAGGCGAAGTGCGCTTCGAGCACGTCTCGTTCGACTACGATCCGGACCGCCACATCCTGCACGACGTGGACTTTTCGATTCCTGCCGGCAAGACCGTCGCCGTGGTCGGCACGACCGGCGCCGGAAAATCCACCCTGGCGCGGCTCATGTATCGCTTCTACGACATCAGCGCCGGCTCGATCCGCCTCGATGGCCAGGACATTCGCAACGTCACGCAGGATTCGCTGCGCGCGGCGATCGGCATCGTGCCGCAGGATACCGTGCTGTTCAACGACACGATCTACTACAACATCGCCTACGGACGTCCGGATGCCAGGCGCGAGGAAATCATCGCAGCGGCCAAGGCCGCGCACATCCACGCTTTCATCGAAAGCCTGCCGAAAGGCTATGAGACCGGCGTCGGCGAACGCGGTCTGAAGTTGTCCGGCGGCGAAAAGCAGCGCGTTGCGATCGCGCGCACGCTGCTCAAGCGGCCGGCGGTTCTGGTCTTCGACGAGGCAACCAGCGCACTGGACACGCGCACCGAGAAGATCATCCAGGGCGAGTTGACCGAGATCGCGCGCGAACGCACGACGCTGATCATCGCCCACCGCCTGTCGACGATCGTCGACGCCGACGAAATCCTCGTGCTCGACCAGGGACATATCGTCGAGCGTGGTCGCCACCGCGACCTGCTGGCACACGGCGGGCGTTATGCCGCGCTGTGGGCCATGCAGCAGCAGTCGCGCGCCACCGGTTCGCCTCCGGCCTCACCGGCGCCGGTCGCCAAGGCGGAGATCGGGTCGCCGCACCCGCCGGTTGCTGAAACGATCACGCGCTAGGTAGGCGCCCCGGCGTCGCCCTGCCCTTCGGGCAACGCCTGTAAGAATCCTGTCAGAAAGGCGGTCTACGTTTGCAGCCGGTTTTGCAGTAATATCAAGACCGTAAGGAGAAATCCTGCCGCAAAGTCGGGAACCGGGGACAGCGGACCGTGACCACTGACAAGTATCTGGTCGTCATCGGCCTCAGCGACGAGGACGAAGCGCACCTGCGTTTGCTGATGCGACGCGCGGCGATCGACCATCTGTCGCACATGTGGCGCTGGGGCACCGAGGACAAAGCCGATCTCATCATCGCCGATCCGGCGACGTTCGCCGGCCAGATGGCGCGGCAACGTGCATTCAACAGCGGCAAGCGCTGCGCCGTGCTCGGCAGCGACGAACTGCGTGATGGCGAATTGCGCCTGGCGCGCCCGCTGAAACTCGAAAGCGTTTCCGAACTGTTGAACGAAGTCGGCGCAGCCAGTGAATTCGAAGGCGCCGGCGCGATCATACCGAATGCGCAGAATTTCTATGACCTCGAGGAACTGACTCCGGCCGAGGAGATCCAGGAAGTCGAACTGCACCTGGAGAGCGGTCAGCAGCGCGAGACCAAACCGGCGCAGGGACTCGACGACCTGCTCCGACCCGAATCGATGGCCGCCAAGGCGACTTCCTCGGTACCGCTGGAGTTGAAGGAAGACACGACGATCGAATCCGCCCATCGCATGACGGCGCGCAGCGAAAAACGCGTGGCCGATTCCGGCGGTGGCCTGCGGTCCCGCCCGGACCGCCCGTCCGGCGAAATCAATTTCTCGACACCGCCGATCCAGGAACCGGCGCCGACGTTGGCGCCGACCACCCTGCGCGACTATCTGCGCGGCAACCTTCTCGGCGGCCCGGCGACGCTGGCGCTGAAGGGTTCGCCGTCGCTCACGCTCGACCCGAAGTCGCGCGTGTTTCACTACAGTTCCAATTCGCTGCAGGCCCTGGTTCCGTACTGCAAGCAGGCCTTGCCGCAGCGCGACTGGCACTCGCTGACGACTACCGAACTGGCGCAGATCCGCGAGAAGCACCCGGCGCAGCCGTATTCGCGACTGATCTGGCTGGCGACGCTGGTGCAGTCCGGCGGACGGCTCGCGGCGCACCTGGATCCTGGCGGCCGTTACAAGCTGAAGGACGGCACGCTGGTCGAAACGGACTTGCCGACCCATGCGCGAATCGGCAACGTGATGCGCGACATGGCCAAGCTCAACGAGATAGCCGCCGTCAGCGGCGCGCCGATGTCCGAGGTGTTCGACGTCATCAACGCCTACGAGGCGATCCATGCACTCGAAACCGAGCGCCGTCAGCCGCGCTATTCGGAAGCGGAAAACAGCGGCGGCCTGTTCTCGAAGCTGCGCAAGTCGCTGATCGGGCGCTGACGCAATCAGCCGCATCGGCTCGGCACGCACTGTCACCGTTGCGACATTTTACGGTAATCCACTTTTAAGGTCACATGGTTACGGTGCACGCACTCGAGGAGTGCGTGCATGCGCGTCGCCATCGTCACGGAAACCTATTCGCCCGAGATCAACGGCGTCGCGCTGACGGTCGCTGGACTTGCGCACGGATTGGCCGAGGCCGGCCACACGGTGCAGCTGATCCGGCCGCGGCAGCACAGCGATGCCGCCGTGCCCGTGGCCGAAGGCGGCGTCGAGATCAAGCTCGTGCGCGGCATGCGCCTGCCGCGCTACCCCGGATTGCAGTTCGGCTTGCCGGCCGCGCAGCGCCTGCGCGCCCTCTGGCGGCAGCAACGTCCGGACGCAATTTATGTCGCGACCGAAGGTCCGCTGGGCTGGTCCGCGCTGCGCGCTGCGCGTGCACTGGGCATCCCTGCCAGCACCGGCTTCCACACGCGCTTCGATGCCTTTATGCGCCACTACGGCCTCGGCGCGCTGACGCCGGTCGTGTTTGCATGGTTGCGCTGCTTCCATCGGATCGGCGCCGCGACATTCGTTCCGACCGTGGAACTGGCCGATTTTCTGGCCGGACGCGGCTTCGGCAATGTCGTGCGGTTGCCGCGCGCGGTCGACACAGCCTTGTTCCATCCAGAACGTCGCGATGTGTCGTTGCGCGCGCAATGGGGCATCGCGCGCGACCAGCTGGCCGTGATCTACGTCGGCCGCATCGCAGCGGAGAAAAACCTGCCGCTGGCCGTGCGCAGCTTTCGCGCGATCCAGAAGCTCGCACCCACGGCGCGTTACGTCTGGGTCGGCGACGGGCCGGCCCGCGCGGCGCTGGCTGCACAGAACCCGGACTTCATCTTTGCCGGCGTGCAGCGCGGCGACGAACTGGCGCGCCATTACGCCAGCGCCGACCTGTTTGTCTTCCCGAGCCTGACCGAAACGTTCGGCAACGTGACGCTCGAAGCGCTCGCCAGCGGGTTGCCGACGGTCGCATTCGACTATGGTGCCGCGCGCGAACGTCTGACCGAGGCGTGCGGACGTCGCGTCGCGGTCGGCGACGAAGACGCGTTCGTCGACGCCGCATGCGACCTCGCCGCACGGCATGATCGACACGCGCGTACGGCCGCACGTGCCGCCGTCGTGTCGCTCGATCAGCAGACCGTCACCACGGGCTTCATCGCTGCGCTGGCCGCACTCGGCAATCGGCCCGGCTGCAACAATGCAAAAGCCGCCACCATTGGCACGGCGACGCAGAACACGGGCACTTCGACCACCGACGTGCGAATCCTGAGGAGCACGCCGTGAGCGCACCGCAGCGCTGGCAGACGTTCGAGCGCCACAGCGGCGAGTGGCGCTGGTGCCTGCGCTGGAACCGTTGGGCAGCGCAGCGTGCACTGATCGGATTCTTCGGCATCGTCAGCCGACTCGGTGACGGCGCCTTCTGGTACACGCTGATGGCGGCCATTGCGCTGTGCGGCGCGCGCGGCCGAATCGCCGCGCTGCACATGGCCCTGACCGGACTTGCGGCCGCGATGCTGTACCGCCTGCTGAAGCGCTGGACGCGCCGCCCGCGACCATTCCGTGCGCACCGCGAGATCGTGGCCCACGTCGCGCCGCTCGACGAATTCAGCTTTCCTTCCGGGCACACACTGCATGCCGTCGCATTTTCGCTGGTCGCACTGGCTTACTTCCCGTTGCTGGCACCGCTGCTCGTGACGTTCACTCTGCTCGTGGCGATATCGCGCGTCGTGCTCGGTCTGCACTACCCGAGCGATGTCCTCGCCGCGACGATCATCGGTAGCCTGCTGGCTGGCGCCTCACTGAGGATCGCGACACAACTGGTGTGACCAGTGCGCGGCGCCGGCTCCGGCGATGCGGCCACTGGCAAGGCAGGCCGTCAGCAGATAGCCGCCGGTCGGCGCTTCCCAGTCGATCATTTCCCCGGCGCAGAACACGCCCGGAACTTTCCGCAACATCAGGCTCTCATCGAGCGCTGCGAACGTCACGCCGCCGGCGCTGCTGATCGCCTCGGCAATCGGCCGCGGCTTTTTCAGCGTGAGCGGCAGCGCCTTCAGCGTCCGGGCGACTAGCGCGGAATCCTGCTGCTCGGCCTTCGACAGCACTTCGCGGAGCAGCCCGGCCTTGACGCCTTCGATGCCGGCGTGCCGGCGCCAATGTTCGCTGGTCGAGCGGCTGCCGCGCGGACGAGCAAGATCGCTGGCCAGGCGTTGTTCGTCGCGGCCCGGAGCGAGATCGAGCCGAATCTGCGCGCGGCCATGTGCCGTGATCGCATCGCGCAGCGGACCGCTCAACGCATAGATCAGGCTGCCCTCGACGCCGGTTGCCGTGACGACGAATTCGCCTTGCTGACGCGCGATGCGGCCCTCGTCGTCGCTCCATTCGACGCTCACCGGCTTGAGCGGATGACCGGCGTGGCGCTGCGCAAAATGTTCGCTCCAACCGACGTCGAAGCCGCAGTTCGACGGTTGCAGCGGTGCGATCGCCACACCGCGATCGGCAAGCACCGAGACCCACGACCCGTCCGAGCCGAGCACCGGCCAACTGCCACCGCCGAGCGCAAGAACGACGGCGTCGGCTGCTACGCGCCGTTCACCGTCGACGTTTGCAAAGCGCAGTGCGCCGTCTTCGCTCCAGCCGAGCCAGCGATGCTGCACGTGAAAGGCGACGCCGCTCGCGCGCAGGCGCCGTAGCCAGCCGCGCAGTAACGGCGCTGCCTTCAGGTCGCGCGGGAAGACGCGGCCGGAGCTGCCAACGAACGTTTCGACGCCCAGTGCGCGCGCCCAATCGCGAATCGCGGCAGCATCGAAGTGTGCGAGCCAGCGTGCGATCTCGTGCCGGCGCGCGCCATAGCGTCCGGCAAAGGCGTCGATGCCCTCGCCATGGGTAAGGTTGAGGCCGCCCTTTCCGGCTACCAGGAACTTGCGTCCGGCCGACCCGAGGCGTTCGTAGACGTGCACCTGGGCGCCGCCCGCACCGGCGACCTCGGCCGCCATCAAGCCGGCCGGGCCACCGCCGATGACGACGACACGCGGCTGTCTGGCGGATTCCGCGTCAGGCCTTTTGCTTTCAGGTGTCGCGGTCGATTGCATGTGGTTCGAACATCCCATCGCTTGAACGTGCGTGCTGGCGCATCGATATAGTAGTGCTCCGCCACCGAGTCAGTGAAAATGACGCTTCCGACAACACAACGCCCCCTGCCCGCCCTGTTCGTCGGCCACGGTTCGCCGATGAATGCGATCGAGGAAAATTCCTGGACGCGCGGCTGGCGTGACGTGGCGCAGTCGATGGCGAAACCGAAGGCGATCCTTTGCGTCTCGGCACATTGGCAGACGCGCGGTGTCGGCGTGTGCGCGGTCGAGCGGCCCGAAACGATCCACGACTTCGGCGGTTTTCCACAGGCCTTGTTCGACGTGCGCTATCCGGCACCGGGCGATCCGCCACTGGCAAGGCGGGTGGCGACGCTGGTCAAGGGCGCGCAGGTCCACGTCACGTCCGACTGGGGCCTCGATCACGGCGCATGGAGCGTGCTGCGCATCATGTATCCGGATGCGGACGTTCCGGTCGTGCAGTTGAGCCTCGACCCTGCACAGCCCGGGCCCTTCCACGTGGATCTCGCGCGTGAGCTCGCGCCGCTGCGTGAGGAAGGCGTGCTGCTTCTCGGCAGTGGCAACATTGTGCACAACCTGCGCCTGTTCGATTTCCGCAACGCCACGGCACCGGCAGCGTGGGCGGAACGCGCCAACGCGCTGTTGCGCGAACGCATCGAAGCCGGCGACACCGCGGCGCTGGCCGACTGGCATACGCTCGGCGCCGATGTCGCACTGGGCATCCCGACTCCTGAGCACTATCTGCCGCTGCTGTACGCGCTCGGCGCACGCACAGAAGGCGACAAAATCCACATTTTCAACGACGCGGTCACCAGTTCACTGGCGATGACGTCGGTTCTGGTCGGCTGAGTCAAGGCGTGGAATTGTTCGCCTGCAGCTCCCGTCGACGGAAAAATGCGCTGCACTTTTCTGAATGTTCGCAACACCATTCCCGCCCAACCCTCCTCTTGAAGGGGAGGGCTATTGCATGATCGACAACATCATCCCGACTCCCTCGGCGGGAAGCCCGGGGTAGGTGACGCTAGAACCAGATACGCAGTCCGGCGACGAATTGGGTCATGCCGCCCGGGTGCCCGGCAAAATCGGAATCACCGAAGCGGCGCTTCCAGACGACGCCGATGTAGGGAGCAAGTTCACGGCGAATCTCGTAGCGCAGCCGCAGTCCCAGATCGGCATCGGACAGGCCGTCGGCAACGCCACGGGCCGGATCACGTTTGCCGTACAGGTTGGCTTCGAATTCGGGTTGCAGGATCAGCCGTTGCGTCAGCAACAATTCGTACTCTGCGCGCAGGCGCAACGCCGCGCGGCCGGCATCGCCGACGTATGCCATCGCCTCGATCTCGAACCAGTACGGTGCAATACCCTGCACGCCGAACGCTGCCCAGTCGCGATTCGGGCCGCTGCCGAAATCGTGCCGTGCGCCGAGCTGCCAGTCCCAGTAGCTCGCAAATGCGTGATCCCAGAACGCTTCGATGCGCGTGTCGGTCGTTCCGCTCGCGCGCTCGCCTTCGCTGCGCAGCCAGAACTTGTCGAAGTCGTGCCCGATCCAGGCTTCGGCTTCCCAGTCCGTCGCCGAGGCACCGTCACCCTGCGCGAGTTCGAACTGGTCCAGCTTGACCATGCCCAGCAGCGGATCATCATGCATGTCCATGACGCGACCCATTTCCTGGTCCGACATCGGCGGCATTGGTCGCGCGGGCGGTGGCGGCGGGACATGCGCGTCGAGATCCGCATCATCCTGCTGCGCCGGAGCCTGCAGTGAGAACATCATCCCCCATGCCATCGCCAGCACGCGCCCGGGCATAGCGCGACGCCGCATCGTACTCACGCGACGACGACTTCGCGAAACATGCCGGCTTCCATGTGGTAGAGCAGATGGCAATGATAGGCCCAGAGGCCGATCGCATCGGCGCTGACGCGATAGCTGAGTTTCTGCGCCGGCTGGACGACGACCGTGTGCTTGCGCACGAGGAATTCGCCCTGTGACGTCTCGAGCTCGCTCCACATGCCGTGCAGGTGGATCGGATGCGTCATCATCGTGTCGTTGACCAGCGTGATGCGCACCTGTTCGCCGTGACGCAGCCGCAATGGCGCGGCGTCGGAGAATTTCTGGCCGTCGAACGACCAGATGTAGCGGCCCATGTGGCCGGTGAGGTGCAGCACGATCTCGCGCTGCGCGTCGCGGCTGATCGCCGGACCACTCGTATGCAGGTCAGCATAGGTCAGCACGCGCCGGCCGTTGTCGCGCAGGCCGATGCCGGGATCGTCGAGGTTTGTGCGCGGCGTCGCCACGGTCATGTCAATGCCCGGCCCGGTCGCAAGCGACGGCGCCGCAGCTTTCGCATTCATGCCCGGCATGCCGGCGCCGCAACTGCCTTCTGCGCCTTTCATCGGCATCGAGCCATGATTCCTGCCCGGCATGCCCATGTCGCCCATCATGTCGACCATGCCCAGCAGCGGGCGCGGATCAAGCGCCGGCACGTCGCCCTGCATGCCATCGCGCGGCGCCAGCGTGCCGCGCGCGTAGCCCGAGCGATCCATCGCCTGCGCGAATATCGTGTATGCGCGCTCATCGTCTGGCGCAACGATGACGTCGCAGGTTTCGGCGGGACCGAGGCGGAATTCGTCTACCGTCACCGGCTCGACGTCCTGCCCGTCGACCGCGACGACCGTCAACTTCAGGCCTGGCACACGCACGTCGAAAAACGTCATCGATGCACCGTTGATGAAGCGCAGGCGCACGCGCTCGCCGCGCGCGAATACGCCGCTCCAGTTAGCCGCCGGGGTCGCGCCGTTCATCAGGTACGTATAGGCATGGCCCGATACGTCGGACAGATCGCTCGGATCCATGCGCATGCGATTCCACATCGCGCGGCGATCGAGCGCAGCGCTTATTCCGTTCGCACCGGCATCGCGCAGGAAGTCGGCTGCCGTCGGCTGGGCGAAATTGTAATAGTTGCTCTGCTTCTTCAGCGTCGCGTAGAGGTGCTCGGGGTCGCTGTCGCTCCAGTCCGAAAGCAGCACGACATGGTCGCGATCGGCGCGCAGTCGATCGCCGTCGCGCGGCTCGACCACGATGGCGCCGTACAAACCGGTCTGCTCCTGGAAGCGCGAGTGACTGTGGTACCAGTAGGTACCGGACTGGTTGACGCGGAAGCGGTACGTATAGCTCGATTGCGGCGCGATGCCCATGAAACTCAACCCGGGTACGCCGTCCATGTCGGCCGGCAGCACGATGCCGTGCCAGTGGATCGAACTCGTGGTCAGCAGCGAGTTGCGCACGCGCAGTGTGACGGTATCGCCCCGGCGCCAGCGCAGGATGGGTGCCGGCAGGCTGCCGTTGACCACGGTCGCGCTACGCGCAGCGCCGGTGAAGTTGACTGTCGTGGCGCCGATATCGAGGTCGAACTCGCTGCCGGACAGTTCGGCGACGCGCATTCGAGCCGGCTCGGCGCGGATCGGTCGCAGCAGGCCCAGCGAGGCGGCGACGCCACCCAGCGCCACTCCTGTCACGAAGTGCCGCCGCGAGCCCGAAAACGTCGGCACGTCGCCTGGAAGTCGTTTCATGCTGTATCGGACCGGCCCGGCTGCCGCGGCATTGCTAAACTGCAACGGATGAATTCTACCCGCATGCACGCATGAACTACCGCCACGCCTTCCATGCCGGCAACTTCGCCGACGTGTTCAAGCACGCGATCCTGGTCGGCCTGTTGCAGGCGCTGCGCGAGAAGCCGGCGCCGTTCTGCTATTTCGACAGTCATGCCGGGGCCGGGCGCTACGACCTGCGCGGCGGCGAGGCAGGCAAGACCCGGGAAGCCGAAGACGGCGTCGTGCGCATGCTCGGCAACGGGGCGCCGGCACCGATGCTGCGAACCTACCTCGACCTTGTCACCGCACTGAATCTGTCCGGCCATTCCGGCGGCGCGATCGCGGTCTATCCCGGTTCGCCGCTGATCGCAAGTCACTTGATGCGCGACACCGATCGCGCCGTGCTGTGCGAGGTCCAGGCCGACGAAGCGGCAGCGCTGAAACTGCTGTTTGCCGGCGACACGCGCTTCGGTGTGCATCAGCGCGACGGTTACGCGGCGCTCGCCGCGCTGCTGCCGCCCAAAGAGCGGCGCGGACTGGTCCTGATCGATCCGCCATTCGAAATGCAGTCCGGCGAGTTCCGCGCGATCGAAGCGGCCATGTCCGTTGCCCTCGAGCGCTGGGCGACCGGCATCTATGCGATCTGGTACCCGATCAAGCAACGCGAGGCGACGCGGCCTTTCCTGCGCTGGTTCAGCGCGAACGGTGCGCGCAAGACCCTGGTCGCCGAACTGATGGTCCATGCCGATGACTCACCGTTGCGCCTGAACGGCTGCGGCATGGTAATCGTCAATGCGCCGTGGAAATTCGACGAACAGCTGCGCGCGACGCTGCCGCTGCTGCAGCAGCAACTGGCGCGTGATGCAAGAAGCGTTGCGCGAGTCGACTGGCTGTCGCGCGACTGAATCCTCAGCCTTGCAATGGCGAGTCGCCTGACGGCGACTGCAGATCGTGGCTATGCCGCAGCACGCCGCTGTAATAGAAAACGTAGTACCCGACAAGCACGCCGAAGATGGCGAGCGTCAGCGGACTCTTCTGATACGCAGCAAACGGATCGGAATCGGCTGTCACGGCTTGCGACGTCGAATACAGCACGGTGAAGCGGTATGCGACACGGCCGAGGAACAATGCCGAGACAAACGCGCCGATGTAGGTGTGCGGCGTGTACCAGCGTCCCTGCGGCGTTGCCTCGAACTGTGTGTGCTTCAATCCGAACCAGCCCAGCGCCACGCCGCCGACGATACCGGCAGCCATGGAAGCGCACAACGCGGAGTCACGCGCGGATACGGACAGGACCAACGTGCCGATGACAGCGAACAAACCGATGCGCCATTTCAGGCGCATCGGACTGAGCAGCTGACGTCCGATATTGCGGCGCACGCGGCGGTAGATGGCAAATGCGATCACCGCCCCGAGCAACAGCGGCATCATTGTTTTAGGATCCAAGTTCAAGGCCTCCGATTGGACAGATCAAGACTCATTCTGCGGTCCGGCCCGCGACCGCGGCACGCGTTCGCGACAGAGCATCGGCGTCGAAGCGCTCCAGGGAGCGTTGCGGGCTCGCCGGCGCGGCGTAACCCAACCGGCGGGGGGAACGCCAGGGTGCCGTTCGAAACGCGCTGCACTTGCCGGCACGGGCGTCATCAATCCTCGATATCCGGCTCGAAGAACGACCAGCGTATTTCCGGGAATTGCGCCTTCATTGCGGCTTCGACACGGTTGATTGCCTCGACCAGCTCGCGGCCGGATATGTCGCCGCGCATCTTCGCCTTGGTCGCGACCATGAGATCCGGGCCGAGCTGCAACGTGATCAGGTTGAAGACTTTCTCTACTTCAGGCCGCGCGTCGACGAACGCGCGAATCGCTTCGCGCAGATCCGCCTCGGCGCTCTTGCCGACCAGCAGCGAGGCCACTTCCCGTGCCACGAAGTAGGCGATGATGCAAAGCAGTACTCCGATCGCAATGGAACCGTAGGCATCGAACAGCGGATTGCCGGTCAGCTCGGTCGTGAGCACTGCCACCATGGCGATCAACAGGCCGAGCAAGGCGGCAAGATCCTCGCCGAAAACGACGATCAGTTCGCTCTGGCGGCTCTCGCGGAACCAGCGCCACAGGCTCTTGCCGCCGCGTGCCTTGTTGACCTCTCGCAGGCAGCCCCACATCGAGAACGACTCGGCGATGAAGCCGAACACCAGCACGCCGACCGCCAGCCAAGGCCAGCGCAAGGGTTCGGGATTCTCGAGCTTGTGCAAGCCCTCGTAGAAGGAAAACACGCCGCCGACGCTGAACAGCAGCAGCGCGACCAGGAACGACCAGAAATAAACCACCAGGCCGTAACCGAGCGGATGTTCGGCCGACGGTGCGCGCCTGGACTGGCGCATGCCGATCAGCAGGAGGCCCTGGTTGGCGCAATCAGCCAGCGAGTGCACCGCTTCCGCCAGCATCGAGCCGGAGCCGGTCAGCATCGCAGCGACGAACTTGGCGACGAAGATCGCGAAATTCGCACCGAGCGCGAACAGGATGGTCTTGAGAGAATCAGCCTTGCCGGACATGTCTGGTCGTCGTTCCCCGCTACCGGATCACCTCGAGCGTCCCAGCGCCCGGGCGGTGGCCTGCTGCCAGGATGTTGTCAGCAGCCTGGGGAAGCTCTGAACACGTCTAAGCAGACGTCACCACATTCTGATCTGAAAATGATGGGGTGATGCCGCCTACGTAGACTTGCTCAGAACTTCCCTAGCTTATCATTGCCTCGAAACAAGCCTATGGCCCAAAGGTTGGGCCGCCCAGGGACGCATCGATGAACGCTCCGCAGTTGCGCAAGTCCACACCGGTACTCATCGTCGACGCGATCGAACCGAGCCTGCCGTTCTGGCAGGAACGGCTCGGCTTCGCGCGGCCGGCTGAAGTGCCGGACGGCGAACGTCTTGGTTTTGTCATATTGGCCTGCGGTACGGTCGAAATCATGTACCAGACCGTCGCATTGCTGCGCAAGGATTCGCTCGCTCACGCTACCGCCTTCGACAACGGCAAGACGTTCTTGTTCGTCGAAGTCGACGATATCGATGCGATCGAGAAGGCACTGAAAGGATTCGAGGTCGTCATGCCGCACCGCGAGACGTTCTACGGCTCGACCGAAATCGGCTACCGCGAACCGGGCGGTCACTACGTCACGTTTGCGCAATTCAAGCGTTGAGCGGAAGGGCAGGCCGGCGACTCAGCCATTGGCCAGCGCTGCCTGCAGTTTCTTGCTCAGCCCGGAGCGCACGAGTTCGTAGGAACGGCGCACGAATACCAGCGTCTGCGCATCGCTGAAACGCTCCGGCTCGGTGATCGAAA
Organism: Rudaea sp.; assembly: GCA_036496665.1. GTDB lineage: Bacteria > Pseudomonadota > Gammaproteobacteria > Xanthomonadales > Rhodanobacteraceae > Rudaea. The sequence continues at coordinate 54,032 of DASXKR010000051.1, read as the reverse complement.
TCCAGAATGCGCGCGCCATATACGGCGCCGGCATCAGACCCGGCTGATCGGTCAGTTCGAGAAACCGGTCGCGGTCGACCTTGAACGACATGCGTCCCTTGTGCGGCCCACGCAAAGCCGTCACGACGAACATCTTCGCGCCGACCGAAAAGACCAGGTCGTCTTCCCACTTCACGCTCTCGCTCACGCCCGGCCAGGCGCTGCAAACCCTGCGAAGCTCGTCGATGTCCATCATGCGCCCGTGCACGCTGCGCCAGAGCAGCCATGCTGCCAATATAACGGATGGCGGGGTTACCTGCGGCGGCGCAGGCGCTGCGTGACTTCGGCATGCGCCAGCGTGATTGCCGGCAACGGATTGACTGCCCCCTGAACGGCGCCGGCGTTTAGGTGGCGTGCTCTAGGTCGGGTTGGCATGGTGCCGGTATGAAAGCCTCACACAATGGGATCCGCGGCGCGAAGGTCACGCGCTTCCAGGCCGTCGGCGGGCGCCCGCCGCCACGCGATGCGCGCCTGCAGCCGGTGCCGAGCCTGACCGGCGAGCTGATCAAGACGCGCGACGGCGGAACGTTGCTGCTGCGCCACATCCGTCGCGACGATGTCGATGCGTTGCGCCGCGGCTTCGCGACGTTGACGCCGGATGAAATCCGCCTGCGCTTCCTTCACCCCCTGACCGACCTGCCGGCGCCGATGGCCAGGCAGTTCTGCGACATCGACACCGAGCATGCGCTCGCCATCGTTCTGGTCGATCCGCGCGATGAGGCCGAACCGACGATCCGCGCCGTCGCGCGCGCCTACATCGATCCGGCCACACTGGCCGCCGAATTCGCTCTGATCGTCCAGCACGACTTTGCAGGCCAGGGCCTCGGCGCGCTGCTGATGCAACGGCTGATCGGAGCCTGCCGCCAGCGCGGCGCGGTCGAGCTCTGGGGCGACGTGCTGAACGAAAATGGTGCGATGCTGGAGTTGTGCGGCCATCTCGGCTTCTCGCGCCAGCCGGCGTTCCATGATCCTGGCGTCACCCGGGTTCAGTTGTCGCTGTAGGTTTACGCGACGAGCCGGAGACCGCTCTGGATCACGGCAAGAAGGGTCGCGAGCGGCATGGCGATCGCACCGCAATGCAGGAGGCGATCGATGCGGCGCCGCTCGGGCCCGCGCGAAGGATCGCCGGCGGGCAGTGGGATAGAACTCGCTGCAAGCCGCGAAAATACCGCCGCGAGACGACACGACTAGATGCGGCCGTGTGCTTCCGATCCGCTCGCTGCAGCGACTGGCTTGCGTCCACGGCGCGCGCGAAGGCGCTGCTGCAGGCGGTCGAAATACAGGTAGATCACCGGCGTCAGGTAAAGTGTCAGCACCTGCGAGGTCAGCAGGCCGCCGACGACGGCCAGGCCCAGCGGCCGCCTCGACTCGGCACCGGACCCGAGACCCAGCGCAATCGGCAAGGTGCCGAACAGTGCAGCAAAACTCGTCATCATGATCGGGCGGAAGCGCACCAGGCAGGCTTCGAAGATCGCCTCCTCGGCGGCCTTGCCGTTGCGCTCGGCTTCGACGGCGAAGTCGATCATCATGATCGCGTTCTTCTTGACGATGCCGATCAGCATGATCAGGCCGACGGCCGAGTACAGGTTCAGGTCGATGTGCAACAGCATCAACGTCAACAGGGCGCCGAATGCCGCCGTGGGCAGTCCGGACAGAATCGTCAGCGGATGGATGAAACTTTCGTAGAGGATTCCGAGCACCAGATAGATCACGAAGATCGCCAGCGCCAGCAGCATGCCCATGCCGGCGATCGACGACTGGAACGCCTGCGCGGTGCCCTGGAACAGGCCGGTGATCGTGTCCGGCATCTTCAACTTCGCGACCGCCGCATCGATGCGCTCGACGGCCTGGCTCAACGACACGCCGGGCGCCAGGTTGAACGACAGCGTCACCGCCGGTACCTGCCCGAGATGGCTGATCGTGGCCGGACCTACGGACTTGTCGAAATGGGCGACGGCCGACAGCGGTACCTGCTGGCCGTTGCTCGAGCGGATGTAGATCTGGTTGAGGACATTCGGGTCGTCCTGCCGTTTCGGATCGACCTGCATCAGCACCCAGTACTGATCGATCGAGGTGTAGATCGTCGACACCTGCTGCGGACCGAATGCGGTGTACAGCGCGCCTTCGACCTGGGCCGCGGTCACCCCGACCGCCGAAGCGGCATCGCGATCGATCTTGACATCCATCTCCGGCTGGGCGATCAGCAGGTCGCTGGTCACGTCCTGGAAACCGGGCAGCTTGGCCACCGTGTCGACCAGCTTGGGCACGAACGCGAACAACTCCTTGGTGTCGATGTCCTGCAGCGCGTACTGGTATTCGGTCTTGGTCAGGTGAGCGCCGATGCGGATGATCGGGATGTTCTGCAGATAGACCTTGAAGCCGGGAATGCCGTTGAGTTTCGGCCGCAGTTCCTGGATCACCTCGTCCGGCGAACCGCGCTCGCGGCGCGGTTTCAGCGTCACGATCATGCGGCCGACGTTCAACGTGGCGCTGCTGCCGGACACGCCCATGAACGCCATCACGCCGGCGACGTTGGGATCTTCGCGGATGATCTTCGCGGCCTCGCTGTGCTTGCGCGCCATTTCGTCGAAGCCGACGTCCTGATCTGCCTCGTCGAACACGAACAGCTGGCCGGTGTCGTCGCTCGGCAGGAATCCCTTCGGCACGACCACGACCAGCACGACCGTCGCCACGAGGATCAGGCCGAACGCGAGCAGTACCAGGCGCCGATGGGCCAGGCTCACGTGCAGCGTGCGCCGGTAGAAGTTCTGCATGCCGTCGAACACGTGCTCGAAGAACTGGTACAGCCTGCCGTGGCGTTCGCCCTTGTGCGAAGCGAGCATGCGGCTGCACAGCATCGGCGTCAGGCTCAGGCTGACGAAACCCGAAACCAGCACGGCGCTGACGATCGTCACCGCGAATTCGTGCAGCAGGCGGCCGATGATGCCGCCCATGAACAGCAGCGGGATGAACACCGCGGCCAGCGAAAGAGTCATCGATACGATCGTGAAGCCGATTTCGCGCGCGCCATCCAGCGTCGCCTGCAGCGGCGTCTTGCCCATCTCCATGTGGCGCGAGATGTTTTCCAGCATCACGATGGCATCGTCGACGACGAAGCCGACGCACAGTGTCAGTGCCATCAGCGACAGGTTGTCGAGGCTGTAGCCGAACGGATACATGATCGCGAACGTGCCGACGATCGACATAGGCAGCGCCAGCGACGGAATGATCGTCGCCGACAGGTTGCGCAGGAACACGAAGATCACCAGCACGACCAGGATCAGCGCGAGGAACAGGCTGACCTGGACATCGTTGACCGAGGCACGGATGCTCTCGGTGCGATCGTAGAACACTTTCAGGTCGACGCCGGCGGGCAGCTGCTTCTCGAAGTCCGGCAGCACAGCGCGGATGCGCTTGACGACGGCGATCGTGTTCACGCCGGGCTGCTTCTGGATAGCCAGGAGCACGCCGCGCGTGCCGTTGACCCACGCAGCGAGTTTGTCGTTCTGCACGCCGTCGTAGACGTGAGCGATGTCACGAAGCCGCACCGGCGCTCCGTTCTGGTAGCTCACGATCAGGTTCTCGAACGGCTTGGCGGCCTCGAACTGGCCGTTGACCATGACGTTGTAGGTGCGGTTGCTGCCGTACAGCGTGCCGGTCGGCAGGTCGACATTGCCGTTGCCGACCGCCGTCGCCACCTGGTCGATGCCGAGTCCACGCGCCGCCATGGCGCCGGGATCCAGGTCGATGCGGACGGCGTGCTTGGCTGAGCCGTAGACGTTGACCAGCGCCACGCCGTCGATCATCGACAGCCGCTGCGCGAGCAGCGACTCGCCATATTCGTCGACCTTCGACAGCGGCAGCGTCTTCGAGCTCATGCCGATGAAGAAGATCGGCGCATCGGCCGGATTGACCTTGCGAAACGTCGGCGGCGTCGTCATTGTCGGCGGCAACTGCTTGAGCGCTGCCGAGATCGCCGATTGCACGTCGAGCGCGGCGGCGTCGATGTCACGTTCCAGTGTGAACTGCAGCGTGATCTGGCTCTGGCCGATGCCGCTCTGCGACGTCATCGAGTCGAGCGCCGGGATCGTCGAGAACTGCTTTTCGAGCGGCGTGGCGACAGCCGACGCCATCGTCTCGGGTGAAGCACCGGGCAGGACCGCCGTGACCGAGATCGTGGGAAAGTCGACGTTCGGCAAATCCGATACCGGGAGCAGCCGATACGCGGCACTGCCGAAAACGAGAATCCCGATCATGACGAGGGTCGTCATGACGGGGCGGCGGACGAAGATTTCGGAAACGCTCACTGGCTCTGTACTACTTCAGTTGGCACAAGGTAGTTGCGGGGAAGGCGAAGATCGCATCGCAGCCGCACGCCGATCGGAATCATTCACGCGCTTCCCGCTTCGTGTCCTGCCCGTTCTGCACGTTCATTCTTTTTTCGTCGCCTGCCCATCCTGCAGCTTCACACGGGTGCCATCGACCAGCCGGGACTGGCCGTCGGTCACGACGGTTTCGCCGGCGCTCAAGCCCTTGCTGATGGCTGTCTCGTCGTTGACCGAGCGCGCCACTTCGACCGCACGCTGCTCGGCCCTTCCGTCAGCCTTGACGACGAAAACGTAGCTGCCGTTCGGGCCGGCCTTGACCGCGGCGTCGGGCACGACGATGGCATCGCGGTCGCTGCCGAGGGTCAGCGTGATATTGACGAACTGGCCGGGCCACAACGCCTGATCGCCATTGGCGAAACTGGCGCGCAGCTTCACCGTGTTGGTTGTCGGATCGACCGCATTGTCCACAAATGCCAGTTCTCCACTTTCGCTCCTGGCCATGCCGGTGCCGGCCGCCTCGACCGCCAGCGTGGCTTGCGCCTGCGCCTGGCGTACGCGATCGACGTAGCTGCCGGGTATCGAGAAGGTCACGAAGATCGGCGCGATCTGGTTCAGCACCAGCAGCGAATTGGTGTCGTTGGCCTTCACCAGGTTGCCGGGCTGCACGAGAATGCGGCCGGCGCGGCCGGAGATCGGCGCGTAGATGTCGGCGTAGCCGAGCGTCAGCTTGGCTGCCTCGACATTCGCCTGATCGACCTTGACGCTTGCGGCAGCCGCCTCGTACGCCGTCACGTACTGCTGCATCTGGTCAGCCGAAATGAAGCCCTTGTCGGCGACCGGCTGGTAGCGCTGCACCTGCGCATGCGCCAAGTCGCGCGCCGCGATGTCCTTGGCCAGCGCGGCCTGCATCTGGGCCAACGCGGCCTGGGCCGGACGCGGATCGATCTTGAACAGCAGCTGTCCGGACTTGACGTCGTCGCCGTCTTTCACCGCGCTTTGCAGCAGCTGGCCGTCGATCAGCGACTTGACCGCGACGCTGTTGATCGCCTCCACCGTGCCGACCGCCGTGAGCAGTTCCGGCAGGGTCTTCTTCACCGTGGCGGCGACGCTCACCGGCACGGCCGGATCGGCCGGAGGCGGCGGAGTTGATGAACACGCCGCCAGCAGGATCGCGGGCAGAATCGCGATCGATGCCGATCGACGCGTTGAACGGAGTCGGGTCAGGACCAACATGTTTCCTTGTTGAATCAGGGAATGGGGCGGGGTTGTTCGAGGACCACGGCGATTCTCGGATCGCCTGGGAACATTATCGCCGAACAACGCTGGCCGCCGCGTAAATACATGTGAAAATTCGTCCGCCGTGTCGAAAGTCGCGCTGCGAAAATCACCTGCCGCGACGCGACGCGATACACTGCGCGCCGCCGCGCTGGGCACACACGGTACTCCGGCGCTGGTGTCGTTTCCAACGAAGAGATAGAGATAACCGTGCGGCGGACCGGACCGGCGCGCGGAAAACCGTTCGCGGCGCACTTCGAGCCGCGAATCTGCACGGCGCGAAGCGCCCTCCCGCGAGTCCTCGGGTTGGACCCTTGGCGTCTGGTCGGAAGTGAAGCTGGATTTTTCGATGGGCGCTACTTCGTCATTGATGCACCACCCGCTGCCGCACGACCCAAAGCAGCGCGGCTACTGGAACGCACCGCACGGCAGCGCGATGGCGCTGGCGATCGCACAGGCTGCGCGCACGCATGCCGGAATCGTCGTCGCGATCACGCGCGATACGCAGTCGGCCCAGGCGCTCGAATCGGACTTGCGCGTTTTTGCTCCCCATACCGGCGCCGGGCCGCCGCTCGATGTGCTGCACCTGCCGGATTGGGAAACACTGCCCTACGACCTGTTTCCGCCGCATCCGGAAATCGTCTCGCAACGGATCGCCGCCCTATACCGGCTGCCGACGACGCTGCGTGGCGTGCTGGTCGTGCCGATCGCGACACTGATGCAACGTCTGGCGCCGCGCAGCTTCATCGGAGCTTCATCACTGGTCTTGGAACTGGGTCAGACCCTGGACCTCGGTCACGAACAGCGCCGGCTCGAGGCGGCGGGATATCGCCACGTGTCCCAGGTCCAGGAGCCCGGCGATTTCGCCGTGCGTGGCGCGCTGCTCGACGTCTTCCCGATGGGCACCGCCGAACCGTATCGCATCGAGCTGTTCGACCGCGACATCGAATCGATACGCACCTTCGATCCGGAAACGCAACGTTCCGCGCACAAGGTGGAGAAGGTCAACCTGCTGCCAGCGCGCGAGTTCCCGCTCACCGAGGAGTCGGTCAAGGCGTTCCGCAACACGTTGCGCGAACGCTTTCCGATCGATCCGCGCCGCTGCCCGCTCTATCAGGATCTCAAGGAAGGCACGACACCGGCCGGCATCGAGTACTACCTTCCGCTGTTTTTCGACAAGACCGAAACGCTGTTCGACTATCTCGGCGAGCACACGCTGTTCGTACTGGCGGAAAACACGCTCGGCGCCGCCGAATCGTTCTGGCAGCAGGCCCAGGCGCGCCATGACAGCCGCGCGCACGACATCGAGCGCCCGATCCTGCCGGTAAGCGAGCTGTACCTGGCGCCGGACCGCCTGCGCGAGCAATTGAACCTCAGGCCGCGCATCGAGATCGTGGCGAAGGATTCCAGCGCGCACGCGGTCGACCTCGGCACGCAGTCACCGCCGCTGCTTCCGATCAACCAGCGCGGCGACGCGCCGGCCGAGGAATTAAGGAAGTTTTTGCTCGCCTACCCGGGACGCGTTCTGATCGCGGCCGACTCGGCCGGACGGCGCGAAGCATTGCTCGATCAGCTTGCACAAGCCGATCTGCACCCGCGCGTAGTTGCGTCCTGGAATGAATTTCTTGATGGCGATTCCGGTCGCCTGACCTCTTTCTGCATCACCGTCGCCGCACTCGACGACGGCTTCGCCCTCGACGATCCCGCGATCACGGTGCTGACCGAGCGCCAGCTGTACGGCGAACGCGCCAGGCAGTCGCGCCGGCGCAAGCTTGCGGTGCGCGATCCCGATGCGGTGCTGCGCGACTTGGCAGAACTGGCGATCGGCGCGCCGATCGTGCACGTCGATCACGGCGTCGGGCGCTACCAGGGGCTCGTCAAGCTCGACGTCGGCCGACCGTCATCCGAGGGCGCCCACGGCGAATTCCTTCAGATCGAATATGCAAAAGGCGACAAGCTCTACGTGCCGGTGGCACAGCTGCAGCTGGTGTCGCGCTACTCCGGCACGGCTGCGGAACTCGCGCCACTGCATTCGCTCGGCGGCGATGCCTGGGAACGCGCCAAACGCAAGGCAGCGCAGAAGGTGCGCGATGTCGCTGCCGAACTGCTCGCGCTGTATGCGCAACGCGAGGCACGCCCGGGCCACGCGTTCGCCTACGATCGCAATCTATACGAGCAGTTCGCCGCAACGTTTCCGTTCGAGGAAACACCGGACCAGCTCCAGGCGATCGAAGCCGTCATCACCGACCTCGCCTCCGGCAAGGCGATGGATCGCGTCGTCTGCGGTGACGTCGGATTCGGCAAGACCGAAGTCGCGCTGCGTGCCGCGTTCGTCGCGGCGACTGCAGGCAAACAGGTAGCCGTGCTGGTGCCGACGACGCTGCTGGCCCAGCAGCACTACCAGAACTTCGCCGACCGCTTTGCCGACTGGCCGGTGCGTGTCGAGGTCATCTCGCGCTTCAAGTCGAAGAAGGAAGTCGAGGCCGCACTGGTGAAACTGCGCGATGGCCAGACCGACGTGATGATCGGTACGCATCGCCTGTTGCAGGCGGACGTGAAGTTCAAGCAGCTCGGCCTGGTCATCGTCGACGAAGAGCATCGCTTCGGCGTGCGTCAGAAGGAAGCCCTGAAGAAGCTGCGCGCCGAAGTCGATCTGCTGACCCTGACGGCCACCCCGATCCCGCGCACGCTGAACATGTCGATGGCCGGGCTGCGCGACCTGTCTATCATCGCGACGCCGCCCGAACATCGGCTCGCGGTCAAGACCTTCGTCGCCCAATACGATCCGGCGCTGGTGCGCGAGGCGTTCCAGCGTGAGCTCGCGCGCGGCGGACAGGTGTATTTCCTGCACAACGAAGTCGACACGATCGACAGGACCGCACGCGACCTGCAGGTATTGATCCCCGACGCACGCCTGCGCATCGCCCACGGCCAGATGCCGGAGCGCGAGCTCGAGCAGGTCATGCTCGACTTCTACCGCCAGCGCTTCAATGTGCTGGTCTGCACGACGATCATCGAGTCCGGCATCGACGTGCCGAGCGCGAACACGATCGTGATCAATCGTGCCGACCGCTTCGGCTTGGCGCAGCTGCACCAGCTGCGCGGTCGCGTCGGCCGATCGCATCATCGCGCCTACGCGTACCTGATCGTGCCGGACCGCCGCGCCATGACTGCCGACGCCGAAAAGCGTCTCGAAGCGATCGCTTCGCTCGAAGAGCTCGGTGCCGGCTTCACGCTGGCGACGCACGACCTGGAAATCCGCGGTGCCGGCGAATTGCTTGGCGAGGAACAGAGCGGCCAGATCGAGGAAATCGGTTTCTCGCTGTATTCTGAACTGCTGGAACGCGCAGTGACGGCGCTGAAGAACGGCCAAGTGCCGGACTTCGACCTGACCAGCGACCATGACGCCGAAATCGAGCTGCATATCCCGGCACTGATTCCCGACGACTACATCGGCGACGTGCACACGCGCCTTACCCTGTACAAGCGCATCGCCGGCGCGCGCGATGCCGATGCGCTGCGTGAACTGCAGGTCGAGATGATCGACCGCTTCGGCCTGCTGCCGGATCCGGTCAAGCAGCTGTTCGCCGTGACCGGAATCAAGCTGGGCGCCAATGCACTCGGCGTGCGCAAGCTCGAACTCGGCGACAAGGGCGGACGCATCGTGTTCAGGCCGCAGCCGAACGTCGATCCGCTGCGCGTCATCAAGCTGATCCAGGCGCAACCGAAGGTGTATGCACTCGACGGCCAGGACAAGCTGCGGGTCCGTCTCGCCCTGCCCGGCGCCGCCGAACGGCTCGGTACGGCGCAGGATCTGCTGCGCTCGCTCGGCGGTCGCACGGCAGTCTGACCAAAGACAAATCCATCCGACCCGAAGGAGTGGCATTGCATGCCGAAATTCGAGCTCGCTCAGGTGAATATTGCGACGATGAAATTCCCGCTGGATTCGCCGGCCATGGCCGAGTTCGTCGCCAGCCTCGATCCGATCAACGCGCTCGCCGAGGGTTCATCCGGCTTCGTGTGGCGTCTCAAGGACGATGGCGGCAACGCGACCGGCTATCGGCCGCTCGGCGCCAACGTCCTGTTCAACATGTCGGTGTGGCTCGACGTGGCGAGTTTGCGCGACTACGCGTTCTGGTCAGCGCATGGCGAGGTCATGCGGCGACGGCGCGAATGGTTCGAACCCATGACGGCGGCGAACGCGGCGTTGTGGTGGATCGATCGCGGCCACCGGCCGACGATCGCCGAGGCGATCGAACGGCTCGAACACCTGCGCGCGTCCGGCCCGTCGCCTGGCGCTTTCACGTTCAGGCGGGCCTATCCTGCGCCGGATGCCGGCGCGGTTCGAACGATAGGATTCGATGACGCCTGCCCGACGACCTGATCCGGAATCTTCACGTTCGTGAATGGATCATGATCAGGACAGCAAGCAACCTCGCCCACGGATAGGCGCCTATTGTCGTTAACAGGTAGTATTCCGCGCTCGCATCCGCAGGATGCGACAACAGGGGGTATGCGGTTGTCACTGCGTCCACAACTACGGCCGCTCGCGTTGGCTGTGTCACTGGCCTTCGCTGCCAGGGGCGGGCCTGCCGCGACGATCGTCGTCACCGATGGCGGCGACGCCGGCACCGCGTCGACGTGTACGCTGCGTCAGGCCATCGTGTCAGCCAACAAGAACGCGCACGGCGAGAGCACCTGCGTCAGCGGCGACAACTCCGACACGATCATCTTCGATGACAGCCTCGTCAATTCGGCCATCACGCTGGGCGGCACCGAGCTTGCGGTCACGACCCCCATGAGCATACTCGGCAGTGGACAGACGATCGATGCCAATCATGCTTCGCGCGTGATGTATGTCGGCTTCACGACATTCGCGGCCAGCAACATCAGCCTTGCCAACGGATCGATTCCGGGCAACAGCGGCGGCGGCCTGTTCGTACTGAGCAGCACGGTGTCGCTGGACACTGTCGTCGTTTCGAACAATGGTGCCGACTACGCCGGGGGCATCGCCGCATTCAACTACACGAACCTCACCCTGAACAATTGCAGTATTTCCGGCAATACGGCGTCGCGCAAAGGTGGCGGGATCGAGATCGTCAACGGCACCGATGTGATGGTGAACGATTCGATCATCTCGGGTAACGGCGCCAGCCGCGGCGGCGGCGCGTTCATGAGTTTCTACGGCAAGCTGTCACTGACGCGCTCCTCGATCTCCGGCAACAGTGCGACCGGTGCGCCGACGCTGAGCGGCGCCGGCATCTACGCCTACCGCTGCACACAGTTGAGCGCCACCGATTCCACAATTTCCGGAAATACGGGCAACAATCGCGGCGGCGGCATCCTGGCCGAAGTGTGCCCGTTGATGCTGGTCAACTCGACGCTTACCGGAAACAGCGCGAGCTACGGCGGTGCTATCTACGCCGAGGATGGCGCGGCCAGCATCGTCAATTCCACAATTTCCGGAAATTCCGCCATCGACGCAGCCGGCATTCTCGCCTACAAGGCCAACGTGACCGTGGCCAACTCGATCGTCAGCGCCAACGTGGTTGACGCCGGCAACGAGGAAACTGCCGATCTCGACCAGAGCCAGAGTTCAGTGACGGCGCAATACAGCCTGCTCGGCGCGGCGCTGGGCGTCGTTCCGTTCGACGACCCGGGCGATCACAACCTGTTCACTGGCGATCCGGGTCTGGGCCCCTTGCAGGACAACGGCGGCCGCACCTGGACGATGGCGTTGCTCGACGGCAGTCCGGCGATCGACGCCGGCAGCAACACGCTGGCGCAATCGGGCGGCAATCCGCTGAGCAGTGACCAGCGCGCTTGGGGCAACCGGATCTACAACAGCAGGGTCGATATCGGCGCGTTCGAATCGCAGGGCGATCGGATCTTCGCGGGCGAATTCGAACAGCTGCCTTGACCGGCGCCGCCTGATGCTGCTTGCGGCGGCTGGCGATGCGACGACTCGCCGGTATTCGCCTCAGCGGCCGCAGGCGGCGTGGAAAAACCGCTCGAACTCGCGCACCACCGCATCGTCTCCGAACAGCAGGTGACTGCGTTCGCGAATCCTGTGGCTGGCGTCATCGCGCACGGCGCGGTCATTGGCGAGCTGAACGGCCATATCCACGTAGGCACCCGCGTCGGCGGCGATCAGGTCATCCAGGCCCATGTGCCGATACATTGCCGCGGTGTGGCGTCCGCGCTGCAATGCCGCCGGAAGCGTCACGACCGGCGTGCCGACGGAAAACGCCTCGAGCGAGGTATTCATGCCGTTGAAATGAAGCGTGTCGAGCATGACGTCGGCGAGCGCGATCAGGCTCAGGTAGTCGTCCGCCGGCATGCGCGGGACGAAGACGATGCGATCCTGCACGTCCGGAATGATTTCGCGCCAGCGCCATTGCAGCAACCGCGTCCAGTTGCGCACCCTGCCCCCCACCATGACGACGATGCCAAGCGGATCGCGACGCAGGATGGCGCCGATCAGGTCGTCCATGTCCGGATGCACCTTGAACAGATTCTGTGGGCACAGGTACAGCGCTCGATCGTCGCGGAAGCCGAATGCCGCGCGCGTCTTCGGCGCCGCCGGCAGCACTGGCCGGGTGTAGAACGCGAGGCTGCCGAGGTTGTGCAGCATGAACAGTCGCTCGCTGTAGGCTGACTGGGCATCGGCCGGTTCGTACAGATCGTTCGAGACGAAGTAGTCAATCGTCGGCACGCCGGTCGTGTCGGGATGACCGAACGAAACGCACTGTACCGGCGCGAGCCGTGCGAATGACAGGAAGTAGCCGAACGGCTCCATGCCGATGTCCTGGAAGAACAATACGTCGAGTTGCAGCGCCGCGATCTCTTCGCGCGCCTGCCGCAGGTCCGGCGCAACGACGAGCGTGTGCTCCGCATCGTGCCGGATCGCGCGGGAAAATTCGTCGTCGACCAACGGCGGAATGAAGATGGCGGTCACCTCGAACTGTTCGCGCGACAGTCCGGCGAACAGGCCGCGGCTGGTGCGGCCGATGCTGTGGTTGCGGAAAAACTGCGAGATCAGGCCGACGCGGATCCTCCCGGTGCCTGGCGCCGGCCGAAGGCAATGGCTGGCGACATAGTCGAGCGACGGGCAGATGCGGCGGTACACGGCTGCCGTCTTGATCTGCAGCTCGCGGTCGTTTTCGCCGTGATAGGCAAGAAAAAAGTTGGTCCACAAGCCGAGGTCGAATGGGCCGGCGTCAGCTTGTGCCGGCGGCGGCACGGAAGCGAGCATCGCGTCGAGAACCGCATGCATCCGCGCGCGCTCGACGGCGATCGCTGCGCGCGAAGCAGGAATCGGCGAGATCGCCGTTGCAAGCTTTGCGCGGCGCGCCGGTGTCGGATCGATTTCCAGCGCGCGCCGGTACGCAGCGACAGCCGCTTCAGTATTTCCGGCCGCCTGTTCGGCAATGCCGAGGCTTTCCCACGCCACTCCATCGTCTGGCCTCAGCGCACAGGCAGCGCGCCAGTGGATCGTGGCTGCCTCGAAATCCTCGCGTTCCTGCAGCGCGCGTGCATAGTGCATGCGCGCATCCGCATCGTCCGGCGCCGCGGACACAGCCTTGCCGAGAAATGGCAGCACGGCGTCGCGCCCGCCGGCATCGCGCGCCAGCAGTCCAAGACCGATCCATGCGTCGGCGCTCGCAGGATGCGCCTGCAGGATGCGTCGATACGCACGGTCCGCTGCCGGCAACTGGCCGGCGGCATGCAGCTCGCGCGCAGCGGCCAGCTGTTCGACGACGGCCTGAGTCACCGCAGCGCGGCGCTTCTTCTCACCCATGATGCGGATTTGAAATGGTTGGTCGAGCCGATTGTAAGCGTCAACCGGCTGCCGCTACTCGAATCCGCTTGCGAACAGCGTGTCGTACAGGAACATCGCCCCTGCCCTGTCATCGTCGCCGAGTTGGCGATTGATATCAGCCAGGCAGGACGGATCGATGTCCATGATCGGGCAATTGCCGTCGGCGTTATGGTCCGGGTGTTCGAGGCCGATGGCGTGGCCGAGCTCATGAAGGATCAGGCCGTCGATGTCATTCGGCGCATAGGTATGGTCGTAGGGATCACCCTGATTGCCCGGCGCGAACTGGTAATACGCATTCGAATTGAACAGGATATCGCCGGAACCGGTCCCGCCGTTGGGCGGCGGCGAGTAGCCGACGGCCGCTTCGTTGACGCCCGGATCGAACGCAAAGACGCCGATGCGGATCTGACCGGTGGCCGGCGGCACGGCCGCGACGTCGTTTATCGCAACGCCGCTGTCGGAGTCGAGTTTGACGAATTGAATACCGGTTGCCGCAGACCACAGCGCCATCATCGCGGTGATGTGCGATTCGAGATCAGTTATCGGTTGCAGCTCAAAGCCGCCGCCCGGCGAGATCTCGATATTGATCGACGAGCCGCTCGTACCGGGGCACGCATCCGCGCAGTACGCGCTGCCGGACGTGCCGGGCGGAATGAACGACCAGTAGACCGTGCCGCCGAGCATGCCGGCATGGTTGTCGCCCCACTTCAGGTACAGCGTCTGGTTGCCGTCGATGTACGAATTGACGCTGTACGCACTGACCGCGGCCGGGACTGCAAAGAGCAGCGCCAAGGCGGCACGTCGCAGGTACCTGCTCGTGCGCAAGTTCGAAACCTCGTTCATCACCGGGTCCCCCTGTTTCGGGCGCGGATACTGAAAGTATAAGGCACAGGCACGGTACCCCTTCAAGTGGATGTACACGACTCGGCAACCGGACCTCGAGTCCCGGGTTTCCGCGTTACACTGAGGCCTGTCGGCGGGAGTTCATGCGATGCGCATGGCCTTGTATTTTCTCGCAACCCTGATCGTGCTTCCGTACATCCTGCTGTCGGTCGGCTTCGTCCTGCTCGGGCAGGCGATTTCCGGCGGCACGCTGTTCGCCTTCTTCAATGCGCTGCTGACCGCAGCGCTCTGGCTGGTTCCCTGGGGCATGCTCGCATTCGTGCTCGCGTTTGTCGTGCTGCTGGCGCTGGGAGCCAGCGAGCGCTGGCGCTGGCTCGGCGCAGCGTGCCTGTGCTTCGCCGCGCTCGCCAGCCTCGTCGTAATCCTCTATCTGGCGGTATCGCAATTCGACCTGTCACAGCTGCTGTTCCTGCTGCCCTGCGGTCTGGTCATGGTATTCGGCGGCTGGCTGGCGCTGTCGGATTGGCGCGGGCCACGGCGCGCCGCATGACCGTGCATCCGCTGCACGACGCGACGGTGTCCGTCTTCGGCGGTGCGGCCGGCTGGGGCAGGCGCGTCAGCGAGGTGCTCGAGCGCCATGCGCGCAGCGTATGCATCATCGAGAAGGACACCACAACCGATGATGCGCTCGCCGCGGTCGATGCGAGCAGCATCGTATTCCTCGCGCTGCCGGACAACCATATCGATGCGACGCTCAACACGATGCGTCAGCACCTGGCCGGCAAGATCGTGATCGACTGCGCATCGAACAAGAGCGGTTTCGCCCGGACGCTGGAGCAGATTGCCGCGTCGGGCACGAGTGTCTGCTCGACACATCCGATGGTCGTTTCGAGCACCTCGCCGCGCGGCCACAACGTGTTGGTGATGCCGGTCGGCGCGACAGCGGCTGCCGCCACCGCTGCCGCCGAGGCGATCTATGCCGCGCTCGGCATGACCATCGAGCGCTTCGACTTCGAACGCCACGCCGATGCCATGATCATCGTGCAGATGGTGCCGCACCTGATTCAGCGCATCCTGATCCGGGCGCTCGGTCACGGCATTTCCCAGGCATCGATGACGATCGAAGACATTGCGCGCATTGCGCCGGCCAACTACCTGCTCGCCGAACTCGGCCTCGGCCGCGTCGCCACGCAACGACCGGACGTGTCGGCAGGTATCGTTGCCACGGCTCTCGGCGAACGATTCGGCCGCCAGATCCTCGGCGACATCCAGGGAATGATCGGAAGGATCCTGCGCGCCGGCAGCGACCGTGACGAACTGACCCGTTTGTTCGAGGAGAGCATTGCGACACTTGACCCTGGCGGCGCGTGGCGCAATGAAATGAAAATCCGCACCGAAGCAGCCCTGATCCGACTCGGCAACCTGCGCAGCCGTCACTTCGTCGTCGAGGCGCCGAACCAGCGCGGCATCCTGCGCGACATCCTGTCGATCCTGATCGACGGCCACAACATCGACATGACCGCGCTCGATTCGCAGGTCGTGCTCGACGACACCGGCGAGGCGCTGGCGCGTTTCGAGATCGGCATCACCGACGAACATGTCGACTTCGCCCGGCTGTCAACCGACCTGGGTGCGATCGGTGTGCGGCTGATCGGCGCGACGAGCTGAGAGGTCCCGGGCACGCCTTTGGTTGGCCGTGTTCACGCTTCGCTTGAGTTTTGCTCAATTGCTGTGCGCCGCGAAACCGCTATGATCGTGTCGTCCCGATAGCGCCACCGGAGCCGGAAATGACCAGTGCCGATTCGCAGTCGCATGAGGGTGGCTGCACCTGCCGTCACGTACGTTACCGCTTGACCGCGAAGCCGATGTTCGTCCACTGCTGCCATTGCCGCTGGTGCCAGCGCGAAACCGGAACGGCATTCGCGCTGAACGCGTTGATCGAATCCGATCGCGTACAACTGGTGAATGGCGGGGTCGAGGTTGTCGACACGCCCTCGAACAGCGGCAAGGGCCAGATGATCGCTCGCTGCCCGAAGTGCCGCATCGCGCTGTGGAGCAACTACGGCGGCGCTGTCGACCTGATCCGTTTCGTGCGTGTCGGCACGCTCGACGAACCGGATCGGCTGGCGCCCGACATCCACATCTTCACGGTGTCGAAGCAGCCTTGGGTCGTGCTTCCGGCAGGTGCGCTGGCCGTCACCGAGTACTACAAGAGCGCCGAGGTATGGCCAAAGGAAAGCTGGGACCGGCGCAGTGCCGTGCTGGCAAAGGTATCGGCATGATGGTCTGCGTTGCGGCCGATTCGGCTATCATTTGAGACAGCGCCATCGCATTGCGACGCGAGAGTCGACTTGTCCGAGACCGTTGGGATTGCTTCGCTGCACGACGCCGAATCGCAGCGTCTCGCCGCGCGCTTGACCGGCATCGCGCGTGCGATGTCCGAGTGCGAAGGAGTCGACCGGTTCCAGGACAGCGGCTGGCTGCCGGATCGTTTTTTCACCTTGCTCGACGAGTTGTATGCGGTCTATGACGCGTACATCACGCACAACCTCAGCGCCAGCAGATTGAATATCCGGTGCCGCTTCGGCTGCACGCGTTGCTGCCACCAGGCCGTGCACGGCGTCTACGCGTTCGAGATCATCAATCTGTACCGCAAGCTGCAGCCACTGCCCGACTACCGCGAGATCCATGACGCGCTGGCCGACAACGCCGCCCAGTTCCAGGCGACCGCTGCCCAGATCGCCGAGGCGGACGACGGCGACAGCACCGATCCGGTCATGCGCGCACTCGATGCGTTCGCCGCGGCCGCGCAACCGTGTCCGCTGCTGGCCGGGAACAACTGCCGCGTTTACGCACATCGCCCGGCGCCATGCCGGATGGTTCACAGCCTTGCCAATCCGCTCCTTTGCACGACGCCGCAAGGTCAGACGTTCCATATCGAGGTGCCGCAGGAGGCCAACGAGATCCTCTGGTCGCTCAGCGACCGCCTGCTGTTTCCTTTTCCTTCGTTCCTCGCCCAGGGCCTGGTCACGCTCGCCGCGCGACGGCAATTCAGATCGTGGGACGCGCCGCCGCCATGAGCGTCGACGATCGCGAGAATCAACGTCCAGACAATAGGCGCGATACGCTGAAGGTACTGGAGACGCAACGCCTCATGCTGCGCCGATTCGATCCGGACGATGCGCCATTCGTACTCGAACTGGTCAACGACCCGGACTGGCTGCGGTACATCGGCGACCGCGGCGTGCGCAATCTCGACGACGCACGCGGCTACATCGAGAAGGGGCCGATGGCCATGTACGAGCGCCACGGCTTCAGCCTGTACTGCGTCGAACTGAAGTCCGACGCCACACCGATCGGAATGTGCGGACTGCTCAAGCGCGATACGCTCGAGGACGTCGACGTCGGTTTCGCCTTCCTGCCACAGTTTCGCTCGCGCGGTTATGCGCACGAAGCGGCACAGGCCACGCTGGCCTATGGTGCAAGCGTTGTCGGGCTCACGCGCATCGTTGCGACGACGACGCCGGACAACGATGCGTCGGGCGCCCTGCTCGGCAGGATCGGCCTGCGTTTCGAGCGCATGTTCTCGGTGCCGGAAGAAAACCGGGAAGTTCGCCTGTACGGCTGGACGCTGCCGGTGACGACCGGCTGAAGGCTGCTTCAGTTGCCGGCACGCTGGGCGTGGATCGCCTCGGACCGGTTGCGCGTATACACGTATACAGCCGCCGGCGGCACGTTCCACCAGGCAAAGCCGCCGCGCCTGACCTGCAGGCCGAGTTCGGCGAGCAGTTCGCGTGGCACCGGCGACGACGGTCCGTAAGTGAACTGGATCAGGCGGCCGTTCGGCTTGAGCACACTGAATGCCGCTTCGAGAATCGAACGCTGCAGCGCGCGCGACATCGACAGCAGGCCAAGCCCGCTGATCGCGGCATCGGCCGGGCCGTCACCGAGGAATCCATCACGTTCGGCCAGCGCCTTGATCTCGGTGGCATTGCCGTGCACGACATGCGCATCCGGAAACCGGATGCACAGATGCCGGTAAAACTCGTCGTTCAATTCGAGCACGAGCAAGTCGCGCGCAGCGATGCCGTGTTCGAGCATTGCCCGCGTAAAAACGCCGGTGCCTCCGCCCAGTTCGACCACGCGCGTGGCATTCGCCGGCAGTTCGGCGATCATCTGGCGCGCGAGCTGGCGGCCGGACGGAGAAAACGCCGCGATGCCGAGCGGATTCTTCAGCCACTGACGAAAGAAGATCCAGGCGGCCGGCGCACCGGACTTTCCGGGCTGGCGGCGGTCTGGCCCCTGAACAGACTTCATCGAGAGATCCACGAGCAAGTGCGGCTGCTATCATAGTGTGCGGCGCCGTCAACGGCCAGCAAGCACGCGGCCGGTTGCGCCGGGCACATTGAAAAAGCCCCGTCCTGCTCATGCAGGACGGGGCCGTTGCACCCTCTTATCTCAAGCCGCGATCAGCGGCCTGGATTCGGCGTCAGTGGTGATAGTGACTGCCGCCGTGGCTGCCGCGTCCGCCGCGATAGCCGCCGTGGGCGTAACCGCCACGGTAGCCACCGCGATAGTAGCGGTGGCCGCCGGAGTAGTAGTACCCACCATAGTAGGCCGGGCCGTAATAGGCGACCGACGGACCATAGTAGTAGCTGTCATCATAGTAAGCCGGACCGTAGTCGTAATAGGCCGGGCGGCTGTAGTAGGACGGACCATAGGCGTAACCGTAGGCTGGTGCGTACACGCCCACATACCCGCGGTGGCCGCCGTAGCCGATGCTTACGCCGGGAACGTTGACGCCCACGCTGAAGTGGCCGCCGGCGAACGCGGCCGGCGTCAGCGCCAGACCCGCTGCAACGAGCAGGCCCATTGCGATCGCTCGAAAACCACGCTTGCGGAAATTCATGATGCTCTCCTGTTGACCCATTAGGCGACCGGATGATCGCGACTGCAATAGTGCGGGCCGACGGCTGAATTGCAACTGAAATTTTTTTGAGAAATCAGGCTGTTCAGGCAGACCCGCCCGGGGCTGAACCGATGTCATTTTTTGTGAAGTTCGAAGCATTGATGGATGCGCGAATTCCGCTCGAAGTCGAACGGAATCGACTGCGCGGATGTGTCGCGGATCACAAATCCGTCCAGGCGCTCACGATCGAGTTTGAAGCGCCGGAAGTTGTTCGAGAACATGATCGTACCGCCGGGCAGCAGCCGCTCGCCGCACAGTTCCAATAGACGCACGTGATCGCGCTGCACATCGAAGTCGTCCGCGCGCTTGGAATTGGAGAAGGTCGGCGGGTCGACGAAGATCAGGTCGTACATGGCCGAGCGTGACTGCAGGAACTCGATCGCATCGGCGCGAACGAGCTTGTTGCGCTCGTCGCCGAAGCCATTGCGTTCGAGGTTGCTGGCGGCCCAGTCGAGATAGGTCTGCGACAGGTCGACGCTGGTCGTCTCCGCCGCTCCACCGGCGGCGGCATGGACGCTGACGCTGCCGGTATAGCAGAACAGGTTGAGAAAACGCTTGTCGCGGCTGATCTCGCGGACGCGCGCGCGCAACGGGCGATGGTCGAGAAACAGGCCGGTGTCGAGGTAGTCCCACAGGTTGACGTAAAACGCCAGGCCGCTCTCGCCGACTTCCAGAAATTCACTGCGCTGGTCGAGCCGCCCGTACTTCTCGCCGCCTTTGCCGCGTTGGCGCGTCTTGAGCGCAACGCGTTCGCGCGGCACGCCGAGCGCTTCGCCGGCCACGCGCACGGTCTCGCGCAAGCGCGCGCGCGCCAGGTTCTCGTCGATGCTGGCCGGCGCCTGGTATTCCTGGACGTGCAGGTAAACGTCGCCGGCGATAGTGCGATAGATGTCGATCGCCGAGGCGTATTCCGGCAGATCGGCGGCGTAGACGCGCCAGCAGTCGATTCCCTCGCGCTCCGCGCGCTTGCGCAGGTGGCGGAAATTTTTCTCGATGCGGTTCTTCAACATCTGCGCGCCGTCCGACAGCGGTTTCGGCGGCATCGGTGCGGCATCCGCGGGCGCGATATCAAACAGCAGCAGCACGCATTCGAGCGCGCCGTTGAACAGCTTGTACTTCTTGTCCGCACGCAGGCCGATCGCGCGGCCGAGTTCTTCGTCCGAGGTGATCACGCAGGCGCGCCAGCCGGGAAATTCTGCCTTGAGCTTCGCTCCGAGCAGCCGGTACAGTGCAGCCACGCCCGCGGAGCGCATGCGCTCGCCGTATGGCGGATTGCTGATCACCAGGCCCGGTTGCGTCAGCTCGTGCGGCCGGTGCAGATGCTCGAGCGACTGCCGCCCGTAGTGGATGAAGCCCGACAACAGCGCGTATTGCGCGTTGTGCTTCGCCTCGTTCAAGACCGCCGGATCCTGGTCGAAGCCGAAGAACACCGGCTCGAGCGATTGCAGGCCGGCGGTTGCGCGCAGCTGCGCGGCGTCGTGCAGCGTTTTCCACAAAGCTGCATCATGCCCGCGCCAGCCGAGGAAGCCGAAGTAGTCGCGGCGCAACCCGGGCGCGACATCCGCTGCCATCAGCGCGGCCTCGATAAGCAACGTACCAGAGCCGCACAGCGGATCGACCAGACCGCCGCCGGAGGCGTAAACGGCCGGCCAACCGGCACGCAGCAGCATTGCCGCGGCGAGGTTTTCCTTCAGCGGCGCGATGCCCTTGCCGCGCCGGTAGCCGCGCTGGTGCAGCGGTGCGCCGGATAGATCGATTCCGACGATCGCACGGCCGCGGCGCAGAACCAGGTTCACGCGCAGCGCCGGCTGTCCGGTATCGATGCTCGGACGTTCGCCGCTGCGCTCGCGAAACTGGTCGACGATCGCGTCCTTGACACGCAACGCTGCGTACTGGCTGTGCGTCAGACCCTCGCTGCTGCCGACGGCGTCGACGGCAAAGCTCGAGTCGAGGTCGAGGTGCTCGTTCCAGGCGATCGACTGCACACCGGCGTAGAGCGCGTCGGCATCGTCGACCGCAAACTCGGTCAGCGGCATCAGCACGCGGCTTGCCAGCCGCGACCAGAGACAGGCCGTGTAGCCGGCCTCGAGTCCGCCGCGAAAATGCACGCCGGCCAGCGCTTCACGCACGTCGGTCGCGCCGAGCGCCTTCAACTCGTCGACCAGCAAATACTCGAGTCCCTTCGGACAACTGGCGAAAAATTCGCGCATCGTCAGAACTGGCCGAGAAAGAGCCGGAACTGCTCGGCAACGAAATCGACATGCGCGCTGAGCCGATGATCGTCGCGCACCAGTGTGATCGCGTCGCCGCGCGCACGCGCGAAGGCGATCGCGTCGTCGACCGGGCACAACTCGTCATCCCAGCCGTGCACGAGCGCGGTCGGCACGGCGGCGGCCTTGAACTCGCGCTGATATCCGGGAATCGCGATCGGCAGCGCGATCAGGAACAAGCCGATGCATTCGACTTCGGTCGAGGCGAGCGCGGATGTGAATGCGCCCATGCTCGATCCGGCGAGGATCACCGGCCCGCGTTGCGCCGCATTGAGTACTAATCGCGCGATGCGCTCGTCGATGCGCCGCGGGTCACGGCCGGCGTCGAGATCACGATAGTCCGGCCGCACGCTGCCGAAGCCGAGTGGCGCGGCAATGCGCGCCAGGGCGCTGACCTTGGTTGCATCGGGTCCGCTTTCGAATCCGTGGGAAAGCACCAGGAAGGATTTCATCGCGCCATTATCGCAAATCGCGGCGTTGGCACGTCGGATTGCACATGCGACACTGCCGGCTGCATTGATTGGAGCCGCTTGACAGCATGCCTGCCAACCTCGCGATCCACAGCTGGCCGTTGCCGTACGAGGCACATCTCGAGCGCCGCGCGTTGGATGATGTCGACCTGGTCGTGATTCACTGCACCGAGCTGCCGGACATGGCGATGGCGCGCGAGTTCGGCGAGCGAATCCGCTACGAAAAATCGCGGACCGGCAACAGCGGCCACTACTACATCGATTTCGACGGTACGGTCCACCGCTTCGTCGCCGACGACCGCGTGGCCCAGCACGCCTACGGCTACAATCCGCGTTCGATCGGCATCGAGATCGTCAATATCGGCCGCTATCCGCACTGGGGGGACAGCCGCTATCAGGCGTTCAGCGTGCCCTATACGAAGGCACAGATCGACGCACTGCTCGCGCTGCTGCGCCATCTGCGCAACGACCTGCCCAACCTGCATTACATCGCCGGGCACGAGGATCTCGACCGGCGCCTCGAACCGGCCAGCGACGATCCGACGATCCTGCTGCCGCGGCGCCAGGACCCCGGGCCGCTGTTTCCGTGGGACGAGATTGTTCCTGCTTCCGGGCTGCAACGCATCAAGCACTAGCTGCCCAACTACGTCGTTGCGAAGCCGCGATCCGGTGCGAAGCGACCGGTATAATTGCACTACTTTCGAAAGAACGAACTTGCGCATGTCCAACCCCATCGTCGATGAACTGATCGATCTGCTCAGGCTCGAGCGCATCGAGGAAGACCTGTTCCGCGGCCAGAGCCGCGATATCGGCACGCGCAACGTGTTCGGCGGCCAGGTACTCGGCCAGGCGCTCTCGGCGGCGCAGCAGACCGTCGATGCCGACCGTCCCGTGCACTCGCTGCATGCCTACTTCCTGCGCGCCGGCGATATCGAGGCACCGATCGTCTACAACGTCGACCGCTCGCGCGACGGCAGGAGCTTTTCGGTTCGCCGTGTCGTGGCAATCCAGCACGGCCAGCCGATCTTCAATTTCGCCGCCTCGTTCCAGGTGCACGAAGCCGGTGCCGAGCACCAGTTCGACATGCCGACCGTACCGACGCCGGAGGAACTGACGCCGCCGCAGCAGGTGCCGGCGGACGAACTGGCGAAGATGCCGGTAAAGCTGCAGCGCTGGCTCAGCCGCAAGTCCGCATTCGAGTTCCGCTACGTGTCGCGGCGCAATGAGGTCCGGCCGGAAAAGCGCCCACCGTACCAGCAGATCTGGTTCCGGCTGATCGACCGCGCGCCGGACGACGACGCACTGCACCGCTCGATGCTGGCCTACGCGTCGGATTTCCACCTGATCGGCACGGCGATGCTGCCGCATGGCATTTCCTATCTGCAGCACAACGTGCAGGTCGCCAGTCTCGATCATGCGCTGTGGTTTCATCGCCCGTTTCGGGTCGACGATTGGCTGCTGTATTCGTGCGACAGTCCCAGCACGCAGGGTGCACGCGGCCTGACCCGCGGCATGATCTTTACGCGCGATGGCCGCCTCGCGGCATCGACGGCGCAGGAAGGCCTGATTCGCCTGCTGCCGGACTGAACCGCAACCCGATCGAACAACACAACGACGGCACCATTCGAGAAAAGAACGGTCGAACTGCAAGAGCGCTGCCCTGGCCCATTCCCTATCTGCGCTCCCTGATCTCCAACCCGCGTCTCCATTTCCAGCCAACGACATGCGCCAGATTTACACATCTCCACGAGTGGAAAATGTCGAACGCGTCGTCGCCATGCTGCGTGACGCCGGCATCGAGACCAGCGTCACCAACCACCGCAGCTGGGCCGGGCGCGACTACAAGCGCGCCAGCTATTCGAGCCCGCCCGAGCGTGACAGCTGGCCGCAGGTGTGGATCGTCAAGGCCGAAGACCAGCCGCGCGCGCGTGCACTTTTGCGCGAGGCCGGCGTCGAACCGGCCACACGCTTTGCCGAGGAACTCGCCCTTGCGCGCAGCGGCCCGCTCGCCACGGCCGGCAAGCGCAAAGCTATTGTCTGGCGCATCCGCATTTTTCTGCTGGCGGTCATCGTCGTGCTGATCCTGTTCAACGCGCTTCACGTCTTGAACATCTTCTAGCAGCCACGGAGGCATTCGCATGGCGCGCGCCGAATCGGCTTTCCTGTTCGACCTCGACGGCACGCTGGTCGACAGCGTCTACCAGCACGTGCTGGCATGGAAGGAGGCGCTCGACAGCGAAGGCATCCCTTTATCGGTCTGGCGCATCCATCGCAAGATCGGCATGAGCGGCGGACTGTTCACGCACATACTGTTGCGCGAGACCGGTATCGACATCACGCCGGAGCGCGTCGATCGCTTGCGCCGCGCGCACGCAGCAGCGTACCAACGTCGTGCCGACTCGGTGCGCCCGCTGCCCGGTGCGATCGAACTGCTCGCCTGGCTGACGGAACAGAAGATCCCATGGGCGATCGCGACCAGCGGCCGCATGGAAACGGCACGGCACAACCTGGACGCGCTCGGCGTCGACCCGGAGAAGGTTCCGGTCGTCACGCGCGACCAGGTGCGCCATGCCAAGCCCGATCCGGACCTGTTCGTTACTGCCGCAGCGCGTCTCGGCGTCGACATCCACAATGCGCTGGTGCTCGGCGACAGCATCTGGGACATGCTCGCGGCGCAACGGGCGCGTGCGCTCGGCGTCGGACTGCTGTCCGGCGGCTACGGTGAGGAGGAACTGGCCCGCGCCGGAGCGTTTCGGGTCTATGAAGATCCGGCCGACCTGCTGCGGCATATCGACGAAATCGCGGCGCGCAGCTGAGCGGAAGACGAGGCTGCGACGGCAGGACGGACGCCGCGACGCGCGCTAGAATATCGGCATGAAGTCGGAAACAGTCCGCCTGTTCCAGACGTTGCCTCACCCGTGCGGGTATTTCGCCGACCGTACGGCGCAGAACCTCGTCATCGATCCGGCCTCGCCGCATCTCGCGCAGATCTATGATGCCGCACTGTTGCGCGGCTATCGTCGCGCCGGCAGTCACGTCTATCACCCGCATTGCCGGCGTTGCCGCGCCTGCGTCCCGGCCCGCGTTCCGGTCGATGCGTTCCTGCCCGACCGCAGCCAGCGCCGCTGCCTGCAGCGCAACGACGACCTGGAACTGGTCCTGGAAGCGCCAACGTGCAGCGACGAGTACTTCGACCTGTATCGGCGTTACCTCGATACACGCCATGCCGGCGGCGGCATGGACAATCCGGCGGCCGATGATTTCACGCGTTTCCTGTACACGCCGTGGAGCCCGACGCGCTTCGTCGCGTTGCGCCTGCAGGGCCGCCTCGTCGCGGTCGCGGTAACCGATTTTGCCAGCTGCGGACTGTCCGCTGTTTATACGTTCTTCGATCCCGCCGAACGCGATCGTGGACTCGGCATCTACGCGATCCTGCGCCAGATCGAGCTGGCGCGCGAGCGGCACCTGCCACACGTCTATCTGGGCTACTGGATCGAAGGCCACGCGAAGATGGACTACAAGGCACGCTTCCGACCGCTCGAATTGCTCGGCGCCGAAGGTTGGCGCACCCTCGATATCGGCAACGTCAGTCGCGCGGACGATTGAACCGGTGCCGAAGAACCGCCGCG
This sequence comes from Rudaea sp., assembly GCA_036496665.1. Taxonomy (GTDB): domain Bacteria; phylum Pseudomonadota; class Gammaproteobacteria; order Xanthomonadales; family Rhodanobacteraceae; genus Rudaea. The sequence goes on along the minus strand of DASXKR010000051.1, from coordinate 28,387 downwards.
GCGAAGAATCGCTGCAAGGCGATTTTGCCGGCACAATACGCGCCCTGCCTCGAGGATGGATGTTCATGCATCGTTTCAGCCTGCTGCTGGCGCTGGTCGCCGTGTCGGTTCACGCCGCTCCGGCCGACGAAACCTGGATGAGCGTTCTGCTGAGCGGACGCAAGATCGGCAGCATGCACACCACGCGCGTGGTGCATGGAGAACGCGTGGTAACGCGGCAGCAGTTGCGCATCGAGCTTGATCGCGCCGGCACGCGCATCGCCCTGACGACGTCGGAAACCGACGAAGAGACCTTGGCCGGCGCGCCGCTCGCGTTCGAATCACGTACGCAGATGTCGGGCAGTGAAACGCTGGTGCGCGGCCGGATCGTCGACGGCCACAGCGTCGAGGTGACCAGCACGATCGGCGGCGCCGCGCACACGCGCACGCTGGAATGGCCGCGCGGCGCATTGCTCGCCGAAGGCCTGCGCCTTGCAGAGGAAAGCGCCGGCACGGCCACCGGCACGCGCTATTCCAACCTGGCCTTCCAGCCGGACAATCTCGAAGCGATAACGATCGACTCGAGCGTCGCCGAAACGGCGCCGGTCGATCTGCCGGACGGCAAGCAGACGCTGACCCGCATCGAACAGGCCATCCATCTGCCGGACGCCCCGACCCGCGCCGAGGCGTGGATCGACCGCGACCAGAACGTCGCCAAGCTGGTGATGCCGGTCATGGGCTATGAATTGACGATGCTGGCCTGTACGCGCGACTGCGCGCAGGCGCCGAACCAGTCCGCCGACATCCTCGTGCATGCACTGGTCGCTGCGCCGCGTGCGCTGAGCGCGGACGAACGGCGCCGCGGCCTGCGCCTGCTCCTGAGCGCCGCCGACCATGGCGAGCCATTGAAATTCGCGCAGACCGACGAGCAGCGCGTGAGGGCGACTGGCGCCACGGTTGAGCTCAGCATCGCCCCGGTCGCGGCTTCCTCGACGATGGTGGAGAGCAAGCCGGACGCGGCGGATTTCCATTCGAACGACTGGCTGCAGAGCGATGCGCCGGAGGTCGTGGCGCTGGCGAAGCTGGGAGCTGGCGACGCCACGGCGGCGGGCGAACAGATGCAGCGGCTCGAGAATTTCGTGCGCGGCTACATCCGCAACAAGGATCTCAGCGTCGGCTACGCCTCTGCGCTGGAAGTTGCGCGGAATCCCGAGGGCGATTGCACCGAACATGCCGTGCTGCTGGCGGCGCTCGGCCGTGCGCTCGGTATCGCCACACGCGTAGTCGACGGCATCGTCTACGTCGACAATTACGCTGGCCAGCAACACGTGTTCGTGCCACATGCATGGACGCAAGCCTTCATCGACGGGCACTGGCGCAGCTATGACGCCGCGCTGCATGGTTTCGATGCGGGGCATGTCGCGCTGTCGTTCGGCGACGGCGATCCATGGCGTTTTTTCGCCGGCTTCAACGCGCTTGGCCGGATGCGCGTCAACAGCGCCGAACCTGTTCACTAAGCCGGAACCGGCCGGCCATCGGTAATACGGTTCTTGTTCAGTTTCCGGCGCATACAGTCCCAGTGCTGATTCCCGCGAGGATGCGAACAATGTCTGCCCAGAGTGCGAAATCCACAGTGACTCCGATCGATACCAGCGTGCACGAAAGCACTACCGAGGAAGTCGAGGAAGCCGCCGCTGCTGCCACCGAAGACACGTTGGGAGAACTCGAAGACCAATTGCGCCAGACTGCCGACTCCCTCAAGGAAAGCGCTCGGGCGCTGGGTGATCTGGCGACCCTGCAGATCCAGCAGCGTCCGCTGGCGGCGATAGGCGTTGCGTTCCTGGCGGGACTTGCCGCCGCGAGAATGCTGCGTCGCTGATGCCGGAATGGAGTCAGTCGCCGCCGATACGTCGTCTTCTGCTGCGCCCGCCCCGGATCCCATCGCCGGGGCGAGCGCTTCGCTTCACACGCTCGTTCGCGATTCGGGTGAATACGCCCGGGCCCTCGGCCAGTTGCTGGCCAGCGAAGCCGAGTTGGCCAAGGTCAATCTGCTGCGCATCCTCGCCATTGCGCTGATCGTCCCGGCAATCGCGGCCGGCGCGGTTCTCGGATTCGACGCAATGTTCGCCGCGCTGCTGGTCCACCGGATCGGCGACTGGGCTTGGGCGATCGGCGCCGTCGCGCTGTTCAACGTCGTGCTGCTGGCGTGCTCGTTCGCGTTGTTGCGTGCGTGGTGGCGCACGCTGAGCCTGCCGCGCAGCCGCGCGGCGATCGCCGCATTGTGGGAACGACCATGAGCGTGCGCCTCGATCCACGCCGGCGCGTCGCTGCCGCACAGTGGCGATTGGAGAGCGCACGCAGGCGCTTTCATCATGACACGGCACCGTTGCGCGCCGAATTCGCGCGTCATCGGGCAACATGGCTGCTTGGCGGCGGGTTCGCCGGCGGCTTCGCGGTCGGCATGCTGCCGTGTGGATTGTGGTCGGGTCTGGGTGCAATGGTCGGCAGCGTCGGCGCTATGGTCGTGCGTTCGGTGCTGACGCCCATGCTCGCCGGAGCTGCTGTTGCGCGCGACCACGATGCCTGCGCCGACCGGCCGCCCGCGGCCTGACCATGGCCGCCAGTGCCGCATCGAACGAGACCGAGGGCGATGGACGACTTTCCAGCGCCGACCTCGCCAGCCAGCTGCTCTGGCGCAATCGATTGCTCGGCGGAATTTTCGCATTGATCCTGGTGGCTGTGTTGGCCCTGGCAGCGCGCGTTGTCGTTCCGGTGCTCGTCGCGATCCTGATCAGCCTCATGCTGGCACCGCCGGTTCGCCTGCTGACGCAGTGGCACATCCCGCGCGCACTGGCGTCGTTGTTCATCCTCGGACTGACCATCGCGATCGGCGTAACCGCATTGAACGCGCTGGCGCGCCCCGCGATCGACTGGATGGGACACGCGCCCAGGGCCATCGAACAATTTGCACATCAGGCTCGCGAGTTGTGGCGCCCGTTTGCCGATGCCAGCAAGGCAACCGAAAAAATCACGCACATGACCCAGAGCGGCGCGACCGACAGCCAGCAACCCGTGCGCGTCGTAGACAGCAGCGCCCCAGATCCGGTGTTTCAATTGCTCAGTTCGGCACCGGTCGTGATTTCGAGCCTCATCGTCACGTTGATTCTGGTCTTCGTCTTCCTGCTGCATGGCGACGCGGTGCTGCGCAAGCTGGTGGAATTCGCGCCGGACTGGCATGCCAAGCGCGGCGTCGTGGTGGCAACCCGCGACGCGCAACGCGAACTTTCCGGTTACGTCCTCACGATCAGTCTGATCAACGCCACCCTCGGCGTCGCGACGGCGATGGCACTGTGGCTGCTCGACGTACCCGATGCCTTGCTTTGGGGCGGCATCGCTGCCCTGCTCAACTTTGCGCCATACATTGGACCAATCGTCACTGTGTTCGCGCTCAGCATCGTCGGCATGACTTCGTCACATACGCTGCTGCTCGGCTTGGCGCCGCCTGCGGCTTTCCTGAGCCTGCATTTCATCGAGAGCTTCCTGGTCACGCCATTTCTCGCCGGCCGCAGACTTGCGCTCGATCCGATCATGATCTTCCTGAGCCTGTTGCTGCTGGGATGGATGTGGGGAATCCCAGGCCTGCTGATCGCGGTACCGATGCTGACCTGCTTCAAGATCGTCGCCTCGCGGGTTCCGGCATGGGCTCCTCTGGCAAAACTGCTGAGCGCCTGAGCCCGGTTCCGCGCCTGGAATCCTTGCAGATTTTGTCTTTTGGCTATTGTTTTTGCTTGGGAAAGTTTCGCTGCTTCAAGTAAGTTCCAAGTGTGGGTCGGTGGACGAGTTGATTAATTGATATCTTTTTGATATCATTTTTTCACACTCAGGAGCCCACCATGAACGAACGTCCTTATTCCGCCCCGTCCGGTATCCCGGCGCTGATCGTCCTGATCGCGCTGCTGTTGTTGAACGCGCTGTGGTTCGTCGACTCGATCCGGCACCAAAGCGTGGCCTTCATCATCGTCTCGATCCTCGTCGCGATCGTGCTGCTGGTTGCACTCGCCGGTTTCTTCACTGTCGCGCCGAACGAAGGCAAGGTACTGCAGTTCTTCGGCCGCTACGTCGGCACGGCCCGCGATCCGGGCCCGCGCTGGACCAATCCGTTCTACAGCAAGCGCGGCGTTTCGCTGCGCGTGCGCAATTTCGAATCGAGCAAGCTCAAGGTCAACGACCTCGACGGCAATCCGATTGAGATTGCCGCCGTCGTCGTCTGGCAGGTAGTCGACACGGCCGAAGCGCTGTTCCAGGTCAACGACTACGAGGACTTCGTCCACATCCAGAGTGAATCGGCGCTGCGCGCGATGGCCACGAGCTATCCGTACGATTCGCACGACAGCGGCGCCCTGTCGCTGCGCAGTCACGGCAAGGAGATCTCCGATCACCTGCAGAAGGAGATCCAGGAGCGTCTCGCCAGCGCCGGTGTCAGCGTGATCGAGGCGCGCATCACGCACCTGGCGTTCGCACCGGAAATCGCCCAGGCAATGCTGCAGCGCCAGCAGGCCAGCGCGATCATCGCGGCACGCACGCGCATCGTCGAAGGCGCCGTGACGATGGTGCAGATGGCGCTCGACCAGCTCAAGGAACGCGGCGTGGTCGACCTCGACGAAGAGCGCAAGGCGGCCATGGTGTCGAACCTCCTGGTGGTGCTGTGCGGCGAACGCGGCACGCAGCCGATCGTCAACACCGGGAGTTTGTATTAGTGATCCTCCATGATCACGAGATCGAGAAGCGGTCATCCATGGCCGCACTTCTCACCAGAGCGCGGCTCGGCCTGAGCGGATGAGCGCCGAGAAGAAAGCCTACCCGCTGCGCATCAGCGCCGACGTGCTCGACGCGCTGCAACGTTGGGCCGACGACGAGCTGCGCAGCGCCAATGCACAGATCGAATACGTGCTGCGCGATGCGCTGCGCAAGGCCGGGCGCTGGAAAGCCGACGACCGCACATCGACAACCACAGGGAAAACCGGGAAATGAGCGAACCAGCGCGACCGAGCAATCCGCAACCACCGCGTACTGCAGTCAGCGAGCCCAAGTCGGCAACCGTGCGCATCGAACACGATCGCGGGCGCCTGCTGTGGATCACGCTTGCCAGCGCATTCGCCGTCCTGACCACCGGCGGCGCCGTCGTTTTCACAATGCTGCACGTGGGAAAATTGTCGGCCTCCCTGTCCGAAATCCCCGGCATCGACGCGGTCGTGCCGGGCTACGCCCGTGCCATGCCGTGGTGGACCGCCGTGCCGCTCGGCATCGCGCTGCTGCTGGCGATTGCCAAGATGCTGCGCAACCTGTTCCGCCTGCAGGATGCAGACCCGGCCTTCGTGATTTCGGCGCGCGACTTGCGCTTCAAGCCGGGTGTCTTCGCCGAAACCGTGCGCATACCGTGGAACGCCATCCGCGACGTGAAAACACACCGTTTCAAGCAGCACCGCAGCATCATCCTGCAGATCGACGACGTCGATCGCCGTGTAGCGCGCAGCGGCTGGTTCGGCCCGACGACGAGACGCGGCGTCTGGGGTCCCGGCAGCGGTCAGATTTCACTCGAAGCGCCGATGTCGCGCAAAGCGTTGGACGAACTCGTGGTGCTATTGCAGAACCATCTGATCCGTAACGGTCGCGCCGCAGCGGTCGACGCGGCGCTGCCGGCCGGCTCGGCAGACTCTGCATCGCAAGCGCGCAACCGCGCGCCGGCCGCTTGAAGGCAGTGGCGTCCCGCGCGTTCTGCCCGACGCATCGATACGGCCCACGAAAGGCGACCCATGGATACGACCCTGTCGACTCCGCCGCTTCCGCCGACGGTACAAGCCGGCGCTGTGCCGCGCCATATCGGCTTGGCCGCCGTGCTGGCCGTCGCCGGCATGACTTCGGTCCCGCTGCTGATGCCTTATCTGTTTGCGATCATGCCGGGGCTCGCCTCGAAGATTCCGCTGCCGCTGCCGGCCGCTATTCGTGCTGCTGCAAATGGCGCAGGCCGGCGTATTCCTGCTGCTGGCCTGGGCCGGCTTGCGTCAGGGCTACCGTGTCGGACTCGATGCCCCGTATCTGCGACGCTGGCTGCACGCGGGCGCGACGCCAGTGAAATCGGCGGCCTGGACGCTGGCGATCGCACTCGGACTGGCGGTCGGCGGCGCCTGCATCGCGACCGACTTCGCGCTGCATGGCTTCGCGGTCCAGTCTGCCGCCAGCCATGACATACTCGTCCCCGCCGCATGGAAGGGCCTGCTCGCTTCGTTCTACGGTGGCATCACCGAGGAAATCGCCTGTCGGCTGTTCCTGGTCTCGGTGTTCGTCTGGATCGGCGCACGCCTTCAGCGTTCCGCCCCTCCCGGAGCCGCCACTTATGGAGTGGTCATCATGGTTGCGGCCGTATTGTTCGGTGTCGCGCACCTGCCAGCGCTGGCCCAAACCGGCTCGCTCACGTTGGCCGGCATCACCCGCACCCGTTGCTCTGAACGCGCTGTGCGGCATCGCCTTCGGCTGGCTGTTCTGGCGACATGGACTCGAACACGCGATGGCCGCGCATTTCAGCGCCGACATCGTGCTGCATGTCGCCGCGCCGATGCTCGGCTAGCCGACGCGGGCCGCGTGCCGGCGAACGTCGCAATGACTGCGCCGGTTATCATGCCCCCATGAGTCCCGACAACGATCGCCGCGATCCGTCAGTGCCCGCGGCACCCGCACCTGTCCAAGTCGCTCGACAGGCGATCGAAGCCGCGTATCGGTTGGGTGTCCCGCGCGACTATGGCCGCGCGCGGTCACTGCGCCGAGTGCCTGAACCTCGACGCCTGGTTGCCATCGGCAACGATACCCAAGGCCGGCCACAGATGCTGGCGCCGCCCGCTGCGCGCGCCTGGGCGCGCATGGTCGCGGCTGCAGGGCACGACGGCGTACAACTGCAGGTCGTCTCGGCTTTTCGCAGCACGGAGTATCAGCTCGGCATATTGCGGCGCAAGCTCGAGTGCGGACAAACGATCGAGGAGATCCTGCGCGTGAGCGCAGCGCCCGGCTACAGCGAGCACCATTCCGGGCGCGCGCTCGACATCACGACTCCCGGCTTCGCCGCGCTCGGGGAGGAATTCGAACAGTCGCCGGCCTTCGCGTGGCTAAACGCCACCGCAATGGACTTCGGCTTTCGGCTGAGCTTTCCGCGAGGCAATCGTCACGGCATTGCGTTTGAGCCTTGGCACTGGTGCTGGCGCGAAAAGCGAAGACCGGGCTGATTCATCCCTGCAGCGGCTTCCGGGCGGCCTCCTGTCTCCTGCGCTGATTCATCCCTGAGGCTCTTGCCAGGGCGACAGTGCGCGCCGACGGTTGCAGTCGGCGCGCACGCAATCCGGCTTACGGATGAAAGTCGACTTCGGCCGTGGCGGCGGCAGCGGCTGTAGCGGCTGGAATCGCCAGCGGATGGTAGAGATTGCTCAACCACAAGGGCAACTGGTCGGCATAGTGGGCGCTGCCGAGCACGCCGCTGTTGCCGCCCGGAATGACTTCCGTAGCGCTGATCGCCGCGGACATTTCGCCGACGAATCGGCGCGCCGAACCGGAGCCGAACATGAAATCGTTCGCACCGTCGCCGCGCAGGTCCACGTCGCCCACGTTGACGGTCTGCCAGTTGCCGCCGCGCGCGATACCCCCCAGGCTCGGCGAAAGATCCGTGAAGCCATACGGACTTTCGAAACCGTCCTGCCCGGGGATACTGAACGGGCCGCCAAGAGGATGAGCGAATATGATGCGATGCAACTTGCCCCAGTTGTAGTCGGCAAGTCGCAACGAGCCGTTGAACGCGATAGCCATCGGACCGCTGGTGAACTGATCGAGCGCGCTCTTCAGGCTGAAGAGAAGCACGTAGTCTCGCGCCGCCGCCGCGCTTGGAGCGTCAGGGGCAAGGATGTATTGCGGATTGAAGAACTGCAGGCCGGAAGCGCCCTTGCCCTGCAAAACCGGAAACGAGTCGAGCAGGAATTTCAATCCGGTCAGTGCATCGTTGCCTCCCGGCAGGTATGCGCTGAGGCCTACATGGCTCATCGTTGCGTCGATCGTGTTGCGCAGTGCGAAACTGCGCCACAGTGTCCAGATCGACGCCGCGACGCTGGCATCCTGCTCGGCCTGGGTCGGCGCCGGCAGTGCCAGCGGATTGTCGCCCGGATCGTAGCCGGCCTGGATGCCGGTCGGACTCGAGTAGTCCCACGCACGCAGGCGGGCCATCGCTTCCTGCACGCGCGGATCGGCGGCAAGTTCGGCGAGCTTGCTCCATGCGCCATCCGCGCCGGCATTGTCGTAGGCCGCGGACAGGTACGGCAGCAGCAGCTCGGCGTCGAGCGACTGCGTGTTGGCCTGCAGCGCCTGCATGTCGGCCGCCGTGATCTTGTGACCGGCCGCGATCAGACCTGACAGCACGCGATCGATGCGACCTATGCGCATCGCCGACGCGCCACCCCAGTCGAGGTAGTAGATGCCGCCGCCCGGCCGCGCCTGGTTCAACGGATCGTTGTCGAGCGAAAAACCGATCGGGTCGTTGTTCGCGTTGGCGAAATAGCCGCTGGCCGGATTGATCACGAACGGCATTTCGTTCGCCGGCAATATCTCGTACGGCGTCGCTTGATTCGGCTGTGGATGCTGCACCGGCAACCAGTCGTGATGCGCGGCACCGGTTCCGTCGCGGATCAGGAACGGCGGCACGCCGCCGCCGACCGTACCGGCCTGCAGATCGGTGCGCACCGGCGCTTCGGCGCTGGTGAAATAGGCAATGTTGCCGTCCACATCGGCGTACGCGAAATTTTGCGAACCGAAATCGAACCAGGTCAGTGCATTGCGAAAATCGGTGAGATTCGCGGCGCGATTGATCTGGCGGAAGCTTTGCAGTTCGAACGTCGCATTCCAGCCGGTGTAGGCGATCGACAGGCCGGTACTGCTGGCCGAGTCGATGACCACGAGCGGGCCGTTGTTGCGCCTCGGTACGATGACCGTGATCGCGCCGTTGAGATAGCCGATCGAGTTGTCGCGCACGATGTGGTCGGCCGTTCCGTCGAGCTGATTGACGTAGTAGCTCTGGAAGATCATCTGCACCGGCTCGTCGACACCGTTGTGCACGATCGCATACGGCAGGCCGTAGCTGTCGAGTTTCAGCGTTTCCTGGAACGTGTCGGTGACGTCGAGCGAGTTGGTTGTCGTGCCCCAGCAGACGCGCTGGTTGCAGCCCTGGATCACGCCGGGCGCGCCCGGCACCGTCACGCCGGTCACATCCATCGGCTGGGCATAGCGGCTGTCGGTCGAATAGACATGCTGCTCGGTAAAGACCGGCGGAAAGGCCAGGCTCAGGTGCGGATCGTTCGACAAGATCGGCTTGCCCGACGCGGTGTTCGCGCCGGACACGACCCATTCGTTGCTGCCGATCGGCGTGTCGTGTCCCTGCAGCGCCTTCTGGAACAGCGGATTGCCGGCGATCGCGTTGCGATAGTTCTGGGCGAGACTGATCGTGGTCGGACTGATCTCGCCGATCGACGGCGGCGCGCCGATCACCGACGCGGCGCCAGCGACCGCGCTTGCCTGCGGTGAAGCGGTCGAAGACGCGCTGGCGCCCGGCTGGAATCCGGGAACGGTAACACGGTCATCCGGCGGTGCGGTCCGGCGAACGTCGCCGAAGAACAATGCGGTGCCGTCGAAGCCTGCCGCCTTGCCCGACTGCTGATAGGCGCCGAGCTTGATCGTCGGATCGATGTCGAGATCGAACGAGAGCTGAAAGGCCAGACCCTTGCCGACGGCAATCGAGTCGACCGGAGTCCAGGTGTCGGCGTGGGTCAGATCGAGCGCGCCGTACTCCGGCGGCAGTGGATTCGTCGCCAGCCAGAAGTTGACGCCCGCGCAATACGCAGCCAGCCAGCCGCGCATGTCGTCGGACAGCGCGATGTAGGTTTTCTCGGCGGCGCGACGCAGGCCGAGCGTGCGTGCCTGCACGTCATTTGCCAGCTGCGAAGGGCCCACGAGTGCGGCCAGCGTGCCGCTGACGGCACGACGCGTGAGATCCATTTCGAAGAAGCGGTATTGCGCGTGGGCATAGCCCTGCAGGAACGCGGCGTCATTGTCCGTCGCTGCCTGGATGGTCGGCATGCCGAGCGAATCGTAGGTGATCTTGCCCGGCGCGCTGAGGGCCGGTGCGGTGATCGTCGTCGCACCGAATGCCGAAGACGCGAGCGAGACCGCGAGCCCGAGGCCGATGGAAATAGCTAAAGGTATACGACCGCAGCGGCCGCGTTGCGCGCGTACTGACATGACTCCCTCCCGTTTTGATTCTTGGAATGAAACGATCGTTTGAGGACGATTATGCGCTGCGCCGGGGCACGCTGGAAGCGTTGACGAGGCTGTCGATCGATATTTTTTATTTTGCAGTGCGCCAAAAAGCACAGTCCAGAGCGATCCGGCCGCCAATCAGGCAGACGCCGCCGAACGGCGTAATCGCCCGCCGGGCATGCGCGGGGCACCGAGCGCCGGTTGCGTACAGGCTGCCGCAGAAAGCAACGATGCCGAAAGCGAAAGAAATCGCGCTGGCGCTGCGCCGCCCGGCGCCGAAGCATGCGTCAGCGCCAGTAACTCGAGCGCACGCCAGAACTGGTATTCGACAGCCGTATGACAGATCTGCAGCGCCTGTGCATTGGGCACGCCGTGAAGCGCATGTGCATCGAATGCGCCGCGCGACCGCGAACGCGCGCCACTTGCGGCAGCGAACACGGCAACGGACCTTGTGGCGTGCAGGAAATGCGCGAAGCCCGGCGCGTGGCAGGGCTTCGGTTGCTTCACGGTTTCTGTGACGGGGCCGCTGCCGGCTTGGCAGGTGGCTTGGCAGGCGGTTTGGCCGGTGCAGGCTTCCCGTCCCTGGCGTCCGGCTTCTTCTCGAGCGGCTTGAGCATGTCGTCGATGCTCTTGTCGACGTTGCTGAACTTGAAGTTCGGCAGGACGAACGTCCAGCCGGCGAAGGTCTTGTTCAGCGTCGCGACTTCATCGTTCAGCACCTTCACGCGCTCGGCCTTGTCTTTGGCCGGATCGGTCACGGCCAGCGGTGCGACCGGTTCGGCGGCAGCCTTGGCTACCAGCTCGGATGCCGCACTGTCACTGGCGTCCGGGGGCTTTGCCGCCGTCTTGACCGCCTGCATGGCAGCCTCGTAGTCGGCCTGCGCCTTGGCCTGGTCGGTTGCGACGTGCGCCTCTGTCGCCGCATCGTCGAGCCTTGCGCTCAGCTGCGCATAGTCCTTGCCATCCTTGACCCATGCGACCATGTCGATGTCGAGACCATCGAAGGCGAGGTAGTCGGCTTTGTATACCTTGTCACCCGGCGGCATGTCCTTTGCCGGATACACATCGTCGGCGTGCAATGCAGAAAGTGTCGAAGCGAGCGTGTTGGCGACGAAGTCCGAACTGACTTCCCTGCCTTTCGGCACATCGGCAACCTTGAAGTTGGCATCGCCGGCCTGCTCCTTGTATACCTTGAGCACCTTGGCGTCCGGGTTGGTCACCGTGACCTGCTTGAGGCGCGTCGCCGCGATATCGGCGATGTCTTTCCGTTCCCACGCGGCGATGGTCTTGTCGACCGTCAGGTTGCCCTTGACCAGCAGGCTTTGCGCTTCGCCCTCGCGGCGCACGAACGTACCACCGCCGCCGGCGCCATTGTAGTTGCCGATGATCAGCTTGACCGGTTGCTTCAGCCCGCCGAGCGTGACCAGCACGCCGCCGGCATCCTTTTCGGTGACGTCGCCGACGCTGAGTTCGGCGTAGTGCTTCGGACTCGATGTCTTCTGCTCGAGCACGCTCGCGTCGGCCAGTTTGAGCAGGAACTCGCGCAGCTTGGCCAGATCGGCCGGGTAGCCGGACCGTTCGGCGATGGTCCAGCCGTCACTCCCGCGCTTGAGCGTGGCCAGCGTTTTGTTTTCTGCGCCGGTCAGCGTGATCGCGTTGACGTCGTTGACCTGCTCGCGAAAACCCGGCAGCAACATCTTTGTCTGCTCGGTCGCAACGCTGACCGGTTTCTGCGCCGAGCTGATCCACCACGCAGCGATCAGTGCGACCAGGGCAGCGGCAATCAGGGAATACAGGGTTTTTGCATTCATTTGCCTTCTCCTGCTCAGACCACGCGCCGCCGGCGCTTCCACCCGGCGAAGAGGAGCGCGGCAATCGTGATGAGCACCGGCATCAGGCCGATGTTGACGAGCTTCAGGCGCGTACCCAGCGACTCGATCTTGTCGTCCAGACCACGGCGAACCTGGCGCAGCTCCTTGCGGATCTCGACCTTCTGGTCGAGGAAGCGCTGCAGCTCGGTGCGCTGTTCCGGCGAAAGGATCATCTCCTGATCCTTGCTCTTGCCGCTCTGCAGTTCGGTCAGCTTGCGCTCGGTCTCGCTCAGACGCTGCTGCAGCTCCTTCTCCTTGCCGCGGAAATTTTCCTCGGCGGCGCGGCGCATGTCTTCGACGGTCGTGAAGGGACGCTGCGACGTCGCTCGGCCACGAATCGAGATCAGGTCGGACGAGCCGGAAAGATTGTCGACCGAGTTGATGAAGAAATCGCCGTTGTTTGCGAACGCATTCATGACCTTCTGTCCGAAGAACGGCTGCACCTGAACCCACAGGCGGTTGGTCAGCATGTCGGTGTCGGCGACGAGGACGATGGCCCCGTCCGCCTTCGACTCGGCGAGGTGATCTGCGTCCTTGCGGTCCGGGAACGCCGAGACGAACTTGCCCTCGAGCCGGCCGGCGATGATGTATGGCTTGCTGTCGGTCGGCTGGTAGCCGACCAGCAGCTGACTCGGATCGGGCATGAATTTCAGCCGTTCGCTCGGCACGACCATCGCTTCGTTGCTGGTCTGGATCAGCGGCACCAGCTTGTTCTTCGAGTCCTTGTCGAGGGCAAAGAAGCCGGCGCTGGAAATGTTGATCGTATCGAGGTTCGCCGTCGTCACGTCGTCCGCATTCAGGTCTTTCTTGGTGAACCCCAGGATCGCAGGGTCACGCACCGGTGGCGCACCCTGCGCCATGCTGATCTGCAGCGCGTGGACACGATCGAGCACGATCTTGTTCGGGTCGTACTGCACGCCCCAAGCCTTGAACAGCTTTGGCAGGTCGGACGACTTGTTGGCAAACATCGCCGCCTGCGGGTTGTTCGGATCGGCCCCGCTGTCGTCGGATTCGGCCTGCGGATCGACGAACACGAGCAGATGGCCGCCACGAAGCACGAACTGGTCAATGGCGTATTGCGCATCGTCGGTCAGGTTTTTCGGATGCACCAGTACGAGCACGCCGATATCCTTGTCGATCGTTTTCAATGACGGCGCACTGAGCTGGCGCACGTCGAAAGACTGTTGCAACTGCTGATCGATCGCCCAGGGCTCGCGCATCTGCCGCGTCTGCGGATCGAAGCTGGCGGACATCGGCAGACCCGAAACGATGCCGACCGCCGGCTTCTTGGTCATGCTCAGTTCGTGGATCAGCTTGGCGACGTCGTACTCGAGAAACGCTTCCTTGTCCGGCTGCAGGAACGGGATGACCGATTTGCCGTTGGTCGAATTCGTGCCGGCCAGACCGAAGAAAATGTTCTCGCCTCCCTGTCCGGTCGGTACGGCCTGCAGGCCGAAACCGGTCGCGCGGTCCTCGTCCTCCGAGAACGGCAGCGGATCGATTACGTCGAGGTGGATCTTGCCGCCGGCGCGCGCGGCCATTTCGCCGAGCATCTCGCGCACGCGCTGTGCGTAAGTGCGCAGCTGCGGCAGGTTCTGCGTGCCCTTGTCCGAATAGAACAGGTACAGGTGAATCGGCTCGTCGATGCCGGAAAGTATGTTTTTTGTACCCTGCGACAGCGAGTACAGGTGACTCTGCGTGAGGTCGAGGCGAGCGCCGCGGAACAGCGTGTTGCACACCAGGATCACGGCGACGAGCAGCACGGCAAGCACGGCAAGCGCCGAGCCGGTGAGGAGTTTGCGATTTGAGGTCATGGTTCTTTCCGCCATTCATTTATGCGATCGTCCATGACCGCGAGAGTCAAGAAGCGGCCGCCCTGGCCGCACTTTCTTATTTTGCGATCGCCCCTGATCGCGAAGATCACAAAGCGGCCATCCGTGGCCGCACTTTTCAATTCAGTCCGCCTTTTTCAGATCGATCACGACTGCGCTGGCATACAGCCAGAACGCGATGATCAGGAGGAAATAGATCAGGTCGCGCAAATCGATAACGCCCTTGCCGATCGAGGCGAAGTGAGTCATGAAACTCAACCCGGAAATTGCATCGACCAGCGCCTGCGGTGCCCAGCCGCTGAAGAAATTCAGCACCAGCGGGAATCCGGCGAGCAGAAACAGGAAGCAAACGACCACGGTCAGGATGAAGGCGATGACCTGGTTGCGCGTGCAGGCCGAGATGCACGAGCCGATGGCGAGGAACGCACCCGCCATCAGGAAACTGCCCAGGTAACTGGCGAAGATCACGCCGTTGTCGGGCGAGCCGAGGTAATTGACGGTGATCCAGATCGGGAACGTCAGCACCAGCGCGATACCGATGAATGCCCATGCAGCGAGGAACTTGCCGACCACGGCCTGCCACATCGTCAGCGGCAACGTCAGCAGCAGTTCGATCGTGCCGCTCTTGCGCTCCTCCGACCACAGGCGCATGCCGACCGCCGGAACCAGGAACAGGTACAACCACGGATGGAAATTGAAGAACGGCTGCAGGTCGGCCTGGCCGCGTTCGTAGAAATTGCCGAGATAGAACGTGAATGTGCCGGCCAGCAGCAGGAAGATCACGATAAAAACGTAGGCGACCGGCGTGGCGAAGTAGCTCGCCAGCTCGCGCTTGAATACGGTGGCAATCGGACCCTTCATGCGCGCACCCCCGCCGCTTCACCCTGCGTGATCGTGCGGAACACCTCGTCCATGCGCCCGCTCTCGAGCTGCAGTTCGCTTACCTGTATTCCCTGCGCCTTGAGCAGGTCGCTGATCGGCCCGAAGATCTGCTTGCCGGGCTTCGGGAACGCGGTCAGGCGATGATCCTGCGGATCGATCTCGACCGCCGCGACGTCGGCGACGCGCGACATGGCTTCCTTCGCGGCCGCGACATTCGTCGTCGTCAGCGAGACTGCCTGGTGATAGCGCGAGCGCGCCTCGAGTTCGGCCGGCGTCGCATCGGCCAGCACCTTGCCCTGGGCGATGATGATCGCGCGCGTGCAGACCGCGTGGACTTCCTCGAGGATATGCGTCGATACGACGATGGTCTTGTCCTTCGCCATCGCGTTGATCAGCGAGCGCACCTCGTGCTTCTGGTTCGGATCCAGGCCGTCGGTCGGCTCGTCGAGGATCAGCACGGCCGGATCGTGGATGATCGCCTGCGCCAGTCCGACGCGGCGCTTGAAACCCTTCGACAAGGTTTCGATCGGTTGAGCGAGCACTGCATTCAGATGCAGACGCTCGATCACGTCGTCGATGCGCTGGCTGCGATGCTTTCCCGACAGAGCCCGCATATCGGCTATGAAGACGAGGAATTCGCGGGGCGTCATTTCGCCGTAGCTCGGCGCGCCTTCCGGCAGGTAGCCCAGCGCGGCCTTGGCCTGCAGCGACTGGTCGCTGACGTCGTATCCGCAAACGCTGGCACCGCCCGATGTGGGCGCGAGGAAGCCGGCGATCATCTTCATCGTTGTCGACTTGCCGGCGCCATTGGGGCCGAGGAATCCGAGCACCTGGCCGGGTTCCACCTTGAAGGATATGTTGTCCACGGCGGTGAGGTCGCCGTAGCGCTTGGTCAATTGCCGGGTTTCAATCATGAATCACCAGTCTCCAACTCTTGAATGGCTGCGAGAAATCCACGACCTCGCCACGCACACTTCGACCATCGTCGACGCGATCGGGGCAGGAACGCGGTTTTTGTGATGCAAGCGTTGCAGAAATACCTCAAGCGGCGGCGAAAGTTCCCTGCCGCCTTGCGCAACCGGGGCTCCGCGCGTAAAGCGCGGGCTCCGGAGCGAAAACCTGTCTACTGCAACTGGATCGGCAGATACACGTTGAACGACTGCTCGTCCTCCGGCGCATTCGAGGCGCTGGTTGCCTCGTCGTACGCGCGGCCGCTGCCTTCGCCGCTCTCGTCGATCAGATAACCGTGCGTTTCCGCATAGGCCTTGAGCATCAGGCGCGACAATGGCAACTGTGCCGGCGAACCGGTGAAGCTGGTCACCAGTGCCTTGCCGCCATAGCTGTTTCCAACCTTGACCGGATCGGTCACGGCGACGTCGTTGTGTTCGACCGGCAGCGCGACATCGAAGTCGTAGTTCTCGTCGCCCCAGTTGGTCGTGATCGTCATGCGCGGACCGGTCACGTTGACCTTGTCCTTCTTGACCACGGCCTGGATCGCGGTCACCGCCTTGTCCGTTGCATCCGCGACTTCGTCGAGCGTGCGCTTGGCCGTGGTCGACACGAACAGGATCGGCTTGGCCTCGACGTCCTTGACATCGATCTGGGTGTCCTTGTAGTCGACGTTCGGGAATGTCGCCAGCATGTCCTGCAGGCGCGTCAGGTGAATCTGGATCTGCGTTGCCGGATCGCCTTCGAGGTACATGCCGGCGTAGCGTCCCATCAGGTCCCAACCGTAGTCGACGTCGTAACCCATCGTGATGGTCACGGTCTTGCCGTTGGTCTTCGGCTTGATATTCAGCGTGTACTTCTTGTTCTCTCCGCGCCAGTTGTTGACGATGTTCCACGTCACCGAGGTGTCCTGCTGCGAATCGGCGACCGTGTAGCTGCCGCTCTCGAGGCGCGGATCACCGCTGACCCAGTTGACGCTGGCGCCGTTGCCCTGGTCCGGGCCGATCAGGTTCAGCTGCACCCTCGGATCGTAGGAACGCAGCGCGGTCCACGACGGATAGGGACGAAAGCCGTCGATGACGTCGTAAATCTGGCGTACCGGCGAGCTGACCTCGGTGCTGCGCTCGATGTGGCGGTGATCGGGCAGGACGACCCCGAACAGCACGGCAAGAATGGCCACGATGATTAGCGCAACGATTACCTCAAGCAGACGGATCATCCCTCGAATCTCCACGTTTCGGACGGGCGCGGTGGGTGCCGTCGATGCACTCCCCGCAGCATTGTTTATTGTCGTGCCGGCGCGGCAAAACCTGCCCACCGGTCATGAACCGCAAATGGTACTGGCTATCCGGTGGGAAGGCTACTTCGAAGCGCAGGGGCGAGGGGAAAGGGACGAGGGGCCAGGAAAAGCCGGGGCCGAAGCTGGTCACTCGCCCCTCAACCCTCGTCCCTCGCCCCTGTTTCCTCAGACAATTCCCAGCTCGAAGGCCTTGAGCACTGCCCGGGTACGGTCGCGGACCCCCAGCTTGGAAAGGATATTGGACACGTGGTTCTTCACGGTACCCTCGGCCACGCTCAGCGAATTGGCGATTTCCTTGTTGCTGTAGCCGCCAGCCATCAGGCGCAGGATCTCGGTTTCGCGCTCGGTCAGGGGATCGGGCCGATCGAGGCTGGTGAAGTCGTTGTGCATCCGCTCCAGCCCCGACAGCAGGCGCTGGGTCACGACCGGAGCGACCAGCGAGCCGCCCGAAGCGACCGCCTTGACCGCGTCGACGAGCTGGTCGAGCGAGACATCCTTGAGCAGATAACCGCGCGCACCCGCCTTGAGACCCGCCAGCACCAGTTGGTCGTCGTCGAAGGTAGTCAGGATGATGGTCGGTGGCAGCGCATTGCGTGCCGCCAGTGCATTGAGCACGTCGAGACCGGACATTCCGGGCATGCGCATGTCGAGCAGCACGACATCGGGCTTGACGGCCGGAACGACCTCCAGCGCCTGATTTCCGTCCGCCGCCTCGGCGACGACGCGAATTTCGTCGGACAGCTCGAGCAGGGAGCGGATGCCCTGGCGGACCAGCGTCTGATCGTCGACCAGACATACCGAAATCGCACGCGACGCAGTCATCTATTTGCCTCCAGCGGCAACCAGGCATCGAGCGCGAATCCCTGATCGCGCGCAGTGACGATGTCCAGGCGTCCACCGACCTGGGCCAGCCGCTCGCGCATGCCGGTCAGGCCATTGCCCTGTTGCATGTCGCCGGCGCCACGCCCGTCGTCGCGCGCATGGATCGCCAATTCGTTGGTCGGCGTGCGCTCGCAGCGCAGCCACAGGTTGCGCGCACCGGAATGGCGCACCGTGTTGGTGATGACTTCCTGCGCGCAGCGCAGCAACACCTGCGCGCGCAGCGGATCGTCGACGGAAAAACGCGGCGGCAGTTCCAGATGGATCGCCAGCCCGGGCACCCCTTCTACCAACGTGCGCAGCGCTTCGGACAAATCGATGTTGTCGTTCTCGCGCAGCTGGCTGACGACTTCGCGCACGTCCGACAGCAGCAGCTTGGCCACCGATTGCGCCTGGCGCACGTGTTCCTGCGCGGTGCCGCCGACCAGATGGCTCGCAACTTCCAGGTTCAAGCTCAGCGCCGTCAGATGATGTCCGATCAGGTCGTGCAGGTCGCGTGAGATGCGCATGCGCTCGGCGATGCGGCTCGATTCCGTGAGCAGTGTACGCGTCGCGCGCAGTTCGGAATTGAGCCGACGCAACTCATCGCGCGAATCGGCCTGTTGCTTGGCGACCAGCGACGTGACGTAGGTAAATGCAGAAAATCCCATGAACAACGAACACTGCACGAACGCGGCCATCCAGCCCGAATCGAGCCATTCGACGAATACCGGTGTGAGCGTGTAGCTCTGCAGCAGCACCCAGGCCACGCCGGCCATCAGCGGCAGCGTCCACGGCACAACGCCGGCAACCAGACTGGTCAGGATCCCGGAAATACCGCTGTGACTGAACCAGCCGATTGCGAATGCAGCCAGGTTCATCGCGACCATCAGCGGAACGCGCTGCAGGCCGGGGCGACGTCGGCCGAGGTCGTGCGTGGCGAACCAGTATGCGAGGCCGAAGATCGCGTAGGCCACACACCAACCCACGTACTCCGGCGACCCGGTCGCAATGTCCGGCCCGCGCCACGTCGCGCTCAGCAGCGGCACGCCCGTGCACGCGTAGGTAAACAGGCCGGTGAAGCGCAGCAGCGAGACATGGTTGAACGGGGACGACAGCATGCGCCCATCATAGAGCCCGGCGCGTCCGCTGCAACCTGCCCTTAGTCATCGTCGCGGGGAAGGCATCGTCGAGCCCCATTTCCGCTCATCCGGACTCGGCGGCTTTCCGGAAATCGACGCGCGATGATCCGGAGCCGCCTCTGCCGCACGGACTCTTAACGAAATTGCCATCGCAGCGACATGGCAAGACATGCACCGGCGTGCGATAATTTCCGTCCTGAGTGCGCTACGCGCAGAATGGAATTGACGAGAAATCAAGATGGCAATTACCATTCGTGACGTTCGCGAAAACGAACTGGACTCGGTCGTGGCGCTCAACAATGCCGCCGGCGCGACGATTCTGCCTCTCGATGCTGCGCGCATGCGCGATTTTTTTCAGGAGGCCGCTTATTTCCGCGTCGCGGAGGCCGATGGCCACCTGGCCGGATTCCTGATTGCATTGCGCGAAGACGCCTCGTATGGCAGCGCGAACTTCCTCTGGTTCCGCGAGCGCTATCCGAACTTCCTGTACATCGACCGCATTGTCGTGGCGCAGCGTTACCGCGGCCTCGGCCTGGGCCGCGTGTTCTATGCCGATGTCATCAGCTATGCCGAAGTGCGCGTGCCGCAGTTGGCCTGTGAGGTCTTCCTCGAGCCGCGCGACGACGTGTCGGTGCTGTTCCACGGCACCTACGGTTTCCAGGAAGTCGGCCAGCAGCTGATGCCGGTGATCAACCGGCGCGTGTCGCTGCTGGCGAAGGATCTGTGCAGCCACGCGTTCGTGCGCTCGACCTACCTGGACGGCACCGGCCTGCCCAACCAGCCCTGGCTGGCCGAACGTCCACGCACCACCCAGCCGCCGCACTCGCGCGCCGCCGGCGCGCACTGAACCGCTCGCGGATGACCGTCCACGACGCGGCGGTGCAAACCGCTGTCGAACTCAAGTTTGGCCAGGTCGGAGTTGCCAGTGCGATCCTGCGCACGCTCGACGCCGGATTGCTGCGCGCGGAATTGCAACGACGGATCGCCGCCGCGCCGGCCCTGTTCGCGCGCGCACCGCTGGTGCTCGATCTCAGCCGCCTGCCGCAATTGCCCGAAGCCGACCAGGCCGGGGCGTTGCTCGATGCCGCCCGTGGCGCCGGCATGCTGCCGGTCGGCCTGTCCTACGGTACGGCCGAAAACGAGCAACTGGCGGCGTGGCTCGACCTGCCGCTCTTCGCCAGGTTCCGCCAGGGCGCGGAAAAGGCCGACACGAGCAAGCCCGATGCGGCGGACGCCGGCGTCGCGCCGGCGCCGGGGATGCACAGCGGCAAGGCAGTGCGATCGGGCCAGCAGGTCTATGCGCGTGGACGCGATCTCGTGCTCGCGGCAGCTGTCGGCAACGGCGCCGAAGTCATCGCCGATGGTTCGATCCACGTTTACGGCAGGCTGAGCGGCCGAGCGATTGCCGGCGCACAGGGCGATGCATCGGCACGGATCTATTGCCGCGATTTCCAGGCCGAACTGATCTCCATCGCCGGCCACTACCGCGTGCTCGAGGACGTGCCCGCCGATCTGCGCGGCCAATCCGTGCAGGCGTGGCTCGATGGCGAGCGGCTGGTGATTGAAAAGCTGTGAGACTTGAGACGAAAGCAGAAATGGCGCGGCGCCGTGCAAGCGTTCTCACGTCTCACGTCTCACGTCTCACGTCTCACGTCTCACGTCTCACGTCTCACGTCTCACGTCTCACGTCTCACGTCTACGTCTAACCTCCTTGCACACCCGGAGAACTGAACTTGACTGAAGTAATCGTTGTTACGTCCGGCAAGGGCGGCGTCGGCAAGACCACATCGAGCGCGAGCCTCGCGGTCGGCCTCGCACGGCGCGGCCTCAAGGTTGCCGTCATCGACTTCGACGTCGGCCTGCGCAACCTCGACCTGATCATGGGTTGCGAGCGGCGCGTCGTATATGACTTCGTCAACGTGATCCACGGCGAATGCACGCTCAAGCAGGCGCTGATCCGCGACAAGCGCTTCGATACGCTGTACCTGCTGGCGGCATCGCAGACGCGCGACAAGGAGGCATTGACCAAGGAAGGCGTCGAGCGCGTGCTCGAGGAACTGCGCCAGGAGGGCTTCCATTACGTCCTCTGCGATTCGCCCGCCGGTATCGAGAAGGGTGCGTTCCTGGCCATGTACTTTGCCGACCGCGCCGTCGTCGTGGTCAACCCGGAGGTGTCGTCGGTGCGCGATTCCGATCGCATCCTCGGCTTGCTCGCCAGCAAGACACGTCGTGCCGAGCTCGGCGCCGCGCCGGTCGAGCAGCACCTGCTGCTGACGCGCTACAACCCGACGCGCGTGATCAGCGGTGACATGATGAGTATCGAGGACGTCAAGGAGATTCTCGGAATCGAGGTTGTCGGCGTGATTCCGGAATCCGAAGGCGTGCTCGCGGCATCCAACTCCGGTGTCCCGGTGATTCTCGACGAAGATGTGAGCGCCGGGCAGGCCTATGACGACGCCGTCGCCCGCCTGCTCGGCGAGCAGCGGCCGATGCGCTTCATCGATGCGCCGAAGAAAGGCCTCCTCTCGCGCCTGTTCGGAGGCTGACGATGGGCATCTTTGATTTTCTGCGCGCACGCCAGAAGAACACAGCGACGATAGCGCGCGAACGCTTGCGCATTATTGTCGCCCAGGAACGCAGCCAACGTGGCGCACCGGACTACCTGCCGCTGTTGCGCCGCGAACTGCTCGAGGTGATCCGCAAGTACGTCAACGTCGATCAGGAGGCTGTCGACGTGCACGTCGAACGCGATGGCGAACATGACGTGCTCGAGTTGAGCGTGGCGTTGCCGGAACGGTCCGGGGCGAGCGCTCAAGGGCTGAGGGCTGAGGGCTGAGGGCTTGAGGGCTGAGGGCCGGGGAGGATCCGTTCGCTGCCAGCACTCGGCAACGATTGCCGCCCGGGTTACGGAACATTTTGACGATGCTTGTGCTTGCCGACATCGATCCACGCGCTGCAGGCGCGCTCCTCGAGCGCCACGGCCTGGCGCTCGTACGCGTCGCCACCGGCGATCCGATTCCCGGCAGCTATTGGGGTGCGCCCGAGGCGGGGGTCATCGGTGAAAAAGTATACGCGCGCGCCGACACGCCGGTGCACTCGCTGCTGCACGAGGCCTGTCACCTGATCGTCGCGGCGCCGAAACGGCGCCCGCGCATCCACACCGACGCTTCCGACTCGCAGGCCGAGGAAGATGCCTGCTGCTACCTGCAGATCGTGCTCGCCGACGCACTGCCGGGCGTCGGCCGCGCACGCGTCATGGCCGACATGGACGCGTGGGGCTATACGTTTCGTCTCGGTTCCGCGTGCGCGTGGTTCGAACGCGACGCGGAGGACGTGCGTACTTGGCTGGCCGAGCGCGGCTTGCTACCGCAAGAGCAGGGCTGAGGGCCGAGGGCTGAGGGCCAAAAGACAAGTGCAACGAGGGCTGCTTCGCACTTCGCGCTTGCCCTCACCCCTCAGCCCTCGCTCTCAGGTTGCGTCGCGTCGCCCAACGCACTAGCCTCTTCAAATCCGCAGGCGCCAAGGACCCTACCATGCAACGCTGGCTGAAACTCCCCGATGGTCGTTACCTCGACGCCAACCGGATCATGTATGTCGGCAAAGTCGAGACCTACCCGCGCCTCGACGATGAAGGCAACGATTCCGGTGTCGGTTACTCGTTCAGTGTCGGCACGGACATCCCACGCGACCATCAGCTCACCGTGATGGGCACGAAGGAAGAGGTCCTGGCTTTGCTCAAGGCGCTGCTTGGCGTGACCACTGCATCCTGATTACGCGCAATTGGCGCGCACCCTCAGCCCTCGGTCAGCAGTTCGCGTTCGATCACCCCCGCTGGTGGCGCACGCTTGGCGATGGCGCGATACCAGCGCCAGGACGCAAGGCCGCCGGCAAACAACGCTGCCGACGCGATCGCCAAGTGCAAGGCGCTATCGGCCAGCCATGGCGCAAGTACGCCGGCCAGCAGCGCGTTGAACGCAAGGGTGATGAACCCTTGCACCGACGATGCCGCACCGCGCCGCAGCGGAAACAGGTCGAGCACGAACAGGTTCAGCGTCGGCGATATCAGGTTGATGCCGATCGCCGCGAAGGCCAGCGGCAGCACGGCCCACGGCACGCGCGACGGCACGACCAGCCAGGCGACGATCAGGCCGGCCAGCGCCGCGATGCCCATGATCGTGTAGCCGGCGCCAAGCACCTTGCGCGCGCTGACCCGGCCGGCCAGACGCCCCGCAAGCATCGCTCCGGTCACCAGTCCGCTGATCGCGGGCACGAACAGCCAGTAGAACTGGTCCTGCCGCAGTTTCAGGATCCCGAGAACGAACGCCGGCGCACCGGCGATGTAGACGAACAGGCCGCCGAAATTGCAGGTAATCCCCAGCGCGAGTGGCAGGAACTGTTCCGACCGGAGGATTTCCCGATAGCTTCCGAACAGCGATCGCGGCGACAACGCCATGCGCCGCTCCGGTGGATGTGTTTCCGGCAGGACAAACAAACAAAGAGTCAACAGCGCGACCGCGAAGCCGCTCAGTGCCCAGAACAGTGCGTGCCAGCCGCCCCATTTGACGATCCACGCGCCGATCACCGGCGCCAGCGCCGGCGCCAGGCCGAAGATCATGCTGATCATCGACATCAGTTTCTGCGCCGCGGGACCTTCGAACACGTCGCGGATCAGCGCGCGGCCGACGATCAAGCCGATCCCGGCGCTGGTGCCCTGCAAGGCGCGGAATACGAGCAACGCAGTCATCGACTGCGCGAGCGCACAGCCAACCGACGCGATCAGGAACACGCCGACGCCACCGAGAATCACGATGCGCCTGCCCCAGGCGTCGGACAGCGCGCCGATCAGCAGCGACAATGCGGCGTAGACCAGCAGGTAGACGCTGATGGTCTGCTGCATCGCCAGCGGCGTGGCGTCGAACTGCGCAGCGATGGCCGGAAACGCGGGGAAAATCGCGTCGATGCAGAACGGCCCGAACATGGCGAGCGCCGCCAGCAGGAACGCCAGCGCATTGCGGCTTGGAACGGCAATCGGCATCGGTCGAAGCGGAATCGGGACTGCGGCTTTGGAGCCGCTTGGCTGCGATGATACGCGTGTTTCGGTTGGGCCCGACAGCGCCAATTCGTGCGCTTTGACAACGTCGCCGGACAGCGGAGAGCGCCATGGCGCCGGACCGATGGGTACCGGTCCAGATTGAAATCCGTTCGCCCTGAGCGTAGCGCCGAAGACGAGAAGTCGAAAGGCACTGGCGTTTCGACTTCGCTCGCTGCGCGAGCGCAGCTCGTCTTGAGTTTCGAAGGGCTCGACGCGAACGGGACAGGTTTCAAGCTGGACCACTTCCTACGACGAGGCGACTCGTTTCCGTGCCGCCGCTCGTGCGACAATCCCGGCATCGTTCAGTTCGCACAGGACCGCCCATGGCCGACGGCCCCGCCCCGGAAATCCGCGATGGCGAATTGCTGGCGGCCGTTGATCTCGGTTCGAACAGTTTTCACCTGGTGGTCGCGCGCTACGAACACGGCGAGTTGCGCGTCATCGACCGCTTGCGCGACAGCGTGCGCCTCGCGGCCGGTCTGCGCAGCGATGGCGGCCTCGACGATGCGCGCCGCGACCGCGCGTTGGCCTGCCTGGCACGCTTCGGCCAGCGCCTGCGCGTGCTGCCGCATGAGCGTGTGCGTGCCGTCGCCACCAACACCGTGCGCCGCCTGAGCGCGCCCGGTGCGTTTCTCGGTCCCGCGGAACAAGCCCTCGGTCATCCGATCGAAATCGTGTCGGGCCGCGAAGAAGCGCGCCTGATCTACCTCGGCGTCGCCCATGGCGTGCCCGATTCGCCGCAGCGCCGCCTGGTCATCGATATCGGCGGCGGCAGCACCGAGTTCATCATCGGCCAGCATTTCGAGGCACTCGAGAAGGAAAGCCTGCAGATGGGCTGCGTCGCCAGCACGCTGCGCTTCTTCGGCGACGGCAAGCTCAGCGCGAAGCGCTGGCGCCAGGCACAGACCGAAATCGCCGTCGAACTGCAGCAGTTCGCCGCGGAATACCGCGCACGGGGTTGGGGCGAAGCGATCGGCTCGTCCGGAACGATCAAGGCCATCGGCAGCGTCGCCCAGGCAGCCGAGTGGTGTGATTCCGGCATTACGCGTGGTGCGCTCGAACGCGTGCGCGACGCCATGCTCGACTGCGGCAACATCGAGCGCCTGCGCCTGCCGGGTCTGGCCGAGGACCGCGTCAGCGTGTTCCCCGGTGGGCTGGCAATCCTCGAAGCCGGCTTCACTGCGTTCGAGTTGAAGCAGATGCGGGTCTGCGACACGGCAATGCGCGAGGGACTGCTCTACGACATGATTGGTCGCGCCGAGCATCGCGATCCGCGCGCTGCCAGCATTCTTGCGCTGGCACAGCGCTACGCCGTCGATGCCGGCCAGGCCGACCGCGTCGAAGCGACCGCCATGGCTTTGTTCGACCGCGTTGCGCGCGACTGGCAACTCGGCCACGTCGAGCGCGACTGGCTGTCGTGGGCTGCCCAAATCCACGAGATCGGCCTGGCCATTGCGCACAGCCAGCACCACCTGCACGGCGCCTACATCATCGAGAATTCCGATCTGGCCGGTTTTGCACGGCACGAGCAACAGGTGCTGGCGGCGATACTGCGCAGCCATCGCCGCAAGCCCGACGATGGCGTGCTGCGCGGATTGCCCGAGCGCCTGCGCCGGCCGACCGCGCGCGTGATGACGCTGTTGCGCCTCGCCGTCTTGTTGCAGCGCGGCCGCGCCGCCGACCCGGCGCCGCCGATCGAACTCCAGGCCGATGACAAGTCCTTGCAGATCCGCCTGCCGCAGGAATGGCTCGAACGGCATCCGCTGACGCGTGCAGACCTCGATCAGGAGCGCGATTACCTCAAGCAGCTCGACATCAAGCTGCAGGTGCGCTCGGACGACAAGCTCGCCGCGGCATGACCGCAGACGGCGCCGATCACGCGGCGTGCAGCGGAACATTCCGGGGACACGCGAAAGATTCCGGCCAAAAAAAACTGTCGTCATACTCGCGAAAGCCGGAATCCATTTTGCTTGGATAAATGGAACAGGATCAAGATGGATTACGCGCGACTCCTGTCGCGTGCCCTGTGGGCCATTCGCTGCGCGAATGTTCGCTTCGGCGTCCTGCCTACGCAGTCCCGCTTTCGCGGGAGTGACGGCTTCCATTAATCCCTCTATCAGACCGGTTAGCGCGCTGCCGGCGTTCTGCGTATCATTCCGGCTACGGTCTTTTATCCAACGTCATGCATCCCGGAGAGAACTTCATGCTCAAGCATTTCCTGATTGCCGTGTTCGCAGCCTGCCTGTCGCCGCTGACCCTGGCGCAGACAGCGAAGCCTGCCGGGAAGCCCGCGGCAAGGGTCACAGAACCGGCAAAGGCCGCTGCGGACGCGATGACCGCGTCCGCCGTCGGCAACAAGGCGGTTCTGCACACGAACATGGGCGACATCACGATCGAGTTGTATCCCGACAAGGCGCCCAAGACGGTCGACAACTTCGAGCAGTACGTCAAGGACGGGTTCTACAACGGCACCGTGTTCCATCGCGTCATTCCCACGTTCATGATCCAGGGCGGCGGCTGGACCAAGGAACTTCAGCGCAAGCGCGCGCGCGCGCCGATTCACAACGAGGCAAACAACGGCCTGTCGAACGTGAAGTACTCGGTCGCGATGGCCCGCACCGGCGATCCCCATTCGGCAGCCGCCGAATTCTTCATCAACGTCGTCGACAACAAGCGCCTGGACTACACCGCCGACACCAACAGCCTGACCTGGGGCTACTGCGTGTTCGGCAAAGTCATTGCCGGACAGGACGTGGTCGAC
Organism: Rudaea sp.; assembly: GCA_036496665.1. GTDB lineage: Bacteria > Pseudomonadota > Gammaproteobacteria > Xanthomonadales > Rhodanobacteraceae > Rudaea. The sequence goes on along the minus strand of DASXKR010000051.1, from coordinate 1,381 downwards.
AAGATCAAAGCCGTGCCGACCGGCCCACAGGGACCGCTCAGCTCCGATGTGCCGCAGACGCCGGTTGTGATCGAGAAGGCCGAAATGGTGCAGTGAGTTTCGCTGACCACGCGCTCCGGTGTCGGCGCTTGCCGGCACCTGGCACATCCAGGATCGACGTGACCACGCTGTTCATCTCCGACTTGCATCTCGACGAGAGCCGGCCACAGATCGTCGAGTTGTTCGAGCAGTTTCTGCTCGACGAGGCGCGCTCGGCCGCCGCGCTCTACATTCTCGGGGATCTGTTCGAAAGCTGGATAGGCGACGACGACGACAGTCCGCTCGCGAATTCCGTCGCGACGGCGCTGCACGAACTGCACGCGCATGGTGTGCCGATTTTTTTCATGCGCGGCAATCGCGATTTCCTGCTCGGAGACGACTACGCGCGCCGCGCCGCAATGATGCTGCTCGAAGATCCCCAGGTTATCGATCTCGACGGCGAGCGCGTGCTCATCATGCACGGCGACACCTTGTGCACCGACGACATCGAGTACCAGAAATTCCGCGCGCTGGTGCGCGACACGCGCTGGCAGCAACGATTTCTGTCAATGCCGCTGGGCGAACGCCGCGCTTTCGCGGCGCAGGCGCGCGGCGAAAGCCGCAAGCACACCGCCGCGGCTAAACCGGAGATCATGGACGTCAACCCGGCGGCTGTCATTGCGGCGATGCAGGAGCATGGCGTGCGCCGGCTGATTCACGGGCATACGCATCGGCCCGCACTCCACCGCCTCGGCGTAGACCGGCAAGCCGCCGAACGTCACGTGCTCGGCGACTGGTACGAACAAAGCAGCGTGCTTACTTGGCCACTACTTTCTGCGGGTCGCTGAGGTTTTGGCGCGTACCGTTGTTTTTCAAGAGACCGATGTAATACCAATAAGCTTTGCCGCCTTCGGTATTGTTATCGCGCCATTGGTATGTCGACTCCGGATCATCTCCTTTTGATCTGATTATGTCGGGGTTTACTCGCAAGTATGGTCCGGATTCGGAGTCGCTGCGGTAGACGACGTATCCGTAGATCAGCTCCTCATGCACAACATTCCATTTCAGCAGCGGACCATGGCCTGGCGGTTCTGGCTCGATCTCGCTTTTTTTAATGGCTCGCCGAAGAGCCAAGCCCAGGTCATCCGACTGAGTCGCCTTGCTTTCCGCCCACCCGATTGTGCCTCCTACCGCCTTTTCGTCCTTCGCCTTGTTGAGCGTTTTGATCTTTGTATCCCCCTTGATCAGCAGGCCTTGCACGCCGATCGGAAGCTGTCGTTTGAACTCAGGCAATTCGACATTGACATATCCACTGATCACGCCCGCTCGCTGATTGTCCGACAGTGTCACACGCAATAATTTG
>DASXKR010000050.1:0-2423 GCA_036496665.1 Rudaea sp. | reverse complement strand
CGTGACGAGAGCACCTTGCCGCCGGAGATCTTGTTGCTCGGCGCCAGGCATAACCAGGAGGTAAAGTGTTTTGCGCTCGGCCAGGAGCCGAGGTCGTCGCCGCATTCAGCGATGAGCTTGAGCGAGAGGTAAGGACCGAGGCCGTCGATTTTGGTGAGATCCTTCCCGAGCAGCACAAAGAGCGCCGCGCGAACATCAAAGGACAGGGCATTCGCTTGATCGGTTCTACCCCGACGTGGCGCCGGCAGCGAATCTGATCCGGAACCACGGCCGCTGCTGAGTTCCTTCAACACGCCTTCGATCCGGGCGTCGCAAGCAGATGCCTTGTCGTGGTAGGCGTCATAGAGGGCGAGCGCCTGATCGAGCGCAAACAGGTGCTCGTCGCGGTAGCTGCCGGTGAGCGCCTCCTCGATCGTCTCAGCACTGGAGTGGCACCGGTAATCGCGCAAGCGCGCAAGCACCTTGGGATCACGTTCACCGGCAAGGATCGCGCGGATGATCCGGAGACCGGTCGCGCCGGTGATGTCGGCGACGACGTGGTGGAGCTGAAGGTTCATCTCTGTCAGCGCCTTCTGCATGTGCTGGATATGCGATGCCGCATATTCGAGCAGACGCTCACGCTGACGCACGTATGCACGCAGCACGGCAATCTGGCCTTTGGGGCGAAAGCTGGCCCGCAGCAGACCGTAAGAATGAAGCCGCTGGAGCCACTGCGCATCGCTGACATCAGTCTTGCGTCCGGGCACGTGCTTGGCATCGCGCGCATTGACGAGGAACACTGCAAAGCCACCGGCGTCGAGCAGTTCGAAAATCGGAATCCAATACACGCTGGTCGACTCCATAACGACCGTCTCGACGCCGCATTCCCTAAACCAATCCACCAGCCGACGCAGATCGGTCGTAAAGGTACCGAAGCTACGCACCGGCTCAGGCGTACGGTCTGCTCTTACGGCAGCCATGTGTATCGTCGCCCCGATGTCGATCGCGGCGGCGTTCGGGTGGACCATCGGCATCGTGTGGCCGCGCTTGGATTTCGATCTCTTCCGGTTCATGTCCAATCCTCCTGCTAACGAGAGCGGAAGGGCTGGGCTGCGCAATTGATCAGATTCCTAAACGGGATCGCCGGATGGCGTCACCACTCTCAAGCGCGCAACAGCCCATGGACCAGGTTTTTTAACGGGGTTACATGCCACCAAAATCGCAACGGCCGCTCCCTTCCGGCCGCAGGCTAGCACCGACTCGTTTCTATCCCCACAGGGGGCGCACAGCGCCAGATTGCTTTTTTAGAGGGAGCGCTCACCAAGGCGGGATTGCTGAGCGCAAGGCGATGATTGACCGTACGCACGATTTGCCGATCACGAAGCAGGCGAAGGTTCTGCGCATCAGCCGTGGCAGTGTCTACTACCTGCCACGTCCGGTGTCGGCGAGCGACCTGGAGGTGATGCGGCGTCTCGACCGGCTGCATCTGGAGTACCCTTTCGCCGGCTCGCGGATGTTGCGAGGCCTGCTGGTCGCCGATGGGTGCAAGATCGGCCGTCGTCACGTGAAGACGCTGATGCGGCGGATGGGGATAGAGGCGCTCTATCGCCGTCCGCGCACCACGAAGCCGGAGCCGGGCCACAAGATCTACCCGTATCTGCTGCGCGACATGGAGATCACGCGGCCGAACCAGGTGTGGGCAATGGACATCACCTATATCCCGATGGCGCGTGGCTTCGTTTACCTGGCTGTCGTGCTCGATTGGTTCAGCCGTCGCGTGCTGTCGTGGCGACTGTCGATCACGATGGAGGCAGCGTTCTGCGTCGAGACCCTTGAGGATGCTCTCGCTCGCCACGGCAAGCCGGACATCTTCAACACCGACCAGGGCAGCCAGTTCACGGGCTCAGCATTTACTGGCGTGCTGATCAAAAACGTGATCGCCATCAGCATGGACGGCAAGGGCGCCTGGCGCGACAACGTCTTCGTCGAGCGGCTGTGGCGCAGCATCAAATACGAGGAGGTGTATCTGCGAGCCTACGACAGCGTCAGCGAAGCCCGCACTTCGATCGGCCGTTATCTCAACTTCTATAATGGTCGACGCCCACACTTGAGCCTTGACGGAACGACACCCGATCAAGCCTACTTCACCACGCTGCCCATCCGCGTGGCAGCCTAACCCCGGCAGACGCTCCACTTATCGACGCGGAGATTCTGTTCAAACAACCGGGACCACCTCTATTCTGACGCCCTGTTTCTGATGCGTTCGCGAGTACGTGCGCGTAGCGTTTTCGAGTAGCAGACAGTGCGCGTGGCAGAGTCCGCTTCGCATAACCCTCATAGGATTCCTTCGTGCGGTGCGCCGAGAGCGCGCGGCCTTGTCCATCCGTCAACTCAGCCTCTTCCAGTTCAGTCATACCTCCGTGTCTGCACGCGTCTAACGTGAA
>DASXKR010000049.1:0-11182 GCA_036496665.1 Rudaea sp. | reverse complement strand
AGTCACTATTGGGCGACGCCGAGTGCGCGCAAGGAAATGCTCACGTTGGCGCGCGAGGCCTGTGGATCGGGATCGAAGATGGTGGCCTTCGTGCCGCCGTCGGATCAGCGCTATGGGATGGTGACCGGCAACAGGGATTGACGGCGCTTCGACGTCGATAAATTCCCCGACCCTCATCCGGCGCTTCGCGCCACCTTCTCCCGACGGGAGAAGGGGAGGCATCGCAAGTGCCGGCTACCTTCTCCCAGTGGGAGAAGGGAAGGCATCGCAGGTGCCGGCTACCTTCTCCCGGTGGCGGAAGGCAAGGCACGCGCGCCGGCTTGACGCGGCGGCGTCAGCTCTCGGCGCTTCGCGCCACTCTCTCCGAATGGGAGAAGGGAAAGGCATCGCAGGTGCCGAGTTCTCCCGATGGAGAAGGGAAGGCATTGCGAGCCGGCTCGACGCGCGGGCGTCAGCTCTCGGCGCTTGCTCCCGCAGCCGCGTCAGCTTTCGCAGTTGAAATAGATCAGGTGATCGGGATTGAGGTTGATCGCCTGGCCGAGGCTGATGATGCCGCTGCGGCGCAGGTGCACTTCGTCGCGGTGCAGGCGAAGTTCTTCGTCGTCGCCGAACTTGACGTAGGTGCCGTTGGTGGAACGGTCGGAGAGCGTGAACAGGCCGCGCTTGCACTCGATCAGGGCGTGGTTGCGCGATACCCACTCGGCTTCGACCATGAGGCTGCTGGTGACGTCGCGGCCGAGCGTGAACGGCGGCGCGAGGTCGTCGATTTCGAGCGCCTGGCCGCGATAGCGCAGCTGCAGGTGGATGCGCGGATGGGCGCCGGAGTCGATCTTGATCGCCCGCTGCACCATGGTCACGTTGGAGGTGTCTTCCTGCCACGTGACATCGACGATGTCGATCGGATTCTGCTTGCCGGCGACGCGCGCCTGGCCGACCGAGCGCGTGCGCAGCATGCCGGAGTTGGTCAGCATGCGTACCGTGCTCGCGGTCGTGATGATCTGCTCGCGCTTGGCCAGCGCCGCCATGCGCGCGGCGGTGTTGACGGCGTCGCCGTAGACGTCGTTGTCCTCGACCAGCGCATCGCCGTGATGCAAGCCGACGCGGATGGCGAGATTGTCCTTGGCGAAGCCGACGTCCTGCGCGATGCGCTTTTGCATGTCGACCGAGCCGAGCAGACCCTGCATCGGTCCGGGAAACGTACACATGACCTCGTCGCCGATCGTCTTGATGACGCGGCCGCCGTGGCGCGCAGCCACCTCGGTCAGGGCATTCAGGATCGCCGCAATGAGGCGGCGCGCTTCGAAATCGCCGCGTGTCTCGAACAGCTTCGTGCTGCCACTGACATCGGCGAACAGGATGGTGAGAGCCTGATTTTCGGACATATACCTCTAATCATAGGCGATTCCCCCGTCTCTGCTCCAGCCGTCGTTCACTCGGGGCCACCTCGGCCAGTCGCCGCGAGTCGTCCCCGGCCAGGCGCCGCACCTCGGAATCGCCAAGCAAATGCACGAGTTCCGGCGATACGCGGGCCAGATGCAGCCCCGGATCGCCCAGCGCCGTGGCCGCAGCCAGATCGGCGTCGACCGCGGCGCGTTCGCCGGCAATCGCCTCCAGCGCGGCGCTGTCGAATCCCGCGCCGATGCGCCCGCGGAGCTGTTGCGCAGCCAGGTGCATGGCCGCGCGATAGGCCTGCGCCGGGTCCAGCGCATCGAATGCGCGCGCGCTGTCGGCGTCGAGCCAGTCCGGTGCGTGCCGGCGCAGGGCAGCCCAGGCCTGTGCGGACTGTCCCATTTCTGACAGAGCGCGTTCCTCGCAGGTCTGTGCCGACGCATCACGCGCGGACATCTCCAGCGCAATGCGGCACTGGCGCAGGGCGTCGTCGTAGCGTCCCGTGCGAAAGTAGAACCAGCCGAGGTCGGAGTGCAGCGGCACGTTCATCGGCGCGATCGCCAGCGCGGCATTCATTGCCGCCATTGCATCGTTGATGCGGTCGTCCGCCAGTGCAAACCAGGCGAAATCGCGCAGGATCTCGGCGTCCTGCGGCGCTTCGCGGCGCGCCAGCGCGTACCACTGCGCCGCCTGCGCCGAATTCCATTCACCCCAGAACAGGTGATGCGCGACGTCCGCGGCGACCGCGGCCGAACTCGGATCGGCCACGACCGCGCGGCGCAGCGCATCGCGCGCCAGCAGGCGACGATCGCGCGCCGCTGCCGGATCGCGGCCGAGCAGCGCCAGCATGCGCTGCGCACTGGCATAGGCGCGCAGCGCACCACTGTGATCCGGCGCCGCGCTGAGCGTCCTTTCGAGCAGCTTGACCGCGCGCTCGATCGTTTCGGCGTTTGCCGCTCCGGCGAGCAGCGTGCCGGCGTCGGCGAACGCTCGTTCCGCGGGCGCCGGCAAGGCCGCATTCGGCGGCTTCGATGCGTCGGGCGGCAGCCGGGCCGCGACCGTCGCGAGCAGCCGTTCGCGGCCGAAGCTCGTGTCGCCGATGTTCACCTGTTCGGTCGCGCCACGGCCGCTCACGTCGGCGCTCAGCACCTTGCCGCCGCGGATCGACATCGCCAAGCGCACCGGCTCGCCGGAATTGCGCGCGGCAGCGCCGTCCAGCGCAGTGCGCAACATGCCGGCAAGTGCGCGCGCGTCGTCGCTGTCGGCGATGTTGCCACCGACGGCGTCGCTGGTTTCGATCGTAACCCACGACGGCGCAGTCGCCGCCGGCCACAGGGCGAAGGAGAGCAGGACGACCAACGCCACGGCAATCATGCCAGCGGGTACTTGCCGGCGCAGCGAAAGCGCTTTGCCCTCGCCTGCTTCCAGCATGGAGGGTCTCTGGCGCTCACCGGCGAGGCGAGCCGGAATCTCCACTGACGACGGCGCCAGCAGCAGTTCACGCGGCGCCGGCCCGATCCAGCGATAGCCGCTGGCGCGCAGCGTCTCGATCAGGCGCGGCTCGCGCGCATCGTCGCCGATCGCGCGGCGCAACTTGCGCACGGCGGTATTGAGGTTGCGCTCGAAACTTTCCCGGTCGTAGCGCGGCCACAACGCGTCGTGTATTTCATGGCGCGACACCGGCCGGCCGCCGCGTTCGAGCAGCAGGCACAGCAGCCGGAACGGCGTTTCCTGCAGCACTACCCTCGCGCCGCCGAGCTGCACGCGGCGCAGCTCGAGGTCGACGGTGAGCTCGCCGACGCGCCAGCCGCGCGGAGCTGACTTCGGCGTGTGCGCCGGCGAGTTCAGATGCAGATCAGAATCGAGGACTTGTTCGGTCATATGCCACCGGCCATGCTGCCGTCCGTTTTCCTGGGCCAGCATGATGCAAGCGGCAGCCTGTCAACAGTGCCCGCAGTCATGCCCGCCACAGGAAAGGACGACACGGTCCCGTGGAACGCAACGCATGAAATCACTGCTTCTTGCCTCGATGCTCGGATTGTCCCTCGCCGCTGCAACGGCGAGCGCAGCGGCCCCCGCGACGGCCGGCCACGCCGAACCTGGCGGCTTTAGCGTCGAAAAGCTGGCCGAAGGCGTCTACGCGGCCGTGCGCACCGATCCGCCCGGGTTGATGGTCGACGCGAACAGCCTGTTCGTCGTCAACGACAGCGATGTCGTCGTCGTCGATGCGCCGGAGGCTTCGGCCGAAATGATTGCGGCGCTGCGCAGGATCACGACCAAGCCGGTGTCGTATCTGGTCAACACGCACTGGCACGACGACCACGTGATCGGCAACGCGGCCTGGCGCAAGGCCTGGCCCGGCATTCGCTTCATCGGCCATGCCAGCCTGCGCGACTACCTGCCGACGATGGGGGCAAAGAACCGCGAGGGCATGATCAAGGGCGCGCCGGAGTTCGCCGGACAGATGCAGGCGCAGATGGACAAGGGCAAGAATCTCCAGGACCAGCCGATCAGCGACGAGGAGCGCAGCAGTTACGCCAGCGACATTCGCCTTGTGAAGCACTACGTGGACGTGGTCCCGGGTACCGCCACGGTCCTGCCGGACATCGATGTCAACGAAGGCTTGACGCTGATTCGCGGCGAGCGGCGAATCGAAATCCGCCATCTCGGCAGCGGCCACACCCGGTCCGATCTGGTCGTGTGGCTGCCGAAGGAGCGCATCGCTTCGACCGGCGATCTCGTCGTCTGGCCGATTCCGCTGGTCGGCAGTGACCAATCACACGTGCGCGACTGGCCCGGAACGCTGGATGCTCTGATCGCACTTCAGCCCGCGCTGCTGGTACCGGGTCACGGGCCCGTCGAACGCAACACGGACTATGCGCGCCAGATGCGTGACCTCTTCGCCAGCATCAATCAGCAAGTCGCCACGGCCGTGGCTCGCGGCGCCTCGCTCGAAGACACGCGCAAGGCAGTGGACCTGGACGCGTTTCGAGACCAGTTCGCCGGCGATTCGAAAGTGCGCCGCTTCGCCTTCGGCATGTACGTCACCGGCCCCGCCGTCGAGTCCGCCTGGCGCGATGCCACGGTGACGCCATGACAGCCAGCGGTGCCGCCACACGTTTCAGGGGCCCGAACATGCGCCTGATTCTTCTTGTCGCCGCGCTGACCACGAGCGTCAGCGCCAGACCTGACCCGCGCGCGCCGTTCGATGGCGACGCGCTGCGCTCGGCCACGGGCATCATGGCTTTCGCCGAGGTGCCGCTGGCGCCTGCGGGCGTGCATGCGAAGTTCCACTACGACACCGTGCCGGTCGCCAACGGCATCACGACTTTCATCGAGGGGCCGTCGCACGGGCTGGTCCAGGGCAACATCACCCTCATCGTCGGCGAGCAGTCGGCGCTGGTCATCGACACCGGACAGTTCCCGGCCGTCGCGCGGCGCGTGATCGCCGACATGCGCAAGCTCACCGACAAGCCGGTGCGCTACGTCGCCATCACGCATTGGCACATGGACCACTACATGGCCAATTCCGAATTCGCCGACGCGTGGCCGGGCCTGACCATCATCGCGCAGGACTTCACCGCGCCGATGATGGACAAGTACGGCGCGCGCTACGCGCGCCTCGGCCCGAAGCTCGAAGAGAACATGAAGCCCCTGCGCGACATGCTGGCCAGCGGCAAGACGCCCGACGGTGGCGAAATCGCGCCCGACCGGCGCGCGCGCGTCGAAGCCGCGATCGCGGACATGGAGGCGGACCGGCCGGAATTCGAGCTGATGCGCTACCGCGGCGCCGACATGACGTTCGAAAACGAAATCGACATCGACCTCGGCAATCGCATGGTCAAGCTCATGCACCTGGGGCGCGGCAACACGGCCGGCGACCTCGTCGCCTACGTGCCGGACGCGCACGCGCTGATCACCGGCGACCTCCTCGTGCATCCCGTACCGTACTCCTACGGCAGTTATCTCACCGAATGGTCCGTCGTGCTCGGCAAGCTCGCCGACTTAGACGCAACGGTGATCGTCCCCGGCCACGGACCGGTCATGCACGACAAGGCCTACGTGCGCCAGGTGCGCGAACTGCTCGACGGCGTCGTCGGCGAAGTCAAGCGCGTGTGGAAGCCCGGAATGAGCGGCGACGACGTGCGCAAGGTCATGGACCTGTCGAAGCAGCGCGATGCGTTCTGCCATGGCGACAAGTCACTCGAAGGCAGCTTCAGGGCGTCGATCGAAACCGCCGGCGTCGACCGCGTCACGCAGGAGCTCGGAGGCAACATGAAGCCCGAGTCGTTCGACGAGAGCAACTAGTGGCTCGTGAGCAGATGTGGCTTCGCGGCGGTCTGCCCCCTTCCGCCTTCGGCACCTTCCCCCGCTGCGCAGGGGAAGGAAGTGCAAGAGATCGACAATGTTTGAATTCTTCCTCCGCTTGCGGGGAAACATCGGCAGGATTGCCGATGTTTGCAGCGGACGCTGACCGAAGGGTGAGCCACATGGATGTGGCGAATACAAGGTGGCGGCAGCCGGAAGGGGGCAAGCCGACGCGGTATGCGCTCCGCCAAAGTCAAACGATACATGCAGCCAGTCGAAACGATTTGAGCCGATCGCAACATGATCGGGCAGTCGGGCATCGACCGTCTCTGGCAGGAATTCAGCGGCCAGCGGAAACCGAAAGGCGACAACTGCAGCGTCGCACTTGAAAAGCCCTCCCCTTCAAGGGGAGGGTTGGGTGGGATGGTGCTGCCGGTAAGTCGATCCGCGGCCGTAAACTTCGAGCAAACCCATCCCCCTCCCGGCCTCCCCCTTGAAGGGGGAGGAGAAAGGCAGCGCGCCGTCAGGCTGCCAGCGCGTTTGCCGCGGCGACGATGTCAGCTTCGCCCGGCAGCACCAGCAGGGCTGCGCCCGCGAGCGGCGTGTAGGTATCGACACCGACGACGCGGCGCAGGGGCTTCGCACCGTGCCCGGCCTCGACGATCGCCGTGATGACGCCTTCCCCGACTCCGGCTGACTTGCGGCCTTCGTCGACGACGAGGATGCGCGCGCATTCACCCGCATGCCGCGCGATCGCGGCGTCATTCAGCGGTACCAGCCAGCGCAGGTCGACGACGCGGACTTTCCAGTCGTGCGCCTTTTCGATCTCGCGCCTGGCACGCAGGCTCATCGGCACGCCGTTGCCGAACGTGAGGATCACGAGGTCCTTCGCCTCGGGTGAGTAGACGCGCTCCTCGCCGAGCGTCAACGCCTGATCCGGTGCCGGATAGGCGAACTGCCACTGGCCGTCACTCGGCTCGTAAAGGTCTTTCATCATGTACAGCGCGATCGGCTCGAGGAACGCGCAGACGCGGCCGTCAACCTTGGCCAGCGCGAACAGCGTGCGCAACATCATCGCCGAATCGTCGCCACGCGACGCGCAACCGACGACGAGGCCCGGAATATCTCGCAACGCGGTGATCGAATTGTCATTGTGGAAATGTCCACCGAAGCCGCGCTGGTAGCCCAGGCTTGCGATACGCATGACCATCGGGTTGCGGTACTGGCCGTTCGAGAAGAACTGCAGCGACGCCGCCTCGCCGCGGATCTGGTCGCAGGCGTTGTGGAAGTACGCGAGGTACTGAATCTCCGGCACCGGCAGCATCCCCATGTTGCCGAAGCCCTGGGCGAGCCCGAGGATCATCGTCTCGTCGAGCAGCGTGTTGAACACGCGTGCGTTCTTGAACGCCTTGTGCAGGCCCTTGGTGACGGTGTAGACACCACCCTTCTGCGCCACGTCCTCGCCGAACAGCAACGTCTCGGGGTACTTCGCGAACAGGTCGTGCAGTGCATTGTTGATCTGGATGGCCAGATGCCGTGGCGGCTGCTTTTCCGGCAATTTCTCGGCACTGCCGAACACGGCCAGCCTTTTCTCCGCGTAGTCGGCACGCCTGGCTTCGGCGGCAACCTCGTCCGCGTGATACGGCGCGAGCGGGGCGATGACTTCGGCAAGGTCGGCCAGCTTCGGCCGGCGGTCGGCTTCTTCCGCGGCGGCAAAGCAGCGCTTGCGGATGTCTTCGTACTTCGCCAGCACCTGTTCCTTCGTGTAGATGCCGGCTTCGAGCGCGATCGCCGCCGAGCGCAACAGCGGATCGGTCGCCTCGACCGCCATCAGTTCCTCGACGCTGCGCCATTCGATTTCGAAGTCGGTGCCGGCGTGACCCATGATGCGCGTCGTGCGCATGTGCAGGAATGTCGGCCGGCGCGTCGTGCGGCAGTGAAACACGGCGCGTGCCACGCCTTCGTAGCCGGCGGCGAGATCGAGTCCGTCGGCGGTGAAATAATCGAGCTCGCGCCGGCCGCTGAAACTCGCACCGATCCAGTCGCGCGGCGTCTTCACCGAGATGCCGATGCCGTTGTCCTCGCAGACGAACAGCACCGGCGCCGGCAGTTTCTGGTACGCCGTCCACTGCGCGGTGTTGAATGCGGTCTGCGCCGTCGCATGATTCGCCGAGGCGTCGCCGAACGAGCAGATCGCGATCGAATCGCCCGGGATCGGCAGCTTGTGGCCGATGCGCTTGCCCTGCTCGATCGCCACCGCCGTGCCGAGCGCCTTGGGCAGGTGCGAGGCGATCGTCGAGGTCTGCGGCAGCACCCACAGCGGTTTGGATCCCCACACCTTGTGGCGGCCACCGGATGCCGGGTCGTCCTTGCTCGCTGCGAAGCTGAGCGCCGAATCCATGATCGGATCACGCGGTTTACCATCGGTGCCCGGCAGCTTGCGAAAGCGCTCGGCCATGAACGCACCGCTGCGATAGTGCAGGAAGGCCGGATCGGTGTGTCGCGTCAGGCGCGCGACCATCGCATTGCCTTCGTGACCGGACGAACCGATCGTGTAGAACACCTTGTTCTTGACGCGCAACACGCGCGCCATCAGGTCGAGGTGGCGGCTGACCAGTTGCGAGTGGAACAGTTCGAGGAAATCCGCGACGGTGCACAGGCTGCCGGGCAGTACCGGCGCCGAGGGCTGAGCGCTGAGTGCCGAGGGCTGGCGCGCGATGCTGCCGCTCCAGTCGCGCACGAACTCGATGAAGTTCTGGTCGCAGACTTCGGCGCGGTTGACGCTCTTGTGGCGGGCGGGAATCAGCGTTACCGGGTTCGCGGCCATGGCTTCGGTTCGTTCATAGATCGCTCCGGTTTCCCCGCCGGCGCTGCGGTTGGTGCAGATCGATGTCGTTGAGCGGTATACCGGCGCGGCTTGCGCCATGACTCGTGGCACACAAATCGCGCGCCGTCTAACATCGTCGACCCCGCTATTGTAAACGCTCCCCGACTCGACCGCTCAATGCGGCCGTGTCCGCAACGGCACTGCGACGGCTACGGCAGCTGCGTGTGCTCGCAGGTTCCTCCGGTCAGGTCGCCGATGTTGGCGTAGCTGGCGCTGGCGCAGGTCCAGTGCACATCGCCACCGCCACTCTGCGGTGCGAACTCCGGATGAAAGCGGACCACGCCACCGTCGATGCCGCTGGCCGCGGTCAACGTTACATCGATGATTCCGTCCGGGCCGATCGCCAGGGTCTTGACGCTGTTGCTGGCAAACAGGGACGGCGGCACCAATCCGGCCTCAGCATTGCTCGCCGGAAAACCATCGTGGCTGAGACGGTAGCTTCTTATCGCCTGCTCCACCGGCCCAACCGACTGCAGGGCCTCGGCGACCGCGTTCATTTGTGTCTGCATGTCGGCCGCGCCCGCCGTAATCGGCTCAGCCGCCCACGACGACGCTGCTGCGGCCGCGCACAACGCGCCGGCGGCCGAAATCATGATCCTCATGGCGAATCCTCCTTGCGCTCATAAGGACAACGAAGATGAACCGCAACGGCTGAATGGCATTCAACCGGCGTGCATGGAGCGTGCAAGTATGAGATTCAATTGCGTTCGCGGCTGAGCCCTTCGGCCTGCTCAAGGACGGGCTGCGCTCGCGTAGCGAGCGAATCGAAGCAGGGCCCAGAGCGAACGGAATTCAGACAGCAGCGCCAGCGGCGCGCGAGCGCTCGATCAGGCGCGAATTTTCGGCGGCATACGGCGGCATCGCCACGAAACCGGGTTGCATGCGCACGCGTTCGAGCCAGCCGCGCACGCGCGGGAACGCGGCGAGATCGAACCCGCCGTCGCCGGCGCAGTGCGTGTAGGCGAACAGCGCGATGTCGGCAATACCATAGTCCGCGCCGCCGAACCAGGCTTCGGCTGCAAGATGTTTCTCCATCACGGCGATTGCCTGGAAGCCGCGCTCGCGCAACTTCGGCAAGTCCGCGCGGCGCGGCGAATCCAGGGGCGTCCAGCCGCAGATGAAACGCGCGACCGCGATGTACGGTTCGTGGCTGTACTGCTCGAAGAACATCCACTGCAGGACCCTTGCGCGGTCGACGCGGCCGGTGGGCAGGAGGCGCGAGCCGTCCGCGAGATAATGCAGGATGGCGTTCGATTCCGGAAGGAAGCCGCCGTCCTCGAGCCGGAGCGTCGGCACCTTGCCGTTCGGGTTCATGGCGAGGAACTCCGGCGTACGGGTGTCGCCGCGTCCCGTGTCGGTCTCCACCCAGCGATACGGCAGCGCGAGCTGCTCGAGCGCGAGCCGGACCTTGTAGCAATTGCCCGAGTCCGACATGCCGTACACGGTGAACACGCATCCGATTCTAGCTGTCAAAACGGCATGCGCGGACTGATCCTGCTCGTGCTCCTGCTGCTCATGGCGGCTGTCGCCTGCACGCCGGTGCAGTGGGCGCGCAAGGATACGACGCCCGAGCAGTTCGGCCAGGATCTCGGGTACTGCCGCCAGGAGGCCTGGCTCGAGGCCCAGTGGCGCAGCTCCCTCTTCCTGAACCGCTACGTGGTGCCGTTTTCTGCGTTCGGCGGCGGTCCCTTCGGCAACGCCTACATCGACGAGTCGCGCCTGACCGCGTTCTGCATGCGGGCGAAGGGCTACGAGCTCGTTCCGCTCAAGCCGGAGACCTGATCACGCCGTGATGATCCATCCTTCGGCGCGCGGCACGCGCGCCGGCAAGCCGTAGCCCGGCTGTCGGGCCGCCCAGGCAGCCTGCACGGCGCAGATGACGGCGTCGAGCGTGTCGCCCGAGCCGTCGGCCACCAGGTCGGCCTTGGTCTTTAGCATGATTCCAAGAGGATGGCCCTTTTTCAACGCTTGAACAATTCGCCGCCGCGCGGCGGCGCGCGCCGGGGTCTGCTCGCTCCGCGTATCGCTCTTGTAGGACTCGCGGATGCCGAGCTGCTTTCGGGCGAGGAGGCCCGGATACGCCTCCAACGCTACGCGCTTCGAGTCGCCATCCAAGAGGGCAGGCACGTGGACCCCCGAGGCGGCGAGGCGCGGGGCCCCCTCCTGGAACATGAGCGCGACCGGCGGGTTGACCAGCTTCATCGGGCTGGAGGAGCCCGCGGGCAGGTCCGTGGCGCGGTGGGCGTAGCGCCGGCCGGCCGGCCTCGTAGTGCGATAGGCGTCGAGCGCTTCGCGGAACTCCCGCCGCGTCATCGCCGCGCAGTGGCGCACGAGCTCCTTCCAGCCTGCCGGCCAGTTCAGGTCGCGCACCAGCTCGCGCGGCAGGCTGAACGGGAAATCGAATCCGCCGAGCCACGGACCTGGGCGAGCGAGGAATGCTTCGAACTCGGCGAAGGTTTCGAGCTTTTCGACCTGCTCCAGAAAAAATTCATTCTTCCGGAGAAAACCGCAAGCGAGCGTGATGGGCTTCGCCCGGCGCGGCGCGCACGTGAAGTCGACCCCGTAGATCCTCACGCGCGCTTATGTCGCGCTCAGGTT
>DASXKR010000048.1:0-2635 GCA_036496665.1 Rudaea sp. | reverse complement strand
CGTTCCAGACCACGACAGGAATCGAACACTATCTGGACATGTCCGACCTCGGCACAGGCGATTTCGAGGCGGACAGTTTTTACTACGACCGCGCGGTGGACATGATTGCGCGCGAACGCGGCAACGGTCCGCTTTTCCTCTATGTCTACACGGTTGCCAATCACTTCCCGTGGGACAAGCGTCTGCGTGCGGAGCTGACGCCGAACTGGCATGCACTCGGTAACAGAGCGGATGTCGACGAATACATCCGCCGGCAGGGCATGTCGGCGCAGGACTATCGGGCGCTGCTTGAAAAGCTGGCGCAACGCTTCCCGGCGGAGCCGTTCCTCGTTGTCCGCTACGGCGATCACCAGCCCCAGTTCGGCGCCGAACTGATCGATGCGTCGCTGACCAAGAGCGAACTTGCGATGCGCGCGAAGGCATCGGACCCGCGCTATCTCATCACATATTATGCGATAGATGCAGTCAACTTCACGCCGGTTAATCTGTCATCGGCGCTCGACACGATCGATGCGCCATACCTACCGCTCGTGCTGATGGAGGCGGCAGGCGTTCCGCTCGAACCGGATTTCGTGGAGCAGAAAGTCATGCTGCAGAGATGCAGCGGTGTCTTCTACAATTGTGAGGGCGGAGTTCCGGCCAAACGATTGAATCGGCTTTTGATCGACGCCGGTCTGATTAAAGGGTTGTAGTTGCGTCTTTGCACCATAACCGACGTCATCCAGCCGCCGACGCAAGCGGCAACCGAACGCGCAACACCGCGCCGCCGCCGGAGTGATTTTCCGCAGAAAGCTGACCGTGATGGGCCTCGACGATAGTGCGTGCGATCGACAGGCCCATGCCCATGCCCTGAGGCTTGGTCGTGAAGAACGGCTCAAAGATCTGCTTCCGCTTGTCCTGCGGGATTCCCGGTCCGGAATCCGACACCGTGATCTGCGCGAACGCATCGATTCGCGCGGTATAAACGCTCATCACGCGATCCGCACTCGGCATATCCACCATCGCGTCCATCGCGTTGATCATCAGGTTGATGATGACTTGCTGAAGCTGGATCCGATCGCCATTGACCGGTAATGGCACCGGCGTCATGAAACGGTCCATGCGCACGCCGCGTGCAATCGCCACACCCCCCAGCAGCTCAATCGCGTCTTGGACAGCATCGTTGAGATCGAAATCGCGAAGTTCGAACGGCGTCTTCTTCAAAAGGCTCCGCAGCCTGAGGATAACCTGGCTGGCGCGCTGGTCGTCGCGGCGGATGTCGGCGATGATCTCGCCGAGTTCGTTCATGTCAGGCGCCGGCGACTTCAGCATCACCTGCGCAGTCTCGGCGTTGGTCAGGATCGACCCAAGCGGCTGGTTGATCTCGTGGGCGATCGACGCGGTGAGTTCACCGGCGATCGAATACCGATTGGTATGCGCAAGTTCGTTCATCCTTTGCCGGGATTGAACCTCGGAAGAATGGCGGCGGCGGCGCTCGTGCAGCAGCAGCGAGATCAGTGCCGCCTGCACGAGGATGATCGCGCAGACGAGGATAATCTGCCAGCGATATTGCTCCCAGGTGGTGGGTTCACGAAAGTCAATTTGGGCTCCTGGAGGCAAAAAGCGCTCACTGATCTTCCAGCGCTGCAGCTCGCGCCAGTCATACCGCGGCGGTCCAACGCTGCTTGACGGGGTCTTGATGTCGCCCGGCTTCTCGCCGTTGAGAATGCGGATCGCTACGCCTGCAGCCCTCGTGGCGCCGGCGAGGGGGGAATGCATGGGGCCACCGACAATCTCGCTGCCGTAGAAGGCTTCGTCGTGGCTGAAGATCGGGGCGTTGGCAGTCTGGTAGAGGCGTGTCAGCGCGCGGTCGCCTTCGTGCGCGACGCCCGCGCCGTCAACGATCATCTGGTACCAGAAAATCGCCGAGTGAGGTGGAAGCATAGCCGTCTGCTTGAGCAAGTCCTCATAGGACAGCTTGTCGTACCATCGCATCTCGATGCGGCCTTCCAGCGGCTTCAACTCGCGCCGCATCTCGCCCTGCCAGAACTGCTCATTGGGAGAATCGCCGTTGATGATCGCGATGGTTTTCGTATCGGGCGCGATGCGCAGGAAACTTTCGAACAGGAAGCGGAAGTCGTGGATGACGGCAACAACGGTATCGTGCTCGGTCAGGTCGGATGTCCGGACCCGCCGCTGCTCCACCGTGGTGAACAGCATGGGCGCGGTGGCGAACAGGTCCTTGCGATGGCGCTGGATGAAGCCCGCTGCCGGCGCGCCGACGACGACAATGAGGTCCGGCGGCTGCCCGCCGTACAGCCGACGCAAATATTCGACAAACGGCTCTTCCGGATTTTGGTCGGCGGTGCGGGCGGTGACCAGCGAGTGCTCTTGCACGTCCAGCGGCCACGGCGATTGCCGATCGAGTTCGGCACGAATGTACTTTGCCCATTCATTCCACGGTCTGAATTCGCGGCCGACCGAATGAAGGATCATGACACGCTTGTGCTCTTCCGCGGCGGCAGGGCCGATCGCGGCAAAAAAAAGCAACACCAGGGTCAGCAATGCCCGCATCGCTCCTGCGCCGGACTGACATCGTGGTCCGGTGAGTGTCGCACGGTCGAGTTATGGCAGCAACTCAGCCCGATACACGACG
>DASXKR010000047.1:0-54960 GCA_036496665.1 Rudaea sp. | reverse complement strand
GGTCGTGACCATCGGTACGAGGATTCGTACACGGCCGAACGCGGCGGCGCGCAGGATCGCACGCAGCTGTGTGGCGAACAGTTGCGGATGCGCCATCGACAGGCGCACGCCGCGTACGCCGAGTGCCGGATTCGGCTCCTTGCCCAGCGCGATGCCGGTTCCGTCGGCCTTGTCGGCACCCAGGTCGAGCGTGCGGATCGTGACCGGCAGGCCGCCCATGCCGAGCACGACGTCGCGGTAGACAGTGAACTGTTCCTCTTCGTCCGGCACTTCGCGGCGCTGCAGGAACAGGAATTCGGTACGGTACAGGCCGACGCCGGCAGCACCGAGTGCGCGCGCCTGCACGATGTCGGGCAACATTTCGGCGTTCGCATGAAGTTCGATCTGCGCGCCGTCCGCCGTGACGGTCGCGGCATGCTTGAGGCGCTGCAGTGCCTCGGCGCTGCGTGCCTGCTCGCGCTGGTAATGGCGGTAGCGCGCCAGATCCTGTGCGGTCGGGTGAACGACCACTTCGCCGAGATTGCCGTCGACCAGCACCAGGTCGTCGTCGCTCAGGTGCTTGAGTGCCTCGTGCGCACCGACCACCATCGGCAGGCGCATGCTGCGCGCCAGGATTGCGCTGTGCGAAAGCGCACTGCCGCCGGTCGTGACGACGCCGAGCACGCCATGGGTCGTGATGTGCGCCAGTTCCGCCGGCGCGATCGTGTCGCTGACCAGGATCGTGCCGACGCGCGAGGCGATCTGGCGCTCGGCCGGCGTCGTGTCGCGGGCAAGCACGGTCTGCACGCGGCCGATGACGTGGTCGATATCCTCGCGGCGGCTGCGCAGGTACGGGTCGTCCAGCGCATCGAACGCCGCTGCCAGCCGGTCGCGCTGCATCTGCAGCGCCGCGCTGGCGCGATAACGGCCCTTGCGGATCAGGTCGTACAAGCCGCTGGTCAGCTCCGGGTCTTCGAGGATCAGACTGTGCGCGTCGATGAATTCGCCGACATCGCGTGTCAGTGCGCCGTGCAGCTTGTCGCGCAGTTGATGCAGTTCCTCGCGCGCCGCGAACATGGCGATCTTGAGCCGGTCGACCTCGCCCTCGATATCGGTCTGCGCGAGCGGCCGCGTGTCGATCATCGGCTGGCTCGGCTGCACCAGCCGCGCACGGCCGAGTGCCATGCCGCGCGCCGCGGGGGTTCCTGCTACGACCAGACGCGTACTCAAGTCCCCACCATCAAACAAGTCCGTCTGGCGCGCAGCGCACGACGCCACCCGTTGCTCTCTCTCCCAAGCATGGCTTGTGGGAGAGAGCAAAGAGAGAGGGGACAGGCCGGCAGGACGCCGGCTCTACGACTCCGAGGATCGAACCCTGGAACGCGCGCAGCGCGCGACGCGGCCCGTTCCTCTCTCCTCCACGCCCCGCCTGGGGGGGACGATTCATGGCGCGACTTGCCCATCACGCCCCCTCATCGAATTTGCGTTCGAACAGCGCAACCATGTCGTTCAGCGCAGCTTCTTCGTCGGCCCCGTCGGTGCGCAGCCAGATCGTGTTGCCGATCCCGGCGGCGAGCATCATCACGCCCATGATGCTCTTGGCGTTGATTTCGCGGCCGCGATGGATCAGGTAGGCATGGCATTTGTAACCCTGCAGCAACTGCACGAGCTTGGCCGACGCACGCGCATGCAGGCCGAGCTTGTTGCTGATCGTGACCTCGCGCTCAAGCATCGTCTATCCTGATTCCAGTGCGGCCGCCATGGGCGGCGGTCTGGGCCAATTCGACCAGCGGCTGTTCGGCATAGTTCAGCACGCGCAACAGCATCGGCAGATTCAGGCCCGAAACGCGTCGGATCGGCAGCCCTTCACCCGCCAGTTTTTTGGCGACGTTGCTCGGCGTTGCGCCGTAGACGTCGGTAAGCACCAGCACGCCGTCGCCGACGTCGAGCCGGCGCAGGTGCGCCCTTGTGTCGTTGAGTGCCGCGTCGACGTCGCTGCCGGGCGGAATCGCGTGCGCCTCGACCGTCAGCGCCATGCGGCCGAGAATATGGTGCGCGGTCGCAATGAGCGCGTTGCCCATTTCCTCGTGGGTCAGCAGCAGGACGGCGACCGTCATGACGGAGCCTTGCCCCTGGCTCTCATTCCAGTTCCCGATGAAACGTCAGTACCTGCGAGCGCGTCGCGCGGAAATGCTCGGCAAGGCGTTCGCACAGGTAGACCGATCGGTGCCGGCCGCCGGTGCAGCCGATGCAGATCGTGACATAGGAGCGGTTGTCCGCCTCGAAACGCGGCAGCCAGGCATCGAGGAAGCGTTGCACGTCATCCAGGTACTGGGAAACGTCGGCCTTGCCGGCCAGCCACTCGCGCACCGGCGCGTCCTTGCCGGACAGCGGGCGCAGGCGCGCGTCCCAGTGCGGATTCGGCAGGCAGCGCGCATCGAAGACGAAATCGGCGTCGGCCGGCACGCCGCGCTTGTAGGCGAACGATTCGAACATCAGCGACAGCGGGCCGCCGGCCATGCCCAGTTCGGTCGCGATCAGACGGCGCAACTGGTGCACGTTAAGGTCGCTGGTGTCGATTACGCGCTCGGCGATCTTCACGACCGGTTCGAGCAGTCTGCGCTCGCGCGCGATTGCGTCGTTGAGCGACAGGCCGTCGCTGGTCAGCGGGTGACGCCGGCGCGTGTCGGAATAGCGCTTGAACAGCACGTCGTCGCGTGCGTCGAGGAAGATCAGACGATGCTCGATCCCGGCGCGCGCCAGTTCGCCGAGCATGTCCGGCAGGCGGTTCAGATCCTCGGTGCGGTTGCGCACGTCGATGCCGACGGCGAGGCGCGGATGCAGGCCTGGTTGCGCCTGGGTCACCGCCGTGACGAACGCCGGCACCAGCGCGGTCGGCAGGTTGTCGACGCAGTAGTAGTCGAGGTCTTCGAGCGCGCGCAGCGCAATCGTCTTGCCAGAGCCGGACATGCCGCTGACGACGACCAGGCGCGTTGCCGCATTGTGCACAATTGTACCATTCCCGGGGCTGTTCATGCGGCTACCAGGGCGGCTGGCGGCGCATCTGGTGCGCCTGCCGGTCGAGGAAGGTTTGCGCCGGGTCGATGCCCTTGGTCTTCAGCACATGGTTGCGCACGGCCGCTTCGACCAGTACGGCAAGGTTGCGACCCGGTGCGACCGGAATCGTCGTCTGCGGCACCTTGGTGTCGAGCACTTCGCGATAGCTGTTGTCGCCATAGATGCGCTCGAGGCCGCCTTCACCGATCGGCTGCGAACGTGGTGTCGTCATCAAATTGACGATCAGGCGCAGATATTTGGACGGCTTGACCGCCGTGTGGCCGAACATCTCGCGCACGTTGAGAATGCCCAGGCCGCGCACCTCGAGCAGGTCCTGCAGCATCTCCGGGCAGGTACCGTCGATCACATCCGGCGCGATCTGCATGAATTCGGGCGCATCGTCGGCAACCAGGCGGTGGCCGCGCGTGATCAGCTCGAGCGCAAGTTCGCTCTTGCCGGAGCCGGATTCGCCGGTGATCAGCACGCCGATCGAGTAGACCTCCATCAATACGCCGTGCAGCGTGACACGGCGCGCGAGCATGCGCACGAGATGATATTGCAGGTAGGTCAGCAGTTCGTGGCCGCGCTGGCTGCTCAGCCAGACCGGCGTTGCGGATTCGTTGGCCGCATCGCGCAGGTCGGACGGCACCGGCTGGTCCTTGCTGACGATGATCGCGGTCGGCTGGAAGCCGACGATCTTCTGGATCATCTCCCAGCGCTGGCGCGAATCGAGCGCATCGAGCCAGGCCAGCTCCTCGGTGCCGATGATCTGGATCTTGTTCGGATAGATCGTGTTGAGGTAGCCGACCAGCGACGGGCGGCGCGGCTGTTTTTCCGCCGGCACGATGGCGCGGCCTTCGCCCTGCTGGCCGGCGACCCAGCGCAGCGCGAGGCGGGCACTTACCTTGTCGAACAGTTCACGTGCGGTCAGCCGTTCCATAGCGGCAAATCTGGCAGAGACGCCGCCATTTTGCCAGTGTTTTGCCGCCGCGCGTTGCTGTCACGCGCAGCGCGACGCCGAGCCTTCCCTCCCGGCCATCACCTTGGGAACCAGACCGAAGAGCCCTTGACGCGGATTTACGCCGATCACGCGGATCAGTCGAATGTGCCACGCGTCGTTCCGTTATCCGCGAAAATCCGCGTTGATCCGCGTCATACGCCCTAGTGCCTCGTCCAAACTGACCGGCGATTCCGCAACTATCCGCATTATCTCCGCCGAACGCCGCTGCGCTTTCTACGGCTGGATTTCGCCGTGACGCACTTCGCGCGCATCGTCGCGATGGTGGCTGGTGAGCTTTTCCTTGTGCTTCTTTACCTGGCGGTCGAGCTTGTCGGCGAGGGCGTCGATCGCCGCATACATGTCGGTGGCGCGGGCATCGGCGTGGATGGTCTTGCCGGCGGCGCAATGCAAAGTCGCTTCGGCCTTGTGCAGCAGCTTTTCGAGGCTCAGGGTGACGGTGACATCATGCAGGTGGTCGTAGTGGCGGACAATTCGAGTGAACTTGTCGGCAACGTAGTCGCGCAGGGCGGGAGTGACGGATACCTGGTGACCGCTGACTTGAATCTGCATGGCAATCTCCTCGAGTGATGCTTGGAATTTGCAGCCCGCAACGCCGCGTGATGGACAATCGGCGGCGGACAAACCTTGAGACTTGCGTAGTAGCTTGAGGGTTCCCGGGGCGGCGCCTCCTTCAGCTGAAACGGCTGCGTTCGTTGGATGAGGGGATGTGCAGCGCCTCGCGGTATTTCGCGACAGTGCGTCGCGCGACTTCGATGCCGCGCCGGTTCAACTCGACCGCGAGCGCCTGGTCCGACATCGGCCGCGCCGGCGTCTCGTCGCCGATCAGCTTGCGGATCATGGCCTGGATCGCCGTCGCGGAAGCCGCGCCGCCGTCGATGGTGGAGACGCCGGACGAGAAGAAGTACTTGAACTCGAATGTACCGCGTGGCGTGTGCAGGTACTTGCGCGTGGTCATGCGCGATACAGTCGATTCGTGCATGCCGATCTGCTCGGCGATATCGCGCAGCACGAGCGGCCGCATCGCCTCCGGGCCGAAATCGAGAAACGCGGTCTGCGAGTGGACGATCGCAGTCGCGACTTTCAGCATCGTCTCGGCGCGCGTCTGCAGGCTCTTGATCAGCCAGCGCGCCTCCTGCAGCTGGCCGCGCAGGTAGCTGGCGTCGTCGCGCTGCGCGCGCGCCATCAGCGAGGTGTAGTGCGCGTTGATGCTCAGCTTGGGCTGGCAGTTCGGGCTCAGCGACACCTGCCAGCGCCCGCTGCGGCGGAACGCATAGGCGTCCGGTGCGACATACTCGGCTTTGCTCGGGTTGATCTGCGCGCCCGGCTTCGGGTCGAGCGAACGCACCAGGCAGATGGCCGTATCGAGGTCGGCGGAACCGACGTGCAGCAGCCGGCACAGGCGTGTGCGGTCATTGCGCGCAAGCGTTTCGAGATGATGACAGACCAGTTCGCGCGCGATGGCCCAGCCCGGCGTCGCCATGTCGAACGCGTCGAGCTGCGCGCGCAGGCATTCACTCAGTGTGCGGCTGGCGACGCCGAGCGGATCGAAATGCTGGATGCGGTGGCGGATCGCCTCGACTTCCTCGACGCTGACATGATGCAGGCTGGCCAGGTTTTCGCGCAGCGTCTCGCTGGTCTCGTGCAGATAGCCATCGTCGTCGATCGCCTCGATGATGGTCGCACCGATCGCGCGGTCGCGCGCCGACAGCGGCGCGAGGTTGAGCTGCCACAACAGGTGGTCGCGCAGGTCCTCGGGCTCCTGGTCCTGCGATTCGTAGTCGTCGCTGTCGTCGGAAGTGCGCGAACCGTAATCGCTGCTGCGGCCGAACTCGAAGTCGAGGCCGTCTCCATGACTGTCGCCGTTGAGCTCCTCGCGGCGCTGCTCCTCGCGACTGTCGTCGTTCGTCGGTCCCGGTTCGGCCGGCGCTGCATCGCCGTTCGTGGTCGCGGTTTCGGCACCGGCAAATTCGACGGTCGAACCGTCTTCGCCCTCGCCTTCCTCGCCGTCGATTTCCGACAGTTCCAGCAGCGGGTTCGATTCCAGAGCCTGGCGCAGCTCCATCTCCAGCTCGACGCTGGACAGCTGCAGCAGCCGGATCGCCTGCTGGAGCTGCGGCGTCAGGGCGAGCTGTTGATGGAGGCGGAGTTGTAGAGCGGGCTTCACTATCCAGATTCCAGGCACCCGGAGCGAGCACCAGAACAGAAGGATAGCGCCGGGACCCCGACGTTAGTCAATCCTCGGAAAGGGGCTATACTGGGTCAATTCGTGTGGTGTTCAGCGATGATCGTGAGGTCGCCCGCTACGCGGGCTGGTTAGGTCAGCCGCTGCGCGGCTTTGCATTGAGTCAGGGGAGCGTGCTCTCCACGCTTTACACCTCACGAGCGCGCCGCAGGCGCGCGAGCTCGCTCCTCACCCGACCTGCCTACATCCTGAATTCGGCGCCGAGGTAGACCTCGCGCACCTTGTCGTTCGCCAGCACGTCCTGCGGCGATCCCTTCGCCAGCACGGCGCCGTCGTTCATGATGTAGGCGCGATCGCAGATGCCGAGCGTTTCGCGCACGTTGTGGTCGGTGATCAGGATGCCGATGCCACGCGCCTTGAGCTGGCGCACGATGCGCTGGATTTCGACGACCGAGATCGGATCGATGCCGGCGAACGGCTCGTCAAGCAGCATGAAACGTGGTTTGGCGGCCAGCGCGCGCGTAATTTCGACGCGCCGGCGCTCTCCGCCCGACAGGCTGACGCCCTTGCTGTCGGCGATATGCGCGATCTGCAGTTCGTCGAGCAGTGATTCGAGTTCGGCGCGGCGTCCGGCGGCATCCAGATCACGGCGCAGTTCGAGGATTGCCAGCACGTTTTCAGCAACGGTCAGGCGGCGGAATACCGACGGTTCCTGCGGCAGGTAACCGACTCCGAGGCGCGCGCGTGCGTGCATCGGCATCTGCGTGATGTCCTGCTTGTCGAGCGAAATGCGGCCGGCGTCGGCGCCGATCAGGCCGACCACCATGTAGAACGTCGTGGTCTTGCCGGCGCCGTTGGGGCCGAGCAGGCCAACGACTTCGCCCTGATCGAGGCGAAAATCGAAATCGCGGACGACGCGGCGCCCGCGAAAGCTTTTCTGCAGTCCGACCGCGCTCAGCATCGCATCAGGATTTCGGCGCGGCGTCCGCCGCCGTCTTCTTCGCTTTCGGCGTGCCCGGGAAGCCACAGTTGTCGGTGCGCGGCGCCGGCTTCGCGCTGCTCGGTTCCATGACCATGTGCACGCGGCTGGTTGCCGACGTGTCTCCGGCTTCCATATCGCCGGTGTCGGTGTTGTAGATCATGTGCTCGCTGTGCGATTCGCCGCGGCCGGCCTGCACGACCTTGACGCCGCCGGTCAGCTCGGCCAGGTTTGTCAGCGGCTTGTAGTCGATTGTGTTGGCGTCGGCCGTCATCAGGCCGCAGTCGCCGTCATGCACCTGCTGCATGTGCGCCTGCTTGCCGGTCAGCACCATGTGCGAGAACTTGCCGGCGTTCGGATCCTTCGCTGCGCTCGGGATCTGGTAGATGCGCGCATGGTCGGCGTGGATCTTGATCGAGCCGCGCGTGATGATCACGTTGCCGTCGAGATCGGTGATGTCCGGATCGTTCGCGGCGCCGGTTTTGCTCTGTGCGCTCTTCTGGTGGTTCGCCGTGACGTCCATCGGCTGGTCGTTGTCGGACGACAGCGCCTGGCATTGCATCGCAGCCAGCGCCAGCAGTATGGCCGCCGGGAGGCGCCGCAATCGGAACATGTTCGCAGCATCATTTTTCATCGCAATTTCCCCGGTTGCGTCGTCGAATGGAAAGCGGACAGGAATTCAATCGTTTTCAGGGTCATGTCGGTCTTCATGCCGATGCCGTGCGCGACCGTATCAGGATCGATGATCGTGGCCGGCTCGGCCGTTTCCATGCGGCGCTCGCGCTGCTGCTGCGGGTCTTTGGTTTTCGGATCGCTGGTTACGGTCAGGTCGCGCGTCAGCAGTTGCACCGGCGTTACCTTCTCGGTCTCGATGCGGTGCATGTCGACGTCGCCTTCGAGCCTCATGATCGAGCCGTCATGGTTGACCCAGGCGGATTCGGACTTCCCCTTCCACAGGTTGCCGCCATTGTCCACGATTTCGTAGTTCGGCGCGGTGACGAAGATCGAGCCATCGTCTTCCTTGCGCACCAGTCGTGGTGCAACCATCGTGAACGAGTGATGGCCCTGCTCATCGAGCGCGTCGAGCGTGAAATTGCCGAGCGTATAGTCCGAACGCGGCGGACCAACGAAGGTGTTCTCGGATTCGCGCG
This sequence comes from Rudaea sp., assembly GCA_036496665.1. Classification (GTDB taxonomy): domain Bacteria; phylum Pseudomonadota; class Gammaproteobacteria; order Xanthomonadales; family Rhodanobacteraceae; genus Rudaea. The sequence continues at coordinate 46,591 of DASXKR010000047.1, read as the reverse complement.
GCACAAATACCCAGACCAGGGCCTGGGTCGCAAGTGCGATCAGCGCGAGCAGCGCAATCGTGACGTAGGTGCGCCGATCCATCATGCGAAACGGGCCAGCTCGCCCGGCGTTTTCCCCTGTGCGGCGAGCAGCAGGTCGCAGACCTCGCGTACCGCGCCTTCGCCGCCGCGCAGCTGCGTGCGCCAGTGCGCGCGTTCGGACACGAACGGGTGCGCATTGGCCACGGCGATCGACAGGCCGACGCGCTGCATCACGCGCAGATCGGGCAGGTCGTCGCCGCAGTAAGCCGTCTGCTCCGGTTCGAGCTTGAGCGCATGGATCAGCTGCTCGTAGCAGGCCAGCTTGTCGTCCTGGCTCTGGTAGACATGGGCGATACCGAGTTCGGCCGTACGTTCGGTGACCATGTGGCTCATGCGCGAGGTGATGATGCCGACCTCGATGCCGTTCGCGATAAGGCGTTTCAGACCAAGCCCGTCGTGGACATGGAACGCCTTGAGCTCACGGCCATCGTCGGTGTACAGCAGGCGGCCGTCGGTCAGCACGCCGTCGACATCGAACAGTGCGAGCTTGACGCGCGCGGCGCGTTCGCGGATGTCGGCGGGAATGACGGTGAGGTCGGGGTAGGGCATCGTGGAGACGTGAGACGTGAGACGTGAGACGTGAGACGTGAGACGTGAGACGTGAGACGTGAGACGTGAGACGTGAGACGTGAGACGTTTCGATCTTCTTGGGTTCAGATTAGTCAATGTACCGTTAATTCGGGCTGCATGAATACCTGCGGCTCCACGCGGAGCCTGCCTGGCCCGTCCTTCGTCTCACGTCTCACATCTCACGTCCGACACCTCACGCGCTCAAACCACCCGCGCCCGCAACAAGTCATGAATGTTCAGCGCACCGACCACGCGTTCGTCGGCGTCGACGACGAGCAGCGCATGGATCTTGTGCGCTTCCATCAGGCGCGCTGCCTCGATCGCCAGCTTGTCGCCGGCAATGGTCTTGGGCTGTACTGTCATCAGCGCGGTTACCGGCGTGGTGCGCAGGTCGACGTTGTCGTTGTCGACGGCGCGGCGCAGATCGCCGTCGGTGAACACGCCGAGCAGGCGGCCGTCGGCGTCGACGATCGCGGTCATGCCCAGGCCCTTGCGTGTCATTTCGACCAGCGCGTCGGACAGGCTGGCGTCAGCGCGAATGCTCGGAACCTGCTCGCCGGTGTGCATGATGTCGGCGATGTGCAACAGCAGGCGCCGGCCGAGCATGCCGGCCGGATGCGAGCGCGCAAAGTCCTCATCGGTGAATCCACGCGCTTCGAGCAGCGCGATCGCCAGTGCGTCGCCCATCACCAACGCCGCCGTCGTGCTCGCCGTCGGCGCAAGGCCCAGCGGGCACGCTTCCTCCGGCACGCTGACATCCAGATGCACGTCGCCCATCGTCGCCAGCGACGATTCGGCATTGCCGGTCATGACGATCAGTGGATTGCCCTGGCGCTTGATTGCCGGCAAGATCGTCAGCAGTTCGTCGGTCTCGCCGGAATTGGACAGCGCCAGCACGACGTCCTTGTTCGTGATCATGCCGAGGTCGCCGTGGCTGGCTTCGCCGGGGTGGACGAAGAATGCCGGCGTGCCGGTGGAGGCCAGCGTCGCGGCGATCTTGCGTGCGATATGGCCGGACTTGCCCATGCCCGAGACGACCACGCGGCCGGTACATTCGTACATCAGTTCGCAGGCGCGCAGGAAATTGCCGTCGATGCGCGTCTTGAGCACCTCGATCGCGCGTGCCTCGATGCCGATCACGGTCAAGGCGCTGCTGCGCAAGGCGGCAGCGTCGAGCTTCGGGTTGGTCAGGACAAGTCCCGGCACAACGGGTTGAATGCGTGCGTTCATCTGCGAATAGCGTAAGGGCGTCGAAGGTTTATGCCGGTCAGCGTATCTGCGGCCGGAGTTTTTAAGTACCATGTGCGGTTCCATTGTACCGTACCGGGCTCAGGGACGATGCTGGCCGGTTGCCCGTTGCAGCCCGCCTGCGCGCTCAGCCGGCTGCCCGCTCCTTGCCACAATTCATCCCTGCCATGGACACCGATACCATCAAGACTTTGATCGAACAGGGACTGCCTGGCGCAAAGGCAGCAGTCAGCGGCGCAGATGGAGTGCATTTCGAGGCGACCGTCGTCGCCGCCGCATTCGCCGGCAAACTGCCACTGGCGCGTCATCGCATGGTCTATGCGACCTTGGGCGCCCTAATGGGCGGCGCGATCCATGCGCTGGCGCTGAAGACGGTGACGCCGGAAGAAGCAGGGGCGAGGGACGCGGGGCGAGGGACGTGAGCCGCACTACAGGATTTCAACTCTGCAATTTTCCCAAGCATTCGAGATTGCGCATGCACTGTCCCAAACACGCTCGCCCCTCAAGCCTCTACCCTCGACCCTCGCTCCTGACTCCGCAATGGCCAAGATCGTAATCTCGGGAGGCGAGCCCCTCAACGGCGACGTCTGGATTTCCGGCGCGAAAAACGCCGTCTTGCCGATCCTGGCCTCGACCCTGCTCGCCGACGAACCGGTGACGATCGGCAACGTGCCGCATCTGCATGACGTGACGACGACGATGGAACTGCTCGGCCAGATGGGTGTGCAACTGACCATCGACGAGCGCATGCGCATCCATGTCGATCCGCGCACCACCAACCGCTATTTCGCGCCGTACGACCTGGTCAAGACGATGCGCGCATCGATCCTCGTACTCGGCCCATTGGTGGCGCGCTTCGGCGAAGCCGACGTGTCGTTGCCCGGCGGCTGCGCGATCGGTTCGCGGCCGGTCAACCTGCACATCAAGGGGCTGCAGGCGCTCGGTGCCGATGTCACCGTCGAGAACGGCTACATCAAGGCCCGCGCCAGGCGGCTCAAGGGTGCACGCGTGGTCATGGACCTGATCACGGTCACCGGCACCGAAAACATCATGATGGCCGCGGCGCTGGCCAGCGGCACGACGGTGATCGAGAACGCCGCGCAAGAACCCGAGGTCGTCGACCTGGCCAACTGCATCAATGCGATGGGCGGCCAGATCTCCGGCGCCGGCACCAGCACGATCGTGATCGACGGTGTCGAACGCCTGCACGGAACCAACTACGAAGTGCTGCCCGACCGCATCGAGACGGGTACTTTTCTCGTCGCCGGCGCAATCACCGGCGGACGCGTGCTGGCCAAGCGCGCGCGCCCGAAGACGCTCGACGCCGTTTTGCAGAAGCTCGAGGAAGCCGGAGCGCAGATCAACACGACCGACGATTCGATAGAAGTCGACATGCGCGGCCGGCGGCCCAAAGCGGTCGACATCACGACCGCGCCGTATCCGGCCTTTCCGACCGACATGCAGGCGCAGTTCACGGCATTGAACACGGTCGCCGAAGGCACCGGCACGATCACCGAGAACGTGTTCGAGAACCGCTTCATGCACGTGCACGAACTCGAACGTCTCGGCGCCGACATCCGCCTCGAAGGCAAGACCGCCGTGATCAGGGGTGTCGACCAGATGTCCGGCGCGCCGCTGATGGCGACCGACCTGCGCGCATCGGCCTGCCTGGTGCTCGCCGGCCTCGTCGCCAAGGGCGACACGATCGTCGATCGCATCTACCACATCGACCGTGGTTATGAATGCATCGAGGAAAAACTCGGCACGCTCGGCGCGAAGATCCGCCGCCTGCCGAGTTGATGGCGAGCATGGGCTGAGGGCTGAAAAAGCGCAGAGGCGGGTGTCCTTTGATCTTCGGCCATCAGGGCTCAGCCTTCGGCTCCAGTCAGCCCTGACGTGGCGACGCCAGCCGCATCGTGATCGTCTCGCCGTTCTTCTCGACCTGCTCGATCTGCACCGGCAGCCAGTTGCGCTGCGGCGCGAACCAGATCGTGGTCGTACGTTTGCTGTCGTCGCGCTGGCGGTCGACACGAACCGAATCGATCCGGCCTGCCGGCAGCGACAGCGACTCTCGAGCGCCGGCGACGTAATGCTGTTCGGCCACGTGGTCCTTGTCGACGACGCGGAAGGTCAGGTCCGAGGCGCCGGCTTTCAGTCGGGCCATCAATGCGAGCGTGACGAGGTTGCGGTCCATCGCGCTGCCTTGCAGCGGTGCCGTCGACTCGCTGTCGCCGTCGCGCGTACGCGCCTGCTTTGCATTCCAGTCGAAATCGGTGCTGCGCTGGCGTGACTTGATCGCCGCCTTTTGTGCATAGGTGTATTGCAACCCTTCGGGAACGCCGCCGTGCCAGCGGAATGTGGATTTTTCCACAACGTCGACGCCGAGCAGGCTGGCCATGCCCTTGGTTCCCCGCGTCTGGCTGCTGAACTCCCACGCACCATGGCCGGTGTCGCGCAGGGCAAGTGTCGCCTGACCCAGTTCCTTGCCGTTGCGCAGCACCTGGTAGTCGGCCTGGAAAGGCTGCAGCGGCGAAGGTTCGGCCGCATGGGCGGGATGCAGGCAGGCAAGTGCCAGCAGCGCCAACGTGCGCGCAATGACAATACGGTGCATCGATTTACTCCGGTTCGAAAACAATCCGGCGAAGTCTGCCTGCACGAACCTTAACCAATTGTCACCCGCTTTGGTCGGCGCCGCAGTGCGCGCTTCGCTCGCCACGCCGCAGGCACCAAGGCGGCATCGAGGGCCCGCGTCAGGCGGCCGTCGGCGCAACCGTTAGCTCGCGTACTCGGCGCCCCAGGCCGCAATTCAACCGGCGGCGTCGGATCCGATGTCCGCTTTTGGCGCCGGCCGCGTATGAAAAGGAGGATTCCCTTTCCAGGTGACGCTTCCATGAAACCCGAACCTCACGCTGTCGCTTCTCCTGCCACGATCTCTCCGCGCGCCACGTGGCGCTTGGCTTACCTGCTCGGCTGGCTGGTGCTCGGCGCGATGCTCGCAGCCGGCGACCGCGATGCCCATGCTACGGCGGAGATCTTCTGTGTCGGCAGTTCGTTCGCGCTCGGCTCGGCCCTGGTCACGACCGATGAGGGGCAAAGCGTCGATCTCGATATCCGCATTCTTCAGGGAACGTATTCGATCACGACAACCGACACCAGCCTCCCCTCGCACGTCACGATCCGCGGTGGTTACACCGATCAGGACTGCACCGTGCGCAATCCGAATCCTTACAGCACGGTCATCGACCTGGGTGGCGGCTCGCTGACGCTGGCGCAACCCAAGGGCCTGTCCCGCGCCGCGATGACGATCGACGGCGTGACGATTCGCAACGGCAGCCGGGTCAGTCTGCGCTCGGGCACGGGCCATGATTTTTCCAACGACCAGGGCGATCTGACGGTTCGCAACACACGTTTCACAGGCCTGACCGGCGAGCCGTCCAAGGACACCGTCAAGTTGACCGTGTACACCGGCGTCGGCAGGCTCGAAAACGCGTTCGCCTATCTCGGATCCTGGTCGGCGGTCATCGCCGGCGGCGGCAGTGAATCGCAGTTCAACTTTCAGGTGCAACTGCCGAATGTCGCGTCGGATGCCGCGGTCGCGTTCACCGCAACTGATGCCGACGACAATACGTCGGAACTCGGGGAATGCTTTCCGGTAGCCAAAGCGGTGCTGCTCGACGACATCTTCAAGAACGGCTTCGAAAACCCGTAGCCGCAGCCGCAACGGGTTGAGCGTGCACCAGCGCTGAGCAGCGAAAAAGAGTGGAAGAGCAGGTGAATGTCCAATGTCGACGTTGCAATGCTCACCACCAACCGCTTGCCGTTCGCCTACGCCACGCCGACGCGCACGCTGGTCGCCTCGACGACACAATTGCGGCCGCGTGCCTTGGCGGCGTACAGCGCCCGGTCGACGGCGCGCATCCAGTCGTCGAGGCCCTGGCCGTCGAACAGGGCCACGCCGATGCTCGCCGTGACTTGGCCGGGCTCGACGATATTCGGCACGGCGACTTCGGCCACGGCGTCGCGCAGTTCCTCGGCGAGGTCCAGAGCGACGTCGCGTCCGACGCAGGACAGCACGATGGCGAATTCCTCGCCGCCGAGGCGGGCCAGCGTGCCGCGATCGGCGAGCGTGGCATGGAGCTTGCGCGCCACCGCGACCAGCACGGCATCACCGGCAGGATGGCCGCGGCTGTCGTTGACGCGCTTGAAATGGTCGAGGTCGACGAGCAGCAGCGCGTGCGGCTCGGCCGGCGGTGGCATCGCCAGCAATTCACGCAGGTGCGCGAACAGCGCGCGACGGTTGTCGACGCCGGTCAGCGGGTCACGCAGGGCCTGCTCGCTCAGTTCTGCGCCGTGGCGCCGCTGCGCGCGCAGCAACAGCGACAGCAGCGTGACGATGACGACCAGTGCAATCAGGCCGAAGATCGCGCCGATCAGGATCAGGCGCTGTCGCGCCAGCTCGTCCTCGTGGCGCAGCGCTTGCGCATTGGCGGACGCCAATTCAACCTGCTTGGCGCGGTTGGCGTGCTCGAGCTCGCGGATCTGCAGTTCCTTCTCACGTGCGGCGAACCGTGCCTCGAGGTCGGCGATGGACACCGAGCCGGCCTGTTTCGGCGCATTCTGGTCCAGATCGCTGGATTCGCGCAGCGCTTTGAGGGCAAGGGGCAGATCAGCGGCAGCTTCGGCGATGCGGCTTTGCGTGTCGAGCAGGTCGGGCAGGTTGGAAGTGAGTTTGCGCTCGCGTGTTTCGGCCACGTCGGCAGCAATCTCGCTCTGCGCTTCGGCGTGGCGCTTGAGCGCGCTCAATGCGCGCGCAATGTTGGCCCGGCTGAGAATCGCATACAGCGTACGCCCGGTCGCCCGATCGATCGCGTAGGCACGGCGCGCCAGTTCGAGCGCTTCAGCCGGATGCTTTTGCTCGATGTACAGGCGCGCGAGATTGTCGTCGATCGAGACGACCATCGAGTCCTCGCCAAGGGCGGCGAAACGGCTGCGCGCATCCTTGAGCAGGCTGGTCGCGGCGTCGTTGTCGTTCTGGTTGAAGCGCACTATCGCTTCGAGATTGATTGCACGCGCTTCGTCGTACGAATCCTTTGCCTGGTGCCAGCGTTCGCGCGCGTGCAGGCAGAACGGCAATGCGCGGGCGAACTCCTCGACCTCGTAGTAGGCGTCGCACAGGGAGTAATCGGAGACCGCGAGAAGCTGCGGGTCTTTCGTCTCCTGCAGCAGGTCGGCGCTGGCGAGCGCCTGGGCGAGCCCGTCGCGCGCACGGTTCTGGGCCTGCAGCCGCTGCGCGCGCAGAAAGCCGGCGTACGCCTTGGCCACCGTGTCGGAGTGGGTCTGGGCAAGTCCATCCAGGCGCAATACGGTTTCGGCAATGGCCGCGTCGTCGGAGAGGACGATCGCCGCGCGTCCCATCCAGCGCAGCACTTCGCGCGCCTGCGCGCTGTCGTCACTGAGCTTGCCGCCGTCGAGCAGCTTGCGACCTTCTGCCAGCGCCTCGGTCGGCGAGGCATCGGACAAATGGCGCACGCGCACGACGTCCGCTTCGCCGGCGACGGCGGCGGACGCGAAGGCCAGCAACAGGCAAGCCGCGCGCAACATGGTCGTTCCCCCTGTTCCGTTCTGTCCCGCGCTGCCGATCCGCGCGACGCGACAGACGGGTCCAATACAATCGCTCAGCTTAGCAATGCACCCGCGCACCGACCAGCAACCGCGTCACAACCCGGTGAACCGGCCGTCGGCGCCCAACTCCAGCGGTGATGCAAGCGCCTTGCCGTCAAGTTCGACTCCCCACAGGCCAAGCGTGACGCGCTGCGCCGCGATCAGGGCGAGTGTTGCGATCAGCAGCGACTGTTCAGCCGGGCGCAGGCGCGTGGCGAGGGAATCGGTGGTGTCGCCGGGCAGGACCGGCAGCACCACGCGGGAGATGACCGGGCCGCCGTCGAGTTGCGCGGTCACGTAGTGGACGCTGGAACCGTATGCGGAGTCGCCGGCTGCGAGCGTGCGCGCGTACGTGTCCAGTCCCGGGTATTTCGGCAGCAGGGAAGGGTGGAGATTGACCATGCGGCCCTGCCAGGCGGCAACGACGGCTGCATCGATCACGCGCATATAGCCGGCGAGCACGACCAGCTGCGGCTGGAAGGCGGTGGCGCGAGCGAACAGTTCCCGGTCGAAAGCACCCCGGTCGGAAAACTCGCGCGGACGCAGGGCGACAGCCGGCACACCGCGGCTCTCGGCGATTTCCAGTACCGGTGCGCTGCGCCGATCGGACAGGAGCGCGCATATATCGACCGGCAGACGACCGCCCTGCTGCGCGTCGAGCAGGGCCGCGAAGGTACTGCCACGGCCGGAGGCAAGCACGACCAAGGGCAAGGGCTGAGGGCTGAGCGCTGAGGGTTGCAAGCGTATCGGTCGACTCTCGTTGCGGCGCATCGTCACGCGATGTGCACGCGTTCCTGACCTTCGGCACGGACTATTTCACCGATCGTGCGTGACGGCAGTCCCATCCCGCTCAGCGCCGCAATCGTCGCCGGGGCGGCATCGCGCGCGACGATGACAGTGAAGCCGATGCCGCAGTTGAACGTTCTCCACATTTCCATTTGTGAAACACTGCCTTCGCGCTGCAGCCAGTCGAATACCGGCGGCAGGCGCCAGCTGCTGCTCTCGACCGCAACGCCGAGGCCGTCGGGCACGACGCGAATGATGTTTTCGAGCAGGCCGCCGCCGGTGATGTGGGCCATGCCATGGAGCGGGAGAGGACAGAGGGGAGAGGGGAGACGGTCAGAGCCGGGGGCGGCGCCAGTGAGCAGCTGCAGGATCGGCTTGACGTAGATCGTGGTCGGCGCCATCAGTGCGTCGGCCAGCTTCACGCCGCCGAGGTCGAGATCGTACCTGCCATTGTCGGCCGTGATGCCGGCGCGCGCGACGATCTTGCGGATCAGCGAGTAGCCGTTCGAGTGGGGGCCGCTTGAATCGATGCCGATGATTGCGTCGCCGGCCTTGACGCGCCCGCCGTCGATCAGCGCCGCCTTCTCGACCGCACCGACGCAGAAACCGGCCAGGTCGTATTCGCCCGGAGGATACATGTCGGGCATCTCGGCCGTCTCGCCGCCGATCAGCGCGCAGCTGGCCAGCTCGCAGCCGCGTGCGATGCCGCCGATCACGCTGACCGTCGTGTCGACGTGCAGCTTGCCGGTTGCGAAGTAGTCGAGGAAGAACAGTGGTTCGGCACCTTGCACGAGCACGTCGTTGACGCACATGGCGACCAGGTCGATGCCGATCGTGTCGTGGCGGTTCAGTTGCTGCGCCAGCTTGAGCTTGGTGCCGACGCCGTCGGTGCCGGACACGAGCACCGGTTCGCGATAGCGTCCGGCCAGCTCGAACAATGCGCCGAATCCGCCAAGCCCGGCCATGACCTCCTTGCGGAACGTGCGCGCGACCAATGGCTTGATACGCTCGACGACTTCTTCGCCGGCGTCGATGTCGACACCCGCAGCGCGGTAGGTGAGGGATTCGTTGTTGTCGGGCATGGAGGACGGCTGAAAAGGTTGGGCGTACACGGCGGACTGGAATCGAGCCCGCCCGGGAAAGTACGGGGTCGCAGGCGCATTCACGCGAACGTAGCCGCGCGGCGCGAAGTCGAGGGAGTCAGCCGTTCGACACCGGCAGCGAGGGTCACCGCTCGGGCGGCACGGAATTTCTGACCGCCCCATACCGAACGGACGAATGATAGACGTTCGCGCCGCGATTAGGCAGACTGGACAGCATCAGCCGAATGGATTTCATCGTGCGACCCGGAGTTGCCGCTCATCATCGCTGCGCGTTGGTTCTCATACTTCTGGTGCTGGCCACCAGCGCCCACGCCGGAGGGCTGTACACGGTCCAGGTGCCGGTTGCATCGCAGGACGAAGCTGAACGCGCGCAGGCGCTCAAGACCGGACTCGGGCAGGTCATCACGCGCGCCAGTGGCGATCCCGGCGCGCTCGGCCGCCCCGAGGTTGCCAAGGCGCTTACCCAGGCCGAGCGCTACGTGCAGCAGTTCCAATACCAGCAGGATGTCGTGACCGAGTCCGGCCAGCCGCAGGTACGCCTCACCCTGATCGCGCAATTCGATCGCGATGCGGTCGATCGGCTGCTTGGCAGCACGTCCGCTGCCGCCGAGCCTGCCGCTGCACCGGCGGCGGACACGACACCCGGGACTTATCACCTCTGGGTCGGCGGCGTGCGCTCCGGACGCGACTACGCGCGCGTGATCGGCGCACTGTCCGCCGTCGACTCGGTTCGCGACGTGCAGGTGGAACAGGCGCGCGGCGACGGCATGCAGCTGCGCCTGGCAACGGCCGGGCCGCTGTCGCGCCTGCTCGACGCACTGAACGCCGGGTCGGTCATGCGCGTGACCAACGCCAAGCCGCCGGTCGAAGGCCTCGACGCGTTGCTTGATCTCAAGCAGTAGCGGCGCGGTGACGTCGATATGCATCCGTCACCGGTCGAACCGCAGCTGATGGCGCCCGGCACGTCGCCGTGGCGGCATCTGCCGAACGCGTTGACGGCATTGCGCATGCTCATGGTCGTGCCGCTGGCCTGGCTGATCCAGGAGGCGCACTACGATGGTGCGTTGCTGGTCGCGGCCGTTGCCGGCGCCACCGATGCGCTCGACGGACTGGTCGCCAAGCACTATGGCTGGCAGAGCTGGCTCGGCGGCGTGCTCGATCCGATCGCCGACAAGCTGATGCTGCTGGCATGCTTTCTTTCGCTCGGGTTGATCGGCGCGCATCCGTTCTGGCTGACCTGGCTCGTGATCGGTCGTGACGTCGTCATCGTCGCCGGTGCCGTGGCCTACCACTACTGGATCGGACGCCTCAACGCAGAGCCGACGCCCCTGTCGAAATTCACGACCTGCCTGCAGATCACCTACGTGCTCGCACAACTGCTGCACCTGACGACCTGGTTCGACGTGCCGACGCTGACGCAGGCCCTGATGTGGGCGACGGTCGTGCTGACTGTGGTGAGCGGCCTGCAGTACGTCGTCGTCTGGTCGCTGCGCGCGCGGCGCGAGCTCGGTACACGGCGCGGCGCCGGGAGCGGAGCATGAGCATGTCGATCGCACAGCGCTGGCAACTGCTGGTGCTGGTCATCGTTTTCGGTGGCGTGCTCTACCTGCTCGGGCCGGTGCTGACGCCGTTCGCCGTCGCGGCCCTGTTCGCCTACCTGTTCGACCCGCTGGTCGGCAGGCTGCAGCGGCTCAGGCTCGGTCGCGGCACGGCCGTCGGCATCGTCTTCCTCGGGCTAACCGTGCTGCTGGTCCTGATGCTGCTCGCGCTGATTCCGTATTTGCAGCGTCAGGTTGCCACGCTGATCCAGGCGCTGCCGGCGTGGATCGCGTGGTTTCAGAACGACGCGATCGGCTGGCTCAATGCGACGTTCGACCTGAACCTGGAAATGCCGGACACGCAGCAGCTCGCGGCGATCGTGCAGGAGCACTGGAAGGAAGCCGGCGGCACCGCCGCGACGGTCGTGGCCAAGGTATCGCAATCGGGTTTCGCGATCCTCGCCTGGATCGCCCACCTGGTCGTGGTGCCGGTCGCGTTTTTTTACCTGTTGCGCGACTGGCCGGTGCTGCTCGGCCATATCCGCGCGCTGCTGCCGCGTTCGCTCGAAGCGCCGGTGATGCAACTGGCGTGCGAGTCCGATGAAACGCTGTCCGGTTTCGTGCGCGGCCAGTTGTCGGTGATGCTCGTACTCGGCTTGATCTACGCGGTCGGCCTGCGCCTGGCCGGCCTCGATGTCGGTCCGCTGATCGGGATCATCGCCGGACTGATCAGTTTCGTGCCGTATCTTGGCGCGATTCTCGGCGTGATGGCCGGCGTGATCGCCGCGCTGGTCCAGTATCACGACTGGCTGCACGTGATCCTCGTGCTCGCCGTTTTCGCCCTCGGCCACGTGCTGGAGTCCTATGTGCTGGTGCCGCGCCTGGTCGGCGAAAAAATCGGCCTGCATCCGCTGGCCGTGATCTTCGCCATTCTTGCCGGCGGCGAACTGTTCGGTTTCCTCGGCGTGCTGCTGGCGTTGCCGGTTGCCTCGGTCGTGAACGTCGTGCTTCGCTACCTGCATGGGCGCTACCGTGACAGCGGGCTGTACGGCGCCGGGCAGGAGCCGCTGATCGTCGTGCCCGAAGCGCGACCCGGCGGCGAGGGTGGCGCGGCCGCGCCGCAGCCGCCCGACGGCAAGGCATGAGCAGCCAGTTGCCGCTCGCGCTGCGCTGGCCGGCGCAGCAGCGTTTCGATTCCTATGTGCCCGGTGGCAACGGCGTCGCCGTGGCGCTGCTGGAGGACGCGGCAGCGACGGCGCAGGCGCCATGGGTGTTCGTTGCCGGTGCTGCCGGGTGCGGCAAGTCGCACCTGCTGATCGCGGCTTGCGCGCAGGCGGACGCTGCCGGACGCAGCGCCCAGTACCTGCCGCTGCGGCGCCTGCGCGCGGACTTCGATGCGTCGGGTCGCAGTGCCCGCGGCAACGCACCCGGTGCGCCCGCCATGAGGCCGGATCCTGCCGGCGCCCTGCGTGCGCTCGGCGGCGGTGACCTGCTGGCGCTCGACGACATCGAGGCGATCGCCGGTGACGCGGCGGCCGAGCACGCCCTGTTCGACCTGTACAATCGCAGCAAAGTGGATAAATCCACAATGCTGTTCAGTGCGGCGGCCACGCCCGGGCAGATCGGCATCGGTCTGCCGGATCTGGTCTCGCGCCTGGCGGCGTGCGCGCAGGCCGCGCTCAGGCCGTTGTCCGACGACGACCGTCGCGCCGCGCTGCGCCAGCGCGCCCAGGCGCGCGGCCTGACCCTCGACGATGTCGTGCTCGACTGGCTGTTCGCCCGCACCCAGCGCGATCTGGGCAGCCTGACGGTGCTGCTCGATCGTATCGATCACGAATCGCTCGCCGCACAGCGGCGCATCACCGTGCCGTTCCTGCGCCAGCTGCTCGGCGGCTGAGGCGCCCGGATACCGGCATGACGGCAGAGCCTGGTTTCCGCGGCGTCCGCTCCAGGCAAGCCCTGCGTTCCGTGGCGACCGGTCTACCTCAGCCCATGTGCAATACAGCGTCGAGTTCGTCCAGGCGCTGCGGCGTGCCGACGTCGGTCCAGATGCCGGCATGGAACTGCCAGGAAACCTCGCCACGCGGCATGCGCGCACGCAATAGCGGAACGGTCGAGAAGCGCGGCGGCTCGTGCTCCGTTCCGCGCGTCAGGCCGGACAGCCGGCGCCAGTCGGCGAGTACCTCGGGACGATAGACACCGATGCCGGCGAACGTCAGTGCGTGCCACGCGCGCTCCGGCGCCGGATGCGGCTGCAGGCGGCCGTCGTTATCGATGCCGAAGTCACCGTCCGGGCGATGCGCCGGATTGACCACCAGGACCAGGTGCGCGAGCGCAGGCGGATCCTGCGGCAACGTCGAGAAATCGAAATCGGTCCAAGTGTCGCCGTTGACGGCGATGAACGGGCTGCTGCCGAGCAATGGCAGGGCACGCAGCATGCCGCCGCCGGTCTCGAGCGGCTGCGGACCTTCGTACGAGTAGGCGATGCGCAGGTTCCAGCGCGCGCCGTCGCCGAGTGCAGCCGGAAACTGATCGGCCAGGTGCGAGGTATTGATCACGACTTCGCGCACGCCGGCAGCGGCCAGATTTCCCAAGTGCCATTCGATCAGGCGCTTGCCGCCCGCGTGCAGCAACGGTTTCGGCGTGACATCGCTCAGCGGGCGCATGCGCTCGCCGCGGCCGGCGGCGAAGATCAGCGCTTGCTCGATCATGTCGGAGCGCTGTCTGCGCTGCGCGCGCGGCTGATGTCGCGGCCGTCGACGGTGCGTTCGAGCAGGTCGGCGAAATCGATCAGGCCCAGATAGTGACGCGCCACGCCAAGCACGTAGTCGAGCACGCGCGGCAGATCGGCCAGGTAGCCGGCCTTGCCGTCGCGGTAGCAGAGCCGGCAGAAAATGCCGAGCACCTTGATGTGCCGCTGCAGGCCGATGATGTCGAACCAGCGACGAAAATGTGCGCCATCGACCGCCACGATGCCGGCCGCGACCAGCCGCTGGCGGTGGGCCTCGACCCAGGCGTCGACGCGCTCGATCGGCCAGGCGATGTAGCAGTCGCGCAGCAGCGAGGCCAGGTCGTAGGCGACGGGACCGAGCATCGCGCCCTGGAAATCGATGATGCCGGGATTGGTCAGCGGCGCGGCTCCGAGGCGCGGACCGCTTTCGGCAATCAGTAGATTGCGGCTGTGATAGTCGCGATGCATGAAACAGCGCGGTTGCTCGTCCGCCACTGCGGCAATCAGGCGGAACGCATTCTCGATGATGTCCCATTGCGTGCAACTCGGCACCAGGCCGAGGTGGCGTTCGAGGAACCACGGGCCGAACAGGTCCATCTCGGGTATCGTGCGCGTAGCGTCGAATACCGGCAGGCCGGCGGTGCCGACCTCGCGCTGCATGCGCAGCAGAGCCTCGAGTGCATCGCCGTACAGGCAATCGGCGTTCGCGTTGTTCAGTTCGGTCAGGTAGGTACGCGTGCCGAGATCCTCCATCAGCACGAAACCGCGCTCGACCTCCGTCGCCAGCACCTGGGGTGCATGCAGGCCGGCCTTGCGCAGGCGGTCGCCGATGTCGAGCCACGGGTGCACGTCTTCGAGGGCCGGCGGCGCGTCCATCACGATCCACGACGCCGACCCCGCGCGGGCACGCCAGTAGCTGCGAAAGCTGGCATCGGCCGAGGCCACTTCGATGGTCAATGGTTCGCCGCTCAGGTGGCGTCGTGCGAACTCGAGGCAGGCGGCGCTGCGATCGGCGGCCATCGATCGTTTCCGGGTTGGGCTGGCGTTAGTGTAGCGGCAGTCCAAAACCTTTTCCCTTCACGTTTGGCGATTGTGCCGTGCCCTTGCCGGCTTGGCCGTTGAGACCGGTATCCGGCAACTTCCAATTCCGGAATCGTGCGCGTGCGATCGAATACGGGGACTGCACCGCGCCGAAGCCCGGTTCCACTCGTTACCGGGCGACCGCAGAAGTCGCGTGCGGCGCAGGGGAAACGTCTCGAGTGTCGGGTGTGGTCCGATCTGCAGCGCTTGGCTGCGATGGCACGGCCAGGTGTATAGTGGACGCGCATTAGCGAGCGCGTCTGATGGTGCGCCGACGTGCTCTTGGGTGACATGCCAAGCGCGTCATTCGAATGCGGAGGGGAGCCACCATGACCCTGAAACTGACGTCAACCGACGGCAGGCCGCGGTTGCAACTGCTGGCTGCCAGCGTCGCCCTCTCGCTTCTAGGCGATCAAGGTGTTGCCGCCACGGCCGCACATCCCGCCGTAGCGGCCGAACGCCCGATGCTGCAGGCACTCGCTGGCGGCAGGCTACCCACGGGACAAAACATCGATGCGATAGAGGCCTGGTTGCGACGCCGGGCGGCGGCGTCGGCAACGGGTGTGTTTCCCGACCTCGTCGCGACGACACGGGCCGTGTCCAACTGCAACGATACCGGCGACGGTAGCCTGCGCAGCGCGGTGACAAGCGCCATCACCGGGGACACCGTAGACATGAGTTCACTAGGCTGCAGCCTTATTACTCTCACCAGCGGCTATCTCAAGACTGCAGCCAACAATCTGACGGTAAAAGGCAAGACGCAGCAAACGCTCACGATCGACGGAAACTACAATTCCTCGGTTTTCCTGCATACCGGCACAGGCACATTGGCGATCAGCGATGTGACGATACGGCACGGCAGATACGGCTATGGTGGGTGCATCGGCTCGACGGGAAGCGTTGCCCTCACGCGCGTCACGGTTACGGCGTGCGCGGCGACCGGTCTTACTGTGTTTGCCTCAGGTGGCGGGATAATCGCTGGCGGCAACCTGACGATGACCTCGAGCCTGTTGTCGAGCAACGACGCCTACGACGCATCATTCTCCGGCAAGAAAGCATACGGCGGTGGAGCGCTCGTGATAGGCAACGCCACGATCAGTGGCAGCACGATCAACAACAATCACGCAACGACATCGACCTACGCAGCCGGTGGCGGCCTTTACGTCAAAGGCACCCTGGGCATCAGCAACAGCACGATCAGCAACAATGTGGCGATCCAGGTCCTCGGAACGCACGCGGGCGGTGGCGGCATTGCGATTCTTGGCAACCTGACCATTGCCGGTACGACGATCGAGGGCAACAACGCCACGATCGGTGGTGGACTGTTGTCCGGCATACACAGTCTGGTCACCTTGACCAACAGCACGGTCAGCAACAACACGTCGTTTTTTGCCGGAGGCATCGCGTCGTCCAGTACGCTGCATCTGAACAACAGCACCGTGGCATTGAACTATGCCGGCGGAAACGCGGGCGGCGCAGGCGTCTATGTCGGTGCCGACAGTGTTTTCCAGAGCACGATCATCGGCCACAACTACGCGGGGCAGGGTTGCACGTACAAGTGTATTTCGGGTCCTGCGGGGGCAACTTTTCCGGCGGACCTGTCGTCGGGCGGCAAGGCGATCACGATTTCCGGCGCGAACAATCTCATTGTCAGCAAAGGCAGCACGATCACGGTACCGGTCGATACGTTGGCGGAAGATCCGATGCTGGCATCTTTTCTCGAAAACAATGGAGGTCCCACGCAGACGCTCGCGTTGAACGCTCTGAGTCCGGCGATCGACAAGGGTAACAATGTCGCCGGTCTGGGCACGGATCAGCGCGGACCGCCGTTTTGTCGCAAGATCGGGGCGAAACCCGATATCGGCGCCTTTGAAGTCCAGCCCGCCGGCGGCTGCGGACTCATTTTTGCCGACAGCTTCGAAGCACAGTAGCAGTCCCCAGGGCGTCGCATGGGCTGCGTGCATGACGGGGAGTTCAGGCGCATTGGCCTGGCGCTTTCGCGAAATTGACGAGGGGCGCCGGAAATAGTACTATTTTGGTACTATATCAGAGGCGGCTTGCCGGCCGAGTCGAAATGCTACGCGTCAGCAAACTCACCGATTACGCCACCGTGGTCATGACCGTGCTTGCCGGCGTTGCCGCCGCGCGTGGCGGCGACGCGGTGATCAGTGCGCAGGATCTGGCCGAACGTGCCCATCTGGAACTGCCGACCGTCAGCAAACTGCTCAAGCAGCTCGCGCACGCCGGTCTGGTCGTGTCGTTTCGCGGCGTCAACGGCGGCTACCGGCTCGCCCGCCCGCCGGAACGCATCACGATCGCCGAGGTCGTCACGGCGATGGAGGGCCCGATCGGCATGACCGAATGCAGCGCCCAGGCGGGTCTGTGCGGGCATGAACCGCATTGCGGGGTGCGCGTGAACTGGCAGCGCATCAACCAGGCGATTGCGCAGGCGCTTTCCGGCGTCAGCGTCGCCGACATGGTCAAGCCGGCGCCGCGGCGCCATGCCGTGATTCCGGTGCAACTGGCGACAGCGTGAACATCATGGCTTCCGAATTGGCCAGAACGAGCAGCGAAGCGCCAACGACCGATGTCGTCGCCGACGCGATGAACCGCCGTTACACAGCCGGTTTCGTCACGGATATCGAAAGCGAAAGCCTGCCGCCGGGATTGAACGAAGGCGTCGTGCGCGCGATTTCGGCGCGCAAGAACGAACCCGAATGGATGACCGACTGGCGCCTGGCCGCCTATCGCCACTGGCTGACAATGACGCCGCCGCACTGGGCCAAGCTCGACATCGCGCCGATCGATTTCCAGGCAATCAGTTATTTTTCGCAGCCGAAGAACCGGCCGAAATCGCTGGCCGACGTCGATCCGAAACTGCTTGAAACCTACGAGAAGCTCGGCGTGCCACTGCACGAGCGTGCGCGCCTGGCCGGCGTCGCGGTCGACGCGGTGTTCGATTCGGTTTCGGTCGGCACCACCTTTCGCAAGGAGCTGGCAGAGGCCGGCGTGATCTTCTGCTCGATCTCCGAAGCGCTGCGCGAAAATCCGCAACTCGTGCGCAAGTACCTGGGGACTGTGGTCCCGGCCGGCGACAACTATTTCGCCGCGCTGAATTCGGCCGTGTTCTCCGATGGCAGCTTCGTGTTCGTGCCGAAGGGCGTGCGCTGTCCGATGGAGCTGAGCACCTATTTTCGCATCAACGCGCGCGACACCGGCCAGTTCGAGCGCACGCTGCTGATCGCCGAGGAAGGCGCCAGCGTGTCCTACCTCGAAGGCTGCACGGCGCCGATGCGCGACGAGAACCAGCTGCATGCGGCGGTCGTCGAACTGGTCGCGCTCGATGACGCCAGCATCAAGTACTCGACCGTGCAGAACTGTTATCCGGGCGACGAGAACGGCGTCGGTGGCATCTTCAACTTCGTCACCAAGCGCGGCGACTGTCGCGGTGCGCGCAGCAAGATCTCGTGGACCCAGGTCGAGACCGGTTCGGCGATCACCTGGAAATACCCGAGCTGCGTGCTGCGCGGCGACGATTCGACCGGCGAGTTCAACTCGGTCGCGCTGACCCATCATCGCCAGCAGGCCGACACCGGCACGAAGATGATCCATATCGGCAGGAACACCAAGTCGAAGATCATTTCCAAGGGCATCTCGGCCGGGCGCGGCCAGAATACCTATCGCGGTCTGGTCAAGGTCGAGAAAGGTGCCGAGGGTGCGCGCAACTACACCCAGTGCGATTCGTTGCTGATCGGCAAGAAATGCGGTGCGCACACCTTTCCGTACATCGAGGTCAAGCATCCCGGCGCGATCGTCGAGCACGAGGCGACCACCTCGAAGATTTCCGACGACCAGCTGTTCTACTGCCGCAGCCGCGGCATCGCCGAGGAAGACGCCGTTTCGATGATCGTCGACGGCTTCTGCAAGCAGGTGTTCCGCGAACTGCCGATGGAGTTCGCGGTCGAGGCGAAGAAGCTGCTCGAGGTGTCGCTCGAAGGCGCAGTCGGATGAACACGCCGCAACGGCACTGGGATACGGTCTACCGCGAAAAATCCGCGGACCAGACCAGCTGGTCGCGCGTGCATCTGGACGAATCGCTGCGCCTGATCGACGGCTTGCGTCTGCCGCCGGATATGCCGGTGATCGATGTCGGCGGTGGACGCTCCAGCCTGGTCGATGACCTGCTGTCGCGCGGACACAGCGACGTCACGGTGCTCGATATCGCCGGACCTGCGCTCGATGCGGTGCGCGCGCGACTCGGTGCTGACGCGGCGCGCGTGCACTGGCGGGTTGCCGACGTTGCCGTGACTGTGCTGCCGGCCGCGCATTTCGGCCTGTGGCACGACCGCGCCGTATTTCATTTCCTCGTCGATACTGCGCTGCGCCAACGCTACGTCGCGCAGGCGGCCAAATCCGTGCGCAGCGGCGGCTACGCAATCATCGCGACCTTCGCGGCGGATGGTCCCGAACGCTGCAGCGCATTGCCGGTATGCCGCTACGACGTGGATGCCTTGGCAGCCGAATTCTGCGCGGATTTCGACTGTGTCGGCAGCGCGCGCGAAGAACACATCACTCCGTGGGGCGCCACGCAGCCGTTCACCTACGCCGTGCTGCGCCGAACGAATTCGAAGAGTCCATGAGCATGCTGAACATCGACAACCTTCATGTTTGCGTCGCCGGCAAGGAAATTCTCAAAGGTCTCTCGCTTGTCGTGAATGCCGGCGAGGTGCACGCGATCATGGGGCCGAACGGCGCTGGCAAGTCCACGCTCGGCAACGTACTGGCGGGACGCGAAGGTTACGAGATCACCGCGGGCAGCGTCGAATACGCCGGACGCAATCTGCTCGACCTCGAGCCCGAACAGCGCGCCGCTGAAGGCCTGTTTCTCGCGTTCCAGTATCCGGTCGAGATTCCGGGCGTCAACAACACATATTTCCTCAAGGCTGCATTGAACGCGCAGCGCAAGCATCGTGGCGAACCCGAGCTCGATTCGATGCAGTTCCTGAAGAGCGTGCGCGAGAAGCTGCGTGTGCTGCATATCCCCGACGATCTGATGAGCCGTGCGGTCAACGCCGGTTTCTCAGGCGGCGAGAAGAAGCGCAACGAGATTTTCCAGATGGCGCTGCTCGCACCGAAGCTGGCGATCCTCGACGAGACCGATTCGGGCCTCGACATCGATGCGCTGAAGATGGTTGCCGATGGCGTCAATGCGATGCGCGATCCGCAGCGCGCCTTCGTCGTGATCACGCATTATCAACGCCTGCTCGACTACATCGTGCCGGATTTCGTCCATGTGATGGTCGACGGCCGCATCGTCGAAAGCGGCGACAAATCGCTGGCGCTGAAGCTCGAAGAACACGGCTATGCGTGGATTGCCGATCGCCATGCGCCGCATGAAAGCCGGGCCGGAGCGGCGTGACGTGGCGGCCGTCCTTCTCGAGGAATTCGGCGGCAGCGACGTGCGCGTTCGCGACGAGTCGTGGCGCTACAGCAAGACGGCGCTGCGTGCGCTCGCGCAGCACGAGTTCGCGGTCGCCGACCCGCGCGCCGAACTGCCGGCAGCGCTGACCGATCGCTTCGACTGGGCGGAAACGCGCGGCCGGCGCATCGTGTTCGTCAATGGAACATTCTCGCCGGCGTACTCCGATGGCGGCGCACTTGCCGGCGTTTCGATCGATCACGCTGCCGACTCTGCGACACTGAAGTTCGCCGGCAACGCCGAACTCGTTCACCTGGTATTTGCCAGCATCCCGGGCCCGCAGCCGGCGCGCTGGAATGCAAAACTTGATATCCGCGTGTGCGCGCGCGGCATGCACGTGATCGAACAGCACGTCGGCGCGGCCGGTGCCGACGTGCTCGGCGCACTGCAATCGCACGTCGATATAGCCGAGCAGGGCGAAGCGCAGTTGTCGACGTTGTGCGACCTGCCCGATTCGGTCTCGCTGTACCGGCACAATCGCGCCGACATCGCCGGCGACGGCGTCTTCGCCACGGCGCAGGCGTTGTTCGGCGGCCGTCTGCAGCGGCACGAGGCGATCGTCAAACTGGCCGGATCACGGTCGCGGCATTCGGCACGCGGTGCGTTCGTGTTGCGCGGACGTCAGCATGTCGACGTGCACCTCGATGTGCGCCATCTGGCGCGTGACACGGCCAGCGACGTCGTCTGGCGCGGCGTCGCCGATCAGCGCGCGCGCGGAATCCTGCATGGCGCGATCACGGTCGCTCCAGGCGCCGACGGCGCCGATGCGCGTCTGCAGACCAAGAACCTGCTGCTGTCGCCGCACGCCGAGATCGACGCGCAACCGGTGCTCGAAATCCATGCCGACGAAGTCAAGGCCAGTCACGGCGCGACCGTCGGCCAGCTCGACGATATCGCGCTTTTCTACCTGCGCTCACGCGGTATTCCTGCAGCGGCGGCGCGCGGCCTGCTGATCGGTGGTTTCTGCCGTGAGGTGTTCGCCGATATCGCCGATGCCGATTTGCGCTCGCGCCTCGAAGCGGCGATCGGCACGCACCTGCCGCAGCCGGGAGAGGACACGCCTTGAACGCCGTGCAACAGCCCGCGACAACGACTTTCGATCCGCTGCGCCATCGCGTCGACTTTCCACTGCTTGCCCGCCGCATTCACGGCAAGCCGCTGGTCTATTTCGACAACGCCAACACGGCGCAGAAGCCGCAGTCCGTGATCGCCGCGGTCGACCGCTACTACCGCGAGTACAACGCCAACGTCGCGCGCGCCGTGCACACGCTCGGCGAAGAAGCGACCAGCGCCTATGAAGCCGCGCGCGACAAGCTCGCGAAATTCATCAACGCCGCGTCGCGCGACGAGATCGTGCTGACCAGCGGCACGACGCAGGCGATCAACACGGTTGCCTACAGCTTCGCGCTGCCGCGGCTGAAGCCGGGAGACGAGATCCTGGTCACGACGATGGAGCACCACGCAAACATCGTGCCTTGGCAGCTCGTCTGCGAGCGCACCGGCGCGAAGCTGAAGGTTGCACCGATCACGCCCGCCGGTGAGTTGATCGTCGAACGCTTCATCGAACTGCTGACGCCGTCGGTCAAGCTGGCCGCGGTCGTGCACGTGTCGAACGTGCTGGGCACGGTCAATCCGGTGCGCGAGCTGGCGCGCGTCTGCCGGGCGCGCGGCATCCCTCTGCTGGTCGATGGTTCACAGGCCGCGCCGCATCTGCCGATCGACGTGCAGGCGCTCGGCTGCGACTTCTACACCTTGACCGGCCACAAACTTTTTGGTCCGACCGGGACCGGCATGCTCTGGGCGCGGCGCGAATGGCTCGAGTCGATGCCGCCGTTCTTCGGCGGCGGTGAAATGATCCGCACGGTCAGCTTCGAAAAAACCACGTTCGCCGATCCGCCGCACAAGTTCGAGGCCGGCACGCCGAACATTGCCGGTTTCATCGGTCTCGGCGCCGCGCTCGATTATGTCGAAACCATCGGGCGTGAGCGCATTGCCGCCTACGAGCGCGGACTGCTTGGCTACGCAACTGTGGCACTGAAGTCAGTGCCCGGCCTGCGCGTGTTCGGCGAGGCGAAGGACAAAGCGGCCGTGATTTCGTTTCTGATCGACGGCATCCACGCCCACGATCTCGCGACGCTGCTCGATCAGGAGGGCGTGGCGGTGCGCTCCGGCCATCACTGCGCGCATCCGCTGATGCAATTCTTCGGCGTTCCGGCGACGGCGCGCGCATCGCTGGCGTTCTACAACACACGCGACGAGATTGATCGTTTCGTCGAAGCGATTGCGCGCGTGCGCAAGCTGCTGGGCTGATCGGAACGACGCTCCCGGCGCATGACGGCTGCCGCGCTCTATACGCAGATCGTACTCGAACACCAGCGCGCGCCGCGCAACTTCGGTGTGCTCGAGGCGCATTCGCACGCTGCCGACGGCACCAATCCGCTGTGCGGCGATGCACTGCGCATCGAATTGGTCTGTTGCGAGGGCCGCATCGAGCGGATGCACTTTCACGGCGAGGCTTGTGCCATCGCCGTCGCTACTGCGTCGATGCTGAGCGAACTGGCCGTCGGCAAATCGCTGGCCGATGTCGCACGGATGGAAACGGCATTTGCGCGCCTCGTCGATGGCTCGGTGGCGCATGACGCGTTGCTGGCCCATCTCAACGCGATGCAGGCGTTGAGCCGTTACCCGACCCGGCGCAAGTGCGCGCTTCTGGCGTTTGCTACACTGCGCGCCGCCCTGGCCGGCACCGCATCGGCCACTACCGAAGGAAATGGTTGATGGACACCGTTGCGGCCGCTCCTGTCGTTTTGTTTCGTGATGCCATGCCGGTCGACGTCGCTGCGATCGTCGTGCTGGTCGAATCGGCCTATCGCGGTGATGCGAGCCGGGCGGGCTGGACGACCGAGGCCGACATACTCGACGGCCAGCGCGTCGATGTGGTCGGTGTCAGCGAGATCGTCACGAAGCCCGGCAGTCGCCTGCTGCTCGCCGAAGCAGACGGCGCTCTGCTGGCGTGCTGCAATCTCGAGCGCCAGGGCGACACCTGCTATTTCGGCATGTTTTCGGTCAAGCCGATGGAGCAGGGCGGCGGCATCGGCAAGCGCATGCTGGCCGAGGCCGAACGGCTCGCGCGCGAAGAATGGGGTAGTACGCGCGTGGAGATGACGGTGATCTCGATCCGCGACGAATTGATCGCGTGGTACGAGCGCCGTGGCTACCGGCGTACCGGTCGCTACAAGCCCTTTCCATACGGCGACGAACGATTTGGAATTCCCAAGCGCGACGATCTGCGCTTCGAGTTGCTGGAAAAGCGCCTCGCGTGATGGTCAACTGGATCCGCGTCTGTGCGCAATCGGAACTGCTCCCCGGCGAATGCAAGGTCGCCTGGGACGGCGATGTCGCAATTGCGGTGTTCAACATCGACGGCCAGGTCTATGCAATCGAAGATGTCTGCACGCACGATGGCGGGGAACTGACCGGCGGCGAGTTGCACGGTTACGAGATCGAATGTCCACGCCACGGTGCACGCTTCGATGTCCGCACCGGCGCGGCGCGCTGCCCGCCGGCCTACGAACCGACCGCGGTGTTTCCCGTGAAAGTCGAAGACGGCGTGATCTTTGCGCGCGACGACCGCTGGGACTGAACGGTGAGGCACGGAAGATGAGTCGACGCCTGGACGCGTCGGCGTCCGGTTCGATTCTTGCCGCAACCTGCTGGCTCCGGCTGGTGATCGGGTTTGAGCGCGAGCCTGCCTTCCGCCGATCTGCAACGAACCAGCCCGAAGCAAGCGTCGGAGCGCCAAAAACTGCAACCCGCTTGCAAAGTTAGGATTGCGTGCAATAATGAGAGTCATTCGCATTCGCATATCCTTTATTTGGGCCGGAGATTCAGGATGCATGTGCCGAGACTTCGCCGGCTCCAGGCGGCGCTGCTGCTCGCCGTTTCCACGCCGGCCGGCGCGGCCGAGCCGCTTGCGATTCCTGGCGCCCAGGATGTTCCGGCGCAACCCGATGCCGGCGGCCAGACGCTCGACGCGGTCCAGGTGACCGGCAGCGCGGCGAATAACGACTACAACTCGTCGAGTTCGACGATCGGCGCCAAGATGCCGACTGCGCTGCGCGACATTCCGCAGTCCGTCACGGTGATCGACCGCGCTGTGCTCGAGGCCCAGGGTGCGACGTCGCTGGCCGACGCGCTGCGCAACGTGCCGGGGATCACGATCGGCGGTGCCGAAGGCGGCCAGATCGGCAACAACATCAACCTGCGCGGATTTTCAGCGCGCACCGACGTCTATCTCGACGGCGTGCGCGACCGCGGCCAGTACTATCGCGACACCTTTGATCTCGATTCGATCGAGGTGCTCAAGGGACCGGCCTCGATGTTGTTCGGGCGCGGCTCGACCGGCGGCGTGATCAACCAGGTCAGCAAGATTCCGCTGACGCACGACATCGACGAATTCACTGCAACGCTCGGCAGCGATGATCGCTATCGCGCCGTCGCGGATTTCAACCAGCCGTTTTCCGATACGTCGGCAGGGCGGTTGAGCCTGTTCGTGCAGGACAATCATTCAACCCGCGACGTAATGTACAACAAGGATGGCGGCGTCGCGCCGAGCCTGCGCTTCGGCATCGGCACGCCGACCGAGATCATGCTGTCCGCGCTGCTGCAGCGCAATCACGACATGCCCGACTACGGCCTGCCGCCGGTCAACGGCAAGCCAGCCGACGTCGACCACGCCACCTTCTACGGATTGACCGACGATCGCACGATCCAGGACGTGGCGATGTTCAGCGGGCGCATCCAGCACGCCTTCAGCGACAACGTCACCCTGAAGAACCAGCTTCAATACAACTGGTATCGGACCGACGCGCTGGAAACGGCGCCGAACAATCTGGTCACGGTCGACGGCGTGCCGCTCGATCGCACGACTGGAAACTGCACCGATGCGCCACTCGACGGCATTCTCGTGCAGCTCGCGAGCCACGACCGCGTTATCAACGATACCTCGCTCGACAACCAGACCGACCTGGTCGCGAAGTTCCACACCGGCTCCTGGGAGAACACATTGCTGAGCGGTCTGGAGCTGGCGCGCGATAGCTACAAGAACCAGGCTTATACGCGCAGCGGATTGCCCTTGCTGCCTCTGGTGGCGCCGGCCTATCTGCCGATGGCGGCAAATATCGTTTCGTCTCCGGCCAACCTTGCCGACGGCAGCGCCGACACCGCAGCCGTGTATGCGAACGACACGCTCAAGCTCAACGACCAGTGGCAGGCCATCGCCGGACTACGCCGCGACCGTTACGCGGCGACGCTCGACAACACGATTTCAGCGCCGGCCAACGCGGACCAGACCGTCTACTTCACGAGCAAGCGAGGCGGCATCATCCATCAGCCCGGCGACGAGCAATCCTATTACGTCTCGTACGGCACCTCGTTCAATCCGTCGCTCGAAACGCTGACGGTGACGAACAATACGCAAAACCTGCCGCCCGAATCGAACCGGTCATTCGAATTCGGCGCGAAGTGGGATCTGCTCGACGACCGGATCGACCTGACCGCCGCGCTGTTCGAGGTCGAGAAGACCAACGCGCGCACGCAGGTGTCGGCGACCGAATACGCGCTGAGCGGCGATGTGCGCGTGCGCGGCGGCGAAGTCGGGCTGGCCGGTCACATCACCGACGCCTGGCAGGTATTTGCCGGCTACACGCGACTCAACGCGCGCATCGTCAAGGCGCTCGATGGAACGCAAGGCAACGTTCCGGCGAACGCACCGCAGAACAGCGCATCGTTGTGGAACAGCTATCGCATCGCGGAGCAGTGGGAGATCGGCGGCGGTGCGACCTACCTGTCGCAACGCTACGCGGCGAACACCAACGTCGTCTCGGTCGGCGGCTACACGCGCTGGGATGCGATGCTCGCCTGGCATCTGCCGAAGATCGATCTGCGCCTGAACCTGCTGAACCTCGCCGACAAGCAGTATTTCGACGCGTTGATCCCGTCCGACGGCGGCCGGTCGATTCCCGGCATCGGCCGCACGCTACTCGCGACGGTCGACTGGAAACTCTGAAGATCGGAGACATGGCGATGCTCGTGCAGATTCCCCAACTCCTGAGCGCCGACGACGTGCGGCAGATGCGTGCCGCGCTCGACGCACCGGACGCGCCATGGGTCGACGGCCGCGCGACGGCAGGGCACCAGGGCGCGCGCGTCAAGCAGAACCGCCAGATCGACCAGAACTCGCTGCTCGCCAGGAAGCTGGGCGATCGCGTACTCGCAGCGCTCGAACAGCACCCGCTGTTCATCAGCGCCGTGCTGCCGCAGCGCGTATATCCGCCGCTGTTCAATCGCTACGAGAGCGGCATGCAGTTCGGCAGTCATGTCGACGGCGCCGTTCGTCTGCTGCCCGGCAGCGGCGAGAAAATCCGCACCGACGTGTCGGCGACGCTGTTCCTGGCGCCGCCCGATTCGTACGACGGCGGCGAGTTGCTCATCGAGGACAGCTACGGCACGCATTCGGTCAAGCTTGCGGCCGGCGATTTGATCGTCTATCCCGCCGACAGTCTGCACCGCGTTGCGCCGGTCACGCGCGGCGCGCGCGTGGCCAGCTTCTTCTGGGTACAGAGCATGGTGCGTGCCGACGCGCGGCGCTCGATCCTGTTCGATCTCGACCGGGCGATCCAGCGCCTGAACGCGCGCGTAGCGGACGATCCTGCGATGGTCAGCCTGGTCGGCGTCTACCACAACCTGCTGCGCGAATGGGCCGAGCCGTGACGCCAGTGCCGGCAAGGTATCCCCATGACTGTTTCTGAAAATCCGCGGGTTCCAGGCCTGTTCTTGCGACGTTCGCTGCTTTCCTTCTCCCGCCGGGAGAAGGTGCCCCGCCTGCATGAGCTGGATGCGAATTCGGAAATTGCCGCCGCATCCGCAGCTCATGCAGGTGGGGCGGATGAGGGCCGGCCATTGATCGACGTCGATACAAGGCTCGACCCTCACTCCTGCCCCTCCCGTCGGGAGAGGGGCTCAAAGCACCTCGCCGAATAAGCGAGGATGAGCGGCTACCCAAAGGCAGGCATTGCCGGAGGAAATTTATTGTGCGGTGAGCTTGACCAGCACGACCTCGCCGCCGCCGCTGAGCACGCGATTGCGCACGCCGTCTCCGGGCTCGAGCAGGAGTGAATCGCCGGCATCGAGTTCCATGCCGCGAACGTCCTGCAGGTCGGCGCCGCCGCCGGCGAGGTGGATAAACCAGGTTGTTGCCGCCTCCGGCAGGAACACCATCGGTCCGACCAGCGGCCGGTAAAGCACTTCGGCCTTGAAGGCATCGCGGCGGACAATGACGTTGAAGTCGCGCACTGGCCCGCCGATCAGGCGCCCGCGCGCATGCCATTCACCGGCGAATGAAAAAAAACGCAGGCGCTGATCGAGCCGGATCGATTCGGCTTCGTCGAACGCGATTTCCATGCCGGTACCGTCGAGCAACGCGATTTGCCGGTCGCAACCGGAAAATGTGGAAAATGCGCCATCACTCTCGATCTCGGCAATGCTGATACGCCAGTCGAATGCGGCGTCGTCGCCCGCGCGTGCCAGTTCGCTGGTCCAGCCGCCGCCGTTCTTCCAGCGCATGCGCTGGTATTCGCCTGAGCGAATCAGGCGCACGCTCATGCTACGTGCCCGCCGGGAACAGCGCTTGCAACTGCGCTGTCGAACGCGTCATGCTTTCGTGCCAGGCATAGCCGACGATCGGCGCGCCGCTGAGCGCGTCGCGAAAATCTTCTTCCTGGCCCGGAGCGAGCAGATGGCGATAGTCGACCGTGATCTCGGTGCCGGCCGGCAGATCGTCGAGTGCAAAGACGAAGCCCAGGTGCCACAGGCCGCACGGCGCGAACGAGTGGTTGATGTAGCACTCATCCGGCCACTCCGGTGTCACCGTATAGCGGTCCTCGAACCAGCGCACCGTTGCGGCCAGCAACGCAGCGGCATCCGGCAGCGCATGGACCTCGCTCCACTTGTATACTTTGCGGATATCGTCCGGCGCCGTGATCAGCTTGCCGCGCGCAACTTCTTCCGTGAGGAACAGCCCGTTGCCGGCGCCGGGGATCAGCGAGGCGGCTATACGGTAGCGCGGCAGAATCATGGACGGCTCGATCATCGGCGGGGCGCGCAGTTTAACGCAGGCTAGGCAAGAGGTCGCGGCTCTCGGCAGCGGGGTTCCTTGCCTTCTGCAATCCCGATGCGGCAACCCTGTACACTTCGCGAGTCCAAAAAACAGCCGAGGCACCATAGATGGATTCGAGTCAGACCCGCGATGTGATTTCCGGCCTGTGGGATGGCCAGATCGTTCCACAGCTCGTCGACTACATCAGGATTCCGAACAAGTCGCCGATGTTCGACGCCAAGTGGGCCGAGCACGGCTTCATGGACCAGGCCGTCGCGCAGCTGTCGGAGTGGGCCAGGTCGCATTCGATTCCCGGCATGGTCGTCGATGTCGTGCGCCTCGAAGGACGCACGCCGCTGATCTTCATCGACATCCCGGCGAGCGGAAAAGATTCGGGCGATGACTGTGTGCTTCTGTATGGCCATCTGGACAAGCAGCCGGAGATGACCGGCTGGTCCGCGCATCTCGGCCCGTGGAAACCGGTGATCGAAGGCGACCGGCTCTACGGTCGCGGCGCCGCGGACGACGGCTACGCGCTGTTTGGCTCGCTGGCCGCGATCCTGGCATTGCAGGACCAGGGCACACCGCGCGCGCGCTGCGTGGTCATGATCGAGGCCTGCGAGGAATCCGGCAGTTACGACCTGCCGTACTACGTCGATCATCTCGCCGCGCGCATCGGCAAGCCCTCGCTGGTCGTCTGCCTCGATTCGGGCTGCGGCAATTATGAGCAGCTGTGGCTGACGACGTCGCTGCGCGGGCTGACCGGCGGCAACCTCGGCGTGCAGGTTCTCGACGAGGGCGTGCACTCGGGCGATGCATCGGGCATCGTCGCGTCGAGCTTCCGCATCCTGCGCCAGCTGATCTCGCGGCTCGAGGACGAAGTCAGCGGCAAGATCAAGCCGCAGGGACTCTATGTCGACATACCGGTCCAGCGCGTCGATCAGGCGCGACGCACGGCGCAGGTGCTCGGCGATTCGGTCTATTCCAAGTTTCCGTTCGTCACCGGCATGCAGCCGGTCGACAAGGACCTCACCGAACTGGTACTCAATCGCACCTGGCGCCCGGCATTGTCGGTCACCGGTCTAAATGGCATGCCGCCGCTCGATTCGGCCGGCAACGTGCTGCGGCCATACACCGCGGTAAAGCTGTCGCTGCGCCTACCGCCGACGCTCGAAGGCAACGCAGCCGGCGAACGGGTCAAGCGCCTGCTCGAAGCCGATCCCCCGTACGGCGCCAAGGTCACCTTTGATCTCGAGAAGGCAACTTCGGGCTGGAATGCGCCGGTACTGGCCCCGTGGCTCGAAGCGTCGGTCGACGCGGCATCTCGCGGTTTTTTTGGCGCGCCGCCGGCCTACAACGGAGAGGGCGGCAGCATTCCATTCATGGGCATGCTCGGCGAAAAGTTTCCCGGCGCGCAGTTCCTGATCACCGGCGTGCTCGGCCCGCACTCGAATGCGCATGGTCCGAACGAGTTCCTGCACATCCCGACCGGCAAGCGCGTCACGATGTGCGTCGCGCGCGTGATCGCCGATCACTACCAGGCCAGCGAGCAGGGCCTGACGACCGGCGTCGCCGTATCCGCAGCACACACGCACACCGGCGACGGTGGTTGCTGCTGAGTCGCCGTGCGTGTTGTTGGCGCGCTTGCAAAAGCCCTCCCCTTCAAGGGGGTGAAGCGGCGCGCTTGCGAACCACTGGTTCGCGCGCCGCTGAACGCGCGGAGCAGGATGCGCAGCGCCGGGGTTGCTTGGCGAGGCCAGGATGGCCGAGCCTGGCAACTTGGGTGGGGATGGTGCTGACTAGATCCAATAGCGTCGATACCGACACGATATGACCGACGCGTCGCAACGATTTTCGATCCGGCCCGCGCGCGCCGAAGACGCCGCCGCCCTGGCGCAATTGTCGACGCAGCTGGGCTATCCAGTCGACGCGCCGACGATTGGCGCGCGCCATGCGCAGGCCCGCGCGCGCGACATCGGCGAGGTATTCGTCGCGTCCGATGCGGAAGGCAACGTGGTCGGCTGGACCCATGTCGTGCCGCGCCTGCATATCGAGGAGGTCCCGTTCGCCGAACTTGCCGGCTTGGTCGTCGCCGACACGGCGCGCAGCGTCGGCGTCGGCGCGCTGCTGCTGCACGTGGCCGAGGCATGGGCCAAGCAGCACGGTTTCACCCGCTTGCGCGTGCGCAGCAACGTCGTACGTGAGCGCGCACACCGCTTCTACCTGCGCGAAGGCTATGCCGAACGCAAACGCCAGGTCGTGTTCGAAAAAGACCTTGGCTGAGCAGCGCTCAGGACTTGGGTATCACCGGCGGCACCGTTTGCAGGTAGGCCCACAACGCATCGAGTTCGGTGTCGCTGAGCTTGGAAAACGCTTTCCACGGCATGAATGGATTGATGTTGCTGCCATCCGGCCGCTTGCCGGAGCGCAACGCCGTGAAGAAATCCGGCTTGGTCCATTTGCCGATGTTGCCGCCCGGCGTGATGTTGCGCGCGTCGGGGAAACTCGGCGGCGTGCCCGGTACGTGGCCGCCGGCGAAATGATCGCCGTGACAGCCGGTGCAGCCTTGCGCAAGATAGCGGCCGTATTCCGGCGTGGCATTCGCCGCCATGCTCGCCGCGTGCGCTGCGTGCTGGTCGATCTTGAGTGCGTAGACGAGCGGCGCCTTGTCGAGCAGGAACAGGGTCCGCATCAGCGGCCCGGCCGCCGGCGGCGGTATGTTGCGATCAACCGCGGGCACCGACGTGACGTAGGCGATCAGATCGGCGACGTCGGCATCGGCAAGTCCGGCAAAGTCCGTCGTCGGCATGTACAGCAGCAATCGGCCGCCCTCGCCAAGCCCGTGGCGGACGGCGTGTTCCATGCTGGTCGCATCGAGCCGTGCGCCGACGCCGCCCTTGCCGCGCGTCAGGTTCGGCGCGGCGAGACGGCCGATCGGCAGTGCATCGAACAGAACGCTGCCGCCGAGATCCTTGTCGTGACAGTCGGTACAGCCGCGCGTGATCGCGATGTGTTCGCCGCGCGCAACCGCAACGGCATCGGTCGGCACGGCGAGTGCCGGTTCCTTGACGTCGATGTGCTGCGCCATCAGGGTGCTGCTGCGCCAATAGATCAACGCCAATGCCGTCGCCAGCACGATCAGCAGCACGAGCAGGAATTTGCCCAGTATCCGGATGAATTTCATTGCCTCGCTCCCCGTGCAACAGTGACAGCGATATCTAGCGGATTGCCGGTATCCTGAGTATGCCGTACCGGCATGCATTGCGCACGCGTCCACCGCACGCTTGCGGATTGCTCGCATCCTTGTCCAGGCAGACGCGCACTTCGGCCAGTTCGCTGCCGTCGTGACAGACGACACTGAGCATCGAATCGCGCAACCCGGGATTTGCCCGCGTGAAGGCCTGCACAATTTCGGCGGCGCTCAATGCCGGCGGCGCCTGCGGTGTCTTCAGTTCCTCGGGTATCGCCAGGCCGGCGAAGGCGCGATCGGCCAGCGCGAAATAGGCGCGCGGATCGAGGCCTGTGCAGGAGCCGTGCGTCTGCCATTCGTGTTCGATCAACGAGCGGCTCGGCATGAAGGCCAGCGTACGCTCGATCGTCGCATTGTCCGGCGCCTCGCGCGTGCCGCAACGTTGCGACCAGGTACCGTTGCGGTTTTGTGGCCACAGGCCGTGCAGCACGAAACCGAAGCCATGGCTGCCGCACTGCTCGGCCTCATGCGGATGGGTAAGGCAGTAGCTCGGTGACCACGACAGCGACATCAGATAGTAGTCGAAGCGTCCGGCACGGCTGCTGTCGTGATCGCGGGCGTACATGAGCCCCGCGCTGCCGGCCAGTACGGTCAGGCCAAGCATCAGGGCAAATATCGAGCGGGCTTGCGTCGAGTGCAGCATGTTCGCGCGGGCTCTTCGAATCGGCGTGGGCGATGATACGCAACGGGCGTCGCGAACGGCAATCGGCCGCCGCGGATCGGCGTGCTCGCCGATCGGGTATCATCGCGGCCCCGCTTCGCTAGCTCAAGGGTTTTTCTGCATGACCCGACGTATAGTCCGGCGCCAGTCGCCGATTCATGGCAACGGCGTGTTTGCCGTTCGTGACATTCCCAAGGGCACCCGGGTCACCGAGTATCGCGGCCGGCGCCTGACGCATGCCGAAGCCGATCGCCGTTTCGGCAACGACACCGACACCGGGCACACGTTTCTGTTCACCTTGAACGACAAATACCTGATCGATGGTGCGGACGGCGGCAATGTCGCACGCTGGATCAACCACAGTTGCGCGCCGAACTGCCAGGCATGGATCGTCGAGCACGCCAGCGGCGATCCGCGCAAGGACCGCGTCGTGATCGAATCGCGGCGCAATATCCGCGCCGGCGATGAACTGACCTACGACTACGGTATCGTGCTCGAGGAGCGCCAGACTGCGGAGCTCAAGCGCATCTGGGCCTGCCGCTGCGGCGCGCCACGCTGCACCGGAACGCTGCTCAAGCCCAAGCCAAGATCCAAGCCCAAGCGCATGTGACTGACGCAGCCGGGCGGAGTCTCCGCCGCGGCTGCGAGGCAAGTGTCGCCATCCGGATGCAAGAAACCGGAGCGTCGCCTGTCGCTGCCGAGTGCAGATCTCGACGTCACGCGTCCGCGCCAGGAACGCTGCGCGCACTCAGACCAGATGATTGCCGAACAGGCCCAGCAGCCCGATCAGGATCAGGTACAGCGCAATGACGTAGTTGAGGATGCGCGGCACGAACAGGATGACGATGCCGGCGATCAGGGCGATCAGCGGCGCTGCGGATTGGTGAATGGATATAACCATGGGCGA
Source organism: Rudaea sp. (assembly GCA_036496665.1). Lineage (GTDB taxonomy): Bacteria > Pseudomonadota > Gammaproteobacteria > Xanthomonadales > Rhodanobacteraceae > Rudaea. The sequence continues at coordinate 13,341 of DASXKR010000047.1, read as the reverse complement.
TCTCCAGGTCAGGGACGCGCGGCTCGCGCTCTGCGAGGCTAGCACAGCCGCTCCTGTCGCATCGCTGAACGTCCTTTGCGCTGCGCGGAGAGTGGACCGGCGGCAGCACATGCGCGCTGCCGGTGTCGGATTGTCCACTGCCGGCAGTGGACTATGTATATTTATGAAGTTGTGCGCTTTTCGGCCGCGTTGCTTACGTGGCCGGCTGCAGGCTGCACCGAGTCGACGCAGGCGCGGCGCGGCTACATCGAGCGCGGCTTGCCGGGCTCGCCGCCGCCGCCGCGAAAGAACGCGGCCAGCGACAGCAGCAGGATGATCGCGGCAATGCCGACACCGGAATAGAAGATGAATCCGCTGGAACCGGCATTGGCGGGTTCCTCGGGCGTGGTCTCCGAAGCCGGGCGCACGGCGGCATCCGCCCGCGGCGCCACGGCGGTGGCCGAAGTTCGCAGACTGGCGGGCGAAGATGCAGGTGGCGATGACGGCGCCCCAGCCGTTGTCGCCCCTGGTCGTGGCGCGGCTGGCATCTTCTGGGCGCGTGGCTGTAGCGGTGAGACGGACGAGTCGACGCCGGCGCGGCCGGTCGCGGTGTCGGTCAGAGAATCGGTTGCGGCCTTGCTGACCGGGCGGATCACCGACACCGGCAGGGTCGCCGGATCCGGTGGCGGCGGCGGAGTGACGATCACCGGCACCACGGCAGCGCCGTTTGCTGCGCCGTTGCCGACGCCCGTCACGGCAGCGCCACCCTGTGCTGCGGTCGCGGAGTTCACGCCCGGCGTGACTGTGGCGGCCGAGGTTCCCGTCGTACCCTGCGTCCCTTGCGGCGCCACCTGCGCCAGCGTCGGTTCGGCCGGCTGGTTGTTGGTCGATGTCGGGTCGACTCCTGCGGATGTCAGGCCTGCGCCCGCCCAGGCCGGCGTTGCCGCCAGGCAAGCGATCGTCAACATCAGGATCTGCGGTCTCATCTGATTCATCCCGCGCGGCAGTCGTGCTCGTGCGTCATGTTAGCGCGGATGCCGCGCCGGCGGTGATCCAAAGCGTACAGGCGTCGCAGGATCGCCACTTCGGCATTAAGGTGCCGTTACAATCGCGTCGAATGCTCGTGCGCCCGCCTTTGCAGAAACTGGCCAAAGCGACTTCCGGCGTATTCGCCGCGCTGGCGCTGACGGCGTGCTCGACGCTCGGCTACTACGGGCACCTTGTGCATGGCGAATACGCGATGCTCGCTGCGCGCCGGCCGATCGATCGCGTCATTGCCGATCCGTCGACCGATGCGGCGCTCAAGTCGCGTCTGCGCCTGGCGGCGCAGGCGCGCACGTTCGCGTCGGACCGACTGCGTCTGCCGCGCAACGCCAGTTATACGCAATACGCCGACCTGCACCGGCCGTATGCGACCTGGAACGTATTCGCTGCCGGAGAATTCTCGGTCGATGCGTTCCAGCACTGCTTCCCGATCGTCGGTTGCCTGGGCTATATCGGCTATTTTGATCTCGAACGTGCCCGGGACGAAGCCGCGAGGCTGCGCGGACAGGATCTGGAAACCTGGATCGCCGGCTCATCGGCGTATTCGACGCTGGGCTGGTTCGCCGATCCGATTCTCAACACGATGCTGCGCTGGGATGACGACGAACTCGCCGGCACGATTTTCCACGAACTGGCGCACCAGCGCCTGTACGTGCAGGGCGACACCGAATTCGATGAGTCCTTCGCCACGTTCGTGCAGCGCGAGGGATTGCGCGAATGGCGCGCGTCGCGAGAACTGCCGGTGAGCGACAGTGCGGACGAGACCCGATCCGACGAATTCGCAGGTCTGGTGCTGGACGCGCGCGAACGGTTGCGCACGCTGTATGCCTCGCCGCTGCCGGCAGCGACGATGCGCGAAAAGAAACGCGAGGAGTTCGATCGCCTGCGTGCCGACTATGCGAAGCTGCGCGACGCTCGTTGGCAGGGGCGTGGTCTGTACGATGACTGGATCCGGGGCGAAATCAACAACGCCACGCTGCTGCCGTTCGGCTTGTACCATCGCTGGGTGCCCGCGTTCACCGCCCTTTTTTCGCAGCAGAATGGCGACTGGGATGCGTTCTACAGCGCGGCCGACAAGATCGCGCACCTGAAGCCGCAGGCGCGCACGAAGGCGTTGACCGAACTGCAGACGAACGTTTCCAGGGACAGCGCCACGCGCTGACGCGTTGCGCAGGCGCCCGGGACGAGGGAGCGGCGGACTGCGTCCACGCGCTCCCGGCCGAGGATCAGTGCGCGTTGGTCGCCGCGACCGCCGAGGTCGGCGACGTGGCCGAGAGCGCGGCGATCTGCTCGCGCAGCTGCGCGATGCTCGCGGCCTCCGTTGCCAGTGCTTCGGTCAGCTGCGCGTGCAGCGCCGTGTTCTCCGCCTCGAGCTTTACGATACGCTCGTCGTCGCCGGCCTTGAGCTGACGCAACGCTTCGACCGTCAGCGCCTCGAATCCCTGCGGTCCGACCGTCAGGTAGCCATTCTCGTCGTGGCCGATCCACTCGGGAAACTTCGGCTGCACCTCTTGCGCGATGAATCCGGTGAACGTGCCGGCCGGATGCATGGCGTCGTCGTGTTGCGCATATTCGAACGTGACGCCGCGCAAGGCCAGCAGCCGGTCGAGGGGATGATCGAGCGGCCGCACGTTTTTCTTGAGGCGTCCGTCTGACGATGCCGCCCACGAGCCGCCACCGGGCTTGTAGGCTTGTGCGGTTACCTTGAAGTCGCCGTTCGCATCGAGCGTCAGGCGTCGCGTCTGGTCGGTTCCGTTGTACTGGGCGACGTAGAAACTTGCGTCATTCGCCTTGCTGTTCGTCGTCGCGTCGCCGCCGATGACCAGCACACCGTTGTTGGAATTATGCTGGTGCAGGTAGATCTGGGCGCGCGTGCCGTTGCTGGCGGTCGACGCGATCGTCATCGCGATGTTCTTGCTCGGCGGCGTGTCGTTCAGCGCGAAACCGCCGTTGGCACGCACGATGAATTGATTGGGGCCCGACGACTGGATTTCCGTTCCGCGCAGATTCGAACTGCTGTAGCCGGTTGCATCGGCCCAGACGAACGTACCGATATCGCCGTACGACGTCACCGTTGCGCCCGCGGTGCGTATGTTTGCATTCAGCCCGGCGGCGAAGCTGAAAGGTGCCCCCGCGAAGTTGTACTCGCCGCCCGGCACGACCGCACCCTCGTCGAACGTGGCGTTCTCCAGTCCGCCGCCGATGGTCGAGAAATTGCCGGCCGACGTGTTGTTCTCCCCGCCACCGATCGCCGAGAGCGGATAGCCGGCGAGATTGTTGTACCCGCCAGCCACCACCGTGTAGTTGTTGTCCGATGTGTTCGCCGCGCCGCCGCCGATGGCGGCGGCAAGTCCGCCGGCCTTGTTCGTGTCGCCGCCGGCAATCGTCGACCAGTCGCCGCTCGTGGTGCTGCTCTGGCCGCCACCGATCGTCGAGTAGTTGCCGCTGGCCGTGTTCTGGTCGCCTCCGGATACGACGGCATGGTTCCCTGGTGCGGAGTTGCTTGCCTGGGCCTGTATCGCGACGCCGGCGAGCACGCAGGAAATCGCGGTCGCAAGAATGGAAACGAGAGGATGGCGCGTCTTCATGAAATGCTGCTCCTGTGCAAGTCGATGCACGCAGCGTCGAGGCCGCTGCGATGTCCCCTGTGACGCAAGAAACGGCAGGAGCGAAGCAAAGCGGGCATTGCAAGGCTGAACGCGACCGATCGCAGGCGCGGTATTCAAGGCAGCCGCGCCGTCACCGCGTCGAATCCCGAAAGGCCGCGGGTCCACGGTCATCGGAGTCCGGTTCGCGCCGGGTTGAAGAGCTCGTCTTGCGACGCGCGATGGTCAGAGCGGCGCGTCGGCCATCAGCGATGTCTCGTGGCGGACGTCAGGCGCCCTTGCGGAACACGTAGACGAAGCGATCGGTATGGCCAACAGCCGGCGGCTTGTACGAGATCTGATCGCGCTTGTCGTCGGGCCGGCGCAGGAAGTCGCTCTTGCTGGCGAACGTGAAGCCATGCGACTCGAAGTCCTTGCGCATGAACTCCTCGTCGATGCGATGCAGCGAGCCGGCGTCGTTGCTGCCGGTGCCGGCCTTGGCGGAGTGGTCGACGATGAGCAGCGTGCCGCCCGGCTTCAGCGCGTGCGCGATTTGATCGAGCACCGCCGGTACATCGATCTTCGGCCAGCCATTCTTCGGATCGACCCAGTAGAGGTCATGGTAGACCTTCACCATGAAGATGGCGTCGAGCGACGCATCCTTGAGTCCCATGTGCGCAGGATCGACCGACACATGCTCGACGTTGTTCAGATGCTGCTTCTCGATGCGTTCCTTCCAGGCGTTGTTGGCGAACTTGTCGTACGGCGGGTTGTTGATCAGCAGCACGTGGCCCTCGGGGCCGACGATATAGCTGAGCATCTGGCTGTAGTAGCCGTCGGCGGCGAAGAAATCGGCGACGCGCATGCCGGCCTTGACGCCGGATGCACGCAGCACCTCGGCCGGATGGTCAACGGGATCGCGTTTCAGGTCATCGCTGCTGCGCCCGGCGTGAGCGACGGCGGCTTCGTAGGCGTCCTCTGCGCACGCGGCACAGGCAAACAGCAGGTTGGCGATCAGGAACAGCATGACGAACAGACGGCGGTCATGGGCGAACTTGCGCATGAGTGTCTCTCCCCAGAGAGCAGCGTTGACACGAAGAACGATACGAAGCGGACGATAGCGCCTCCGCGTGCCGGAAGTCGCCCGTACGGACGAAGTGCGCAATTTTTTGCAAGCAAGCGCCCTTCGGCGCACCGACACCTCGCGGCCCGGCATTCCTCTCGCCGGCACACGTGAAGGCTATGCAGGGGCGGCGTCACGATCGTCCAGCCACCGGCCGGCGACCGGAGTAGAATCGATGCCCGGGCCGGCCCGAAAGGTGTCGCGCATGCACTACCTGATCACCGGTGGCAGCGGATTCATCGGCAGCGCGCTGTGCCGCAGCCTCGCGGCGGACGGGCATCGCGTTACCGTGCTCACGCGCAATGTCGCGCGCGCCCGACCGCGCGTGCCGGATGGCGTGCTGCTGATCGACCGGCTCGACTTCGCCCAGGATGTCGAGGCGATCGTCAATCTCGCCGGCGAGAACCTCGCCGGCGGCCGCTGGAGCGCCGCGCGCAAGCGCGAATTCCTCGCTTCGCGGATCGGCACGACCAAGCGACTGCTCGACTGGATCGATCGCCAGGAACGCTCTCCGCAAGTGCTCGTATCGGGATCGGCGGTCGGCTGGTACGGACCGTGCGGCGACGAGGAACTCGACGAGGATACGCAATGTGGCGCGGATTTTTCCGCGCACCTGTGCCGCGACTGGGAAGCCGAGGCACGCAAGGCCGAGGCGCTCGGCGTGCGCGTGTGCCTGTTGCGCACCGGCATCGTGCTCGATCGCGATGGTGGCGCGTTGAAACAGATGTTGTTGCCGTTTCGGCTCGGGCTCGGCGGACCGATGGGCAACGGCCGGCAATGGATGAGCTGGATCACGCGCAGCGACCTCGTCACGTTGATGCGCTGGCTCGTCGACAGCGCCGCTGCCAGCGGCGCCTGGAACGCGACCGCGCCGGCGCCGGTTACCAATGCAGAATTCGCCGCGACGCTGGCCCGCGCGTTGCGCCGACCGGGCGTGATGCGCACGCCGGGGTTCGCCTTGAAGGTGCTGTTCGGCGAGATGTCGGACCTGCTGCTCACCGGCCAGCGCGTCATTCCGGCGCGCGCGACCGCGGCCGGATTCGGCTTCAACCATCCGCGACTGGCCACCGCGCTGGATTCAATCTTCGCCTGAGCCGTTCCGGGCAGAATCACCGCTGGCGCGGCGGCGGCAGCGCGGCGTCGAGGTCGATGCGATAGATGTTGCCCAGGCCGTTGCGCACGCTGCGTACGGCGTCGGTGAAGCGCTTGGTGAAGTACGCGGTCTCGCCGTCGGGCGAGAAGGCGATGCCGAACTCGTCGTCGCGTGTCGAGACGATCTGTTCGGCGAACAGCTCCGGCTGAATTTTTTCGCGCGCTGCGCGTGCGCTCACGGCGTGCGGGTTTGCAGCGATGCAAAAAATACCCATTGTCGCCAGCCAGCACCGTTGCCGATCCACACCACTTCTCCCGGTCATGGCGTTGTCGTGTCGCGCAATCTAGTTCGCTGCGTACCGGGCGCGCATGTCCCGGATGTCACTGGGTCGTAAGTCATGCATCCCTAGCCATGCCGCGACATGATCCGGCATCGGCTGGTTGGGATTACTGTACAGGCGCACCTAATCGTCGGGTATTTCCTGCTGCCATCCCGAGGGACAATCGGTGACGTTCGGGTAGTAGTCCTGGTAGTCGTCGCACCAGTACCAGAATCCCGGTTCCATCCCAGGCGGCGTGTCCGGGTCCGGATCGGGATACACCGGCGCCGGGTACCAGTACCACTCGGGCCCTACGATCCACCACCAGCCGCCACGGCCGCCGACGTTGCCGTGCCACCAATGGCCGCCATGCCAGCGGCCGTGGTCCTGGTGCATGTCGCCGTTCCAGCGTCGATGGTCGTGATGGTTGTCGCTGTTGCCGTGCGCATGCTCATGTTGCGGATTGCCGCGGTGCCAGCGATCGATCGGTGCGCCGGTGGGGGTCTGCGGATGATGCGCACCGTCATGCCAGTTCGCCGGCGCGTGTTGCGGTGGCGTTGCGCCGCCCGGAGCGATCGTGTGGGCAGACGGGGGCGGGGCGACATGCACGGGTGGCGCCGCATGCGATGGCGCTGCCGGTGCCGCGTGCTCGGTCGGCTCAGCATGATCGGCAGAATGCTGGGTATCGTGCGCCGTTGCCGATGAGGCGAAGGCAAGGGCGAAGATCGCGTGAAACCGCAGCATGCAGCATCTCCAACGAACTCGCTCACTCTAGCAACTGTGACCGGAGCGCTCGTTGAAGGTGCGGTAATGATTCGTCAAGATTCGAAAAAAACGCAGTGCTGCACGTCCGCGCCGGCCGCGACACGCGCCGATCCGTCAGCCAAGGGTGCGCACCGACCCAGTTCGCATCGTCGCTGACGATCTTCGTGACAAATGACGACACGTGAGTGCCGTCCACATCATGACCTCGGACGGTCGACGGCGCAGCGCCGCCGACCGGATCGATGCGTTGTATCAACTTGCGACGAACGCCGGGCAGTTCACACCGGCCACAGCCAGCAGAAGGCAAGGCCGGTGATGATGGCGTAGATCAGCCCATCGACCAGATGTTTGATCGTGCTGACCCAGGGATGACCCCACCAGATCGCGTTCGGCAGACTGCCCATGCCGTAGCCGAGAAACGCTGCGAGGGCGATGACATGGAACACATGCCTGTGATCGGCGCCGGGACCCATCACGTGCACCGCGAGCAACGCGCACAGGAACGAAACGAGCAGGCAGAACAGGAACCACTGGCCGAGGAACGAGCCCATGTTCATCATGCCGGGCTGGCGCAGGAAAATCGTGCCGATCGGGCCGAGCTTGAACTTGTCCTGCATCGCCGGATCCTTCATCGCTTCGGGCTTGCAAAACGGAATCATGTACATGCCTGCGCCTGCGTTGCCCTTGCGGATCGCAGCGCCGACTTCGTCTTCGTTGGAAAAACCCTTGCCGTCCTGTCCGTGCCAGAATTTGAGCACCATGTGCAGCAGACTGCTGGCGATGAAGACGCCCACGGCAGACAGAACGATCGGCAGCCAAAGCTGAGCGAGCAAGCCCATACCGTTTCTCCCCTCGAGTCAGGTTGATGGTCGTGAAGCAGGGCGCAGTCTACGCCCGTACCGCCACTTGCGAAACACGGCACCCCGGGCGGTTTTACAATACTTGCCTTGCCAGCCATGCCGGCAACACGTACACGTAGCGTCATGCGGGGCTGATGGCGAGCCAGGCCCCGACACATGAAGGCGTCCGGATGTCCGCACTCTATCGAGCCGACGCACACGGCAATATCAGAATCGGAGCCGGCGTTGTCCTGCTGCTGGCGGCGGGTGCTGTCGCGGCCCAGACGGTGCTGCCCGGCGTCGATGTGCGCGCGCCGAAGTGGGAAGAACGCCACGGCGGCTACGTCATCTCCAGCAACTTCGAAGTCGATCCGAAGATGTCGGCAGTGATCTACCCGGCCGAGGCGTTCCAGAAGGACGACATCGTCAGCGTGCGTCTCACGCAGATGAAAGACGACGAATACTTCGTCCTGCAGGAATGCATTTCGAGCGACTGCACCCAGGCCCACATCGTGCGGGCCTGGAACGCCTATGGCGCGCTCGGTGTCACCGCGCACAACGATGATCGCGTCTGGATTCCGCACGAAGGCAAGTTCTTCATGTGGATGCAGCGCTTTCCGATGAGCGGCTTCCGTACCGGCCCGTTCACCGGCTACGAGCCGCTGGGCCCGCCGCTGGTGCTGAATCCGACGGGTACGGCTGCGCAGTTCCGGGCGTGCGATGTGAAAGCGGCGCAGGAACGCGGCCCGGTCAAGGTGTTGTCGTCAGCACATGATGGATCGAGTTTCGTGCTGCGTTTCGAGGGCGGCACATCGATACTGATCCAGCGCATGCACGCGGCCGAGTGACCGCAGCGCCGGCAGCAAGGCGGCGTACGCGCCCGTCGATGATATGGCGTCAGGCGAATACGCCGCGCTGCTTTCCGCATCGGGCGTCGTTCAAGCCGCGGCGACCCGCCGGCTCTCGTGGTGTGGTTCGGCGACGCCCTTGAGCAGCTTGGTGGCCGCCTTCGCCTCGCCGCAGTTCGCGACGTTGCTCAGCGCCACGATCCCGACGAGCCGCTTGTCGTGGTTGAGCACGGCAAGGCGGCGCACGCCAAGTTGAGCCATGTTTTCCGCGACACCGACGACGTCGTCATCGTCGTAACAGTACTGGATGCGATCGGTCATCACGTCGCGGACCGGTGTTTTCGGGTCGAGGCCCTTCGCCACGGCACGCAAGACGATATCGCGGTCGGTAATCATGCCGACCAGCCGATCGTTTTCACCGACCGGCAGGCTGCCGACATCGGCTTTCGCCATTGCACCGGCTACTTCGCGAATGGTCTGGTTCGGACTGGCGAGATAAACGTCGCGCGTCATTACATCGCTTACGGTTTTCATCGGGTGTTCCTCCGCTTGGCAATCAGGAATGTCCTCGTGCGAGGACAAGGCGAGCGTAGGGCCCCTCGTGATACCTGCGCGGAATGATCGTGTGAAAATCGCGTTCGGATCCGATACTGGCGGAATTGGAATGCATGTTGCTTCACGCAACCTGCGCCTGTTCATTTATGCCAAACGCCATCGCCATGGCGAGGACGCGCACCAGCACGGCGAGGACGTCGGCGGAGAGCGACGGCTGTACCCCGGCCGTAGGGCGGGAGAAGCGCAGCGCATCCCGCCAATCGAGCAGATTCGCTACGATTGCGGCATGCCTCGTTATATTCGCGCATTCGTCCCCGGCGGAACATTCTTTTTCACGGTGGCGTTACTTGACCGGCGGCGCCGCCTTTTGACGAATCACATCGATTTGCTGCGGGATGCATTTTCTGCGGCTCGAGCGCGACGGCCATTCGCGCTCGACGCGATTGTCATTCTTCCGGATCACTTGCATTGTATCTGGACTTTGCCTCCGGGCGATGCCGATTTCTCGTCGCGATGGCATGCCATTAAGGCCGCGTTTTCGAGAAGCATCCCACGCGGCGAACGACTATCCCCGCGTCGAAGCATCAAGGGCGAACGGGGAATCTGGCAACGACGTTTCTGGGAGCACACGATACGCAACGAGCGGGATTTCGAGCGCCACGCCGATTACATCCACTTCAACCCGGTCAAGCACGGGCACGCGCGACGACCGGCCGATTGGCCATTTTCCAGCTTTAGGCGATATGTCGAGCGCGGAATATATCCCCTCGATTGGGGTGGGTCCCGGTGAAGCCACGAAGCTCGACTTGGAATGAACTTGCGCGCGTCAAGATGCGAGCGGCGTGTCCCGCCATTTAGCGAAAGAGTTGCAGAAGGCGGGATACGCTACGCTCCTCCCGCCCCACGGCCTCATGCTCTGGAGCTTTATTCAGGCTTAGTCGCGTCAACTGTAAGGATTGCAATCACGTCTTCGAGAAATTCCAGCAACCCCCATACCCAGAAAAACGCGATCGAGAGTGCGGCATAGATGAACAGGCCGACGACCGCACTCGCGAATGGGTAAATCAGCCAATAAAAGGCCGATGAAAAATGATTTTCAACATATTCGATGCGAATCCTCAATTCTCTCGTGTGAGAACAAGACAATCGCAATTGCGCGCCAATTTACGGCGAACCACGAGATGACAAATGCACCAGCAAAAGGGCTTGAAAGGCGCATATGCACATTTGATTGAATGAAGAAAAGATTTCGTGGAAGAGACCTTTTCGATCTGCAATGTCACCTTCGCTCATGTCATCCCCCTTGCGTACTTGCGCTAGTCTTCCTCGACCCTCGGCTTGTAGGCTTCGGTCAGCTGCTTCTGCACCTGCGCCGGTACCGGGTCGTAATGGCTGAACTCGATCGCGTAGCGGCCCTTGCCGCCGGTCATCGCCTTCAGTTCGGTCTGGTAGTCGGTGACTTCGGCGAGCGGTACCTGCGCCTTGACGACGAGTTCGCCGCCGTTCAGTGAATCGGTGCCGTTGATGCGCGCGCGCTTGCTCGCCAGGCCGCCGGTGACATCGCCCATGTGCGAGTCGGGTACGAATACCTCGAGGTTGACGATCGGCTCGAGGATCTGCGGGCGCGCCTTGGTGATCGCATCGAGGAAGGCTTTCTTGCCGGCGCTGACGAAGGCGACTTCCTTCGAGTCGACCGGATGGTACTTGCCGTCGTATACAATTACACGAACGTCCTGCAGCTGGTAGCCGGCCACCGCGCCGTGATCGAGCACCTGGCGCACACCTTTTTCCACCGCCGGCAGGAACTGGTTCGGGATCGTACCGCCCTTGACCTCGTCGACGAATTCGAAACCGCCGCCACGCGGCAGCGGCTCGATGCGCAGAAACACTTCGCCGAACTGTCCGGCGCCTCCGGTCTGCTTCTTGTGGCGATGATGGCCCTCGGCCTTGCCGCCGATCGTCTCGCGATAGGCGATTCGCGGCGGCCGCGACTTGACCTCGACACCATAGCGCTCCTTCATGCGCTCGAGCATCAGCTTCAGATGCAGGTCGGACAGGCCGCGCACGACCGATTCGTTGAGTTCCTTGTTGTGCTCGAAGCGGAAGCACGGATCTTCCTCGGCCAGCTTGTGCAGCGACACGGCGAGTTTCTGCTCCTGGCCCTTGTGCGCCGGCTCGACGGCGAGGCCGAACATCGGCTGCGGAAAGTCGAGCGGTTGCAGATGGATCTGGTCTTCGTCGTGTGAATCGTGCAGCACTGCGTCGAAATGGATTTCCTCGATCTTGGCGATGGCCGCAATGTCGCCGGGAATCGCCTGGTCGATCTCGATGTGATCCTTGCCCCTGAGCTTGAACAGGTGGCCGACCTTAAAGGGCTTTTTGCCGTCGTCGATCAACAACTGCGTGTCCTTTTTCACCGTGCCCTGGTAGACGCGGAACACGCTGAGCTTGCCGACGAACGGATCGTTGACGATCTTGAAGACGTCGGCGATGACGTGCTTCTTCGGGTCCGGGTTGGCCTCGATCGGCGTTGCCGCCGTGCCGATACCCTTGATGAACGGCGGTGGATTGCCTTCCTTCGGATTCGGCAGCAGTTTCGCCGCGAGTTGCAGCAATTCCTTCACGCCGGCGCCGGTGCGCGCCGAGACGAAGCAGATCGGCACGAGGTGGCCTTCGCGCAGGCACTGCTCGAACGCGTCGTGCAGTTCCTGGCCGGACAGGCCTTCCTCGCCCTGGTCGAGATAGTGGCCCATCACGGTTTCGTTGATCTCGACGACCTGGTCGATGATGCGCTGATGCGCTTCGGCCACGGTCGAGAAGTCCGAAACGCCCTCGGGTTTGAAGAAGCAGTCGACAACCGACTTGCCGTCCTGCGCAGGCAGGTTGATCGGCAGGCATTCCGCGCCGAACGTCTCGCGCAGCTGTTCGACCAGCGCGCGGCAGTTGCCGCCATCGATCTTGTTGACCACGAGCACGCGCGCCAGGCCGCGCGCCTTCGCGCGCAGCATCATGCGGTGCGTGGTGTATTCGACGCCGTTGTGCGCATTGACGACGATCGCGCAGGTCTCGACCGCGGCCAGTGCGCTCAGCGTCGGGCCGCGGAAGTCGGCCGCGCCGGGCGTGTCGATCAGGTTGATGTGGCAGTCGCCTGATCCTGGAAAGGATGTATCGATCGATGCAACGACCGTGTTGAGCGATTGCTTGCGCTCCTTTTCCATCGGGTCATAGTCGGACACCGTGGTGCCGCGCTCGACGGAGCCGGGAGCACCGATCACGCCTCCTGCATGCAGCAGGGCCTCGAACAGCGTGGTCTTGCCTGCGGCGGAGTGCCCGACGAGCGCGATGTTTCGGATGCCTTCGGTGGTGTAGGCCATGACCGTGGTCTCCCATTAGGTTGCGTGGATGGGCGCGATCACTACGATGCGCAGACGCTGGCGGTTCGCGCGAAGACGGGGCAGCGGAGCGCGGCGCTTGCACGCCGGCTTGTGGGGGACTCCGGACACACCGTCCGCGCGCGATTCGCGCTGCGCGGCAGCATAGGACCGCTTGCGCCAAGACTTCTCCTTTCCGCGCGCGCGGTCAAGTGGCAGTGCGGCAGGGCAGTGGTGGCCTGGCTCCGCGAGTGTGCGGCTGAGTGCGTGCGGTGGGAATATGCGATCGGGCCGCGCCGGCCAAAAAAAGAGGCGGACCCGATCGGGGCCCGCCTCGGTGATCTGCCGGACAGTTCGGCGCCGACAAATCGTCAGTGCAGGTGCCGGACCTTGTCCTGGTCCTTCTGGATCGCGGCAAGATCGTTGATGGCGGCGAACTCGACCAGCGACAGCTTGCCGTCTTTGTCCGCGTCGAATTTCGCAAACATCGGCTTGAGCATCACACTCGCCGAGGCTTCCTGGCGATCGACAAAACCGTCGCCATTGGCATCCAGCACAGAGAACTTGTCGTGGGCCAGTTCGGTGCGCTGCTTGAGCTCAGCCGACACGTCCGACGCCGGCTGTTCGGCGTTGTTGCCTGCGGCGATATTTGTTTGCGCCGCTGGCGGAGCTGCCGCCTTGGCCTGCGCGCCAGCATCAGGTTTCGCTGCGAGCTTTTCGGCCTTGCCCTTTGAAACGGCGCCGTCCTTTTTCGACGCGGTCGATGCGGTTGCTTCTGTCTTGGCCGTTGCGTCCGTCTTGCTCTTTGTCTCGCGTGCGA
>DASXKR010000046.1:0-9686 GCA_036496665.1 Rudaea sp. | reverse complement strand
GACGATGATCAGTTCGCCGTAGCCGAGCAGCCCGTTGCCGCTGTAGACGACTTCGCCATCGGCCGCCGCCAGCACCGGATCGCCGGCCTTGCCGGCGACGTCGATGCCCTGGCGGGTCTGGTCGCCGCTGACGAAGGTGCCGACCAGGCTGCCTTTGCCGGGCCAGCGCCAGGCGATGCCGTTGCTGTTGGCAACGCTGTCGTCGGCGACGTGAGCGGGCGGTGGCGCTTCGGCCACGGGTGGCTTCGCCGCCGGCCCCGGCACCGGCTTGGGTGACGTCGCCGGCGGCTTTGCAACGCCCTGATCGGCGGCCTGCGCTGCGACGACCGGCGCGGGCTTCGGCGGTGCTGTCGGCACCACAGGCGCAGATGTCGTAACGTCCTCGAACATACCGGGCTTGTCCGCCGGCGCAGTCGGGGCCACCGCTGTGCGCGGCACCGCCGCGGGTAGCGTACTGGTCGCGCTTGCAACGGGGCGTGCATTCGACGTGGCGCCGTCGAGGCGCAGTTCCTGTCCGGCATAGATGCGATAAGGCGGCGCTATCCTGTTCCACGCTGCGACATCACGGTAGTCCAGTCCGCGACGAAACGCGATCGCATATAGCGTATCGCCGCGCACCACGCGGTAGGCGCCTGGCTCGGGCGCCGGCAGCACGGCAGGAGCCGCCGCTGCGCCAGCGCCGGCATCAGCATCTTTCTCAGACAAATCGACGACCGGAGCCGGCGGATTCGACGCGCACGCAGCCAGGATCAGCGCGCCGGCCACGCTCGCGCCGCGCAGTGCGCGTAGCGCGAGTGCGACACAGACGACAGGATTCGGGCGAAAGTGCTTCATTCGCTCAACGCAGATATTTGAAGTAGGCGATCAGCGCAACGATCAGGACCACCAAGCCCCAGCCTATCCATTCGATCCAGCGGTGCAAGGCCCTTTCCGCACGCTCACCGCCGATGCGGATAGCGCCACATACCGCGAACACGCGCTTGCCGCGGCCGACCAGCATGCCGGCGACGAAGGCCGGAATCGGCACACCGACGACGCCCGACGCCCAGGTGAATATCTTCAGCGGAATCGGAATGAATCCTGCCACAACGAGAAGGCCGAAGGTCTTCCACGGGCTCTGGTCATGCAGCTGTGCGACAATCTCGTTCAACTTCGGCATCCAGCCGAGATCCTCGATCACGGGCCGCGCGACCTGGAACGCGAAATGGCCCAGCGCATAACCGATGAATGAACCCAATAGCGAGCAACTCAAGCTGATCGCGGCATAGCGCGCCCACAGTTTCGGCCGAGCCAGGGTCATTGGTGCCAGCATGATTTCCGGGGCAACCGGAAAAATGAACGCCTCGACGAAACTGAGACCTGCCAGGAAATACTCGGCGCGCGGGTGAACGGCCCAGCGCAGCGCGAATTCGTACAGCGATTTGAACAGCCGCATCAGCCGATTCCGCCGAGCAGCGGGACGAAGCTGACGGCTCCGAGCGATTCGCAGATCCTGCCTTTCTCGCCATGGCGATAACGCAGCAGGCGCTGGTTGCCTGGCGGACCGACTGGCGCCACCAGCACGCCATCCGGCGCCAGCTGCGCAAACAACTCATCGTCGACCGCCTCGCCGGCTGCGGTCAGGATGATCGCGTTGTAAGGCGCGTGTTCCGGCCAGCCGAGACGACCGTCGTCGTGCCGGGAACGGACATTTTCGATGCCGAGCTTGCGAAAGCGCCGGCGTGCGTTGCGCAACAGCTCCTCGATGCGCTCGATGGTGTATACGTTTTTCACCAGCGCCGCCAGTACCGCCGCCTGGTAGCCAGAGCCAGTGCCGATTTCGAGCACCCTGTCCGGCAGCTTCTCCTCGATCAGTGCCTCGGTCATGCGCGCAACGATCCACGGCTGCGAAATCGTCTGGCTGAGCCCGATCGGCAGCGCCGTGTCCTCGTACGCGCGCGACGCCAGCGCTTCCTCGACGAACAGATGGCGCGGCAGCCGACCGAGCACGTCGAGCACGCGCCGATCGGCAATCCCCTCTTCTTTCAGCCGCGCCACCAGCCGGTCACGCGCGCGCTGCGAGGTCATGCCGAGACCGCGCGCCTCGGGCGTAGGTCGCGAGAACACGTTCATGCGACCGCGCCGGCATCATGGTCGAAAAAGTCTGTCCTGGACTTTTTCGACACGCCAAGTCCGGTACACCCCCGGACCCGGCGCCGGCGAAGCGGGCGCGTACGTGCCCGATTCGCGAGGGATGCACCCCTGCATCGAACTCGAAGCCCATTGCGGGAGAGACTCAGCACGCTTCGAGTTCCAGCGACAGCGACGAAACCCAGCCGGCAACCTTCTCCAGTGCCTGGTAGCGGGTCAGGTCCACCTGGATCGGCGTGATCGAAATAAAGCCTTCGCGGATCGCATGAAAGTCGGTACCGGGACCGTCGTCTTCGGCCTCTCCCGGCGGGCCGATCCAGTAGATCGGACGTCCGCGCGGATCGGTCTGCGCGATGCACGGCGCCGAACGGTGACGACGTCCCAGACGCGTCACCGCAAAGCCACGCAACTCTCCCCACGGCAGATCCGGCACGTTGACATTAAGGATGGTGTCGGCAGGCAGCGGATCGACCAGCAAACGTTCCATGATCGCCAGCGCGGCCTGCGCAGCGCTGGCGTAGTGCATGCCCTTGTGGTCTCTTGCCGCGAGCGACACGGCGATCGCCGGCAACCCGAGGAAGCGGCCTTCCATCGCCGCCGATACCGTGCCGGAATAGATGACGTCGTCGCCAAGGTTGGCCGAGTTGTTGATGCCCGAGACGACGATGTCCGGTTCCTTGTCGAGCAGGCCGGCCAGCGCCAGATGCACGCAGTCGGTCGGCGTACCGGCTACGCGATAGCGGCCGTCTTCCAGACGCGTGACGCGGATCGGCTGATCCAGTGTCAACGAGTTGCTCGCGCCGGAACGGTCGCGATCCGGCGCGACGACGATGACCTCACCGACGACCGACAAGCGACGCGCCAGAAAAAGTATGCCGGGCGCGTCCACGCCATCGTCGTTGCTGACCAGTACTCGCATAAGAGAAAAAAACCGATTGACGATAATCGAGGTGGAGGCTTTGCGCCGCGAGAGGCCCTAGCCCTGCGCAGAACGCGTCACTGATCGTGAACCGCGGTACCACACAGGGGTTCAGCACCGGATTGCGAACGCGTGACAACCGCGCGCCCAACCGCAAACGATTGTACCGGACGGCCGCGGTAAACAGTACGCACGCGACGGTCTGCTAAGCTCGCTGCATGGCACGCTGGCCGAAGAAACCCGCGCAGGTCGCAAGCCTCGAGGACCTGGCCTTGTTCGCACAGGCCGTCGGTCCTGTGCGGCGCCTGGCCGATCACGGCGACGCGCCGCTGCGCCCGCGACCTCCTCCGGAGCCACTGCAATCTCTGCTCGACGAGGCGCGCGTTCCGCTGGAACTCACGCGCAGCGCGATCGACCCGGCGCAGATCGAAATCGGCGAGGAGCTGAGTTACCTCAAGCAGGGTTTGTCACCACGCCTGCTGCGGCAACTCAAGCGCGGCCAGTTCAGCATCAGCGACGAGATCGACCTGCACCAGATGACGGCCGACGTGGCGCGCAAGGCGATCAAGTTGTTCCTCGACGAAAGCCGGCGCGAACATCGCCTGTGCGTCAAGATCATCCACGGCAAGGGCCTGCGTTCACGCGCGCAGGGTCCGGTGCTCAAGCGCCTGGTAGATGGGATGTTGCGCCGACGCGGCGATGTGCTGGCCTTCGCCTCGGCAGCGCCGGCGGAGGGTGGCACCGGCGCGGTCGTAGTGTTGATGCGCCACGCCTGAATATGCGGAGATCAGCCGCCGTCGCGCGGACGCGGGACCGTCGGATAGTTGATCCAGATGACCGTCGCGCCCTTGGTCTTGGCCCACTGGGTCACCGCCTCCACCTTGATTGCGTCGTAATCGTCCGGCAACTGCGCCATTGGCCGCGGACTGCCCGTACCGGCGCAGGCGCACAGCGCTGACGTAAGCACTCCGATCGTCGCGAATCGTGTCGCTTGCATGACCATCTCCTGTCGCTGTTGGATGCGAAACTCGAGAGCCTTGCTTCAGATCACTATAGGCGACGGCGCAAGCCCTTGCTTTCGGCGACCCGGCAATAGCCGGCTTAGCTCAGTGGCTCTTCCGACATCCTTGCCATACATATTTCCCTAGTTAAGACAGTTGCATAGGAACCTTTTCTCAAGCTGAATCTCATCTCCAGATCGCGATCGGACAGCCATGCTGACGAGAGCCCGGTCGGCCTGAGCACGAGAGCCCGGCGCTCCTGGCGCAAATCGTTCGCGATCAACCCCTGCATCAGATCCGCATGCGTGTCGGCCACGGATTGCTCGATCCGCAGCACTTCATCCTGCGTGCGCAGGGCGCCGATGCCGAACATCGGGCCGGTCGGCACGATATCGCCCGTACTCAGGCGCGATGCAAGCTCGATCGTCATCGGTTCCGGACCGAAGATGCTTTGGCTGCCGGCAAGCATCCACACGTCGCCGGCGAGAGCCGCGTTCCAGGTGCCCTGGCGCACCCGCTCGGCGAGGACTGCGTTGAACAGCAACGAGCGCGCCGCGGAGAGCAGCAGGCCGCGTTCGTGACGCTGCACGCGACGCCCCTGAAACATGCGCCGCGCATTTTCCACATTGTCGCCGCTTCGACCGAAGCGCTGCTCACCAAAATAATTCGGAACGCCCAGGTGCGCCACGGCGGCGATTTGTTCTTCGAACCGCCGGCGGTCACCGGCCACGTCGCGGAGCACGATGCGGAAACCGTTGCCGCGCAGCGCGCCGGTCTTGAGCTTGCGGCTGTTGCGCGACGCCTCGATAACGCGGTATTCGGCATTCTGCAGCGCTGCCCAGTCGGGGTCGGGGCGGCCCGGCAGATGCACCGAGAACGTCTGCCGGGTCAGCGCGCGCCGATCCTTCATGCCGGCGTAGCCGACCGCGTGCGGCGCGACTCCGGCGAATTGCGCCAGCTCGCGAGCCACCCATTCGGTGTTCGCGTTGCGTTTCTCGACGCGCACGAAGGCGTGTTCACCGGTGCCGTCGGGCTCGAAGCCCAGATCCTCGTCGACGAAAAAGTCTTCCGGCGCCACACGCAGGACGCCGCGCAGCGAAGGTCCGCCGTGGGCGTATGGCAGCTCGCCGGCTTCGCCGGTCATGACGACGCGAAATTCCAGCCGGCAGATTCCGTATGCATGTACATGATCACTCTCGACGCCGCCGCGGGTGCAGTACTTGGTAGGGTGACGAATCATCCCACCCAGCGCGCGATGTTGCGTTGCGCACCGGCGCCCGGCAAGCACTGGATCGAGGACGGCTGTCACATACGCGTGTCCCCGGCGCAGGTGCAGCGCGGCGCATTGCGGCGGCGGGATCGCTTGACGCGCCGAGGTCCGGCGCAGGACGATGGTCCGATACAGGGGATGCGATCCGCAATGACCGAACAGTCGACACTCGCCAGCGCGTGGCCAGAAAAACTCGGCCACATCTCGGCCATCACGCGTGATCTGGCCAAACCGATCGAGCTGGAGAGCATGCTCTACCAGGTGGTGGATGCGGCGAAGGAACTGCTCGATGCCGAAGGCGGCACGGTCTGGCGCTACCTGGCCGCCTCGCACCAGCTCGAATCGCGCGTCGCGCGCGGCATGGACCCGGTACGGATTTCGGCCGAACGCGGCATCGTCGGCGAATGCCTGCGCACCCGCTCGATCATCAACGTACCCGACTGCTACGCCGATCCGCGCTTCGATCGCAGCTTCGACCAAAGGACCGGCTACCGCACCCGCTGCATGTTGACGCTGCCGCTGATGGGTTACGACGAACTGCTGGTCGGTGTATTGCAGGTCGTCAATCGGCGTGAGGGTGTTTTCGACGCGGACGACGAAACGATGGCGAGCGTGCTGGCAGCGCAATGCGCAGTCGCGCTGCAGCGCGCGCAGTTGACGGAACGGCTCGTCGAATCCGAGAAGGTGGCGCAGGAAATCGAAGTCGCGCGTGCCGTGCAAATGGGCACGCTGCCGAAGAAAGCGCCGGATGTTCCGGGATACGACCTGGCCGGCGCGTTTCGCCCGGCCGACCAGACCGGAGGCGACACGTATGATTTCGTTCCGACGCCGAACGGCGGCGTGATGGTACTGATGGGCGACGCGACCGGACACGGCATCGGGCCGGCCCTTTCGGCGACCCAGGTGCGCGCGATGCTGCGTGTGGCGCAGCGACTGAACGCAGGCCTCGACGACACGTTTCGCCACATCAACGATCAATTGGTCGATGATCTGCCCGAAGATCGCTTCGTGACTGCCTTTCTCGGCCATCTCGATCCGGCCGCGCACACGCTGCATTACCACTCGGGCGGTCAGGGACCGCTCGTGCATTTTCACGCAGCCGACGGCACCTATGACGTCCATCCGCCAACAACAGCGCCGCTCGGCGCCATGCCGCAGGACTTCCTGCGCGAGCCGCGTGTGATCGATCTGGCTCCCGGTGACGTATTTGCCCTGCTGTCCGACGGGGTATACGAGTACTGCAATGCCGAGAACGAGGAGTTCGGTGAGCAACGCGTTGCCGGATTGCTGCGCCGTCATCATCGCGAACCGATGGTCCGCGTCCGTGATCGGCTGCTCGGCGAACTGCGCCAGTTCGGACAGGGCGCACCTCAGCTCGACGACATCTCGATCGTGCTGATTCGCCGGCTCGGCAGCGCGCGCCCGGAAATCACTGCCTCTACTGCCGTCCGACGTGAATACGCCCGCAGTTTCGACTCGCTCGAACCGATCTTTGCCTTCGTGCGCAGCGTTCTCGACGAGCACGGCGCCGGCGACGCCGACTCCTATGCCGTGAACCTGGCCGTCGAGGAGTTGTTCACGAACATGGTCAAGTACAATGCGGCCGGCGCCGGCCCGATCGTGCTGGAAATGGAATACGCCAGCGGCGACCTGATCTGCCGCCTGACCGATCCGGACAGCGACCGCTTCGACGTCACCGCGGCGCCCGACGCAAATATAGGGCTGCCGGCCGAGCAACGACGTCCGGGCGGCCTGGGACTGCATCTTATTCGCCGCCTGCTCGACGACATCGACTACGAGTACAGCGGGCGCGCCAGCCACATCACGTTTCGCAAGGCGCTGACGAAATCCTGGCCGCACAAGCCCGCCGTCGCGCGCGACGCAACGGCTGGTGGATTCGACAGACAACGACTACCCTTGAGCCTTCCGGAAGATTCCGAGGATGCTGCGATGTTCGAGATTCGACATGGTGAAGCGGGAACGATTGCGTTCACCGGCAGACTCGACGCGGCTCAATGCGCGAAGGCTCAGCAGTTTCTCGATGCCCAGGAACCGGCGCAGGCGTTCGACTTCCACGGACTCGAATACATCTCCAGCGCCGGTCTCGGCGTGCTGCTCAAGGCACACAAGCGCCTGCTGGCGACCGGCGGACGCCTGCGCCTGGTCAACGTCAGCAGCCACATCTACGACATTTTCCGTTTTTCCGGCTTCGACCAGGTCTTCAACGTGGAGCGGGCCGGTAGCTGAGGCCCCTGCCACCAACCTTTTCCGCCTCGATCCGTATACATGACAGACGACACGGATGCAGACCTCGTTTTGCGGTGCAGGAGCGGCGATCGCCTCGCGTTCGACGCATTGCTGACCCGTTACGAGCGCCGGATCTTCAACGCTGCTTTCCGGATCCTTCATCATTCCGAGGACGCGATCGACGTGACCCAAACGGCCTTCCTGAACGCCTATGAGCATCTCGGCAGCTACGACCCGCACCAGCAGTTCAGCAGCTGGTTGTACCGGATCGTGGTCAACCAGGCGCTCGATCTGGTGCGCGGCCGGCGCGGTTCGGAGTCGTTGACCGAGGACGCTCCCGACGATCATGACGGGCCCGACGAACTGGCGATCCGCGAGCAGACCGAAGCGGCCATGCAACATGCGTTGATGACGCTCAAGGTCGACTATCGGGTCGTGATCGTGCTCAAGCACGTGCAGGGGCTGAGCTACGAGGAGATGGCGCAAGTCCTCGAATGCCCGGTAAAGACGGTGAAATCGCGGCTGTTCACGGCGCGACAGGCATTGCGCGACATCCTGGTCGCCCGGAAGGAATTCTGAAAATGAGCCACGAACGCATACTTGAATTGATCCATGCCGAGATCGACGGCCAGCTCGATCCGGCGCAGCGCGCAGAACTCGATCGCGCGCTCGCGGCCGACCCGGCTACGCGTACTCTGCACGGCGACCTGCGGGAAATAGCGGCCCGGCTGGAGAGCCTGCCCCAGGTAACCCCTCCGGAAAGCATCCGTGAGCACGTGGCCGAGGGCATTTCCGCGGCCCAGCCGCAGTCCGGCAGTACGCCGAAGCACTGGTTGCCCTGGCGCCGGCAGGGCGATCGGCCCGGCCTTTCCAACCTTTTTCCCGCCGGTCCGTACTATTCAAAGAGCGCGGCAACGCAGCCCCACGCAAGATCGAATCCTGCATCACACACTAGAGGAAGGACGAAGATGAAAAGCAACAAGATCATCATGATAGGTGGCGGACTGGCAGCGGCAATTGCTGCAGTCGTGTACTTCGGCTCCTATTATCCGCCGTCCAGCAGCGACGTCGCTGGCACGATCGCCCCGGCGCAGCGCTACCGCGCGCCGTCGGTCGAGACCGTACAGACCGGCGATCAGGGCATTCCGCAGCTGATGCAGACCGATACGTTCACGCGCATCGTGAAGGATCCCGAGTTCCGTGCAATGGCCAGCAATCCGGCCTTCATCGCCCTCGCCCAAGGTGCGGCGTTCTCGGACCTGGCCAAGAATCAGCAGGGTGCGGCGCTGTATTCCAACTCGGATTTCAAGTCGCTGCTCAACAACAGCGAATTCAAGGGACTCGTCAACAACAGCGAATTCAAGTCGCTCCTCAACAACAGCGAATTCAAGTCGCTCGTTAACAACAGCGACTTCAAGGGACTCCTCAACAACAGTGACTTCAAGGGACTCGTCAACAACAGCGACTTCAAGGGACTCGTCAACAACAGCGACTTCAAGTCGCTCGTCAACAGCAGCGAGTTCAAGTCGCTCGTCAACAACAGCGATTTCCGCGGGCTGGTCAGCAACAGCGAGTTCAAGTCGCTCGTCAACAGCCACATTTTGTACTTCTCGACGACGAACAACCAGGTCGCGAACCGGCTCAACAGCACCGAGTTCAAGTCCGTGCTCAATAACGGCCAGTTCAACTCGCTGGTCAACAACTCCGGTTTCAACAGCCTGGTGCAGAACCACGACTTTGCCAGCCTGCTCAACAATAGTGGCTTCAAGGGCCTGCTCAACAATGCTGGATTCGCCGGCCTGGTCAACAACAGTGGCTTCAAGGGCTTGCTCAACAACGGTGGATTCGCCAGCTTGGTCAACAACGGCGGGTTCGCTGGCCTGGTCAACAACGGCGGGTTCGCCGGCCTCGTCAACAATGGTGGATTCGCCGGTCTGGTCAACAGCAGTGGATTCGCTGGCCTCGTCAACAACGGTGGGTTCGCCAGCCTCGTCAACAATGGTGCGTTTGCCGGCCTCGTCAACAATGGCGGCTTCGCCAGCCTGGTCAACAACGCCGGCTTCAACAGCCTGCTGAACAACAGCGACTTCCGCGCGCTGGCCTCCAACGGCGCGTTTGC
>DASXKR010000045.1:0-34466 GCA_036496665.1 Rudaea sp. | reverse complement strand
CTGGGGCGATCCCCACGTTCCAAGGCCCGAAGCACCCGTTCTCGCAGATCCTGGGAATACGCGTCCACCCTGTCCCTCCCGTTGTGAAGGAGGAGTAAGTATATTCTTTTTATGTAAATACTTAAATCAAAACTGCTCTAGCGCAGCGCGGATGCCGGTGCGTCACTTGTCCTTTTTCGGTTCGGTCTTCGGCTCGGCCTTCGCTGCGGCGCTGAGCTTGGCGCGGCGCTCCTCGATATATTTGGTGATGTCCGCAAGCGAGACCTGGCCGGTCTTGCCGGCATCGATCCGGTCGAAGTTCTTGGCGACGAACGGCATGCCTTTCTGTGCCTCGGCGCGCGTCAGCATGCCGTCGTGATCGGTGTCTGCGGCAGTGAACCGTTCCTTGGCATGTTCCAGGATCTTGGTGAAGCGATCGGTGTCCTGCGCCAGGGCGACGGTGGCGGGCAGCAGCAGCGCAAGCAGCGCGAGGGAGGTAAGCCGGGATGGCGTAGAACGCATGGTCATTGGAGGTTCCTGGGGTTGGGCCACCGTTATTTTAGCGGCGTATCCTGAACCGTGCCGGATCGGTCGAGCACCACCTACAAAAAGCCGTTGGCAGACGCCATTGCGCCGCCCATACGCCGGCATCGCCTCCGCTGCTGCCCCATCCATCGGCACTCCCGAGCGTCCGAAACAATGCGATCATGGCGCGAATCAGCGCAGCGGAAGACCGACGATGAAACAGTGGCTTGGGGTGCTCGCATTCTGTGCAGTGGCGATGGCGGCGCACGCCGACACGGCAAAGCCGTCGTCGGCAGATGAACGCTTCAAGGCGCTCTACAGCGAGGAATGGACCTGGCGCAAGCAGCAGTTCCCCGGCGTCGACAACGAAGACAAGACCGCCGAGCACGACGATCGCCTGCCGGCGGTCGACGCCAAATCACAGGGCGCGCGCCTGAAATACTGGGACGACGTGCTGCACAAGCTCGATGCCATTCCGGCCGCCGACCTGTCCGCGGAAAACAAGGTCAATCTCGCCGTCTACCGGCCGCAGATCGACAGTCTCGCCGCAGGCATTCGTTTCCGCGACTACGAGATGCCATTCAACAGCGATTCGCAGTTCTGGTCGGACCTCGGCTTCATGGCTGACCGGCCGCTGAAGTCGGCGCTCGAGGCACGCAACTACATCGCGCGCCTGCGCGACGTGCCGCGCTATTTCGACGAACAAACCGTCAACATGCGCGTCGGCCTCAAGCGCGGCTTCTCGGTGCCGCACGCCGTGCTGGCCGGTCGCGATGTATCGATTTCCACTTTTTCCGATGTGAAAGATCCGCAGGACAGCGTTTTCTACAAGCCGTTCAAGCAGCTTCCGGCGAATATCGCGGCGGACGAGCAGGCCGCGCTGCGTGCCGATTGCATCAAGGTGATCGGCGAGCGCGTGCTGCCGGCCTACGCAAAGCTGCTGAAGTTCTTCCGCGACGACTACATGCCACACGCGCGCACGACGCTGGCGGCCGAAGCGCTGCCGGATGGCAAGGCGTTCTATCGCCAGCAGATCCGCACCTATGTCACGCTCGACCTCGACCCCGAAGCGATCCACGCGATCGGCCTGAAGGAAGTCGCGCGCATCGACGAGCAGATGCAGGCAACGATGAAGGCCACCGGCTTCACCGGCGACTTTCCGGCGTTCCTGAAATTCCTGCGCAGCGATCCGCAGTTCGCCGCGAAGACGCCGGAAGAACTGCTGATGCGCGCGTCGTGGATTGCCAAGCGCGTCGACGGCAAGCTGTCGCAGTTCTTCGGCCTGCTGCCGCGCGGCCGCTTCGGCATCGAACCGGTACCGGCCGCGATCGCGCCGTTCTGGACCGCTGGCCGCGGCAGTCCGCACACCTACTGGCTCAACACCTACGATCTGCCGTCGCGCTCGCTGTACAACCTCACCGCGCTGACGCTGCACGAATCGGCCCCGGGCCATTCGTTCCAGGGTTCGCTGGTCGAAGAGCAGAAGGCGGTTCCGGATTTCCGCCACGAATACATCTCCGCCTACGGCGAAGGCTGGGCGCTGTACTGCGAGAAGCTCGGCAAGGAGATGGGCATCTACCAGACGCCGTATGACGATTTCGGCCGCCTGACCTACGAGATGTGGCGCGCCGCGCGCCTGGTCATCGATACCGGCGTGCACCACAAGGGCTGGACCCGGCAGCAGGCGATCGACTACCTCGCCAGCCACACCGCGCTGAGCCAGCACGAAGTCGAAACCGAAGTCGACCGGTACATTTCGTGGCCGGGCCAGGCGCTGTCGTACAAGCTTGGCGAGATCAAGATCATCGAACTGCGCACGCTGGCTGAAAAGGAACTCGGCACGAAGTTCGACATCCGCAAGTTCCACGATGCGCTGCTCGAGGTCGGCTCGGTGCCGCTGCCGGTACTGGAGACCCACATCCGCAACTTCATTGCCGAACAGCAAAAGGCTGCGGCCAACGACGCTTCCCAGGCGAAAAAGAAGACGTGAGGCAATGAACGTCGCGGCGACGGATATCGCCGCGCAGTTCGCTGCCGCGAGACAGGCGCTGGCACGCGGCGCGGCCGCGGAAGCAATGCCGGCGCTGCGAGCGATCGCGGCCGCGGCCGCCGATGCGCAGATGCTCTGCGATTGCGCCGAATTGTTCCTCGCCGCCGGTTGCGACGAGGACGCGACGGCGCTGGCCGCGCGTATAGCGCAGGCGCACCCGGCCACGTTCGGCTGGGGCTGGCACTTTGCCGGCCACATGCGCGCCAAGGGCGACCTGGACGCCAGCGATCGCGTGCTTGGCGCGCTACGCGATGCCGCCGGGAGCGCACCGTCGGCGCGAATGCGCGCAGAGCTCGGTTTGGCGCTCGGCTTGCCGGCGGTGTATTCGAGCACCGCGGAACTGGCGGCAGTACGGGCGCGCTTCGAGGAGCGCATTGTCGAATTTGTTGAAAAATATACACCGGCCGAGCTGGCCCGCATCGGCGCCGATGCGGAGGACGTGAGCTGGGTCAACTTCCTGCTCGCCTATCACGGCCTCGACGATCGCAGCTTGCAGACGCGCTTCGGCGACTGGCTCGCCATGGCGCTGGCGTCGCTGCTGCAGGACTGTGTCGCGCACCCGCTGCCAGCGCGACCGCGGCCGCGCCTGGCACTGGTTTCGAGCAGTTTCCATCGCTGCACCGTCGGTTTCTACTTTGCCGCGTGGGTCGATTACCTGGCGCGGCAGAGCTGGGAAGTGATCCTCGTGCACGTCGGCACGCGGCGCGATCCGTTGACAGAGCGCTTGGCCGCGCTGGCGCACGGCGAAGTCACGCTTGCCGGCGGCATCGCCGACAACGCGCGTACGTTGCGCGATCTGGCGGCCGATCTGATCGTCTATCCCGACCTCGGCATGGATCGCCACGTATTGTCGCTTGCGGCCCTGCGGCTGGGGTCGCGCCAGGCATGTGCATGGGGACATCCGGTCACGACCGGCCTGCCGACGATCGACGCGTTCCTGTCCTGCGGCTCGATGGAGCCGCCGGATGCACAGCAGCACTACCGCGAGCGCCTGGTGCTGCTGCCGGGTCTGGGCACGCGCTATCTGAGTCCGCTCCTGCCCGACACCGCGACGCGCGCGGAACTCGGCCTGCCGTCGGCCAGACCGCTTTACCTCGTGCCGCAAGCGTTGTTCAAACTGCATCCGGAACACGACACGGTGCTGGCGGAAATTTTGCGGCGCGACCCCGTCGCGCTGTTCGTGCTGTTCGAATTGCGGGCGCCGAGCGGCGCGTTGCGCGTACGCGAGCGCCTGCTGCGCGACCTCTCCGGCGTCACCGATCAGCCGGAAGCTCACCTGCACTGGTTCCCGGAGTGCTCGCGTCCGGATTACCTGCGCATCAATCGCGTCTGCGACGTCATGGTCGACAGCCTGCACTGGTCCGGCGGCAACACTACATTGGACGCTTTGCACTGCGGCCTGCCGGTGGTCACGTGCCCGGGCCGCTTCATGCGCGGGCGGCAGTCTGCGGCGATGCTGCGTGCACTGGATTGTGCCGAGCTGATCGTCGAAACTCCGGCACAACTCGCCGAACGTGCCGTACAGATCGTGCACGATCGATCGAGACGCTCGTCGCTCGTCGCAAAGATAGCCGGCAACCTGCCGCGCCTGATCCAGTCGGACGCACCGCTGCATGCGCTGGATCTGGCGTTGCGCGAACTGATGAATGGATCCTTCCCGTAGGCGTACGCCGCAAACGCGCGGCGTCCATACCCGGTCGGCCCAACCAAGTTCGCGTGCCTGGAACGGCGCCGACAGGTCAACACCATGCGTTGTCATGCGGCCGTGAACGTGCCGGTGCGGATCTGTCCGTCGTGGCTGGCCGCGAGCGGGGATTCGACCGGCGCAAAGCGGCCAGGTTTCAGACGTCCCCGTCCGCCGCCCAGCCTTCACCGCTGCCGCGGTTGTATACCTTGTCGCTTTGCAGCACCGTGCCGGCCGGAATCGACTCCTGCGCGCGCAACTCGTCGTAGATCGGCGTGAAATCCGGCTCGGTCGCATCCATCAGCTGCTGGAAGCTGTCGATGACGAAGTAGGTTTTCTGGTAGGTGTCGATGCGATAGCGCGTGCGCATGATGCGGCGCAGGTCGAAGCCGATGCGGTTCGGGGCCGTCGATTCGAGGCAATGGATCGATTCGCCCTTCGACGACACGATGCCTGAGCCGTAGATGCGCAGGCCGTCGTTTCCACTCGCACTTTTTTCCCGGATCAGGCCGAACTCGACCGTGTACCAGTACAGACGCGTCAGGTGCACCAGCGCGTCGGCACCGAGGCTGTGCGCCTTGACGCCGCCGGCGCCGTAGGCCTGCATGTAGTCGGCGAACACCGGATTGAGCAGCAACGGCACGTGGCCAAACAGGTCGTGGAACAGGTCCGGTTCGGCGATGTAGTCGATCTGCGCCGGCTTGCGGATCCACCAGGTCACCGGAAAGCGCCGGTTGGCCAGATGGTCGAAGAAGGTCAGTTCCGGCAGCAGGCCTTCGACGCCGATCAGGGCCCAGCCGGTCGCTTTTTTCAGTACGCCGTTGAGGTCGTCGAACTTCGGGATCGCGTCCGGCGTCATGCCGAAGCGCTGCTGGTTTTCGCTGAACTCGCGGCAGGCGCGTCCGACGAGGATCTGTTGCTGGCGCTTGAACAGCGTCGCCCAGGTTGCGTGGTCTTCCGGCGTGTAGCTCGACCAGGGTTGTTCGACGACGGTCGTGGTGTAAACCGGGACGCTACCTTTGTCGGTCTGCTGATGTTCGACGCGGCGCGGTTGTGCACTCATGGCGGCTGTCGCGGATTCCTATGAGGACCGGAATTTTAGCACCGGCCGGCGCAAACCGGTGTTCAGTGCAGGGTCGGCCGGTCGGGGCCGCGCTCCGGAAACACAACGACATTGTCGCCGTCTCTCCGGCGCAGCCGCGGCCCTTGCCACAGCACCGGCACATCGGTCGGCGACGGCGGCTCGAGTTCGTTGTCGGCTGCGGCCGCTTCCTCGTCATCTTCCCAGCTGTATCGCTTGCGCGGCGGCTGTGGATCAAGCCGGAACAGCAGCAGGGCGCTGATCACGCCGGCCACGGCGCCGGCGAGGTGGTACTCGAACGACACCTCGACTTCGCGCGGCAGCACGGTCATCAGCATGCCGCCGTAGAGGAAAAACACCAGCAGCGCGATCGTGACGCCGAGCCGGTCACGGCGCAGCAGGCCAATCAGAAACAGGAAAAACATCAGCCCATGCGTGATGCCGCTGATGCCGACATGCACCGACGGCCGCGCCCATAGCCACACGCCGAGACCCGACGCAAGCCAGATCAGCGGCAACGCATAGCGTGTTGCGCGCGGATACGCGTACAGCATCAACGCCGACAACAAGCCGAGCGGCAGCGTGTTCGACATCAGGTGCTCGAACGAGGCATGCGCGAACGGCGCGGTCAGGATGCCGATCAGGCCGTGCAGGTCGCGCGGACGAATGCCGAGGTCGTCGATGTTCCAGCCGAGCAGCCAGGCGCCGAGCCAGGCGAGCCAGATGCCGGCGACCAGCCCGGCCGAGCCGATCAGCGCGTAGCGCACACGCGTACGGTCGCGTTGCACGGTCGCGGCGCTGGCTTCCGGGGTTGGCGGGGCGATGTCCATCGTCAGCATTTTGGGGCCATCGGGCCACTCGCAAGGGCGTCGCTTGAAGAAAAGACTGAACCACGAGAACACGAAGGAATGAAAGACGCATGAGCGAGCTGATGACACCTCGCATCCCGACTTGTCGAGGTTTCCTAACCTCTCGTCGACGTCGAGGCCCCTCAGAGTTCACATGGTGACTGCATAAATGGCCGTCTTTTGCTTCCTTCGTGTTCTTCGTGTTCTTCGTGGTTCAATCTTTGGGGCTTTGTCGCCTTGCTGATCTATCATGTCCAGATGAACCTGACTCATGACGCAAGTGGCAATCCCGTCGTCCGGCTGAAGATCGAGCGGCGCTCGAACCATCCGTGGATCTTCCAGAAGATGGTCGACAAGCCCGATCCGCGGCCGAAACCCGGCAGCATCGTCGACATCATCGACCGCGAAGGCACGTTCGCCGGCCGCGGTTTCTACAATGGCCATTCGCGTATCGCGCTGCGCGTGTTGACGGCGGATCCCGACGAAGCCGTTGACGAAGCGTTCTTTGCGCGCAAGATCGCGCGCGCGGTGCAGTTGCGGCGCGAGATACTCAAGCTCGATGCGGTGACCAACGCCTATCGCGTGATCCACTCCGAGGGCGACGGATTGTCCGGACTCGTCGTCGACCGCTTTGCCGGTACCGTGGTGATCGAATTCTTCTCGGCCGGCATGTTCAAGCAGCGTGAGCTGATCAGGCGCTGCCTGCTCGAACATTTTCCCGACGCGAACATTTACGCGTTCGCCGAGGACCATGTGCAGAAGCAGGAAAGCTTCGATTTCGCCCACCCGGCGACCCCGGCGCCGAGCGTGATCCACGAGCACGGCGTGAAGTTCCACGCCGCCCCGGGAAGCAAGCACAAGACCGGCTTCTTCGCCGACCAGCGCGACAACCGCCGCGACCTGGCCGGATTCTGCGCCGATGCGCGGATGCTCGACCTGTGCTGCAACTCGGGCGGCTTCGGCATCTACGCGAAAGTGCTCGGCGGCGCGAGAGAAGTGACCGGCATCGACCTCGACGAGGAAATCCTCGGCATCGCCGAGCAGAATGCGCACCTCAACAAGACCCGGCTGCGCTTCATCCAGGCCGATGTCTTCGCCTGGCTGCGCGAACTTGCCGTCAACCAGCGCGAGCAGTACGACGTCGTCGTGCTCGATCCGGCCAAGATGACGCGCGACCGCGAGCAGGTCATTCCGGCGCTGAAGAAATACCTCGACATGAACAAGCTCGCGCTCGGCGCGGTCAAGCCGGGCGGTGTCTTGCTGAGCTGCTCGTGCACCGGCCTGGTCAGCGAGGAGCAGTTTCTCGACATGCTGCGACGCGCGGCGTTCTACGCGAATCGCACGCTGCAAGTGATCAAAGTATCCGGCGCCGGCCCGGATCATCCGTGGCAGGCGCACGTGCCCGAATCGCGCTATCTCAAGGCCGCGTTCTGCCGCGTCGAATGACCCGGCCGCTCCCCTGGTTTGGCCGCGATGCGGTCGGCGAGCATGAGTTGTGCGCTCTTTTGCGCCGCGCGTGAAGCGTACGGCGAAGGTGATGCCGGTTGGCGAGCCGCCGTGGCAGCCGCGCGCCCCGCGCCACGAACGGCTGGTCATGCTGGCGGCTCCTCGCGCCGATCGACGACCGGCCGCTGCGCCGCGAGCCGGCACACGCATGGCGCAAACCGCGCGTGAAAGCGCGTTGACGCGTGCGGCAGCGCGCACCGGCTACACTAGCGCGGTGCGCGTCGTTTCCGGCGCGCGGAGGCCGGCAATGACGCGCGCCAAACGATCGACGCCCAAAGTGGTGGACCAGACGCAGGCCGAGGACGCCGTGCGTACCTTGCTTGCCTGGGCCGGCGAGGATCCGGCGCGCGAGGGCCTGCTCGACACACCCAAACGCGTCGTCGAGGCCTATCGCGACTGGTTCTCCGGTTACGCGATCGACCCGGCGGAATACCTGCGCCGCACGTTCGAAGAAGTGGCCGGCTACGACGAGATGATCGTGCTGCGCGACATCGAATTCGAATCGTTCTGCGAGCACCACATGGCGCCGATCATCGGCCGCGCCCACGTCGGTTACCTGCCGACCAACAAGGTCGTCGGCATCAGCAAGCTGGCGCGCGTCGTCGACGCCTACGCGCGCCGTTTCCAGGTCCAGGAAAAACTGACCGCGCAGATCGCCCACTGCATCGACATGGTGCTCAAGCCGCGCGGCGTCGGCGTCGTGATCGACGCGACCCACCAGTGCATGACGACGCGTGGCGTGCACAAACGCGGCGTGTCGATGATCACGAGCCAGATGCTCGGCACGTTCCGCAGGGATGCAAGGACGCGCGCCGAGTTCCTCAGATTCGTCGACATCCACCCCGGTCGCTGATCGAAGATGTGATGAGCGAGGATGAGGAGCGCACTCCTGACGAGCGAGCGCAGCGAGCGACCTGACGAAGCCGCGCAGCGGTCGACCTACACCTGACCATTCAAGGTATATTAGTGGAAAACAATACAAATTCCGTCACGCCGCCGCCGCGCCGCGCCGCGCTCATCTTCATCTTCATCACCGTACTGATCGACATCCTCGCATTCGGGTTGATCATTCCGGTGCTACCGCACCTGATCGAGCATTTCCTTGCCGGCGACGTCTCGCGGGCGGCGATCTGGTATGGCTGGTTCTCGACCGCCTACATGACGATGCAGTTCTTCTTCACGCCGGTGCAGGGTGCGCTGTCCGACTGGCTCGGCCGCCGGCCGGTGATCCTGGCATCCAATCTCGGCCTGGGCCTGGATTTCATCCTGATGGCAACGGTCAACACGCTGCCGCTGCTGTTCATCGGCCGCATCATCTCCGGCATCACGGCGGCCAGCTTCAGCACGGCTAACGCATATGTCGCCGACGTGACGCCGCCGGAAAAGCGCGCGCAGGCGTTCGGCATGATCGGCATGGCATTCGGCATCGGCTTCGTCGTCGCGCCGGCCATCGGCGGCTTCCTCGGCGAGATCAACGTGCGCCTGCCGTTCTGGGCGGCGGTCGTCATGTGTCTGACGAACTTCGTCTACGGCCTGTTCGTGCTGCCCGAATCACTGCCGAAGGAAAAGCGCACGGCGCATTTCGACTGGGCGCACGCCAATCCGTTCGGCGCGCTGAAATTGCTGCGGCGCTATCCGCAGGTGCTCGGCCTGGTCGGCGTGCTGTTCCTGATGGCGCTCGCGCACATGGTCTATCCGACCACCTTCGTGCTGTATGCCGACTACCGTTTCGGCTGGGGCCCGCGCATGGTCGGCTACACGCTGGCCGGCGTCGGCGTACTTGCGGCGATCGTGCAGGGCGGACTGATCAAGAAGATCGTCGGGCACCTGGGCGAACGCCGCGCGCTGCTGTTCGGCCTCGCCTGCGGCACGCTCGGCTTTGCGCTGTATGGACTGGCACCGAACGGCTACTGGTTCTGGAGCGTGATGCCGGTCGCCGCGCTCTGGGGCGTGGCCGGCCCGTCTGCGCAAGCGATCATGACGCACCATGTCGATCCGCGCGAACAGGGCCGACTGCAAGGCGCCATCGCCAGCCTGTCGGCAATCGCCGGCATCATCGCACCGACCCTGTTTACGCGCACGTTCGCCGCGGTCACGCAGGCCAACATGCACGGTGCGTGGGCCGGCATCACGTTCGGCCTGGCCGCGTTGATGGTCGGCGGAGCGTTGGTGCTCGCCTGGTATACGGTCTCGCACCTGCCGGTCGCTGCGACGGTGGCAACGCAGCCGCCCGAGGCGATCATGACGTCGGAAGTCATCGCCGGCGCGGCCGAACTGCAGCCGCCGTTCAACGACAGCGAAACGCGCGTGTGAAGCGTTGCGCGCGGAATCCTGTCGCTTTGACTTGCAACCCTTCAGTTGCATAGTGTCCGTAATCGGCCCACTGCGGACACCCGAAGCGCGCAAGTCGCAGCCGAAAAGCGGACAACATGTTGCGGTAAGGCGATCGGTCGAAACTGTGGGTCGACACGATCGAATCCAAGGTTCGCCGCAGATCGCACGCATCACCAGCCGCTTTGTTGCGTCAATCGATTCCGCCCGTTAACACGTGTTCCGGCGTGAACAGGCTGACGATGCTTTCCCGCGGGCTACCGGCTGCGAGCGGCGTTCCGGATTGGATCCGGGCACCGGCGTTCAATCCGGCGCTCAGCTGTCGTGACCAGCACGAACGCTCAGTTTCCTTCACTTGCCGACGCGGTTGCTATCAAGCAGGTTCCGACAAGCGATCACTACCCAGTCGCCGTCCAGCGCTCTGTCACGGAAATCCACACGAACTTCGGCCGGAGCCTCTCGACCCGGTTTCAGGATGATCTGCCCGGTTGGATTGCTTAACGCCCATGATTGCGCGTCATCGGAAGTCAGCGATTTGATTGGCTGGCGCAGACGGGCGTAGAAACCGAACTGTCCTTGGTACTCGCCGACGATTGCCAAGGGATGGTTGCTTTCCTGCTGTTGGCGTAGATAATCCCCCAGAGGTTCCATATCGAACTCGCGGCCAAGCATATGGCACGCGACTGCCAAGCAAATTGCCGCAAACGCGACGCTGAGAGTCGCGACCCTTGGAACGATTTCGCTGGCAACGCGCGGTTTTATTCCAACCAAACCGGCCATTGGCGCAAGCAGTGCAATCGGGCACCAGATCGGCACACTATCCGGCCGGAGCGCTCCGAACTGGCCGAACGAGTGCAGGAGCATATACAGGGGCACAAGAAGAATTGGAGACATAAGAAGCGCAACCGGCAGCCGGCCGATGCGGCGATCAATGCTGGGCACTTCTTCGATCGCCCGCGCCAACAGCAATGCTGCAAGTGCAAGCAGTGGGAGTAGATAGTGCACCTGCTTTCCGCCGATGAACGACAAGACCAGCAATCCCGAGCCGATGCCGATTACGGCAAAGCGCAGGCCTGTATCGATGGGGCGTTGTGTCAGGCGATAACATCCGCGCCACATAGCAGGCCAGGCGATCCAGGGAAGCAGGAGCACCGGCACAAAGGGCAAATACCACCACCATGGGCGGCCATGGCCCAGCGCGCCGGCAACGCGGTCCGCGGTTTGATTCACCAGCAATTGGCCGAAGTAATTCGGATCGGCCGAACGAAGAAGAGCGAGGAGCCATACGCCCGCGATGGCGATCCCAAAGACGGTCGCTACGAACGTTGCCGCATACCAATGAGACCAGCGAGCGGGGACCGAGTCGCCGCACCACAGTGGCGCCGAGAGCGCGAGCGGTAGCGTGTAGACGAACACGACCGGTCCTTTCGTCAGCAGACCAAGGCCAAGCATTACACCAAACGCGGTCAGCCCCCGCGTCATGCCCCCGCGCAACGCTATGTGCAATGCGAGCCACGCGCCGAGTATACAAGTCAGCAGCAGCATGTCGAACATGACTGCGGTCAAATACACCGCGACAAACCACGTCCCAACAAAAATCAATGGGGCGAGGTCACGTATTCTCGGGCGCTCAGGCCACAATCGAAGTGCCAGCCGATCGATAAGCGCTAGATTCGCCAATGCGCATAGCGGCGCGACCAGACGGGGCCACCATTCATTGACGCCAAAGAGCATCCAGCCAGCATCAATAAGCCAGAAGAACAGCGGTGGTTTGTGTGCGTACGGCAGACCGTTGAGCAGCGGTACGGCAAAGCTATGGTTGACCCACATCTCCCACGCCACAGTGACGTAGCGGGTTTCGTCGACCGGTATGAGTGGGCGGGTCGCGAACGCAATCGCCACCATCGCGAGCCAGCAAACTCCCGTCAGCAAGCCAGTCGGATGACGAATCATCGGGTCAGCGACTTCCCATGCATCAGCAGCAGGCGACTCACCCGGTGCTCCACCGGAAGCGCTGAGCATTGCACTCCCTAATCATCGTCTTCGCTGTTCGTCTGTCCACTTATGGATTTGCTCTTTTGCTCGTACGCGCGTTGTTCCTCCAACAGTTTATCTACATCGATGTCGTTGACCCCCTGAAGTGCCTGAATCACTTCCGGCGGCGGCTCGCCATGGTAAATTTTATACATACGCCGCTGGCGATACGCGTCGCGATAGAAGGCATACGGGTCGAAGGCGCCTTCAACGAGACCCTCGGCGTCGATTGCGCTGGCACGCAGCGTAACCAAATAGATGGCACTGGGCGCGTACTGTGCGCCTAACGCATAGTTGTGTGCGCTTGCGAAGTAGTACAGGGGATCAAAGAAATACGAATCGACCGGCAGCCGCCACACGTCGCGCAGGGTCGTCGACCCGTAGAGCGGCAGGACCAGATAAGGCCCGTCCGGCACCCCCCACCTTGCCAGGGTCACGCCAAAGTCAGTTTCGTCTGCCTGAATACCGAGTGCACTTGCGGGATCCAAGAAGCCGAAGATGCCGATCGTTGTGTTGATCACCAGCCGACTGGCGCCACGCAGCGCATCCATGGGGCGCACCTGCAGCAGCTCGTTGCCAATGCTGATCGGTGTCTCGACATTGGAAAAAAAATCGCTGACCAGCCGTTGCATCGTTTGTGTCGTCGCTGTTCGGTATGCGGTCGCGACTGGGCGAATCGCGACCCGATCCGCATAGTCGTTGAATGCGTAGACGTTGCGATTGAACTTCTCATACGGATCATCCGATCGCGGCATCGGCGCTGCGCAAGCCTGCACCAGCAGAAGGGACAGTGTGCCCGATAGCCAAGATGCAAGTTTGCAATATGACAACGCGGCAGACACTGCGATCAATTCTCCGCCTGGCGTGGCATCGAGGCGCGGTGAGCGCAAAGGGGAGCAAGAACGCCACCTGCCAGTTGCCTGTTGGCCCAAGTAATTGCCCGCATTTCCCGGATCAGGATCGGTGCAATTAGCGGAGACAAAGCGAGTCCGTCGCGATCATGGTTGCGGATGGCAGCTATCGCGAGCGCACGTGTTGTCATCGGAAATTTTGCGCAATCAGGAAAGGGGCGATCACAAAGCCAAAGGCTGATGTCGATTGGCGGTTGGCGAGGGTGAGTCGAGTCTGCCGAAAATTCATCGGCGCAGCGCGCACACCGCCATTCTTATGCGGCTTGCCTCGGGCAGGCCAGTTCAGTTCGATGTTTGATCGGCATTGCAATAATCACGTCAAAACTTCTTCTTGATACCGACAAAAATCCCGTGAGGCATCCAGCTCAGGATGAGCGGCGTTTCCCGCCCGTGCGCATAGAAGCCGAATGCGGTGCCGATCCCGGCTCCGACGAGCACATCACTTTGCCAGTGTCCCTGCACCTTCACGCGAGCAATCATGTCGTAGAGCACCAGACCCTCAAGCCCATAGACTGCCGGATGTTCCGGGCCATACTCGAGGACAAACGGAGTGACGGCACCGGCGATCTCGGCGACTTCTCCGCTCGGGAAACTCTGATTGCCGGCTCCCTTGAAGAACGCGTTCGGGTTTGCGGTTTGATCCGGGCGTTCGCGCGAGAATGTCCATTTCATGACCTGTGCAGTTCCAACTGAGAACACAGTCGAGTCGAGCGACTGCCAGAACGTCTTGCCTAGCCGGTCATCACCGCCTTCCCACAACGCGCCGCCGATGACCATTAGAGCCGTCGCATATTCGACGTCTTTCTGAACGTTGCGGTTCCAGATACCGCTGTTGTCATAGGCGACGCGATGGTCGATGCCGAAGGGTCCGTTATCCGCCAATGCCGCGCTTGGCGAAGCACACAACGTCGCGACGGTGAGCAGCACCGGCAGAATGAATCGTTGAATGCTCACACTGGCGCTCCGCTGTGGTGACTACGCCTTCAGGCAGACATGAAGCGACGCCAGACGACTGGCTTATCGACCCGCAATCGGCTAGCGAGAGCAAGGGGGATGCCAGCTGGAGCGATTTATTTAACCCGTTGATTTGCTTGGCCCTAGGGTATTCAAGAATCAAGGGGCTGCGCCGTGGCTTTGGTTTGGTGCAAGAACCGTCGACAACAATTGCAGCTCGACGTGCTCGTCCAGGCGATCAGGAATTTTCTAGATCGGGACGAAGTTTCTTGAGCTTGTACCACAGCGTTCTTTCGCTGATGTCGAGCAGTGCAGCCGCCCTCGCCTTGTTGCCATTTGCGTTGGCCAGCGCGGCTTCGATCAGCCTGGCTTCCAAGTCATCAACAGCCTGGTTCAATGGCATCACATGCGCGGCCTGCGTCGCAGAAGTTGATCGTTCGGCTGCGTCGCCAGGGCTTGGGGAGTCAAGCAGGAAATATCGTTCGTCAAGAGGTCCGCCACCGCTGAGAATCAACGCCCTCTCGACCATGTTTTCCAATTCGCGCACGTTGCCGGGCCAAGCATAATTCTTCAGCCGTTCGAGCGCCGTGGCAGTCAGTCGAGCAGATGTGCTCGAAGCTGCATGCTTTGCAACAAAGTGCTCGACGAGACCCGCAACATCGGCCACCCGCTTGCGCAGCGGCGGCAGGTGGATCGCCACAACGTTGACGCGATAATAAAGATCTTCGCGCAGCTTTCCTGCGCGTATGGCGTCGATTGGATCGCGGTTGGTTGCAACGATGAGGCGGATGTCCAAGCTGATCAGTCTATTGCTGCCCAAGCGCTCGATAGTGCTTTCCTGTAGCGCGCGCAGAAGTTTGGGCTGCAAGGCTGGTGGCATTTCAGTCAATTCGTCGAGGAATATCGTGCCGCCGTCGGCCAACTCGAATTTGCCGACGCGCTCCTTGAGCGCACCTGTAAATGCACCCCTCTCGTAGCCGAAGAGTTCACTTTCGAGAATGTCGGCTGGAATAGCCGCGCAATTGATCGGCACAAACAGCTTGTCGCGGCGCGGCGAGGCATTGTGTACGGCGCGCGCCGCGAGTTCCTTGCCGGTGCCGGTCTCACCCGTTATCAGTACCGACGTCTTGCTGGGTCCCACCCGCCGGATCAGCTCGTAGACGACCTGCATCGGCTCGCTGGTACCGATGAACGCGTCCCAGCCGCGATCAATCTCTTGCCGCAGGAAGGCTTTGTGTCTGGCCTGCTCGGCAGTGTTCAGTGCGCGTTCGACCGCAAGTTCCAGAACTTCGATATCAAACGGTCTGAGGATATAGTCGCAAGCGCCGTGTTTCATGGCAGTGACAGCCGTCTCAATCGTGCCATGCGCCGTGATGACTATTACCGGCACTTCGGACTCCTGTGCCCTGATGCTTGCCAGCAACTCAATGCCATCCATCTCGGGCATGCGCAGGTCGGCGATGACAAGGTCGATCGTGTTCGCGCGAAAAATCGCGAGGGCCTCGCGACCGTTGCCGGCACTTAGGACGCGATGCCCCATTTTCTGAAGCATGATATCCAGGACGCGACGCATCTTCAGCTCGTCATCCACTACGAGGATTTGCTTGCCTTTCATGATATCTGCATTCTGTCGTGGGGCAGGTGGATGCGGAACAAAGCGCCGCCCAACGGACTATCAGCCGCTTCGATATCACCACCATGCGCTCGGATAATTTGTTGCACAATCGCCAGTCCGAGACCAATGCCGCCCTCTCGCTTGAAAAAGAATGCTTCGAACACGCGAGCCCGCTCGGTCGGATCGATGCCCGGCCCGTCATCGGCAATCTCAATGCGCAATTGCTGCCCGTCGTCCTGCGTCGCCACTTCGATGCGACCACCGTGATGGAGGATCTGCAAGCAATTCATCAACAGATTGAGCAACACTTGCGTCATTTGTTCTTCGTCGCACTCAATCACTGCCCTGGAGGCTAGCAAACGCGTGCTCACTTGCACCTGATTCTTGTCTGCCAGGGTGGTCAGCATGGCAACGCTATTGTGGATCAAATCATGCATGTCGACATTCGCGAACGAAGGGGCTCGCGGTCGCGCCGTATCGAGCATCGCCGATACAAGGCGGTTGAGACGTTCCGTCTCGCTCTCAATGAAGCCGACAAACTCACGCCCTTCGTCGCTGATCGCGGATTCCCGCTGCAGCATCTGCGCCGATGAGCGGATGATACCAAGTGGTGTGCGGACCTCGTGCGCGATGATGGACGACATCTCTCCGACGACAGCCAGTTTTGATGCGTGCACCAGGTTTTGCTGTGACAGATCAATGTCTCGAACCATTTGCACGAACGCGTCGGTGAGTTCACGCACTTCGCCAGTTCCTACCGACGCTGGCGCTTGCAGCACCTTGTCGCGCATGTACCCGCGGGCAAATCCGGTGAGGGCGACGATCGGCCTTGCGATTGCACGGCTTACCCATACCGCGATCAACAGCGTGAATAGCGCGATCAACCCAAGCAACGCCATGAAAACTGTGGCCATGCGATGGACCGGCTTCAGCACGAGATCCACGGGCTGGACGATCAACGTGGTCCAGCCGAATCCGGCGAACTGGGCGTAACCGTGCGAACTCACTGCTCCCACGATCGCGCTCGCATCGATCAACGGCGTCCCGTTGCGTTCGCTGACCGCACCCGCGAGCTGGCGCCAGCCGGCCAAGCCCTTGCTGAGCAGGAGGCCGCGCTGGCGCAGATTGCTCGAGGCGGCGATCAGGGTTCCATCACGATCGAGCACGGCCAACATGCGGGAACCACCACCGCTGGCTTGATCCAGCACGTCATATATTTCGGTCCAGTCGAGTTGCAGGCGTAACGAACCGAGTACGTGGTCGGTAAACGCGGAAGACAGCGGGACACGCATGAGCACACCGACCCCACCATTTCCGGTCTGCAGATCGAGTTCCACATCGGCGCCAGGTAAAGCTGCCTTCAGCCATGGTGTTGAAACTGCGGCCATCGTGCCAATCAGCGTGATGTCGCTGCTGCTGACGACGCGACCTTGGGTATCGACGCAGAACAGATTATCGTAAACGTCGCGATAGCCTGCATGCAGGTCCGCAAGAAACCGTGAAAGTCGCTTGTCCACATCGCGGATCTGCAAGTCCTGCATGACGTCCAGGCGGCTCCAGATCGCAGCGTTCTGCAGGCGTTCGAACATCATCTTGTCGATGTCTGCGGCGATGCCGGCTGCCTCGACAGCAAGATTTCTTTCGATTTCCGCGCGCAGCGCTTCGCGCGCCTTGACAAACGCCAGGCTCGTCAGAACTATGGCGGAAATCAAGCCGACGCTCAGGAACGCAACGAGCAGCGTCTTGCGAATGGTCATAGCAGCATGGTAACCGAATGAATATGTCGATGCGTTCACCGTGAATACGCCTACGCAAAGGCTTGGCGCTCTCCGCCCCAGCGGACGCGCCACAATCGCCCGATGTTGAAACCGCGAGCTTTTGACGTCTGGATCGCGCTACACACGATGCTATTGTGCCTCGTTACGGCGACGTGTGAAGCGGCTGGTGACGAAGCGACGCTGAGCGATATCAACTACCGTTTCGGCGATGGTTTCCAGATCCCCGGAACTGGCATCAACCTCGGCGGATACGCCACTGCCAGCTACGAAAATCCGCCTGACGCACCTCAGCGCCTCGCGATCGACAACTTAAGTCTTTTCGTCTGGTGGGAGGGCGACAGTCGCTGGAAATTCTTCTCAGAACTCGAATTTGAGAATGCGTTGTACTCCCGGTCCTCCGACCGAACGGATGTGAGACAGGAGAATGGCTACCTGTCGCTTGAACGCCTTTATGTCGACTACGCGCTGACCGACACAACCGACATTCGAGCCGGCAAGTTCCTCACGCCGATCGGACACTGGAATCTCGTTCACGCTACGCCGCTGGTGTGGACCACGTCGCGCCCGATGGTCACGACCCTGGCATTTCCAACCAATATGACTGGCGTCATGGTGACGCAGACGTTGCCC
The DNA here is from genome assembly GCA_036496665.1 of Rudaea sp. Lineage (GTDB taxonomy): Bacteria > Pseudomonadota > Gammaproteobacteria > Xanthomonadales > Rhodanobacteraceae > Rudaea. The sequence continues at coordinate 16,540 of DASXKR010000045.1, read as the reverse complement.
AACATCGGCAATGGGATCGACTACTCGATATACGGCTCGGGCGGCAATGATCTTCGCCCAAACCCCGATCTTGACACCTTCTCGAGCGCTGTTGGCGCGCACGTCGATGTACCGATGGTGTCGGGTGGCCAACTCGGTTTTTCGGCTGCCGACTTTGAACAGAGCCGAACCCGACCGGAGCGGAAGCAGCTTGTTGGCGTCGACTTCGAATGGTCCCACGACCGATACGAAATCAGCGCGGAAGCGGTATATCGCTTTTCTGATCAAGGTAGTTCGCAGGACGAAAAAGGCGCCTTCGTGCAATTTGTCGCGCCTCTCTCAGGGAAGCTCTTCGGGGTGGTCCGCTACGAGACGTTTCGCGCGGCAGCCGAACAAGGCCCCACCCAACTACTGCTGACCGGGCTCAACTACAGGATCACCCACGGGCTCGTGCTTAAAGCGGAGTGGATCGGCAGCAGGAACAATCGGATTGGTGCCCCGGACGGATTGCTGTGCTCGATCGCTATTCTCCTATGAGCGACTGGTCGCGGATTACCCTGACAGTGCTGGCGTTTAATCTGCTCCCACTTGCGTTTGCAGCGCAGGAGACCCTTTCTCCCGGCGACAAGCCGTTCGCAGTCATCGCATCAGACGATGCGTCATATCAGCGACTGTCGCGCGAATCAGTCTCCCTGATGTTCCGGCGAAGACAGAATTACTGGGAAAATGGTACGCGTGTACAGCCTGTCAACCTCCCCGCCGGCCACCCCTTGCGCCGAGCGTTTTCGCAATGCATTCTCGGGCGGGATCCGGAGGCCATGGAGGATTACTGGCGCGAGATGTATTTTCATGGCGTCCTTCCGCCCCACGTAGTGGCATCCGAGGAAGCTGTAGTACTTTTTGTAGTGTCAACTCCGGGCGCTATCGGATACGTATCGTCATGCCCAGTCGGCCACCATGTGAACGTGGTCTTTACCGTTGGCGATGTGCCGAACTGCCCGAGGCGCAACACGATCTGCGCGCCGCTGCAGAATCCGTAGACAACAATTGCAGGTTCTGATATGCCCCAGTCGAAAGGCCCACGAATAAATAATTAACCTTTATACAATAGAGCAATTTTATCAGGCGGTTGGCGGCGCTCAGAGGTATTGCAAAAAACTGGCACGGCATTTGCGACGCGGCAATCGATTCCAAAGGATCGGCCAGCCGCTTCATATGCAAACGACGACGAGTTCTGTCCTTTTGACCGCCGGCCCGCAACCTGACCCGACTCGATGCGCGAACGCTTCGATGCCCGTGCGCGAGGTGCATTGCTCTCAACTGTCACCCGCTGCATCAAGAGGCCTCGGAATTTCACCAGCGATCGCAACAGGCGAACTGCGTGAGGCTACCGGCGCGAATCGCGTCGTCGTAGAAAGATTCATTGCTCACTACTTCGCCGAACGATTCGGCGCGCGTATCGAAGCCTTCATGCCGCGACTTTTTGGCATGTATGGCCAAGATGGGGAAATCCGCGGAGCGGTGGGATTGCGCTCGTCCCATCATCGAATGTTTCTTGAACACTATCTGGATCAACCCATTGAACAGGCGATTGTCGTATGCACGCACACCGCAGTCGACCGGGCGTCCATCGTCGAAGTGGGGCACTTAAGCGGAACATTCCCGGGAGCGATGCGTACCCTAATCAGTCTACTGACCGACCGTCTATATAACGACGGATTCCGCTGGATTGCATTCACAGGCAGTGCCACGTTACGAAATGCCTTCCGGCGAATCGGTTTGTTACCGATTGAGATTCGTGTTGCTTCTATTGAACGTATCCCGGCAGACGCGCGAACTGCCTGGGGAACCTACTACGACCAATTGCCGCGATTATTGGTTTGTGCCATCGAGGATCGCATGCACAGATTAGTGCGTGTTGCAGCACCGTCCGCGCGTGATTTCGGAGAGACGGAATGACGCGGCCGCTCCAACCACTGCGCTACCAGACTGCGCCGACACCATCGCATGTTGCGGTCAAGAACGAAACGCACGCGCTGCGTGATTCATCGAGTCAAGAAAGTAGCGAGGGAGCGACATGACCTGGCGGCAGGAAATCGCGCGCGCGCGCCGATGGCTGACCGACCGCGATCGCCGAAAGCGCATAATGCGCTGGCCGCTAAGTCGCATATTTCGCGCAGTCGAAAATCGCTTGATTGGCGTTGGGCAACTCCCAGCGGCCCAGGTGCACCGGATCCTGGTGCTTCGACCGCATCACCGACTCGGCAACATTGTGTTGCTTACGCCATTAATAAGCGAATTGGTTCACGTGTTTCCGGGCGCACGAATCGATGTCTTGATCGCGGGCGGCGCAGCGAACGAAATGGTTGAGGGATACCCGAATATCGGCCGCATTTACTGTATGCCCCGCAGTATCGTCAGCGATTTTCCGGCAACCGTGCAAATAATGAGGTCGATCCGCCGGAAACGCTACGATTTGGCGATCGATCCCAGCATCAACTCGCGAACCGGTCGTCTGGTCCTGGCCTATGCTGCCCCGCGCTTTCTAATGGGCGTGCCGGAACCCGAGAACAACGCCTGGATGCACGTCATGTTCTCCGCGCCGCGACATTTGTCAAAGATCCCGGTGTTCATACTCCGTCACGCACTGGCGGACGACGCGTGCGTGAATGACACCGTTTATCCAGCGCTCGCGATGCAGCTCAGTCTGCTGGAACGTCAAGCCGGATTGCGAACGTTGCAGGCCCTGTCACAACCCGCGGAGGATGGTCGGTCCCGCAAGATTCTCGGCGTTTTCGCCGCGGCATCGGACGCCAGGCGCTTGACCCAGTCATGGTGGCTGCAATTTCTTGCGACGATCAGGGCCCGCCTTCCGGAGTATGTGGTCGTCGAGATTCTCTCGGAGGACGGATGCTCCCGCCTGGACAATCGATTCCCGGCGCATCATTCAAGCAGTCCCCGGGAGCTCGCATCGGTCATGTCCAATCTGACCCATTTCATCAGCGCCAATACCGACGTCATGCATCTTGCGTGTGCGGCTGGCACACCCACCATCGGCCTGTTCTCGGCGACCGATGCCTCGCTGTACGAACCCTACGGACGCCACAATCAGGCTCTAAATACGCCCGGCAAGAGTCCTGAGGAAGTCGCCGAGCTGGCGATCCGCACGCTAACGCGTCCAGTACCCGACAGACCAATGGGAAGCCGAACCGGTCACGGGAATGCGCCAACACCGTTCCGGCGAGAAGTGCGTCGCGCCGAACCGCTGCTGTGCTGCGGCTACACAGCCGGCTGTCCCCCGTCAGGACGATACGGAACGATCCATTGGCCCGGGCCCATCCCACGCGTTTCTCAGTATCTGGCGGTTCGAGATGATCGTGCGCGAGTGCAGTAGCCTGACCGCTTCAGCGGGCTACGCAGCAGACGAGGGAGATAGTAAAAGAGATTTGGAAGGCGGCGACCTGATGCTGGCTACTTTAAAAAGATCATGAAACTCAAATCAAGCAAATTTGGATTCCTTCTTGATCGCAGAAGCTACGATGCTTTGCGCCGGGCGCTCGTGGGCTGGCTGCTGGGCCGCGTGTATCGAGACATAGAAGCAACCTTTCGGCGCAATGGTGAACTCTTTGGAGCACGCATTCATCGCATCCTGGTGTGCCGGCCCAATCATCGCCTTGGGAACACGTTGCTGCTAACACCCTTGATCGTTGAGCTTGGACGGACGTTTCATGACGCGAAAGTTGACGTCGTTGTTGGCGGTTGCGCAGGTCCGGAGGTATTTCGGGACTTTCAGAACATCGCAGACGTTGTTTGCCTGCCTCGTCATATGGCCAAGCATCCAATCTATGTCGTGCGCGCTCTGCTGAAGTTGCGACGGAACCGATACGATCTGGCAATCGATCCATGCGAAGCATCGCAGTCAGCGCGCCTGCTCTTGGCCGCTGCCAAAGCAACCCACGCGATTGGTATTTCGACCTCGGAATCGTGCCGCGACGGGCGTTTGGCTCCGATACACGTGGCTCAGCTGCCAGTTTTTCTGCTTCGCGATGCTCTGTCGCGCTCCGGACACAAGGGGAACAATGAATACCCTGGATTGACTCTCAGCCTGAGCGTTGCCGAACGCGGCGCAGCCCGGGCAAGGCTGTACGCGATCATCGATGGAAGAGGTCCAACACACTCCCCGCTGACAATCGGGATATTCGCGTCCGCGACCGGGAGCAAACGTCATGACAGCGCCTGGTGGTCGCAGTTCTTGGCAGAGATTCGTTCTCAACGATCCGATTATGCCTTCGTTGAAGTCGCCTCCGAGCGCGGACATGCCCATCTTCGCGGGGAGCTGCCTTCCTTTTCCTCGACGAGCATCAGAGAAGTCGCGGCGTTCATTTCAAATATGACTTGCTTTATCAGCGCCGATTGCGGCGTGATGCACTTGGCGGTTGCTAGCGGAGCGCCAACGATCGGCCTGTTCTTGGCATCAGATCCTAAGAGGTACGCACCGTATGGGCAGCACAATCATGGAATCCTGTCGATCGGGAAGACCCCCCAGGAGGTCGCGCAAGTCGTGATTTCCACCATCGAGGGAAAAATTTTGGGCCGTCGCAGCCACGCGGGTCTCGATGCAGACCTTTTCGACGATAAAGCGCAATCAACCTCTTCTCGAGACACGATGACGGATATAAGCGCTTACGCGGGCTGCGTTGCGGCTTCGACTCCATGATTCTGGTTACGGGTGGCGCGGGTTTCATCGGCTCCAACATCGTCGCGCGCCTCGCCGAACATGGTCACTCCGTCGCCGTGTGCGACTTTCTGGGAAATGGTGTCAAGTGGCGCAATCTTGCCAAGACGGACCTCTGTGATTTGGTGGCGCCTGAGCGCCTGAGTCCGTGGCTCGATACGAACGGTGACGCGGTTGACCTGATTGTTCACATGGGCGCGATTTCGTCGACGAGTGCCGGCGATGCGGATCTCGTGATCGAGGTCAACTTTCGGCTTTCATGGTTCCTTTGGCAATGGTGCGCTCGCCACGGCAAGCGATTTCTATACGCCTCTTCCGCAGCGACCTATGGTTCCGGCGAACATGGTTTCGAAGACGATGGATCTTCAGCGGCTCTGGGAAAATTACGTCCGCTCAACCTGTACGGTTGGAGTAAGCATCTATTTGATCGACGAGTAGCGCGTGCGGTGGCCGATGGTGAGCCACCACCTGCGCAATGGGCCGGCCTGAAGTTCTTCAATGTCTACGGACCGAACGAGTACCACAAGGCGGGCATGCAGAGTGTCATTGCACATAGCTACGCTACCGCAGCCAGCGGCAAAGCCGTGACGCTGTACAAGTCATACCATCCAGATTACGCCGATGGCGAGCAAAAGCGAGATTTCATCTACGTAGATGACTGCGTCGAAGTAATCCTGTGGTTCGTTGACAATCCGACGATCAATGGCGTCTACAACGTAGGCACCGGGACTGCCCGAAGTTTTGCCGATCTTGCTAACGCACTTTTCGCTGCTGTTGGACACGCAGCGCAAATAACCTACGTAGACATGCCGGAAAATATGCGACTTCGCTATCAGTATTTCACCCAAGCGCGAACCGACCGGCTGCGGGCCGCCGGCTTTGCGCGACCCTTCACCACGATCGAACAAGGCGTTCGGATTTACGTGGAACGCTATCTTTCGCAAACAGATTCTCACTGCTGAGGATTGTGTGGTACCTCCGATAAGGCATGTCATTCTCGACCGCGATGGCGTGCTCAATGTCGAACAGTCCGACGGCGGCTGGGTATCCGATTGGTCCCAATGGCGCTGGTTACCCGGCGCCATTGACGGACTGCGAGTTCTCAGTGCGGCGAGGATACGTATTTCAATTGCTACAAATCAGTCCGGAGTTGGGCGTGGCCTGGTTGATCGCGCCAACGTCGATGCTGTGCACGCGCGCATGGTTGACGACGCCGCACGGGGGGGCGCGACCATCCATGAGGTGTTCGTTTGTCCCCATGGCCCAGATGACGCGTGCGACTGCCGCAAACCGGAATCAGGTTTGTTCGTGAAGGCGATTTCGGCCTCCGGCGTGCACGCCTCCCAGACCATCGCGCTCGGGGATGACTTGCGCGACCTGCGCGCGGCGTGGAGCGCCGGCGTTACCGCCGCATTGGTTCGGACCGGAAAGGGTCACCTGACGGAGGCCATAGCTGGACAGCAAGTGCCCACGTACGACGACTTGCGAGATTTCGCCCGGGCCATTGTGGCCGACTCCGTTCCCAGAGCGAATCAAGGCCTGTTGATAGCCCACCGAATATTCGGGGAACACGGCGCAGTCGTTCGCGAGGCCGCCGTCACGCTGCCGCCCGTTCTGGCGCAGCTTTCCAAAATGCTCCAAGAATGCATAGCGTCCGGCAAGAAAGTACTCGCTTGTGGCAACGGTGGAAGCGCAGCTACCGCGCAACACTTTGTGGCAGAGCTCGTGGGTCGATTTCGTCTTGAACGTCGCGCACTTGCGGCTGTGGCTCTTACCGCAGATCCGATAATCCTAACAGCACTCGCAAATGATTACGGGTACGCACGTGTTTTCGCCAGGCAGATCGAAGCTCTCGGCGCGTGCGACGACGTGTTGATGGCTTTTAGCACGAGCGGCAACTCACCCAATGTAGTCGAAGCCGCGCAGACCGCTCGACAAATGGGCTGCAAAGTTATCGCGTTCACTGGAGATCATGGTGGGTCGCTGGCATCTCACGCAGACGTGATTCTGCGTGCCCCGTCGAGAGACGTCGCACGCATCCAAGAAGTGCATGACATTTGCATTCACGCACTTGCCGAAGCCCTTGAAGAAGCGACCAGCCGGTGCCCCAGCCCATGAGCGCAGGGGACGAAGCTTACTCTTTCCCAAAGGGGTCATCGTTCGCCAGCATTCTGGCGCGCATATCCGACCTGCAGATATGGATCATCGGCGACATCATGCTCGACGAATACGTGATGGGCACTGTCGATCGCATCTCTCCAGAAGGGCCGGTTCCGGTCGTTCGGGTTTCCAACATCGAGTACCGCCTCGGAGGTGCTGCGAACGTCGCACGCCAAGTCGCAGCGCTCGGAGCGCATGCGAGCCTTGCCGGCATATTGGGGGAGGACATTTCCGGCGCGCAAATATTGAGGTTATGCGGGGAGGCAGGCCTGGACGCGCGCGCGGTGCTGCAATTTTCCGACCGCCACTCGACGCGCAAGGTTCGCGTTCTCGGACGCAATCACCAGATGCTGCGACTGGATTGGGAGGACGTTGCGCCCTGTCCGGTAGCCGTCGCTGGCAGCTTGATCGACCGGCTAAACGACGGTCCGCTCCCTGACATCATTATTCTGAGCGATTATGCCAAGGGCGTGCTGACCCGGCAGGTGATTGAGAAAATTGTCGCGCTCGCGAGACCATTGGGAATCCCCATCATAGTCGACCCAAAGCGTCGCGATTTTGGTGATTACCGTGGAGCGAGCGTTATCACGCCAAATCTACGTGAATTGCAGCTTGCTGCCTCTGGGCAAACGCTCGATCCCAATAACGTCGACTCAATTGCAGAAGTCGCACGTGCGTTGGCAGCGTCGGCGGGCGTCGACGCAATCGTGGTAACGCTGGGTGACCGTGGCATGTTACTGGCGTCAGGAAAGGAACCGTACTTGGCGATCCCGGCAGCTGCGCGCCGTCCCGTCTCAGACACGACCGGCGCTGGCGACACCGCAGTTGCGACGCTCGCGTCTTGCCTCGCGGCCGGCGCGACATTGGAGGATGCGACATATATAGCCAATGCCGCCGCCGCGGTTGCAGTTAGCTTGGTGGGAACGGTGGCGGTAGACCCTCGGATGATACAGGCCGTCTTGAGTGGCGAGGGCGAGCAGAAAGTATTTTCCAGAGAGGACCTTGCCACGAAAGTCTACGAGTGGCGCGCCGCCGGCCGACGGATCGTCGTCACGAACGGTTGCTTCGATCTGTTGCACGCAGGGCATGTGTCGCTGCTGCATCAAGCGGCCCAATGTGGCGATATTCTCGTGGTGGCCATCAACAGCGACGCATCGGTTCGACAGCTCAAGGGAAGCGGACGCCCGATCATGGCCGAGAGCGAGCGAGCGGCACTCCTTTCTGCATTGGCTTGCGTCAACGCCGTCACGATCTTCGAAGAGGACACGCCCCTGGAGGTATTGCGCGTCATCCGGCCCGACATCCTCGTCAAGGGACAGGACTACCGGCTCCAGGACGTCGTCGGCCGGGAGCTCGTGGAAGGCTGCGGCGGCCGCGTGGTGCTCATGCCACTCTTGCCCGCAAAGTCGACCACCGCGCTCATTGCCCAAATCGTTACCGACCGCCTGGCTGACGCGAGCACCAATGCGCAAGTACGATGATCTGTCCGCGAACCTTGGTAACCAACGCAGGCAACATGTGAATGCGCCGAACGACGGCAGCGCATCAGCTCCACACGAACGCCCCGAAGAAGTTCGACGTTCCGCGGCTCGGCAACGCTCCCGCAAGAGCTCCCTCGCAACGTGCATGCAATTCTGCGTCGACACGATCGTCCGCGGTCGCCCGGTCTGTGGCCCGTCATGAGTCCAGTTACCGAACGCTCCGGCTCGGCTCGCGACGAGCGCAGCATATTCCTCATCCTTCTCGGGCTCAGTTTTGTTGTCCTGCTGCCGATCCTGCGTGCAAATCGCTATTACAACGACGATTTGAGCCGTGCGCTGATCGGCCGTCAAGGCTGGGATGCCACAGGCAGGCCGCTGACAAATCTGCTGATGAGGGCGCTGCAGTGTTACGACCACGCGATGGTCGATATATCCCCGCTGACTCAGCTTGCGGCCATCGCAATACTCTCCTGGGTCGGGGTACTTGCCGCTCGGCGATTTGCCATCAGCTCGCCATGGCTGGCTGCGCTTGTGGTTTTCCCGCTCGGGGCGCAGCCGTTCTTCCTGGAAAATCTCTCTTACAAGTTCGACTCCTTGAGCATGACTCTGGCGCTGGGTCTCGCGCTGCTGCCGATCGTCAGCCTCAAGAGCGATCGGCGCGGGTGGTGGCTGGGAGTTCTCGTGATCTTTGCAAGCCTCAATTTCTACCAGGCTGCCGTCAATGCCTATCTGCTCTTCATTCTGCTGGAACTGGTGCTCGCCCAACTCCGTGACGAGACTCCTCGCGAATTGTTCATCCGATTCTGCTACCGCCTGCTGCAAGCGGGCGCGTCGATGCTCGTCTACCAACTCGTCGTCGGCATTCACGTCAACGGGTGGGTTAAACAAAAAAGTGAAAAGATCCACACCCTCGAGCAACTGCCGCTCGTAAAGGCCAATATTGTCGATTATTTTAACTACATCGGCGGCAGCTTCGATGTGCATTGGTGGATGTACTTCGGGCCTGTCATGCTGGTGCTCGGACTGTTGCCCGTCGTCATCGGCATCCGCTATGCGCTCAGGGTTCGGCTGACGCAGCCGGTCTGGGTCAGCGCAATCCTGTTCGCGACAGCCCTCTTGATGCCTGTGGTCGCGCTCGCCTGCGTGCTCGGGCCCATGCTGTTTCTGGTCAGTCCGCCGATCGCGGCTCGCGAGCTAACGGGTGTGGGCGCGCTCCTCGCAGCCGGGTTGATCATCATGCAGGCCGCCTTGCGGCAATGGCACCAGTCGGACGCATGGACACTGTCCGTCGCAGGCATGCTGGCAGTCGGCATGTGCACCATCGCTAGCGCCTACGGCAACGCGCTCGGAGTGCAAAAGGAATACGAGAATCGGATCGCCGCGGGGCTTGCTGACGATCTTGCGGAGATCAGGGCGGCCGGTCCCATGCGTGCGATCCTGCTCGAAGGCGCGGCAGGATATGCGCCAGTGACGGCGCATGTTGCCGGGCAATTTCCGATCATCCATGATCTGGTCCCGCCGTATATCGACGCGGATGACCTGTTCCTCACTCCTATCTTTCTCATGCACTACCTGCCGGATTTCGTCAACCTGCACCCCCGCACCGATCCCCAGACCTCGCAGTTGGCGGCCGCGACCTTGGCAAAGACCTGTCACTTGACCGCAATACGCAACACGAGTGCCTACAGCCTGTACTTGATTGATAACATCGCGGTCGTGACGTTCGGTTCTGCGCTTGCGCAACGCTGCGGTGCGCCTGCAGGCACAGGTGACGGCGCCCAACTAGCAAGCGCCCGGCATACTGTCTTCATCTGGAATGATCTGGACAAGGCAGGCGATCGCCGCTAGCGTAATCATATCGACTTCCTCTGCGCTTTCGACCGACACATGGGGATATCCTCACCTGTGGAAACGCTTTCCCTGCGACACCGCATCAGCCGCCACGCGATGCAATTTCTTTTCGGCACGCCTGAATCCGGCGCAACGATCGCCGGGCCCTTGCCTGCAAGCGGGATCTACCGCGTGCTCATCTGTCGCCGCACGCTGACGCTTGGCAATACGCTGCTGTTGACGCCGCTGATTCGCGAGATCGAAGCGACGTATCCAGGCGCGGAGATCGATATCGTTGGCGGACATGCGGTGGCGGCCGAGGTTTTCGGCGTGCGAAGATCCGTGCAGACGATTTACCGACTTCCCGCGCACCCGTTTCCTCACTTGGGCCAGTTGCTGCGGGTTCTGCGCCAGATGCGGCGCGTGAACTACGATCTCGTGATAGACCCATGCCCGCGGTCGCAGACAGGCCGCTTGCTGCTGCTGCTTGCCAGGGGCAGATTCAAGGTCGGATTCTGCAGTGCGGCGAAGTCGGGGCCGATCACACATCCGGTTCCTGTGCCGAGCAACCCAAGGCACGCCGGGCAGCTGCCGGTTGCGCTCCTCAGATCTGCGCTGGAGCGCCGTGAACGTCTGCCCTACCCGACCCTCGACATTTTCGTTTCGGATGCGGAACGGCAACGTGGACTTGAGACGCTGAAGCATATTACGTCGTGCTTGCCTGACGCCACCAAAAAACATGGGGTCATCGGCGTATTCGCCAACGCCACGGGACCCAAGGTTTTCGATGCCGACTGGTGGGACGCCTTTCTGACCGTGCTACAGGCGCACAAGAAAGGCTTTGCACTGGTCGAAATAGTGCCGTTGACCGGAAGGTCACTGCTTCGCTCGCGCTACCCGGCGTACTTTTCGAATAGTATTGGCAAACTCTCCAGCGTGCTCTCAGGGATGTCCCTGTTTATCAGTGCCGACTGCGGTGTGATGCATCTGGCGTGCGCCAGCGGCGTTCCCACGGTTGGAATCTTCAGCGTTTCCGACCCGCTTGAATGGGGTCCATATGGACTGCACGATCGCGCCATCGATGCGCGAAGTCTTAGTCCGGAACGGACTGCTCTCGAAGTGCTTGCATGGTGTGGAACAGTCGTGGCGCGAGGCGATGCACGACAGCAACTGCAGCGCGATGCCGAGTCGATCGGCGTTTGATTCTCGCGAGCGTGGCTGCCAATGCGCTTAGTTCGCCGGCACGATATTCAGGCTTGACGGTTTCGCTGCGGAACAGCCACCACTGCCGGCCAAAGACCTACCCGATTGCGGACACTTACGAGAGTCGGCTTGGGGTCGAACAGCGCCCACTGAGTTCACGTAGCGCACGCTCATAGGCTCCTCCATCATTGCAGGAGCCGCTCATGAACACCGCAGATGCATCCCATGCGCGTCGTGAACCCTGGAACAAAGGCAAACTCGTCGGACAGAAGGCACCGCTCAGGCTCCGCGACATCTGGGCCATTCGAATTCGCATTCAACTCGCCGACAACGTCCGCGACCTCGCGCTGTTCAACCTAGCGATCGACAGCAAACTGCGAGCGTGCGATCTGGTCACGCTTCGTGTGCGCGATATCGCCCATGGCGACTATATCTCCCAACGCGCAATCATCCTTCAACAAAAGACGCAACGGCCGGTGCAGTTCGAGATCACCGAGCCGACTCGAGTGTCGGTCGCTCAATGGATGAAGCACGCCGCCTTGCAGTCAGAATCCTACCTGTTTCCTACTCGACAACACGCATCGCCGCACCTATCGACGCGACAGTACGCACGGATCGTTAGTGGATGGATCGCGGAAAATCGGCTTGGATGTGGCGGCTCATGGCACGCACACGATGCGCAGGACCAAGGCGTCTCTTATCTATCGGCGCACCAAGAACCTGCGGGCGGTTCAACTACTGCTGGGGCACAGCAAATTGGAGAGCACTGTGAGGTATCTTGGCATAGAGGTAGATGACGCGCTCGAAATGGCCGAGCAGACCGAAGTGTGAGTAAGCCGACTTGTTGGCCGACAGCGACCAGCGTGTGTCGCTGTTCGGCCCGAAGCCGTGGCACAACGATCAACAAACGCTGCCGCAAAGCTGCCGCTCGTGGGACGTACCTTGGGTCACGACCTGCCTGTCAACGACCGCGAATGTTTGATGAAGACTCTCCCACTACTCTAGACGCCAGTGCGAGGGTGATTTCTCCAATAGTCTGGGCCGGCATTTCCGCCAAGCAGGAACTTGCCGTTCAGAGCAGGCAAAAAAAGTCAACCAATGATTGTGCGAATAGCGACACATAAGAGGCTATTGCATCGCCTTCACCATGCGCGCAAGCTGATTGCCACTTGGCGCGTATAACAATAATCTGCCAAATCCAAATATAGAAAGGTAGTCTCGGCCGTTCAGGCCATCATCTGCTAGTTCAGGGGAATTCGCGCGAGCCTTCTGTTTTGCCCCGCTCGCCGGGGTCGATTTTCCTTTGCCAGCCGATCCTGAGCAAGGTCTTGATGGCCTGCGCGAGATCGTCGCAATCGGCATCGACGGGCTGCGCGCCGCCGTCGCCGCAGCGTTCCCGGCGCGCTTTGACGATACTCGCAAGTAGGAGGCAAAGGCATGTCAGTACGGCATCGCGCTCGAATTTGGATACCGGTTTTATTGGGCTGCATTGGGGGCACACTGGCCTCTGCCTCCGAACCTTCCGCGTCGGCGTTTGGCGTGCAGGTCGCGATGACTCTGGTCGGACAGCCGTCCAGCGATGTTGGCCCGCTCGCCGTCTCGAACACGGCTGGTCCGATGTCGGCGACGGTGTCGTCAGCCACTACCGTCCCCGGAATCCTCACGGCCAGCACGCTCATCACCGTTGCAGACTTGAATGCCGGATCGGATACGGCGTCGGCCTCGTCGACGAATGTGACGTTGCCCGTGCTATCCATGCTCGGCCCGGTGACTGCGCTGAACATACAAGCGTCATGCAGTGCGACCCCGGGCGCGATCACTGGCAGCGTGACTTTTACCAATGCCACTCTCGGATATCTGGGAGCTGTAGCCGCCCCCCCGGCGATAAACACCAGCATTCCGATCTTCATACCCGTCGTCGGGCAGATAGGTTTGTTGACACTCAACGAACAGATCTCGAATGCCGACGGCAGTCTGACGGTCAACGCATTGCACCTTCATCTGCCTGGTCCATACACAGGCGCAGGAGACGTCGTCGTCAGTTCCGTCACCTGCGGTGCCGGTGCCATTTTCCTGGACGGTTTCGATGCGCCGACACCCGCCCATGCGGTTTGCGAAGCACGGGCGAATGATTCCCCGAACAAGCTCGTCGAATGCATGCGGAATTACGATCTGTGGCAACACCTGGTCGCGTTCCAGAAGATTGCGGACGCGAATCCGGGTCCGGATGGCCATCCTTCGCGGACCCTCGGCGAGCCCGGGTATCTGGCTTCCGTGAACTACGTCGCCGCATTGATGGAAGCAGCCGGTTACAGCGTTACCATCCAGCAATACACGTTTCCGTACTTCAACTTCACGGCCATGCCGTCGTTCGGCGAAGTCTCCCCGACGGCGAGCTCGTATGTGTTGAAGACAGACTGGAATCCGGCGACGTACAGCGGCAGCGGGAACGTGACTGCCACGGTGCAACCCGTTGGCGGCATCATCATTCCGGCGTCTCCGGATCCGAGTTCGAGCAGTGGCTGCAGTTCAAGCGATTTTGCCGGCTTCACGTCCGGCAACATCGCTCTGATCCAGCGCGGAACCTGCACTGCGACCGACAAGGTCGCCAATGCGCAAGCTGCCGGTGCGGTCGGAGTCATCATCTTCAACGAAGGAAACCCCGGCCGCACCGCCACGCAGGAATGGGTTTACCTCGATGGCTACAATCCGCCGTCTATCCCGGTCGCGTTGAGTTCCTATGCGGTCGGCGCCAATCTGTACTCGCAAGCGCAAGGCGGAAATCCCGTCGTGCATCTGGACATTTCGACTGTCCATGATACGGCCCGTGCCGACTACAACGTCATCGCCGATTCTCCGTTCGGCGATCCGAACCATGTCGTTGTCCTCGATGCACACCTCGACGCGATTTATGGTGCCGGCATTCTCGACAATGGTTCCGGATCTGCGACGATCCTTGAGGTGGCCCTGAAGATGGCGCATACGCCGACCACGAACCGGCTGCGTTATATCTGGTTCGGCGGCGAGGAACTCGGTCTATACGGCTCGCAGTACTACACCCAGGCGCTGGCGACGCAGGACGCTCAGAAGATAGTCTTCGATCTCGATTCCGACGTGACGGCGACGCCGAACTTCGACACCCTGATCGCGGACCCGGCCAATTCCGGCGATGCGGCGAATTTTCCCGCCAACGTCGTGCAGGCGTCGCAAGTCGGCAACAGCTATTTCGAAGACTATTTCCTGGCCAATGCGCTGCCTTATGCCTGGCAGAGCAACGACGGTACGGATTCCTGGTCGTTCAGTTGGATCGGCGTACCGAACAGCGGCATCCTGACCGGGCAGGATTGCTGCAAGGCCCAATGGGAAGCCGATTATTTCGGCGGTTATCCTGGCAATTACGAAGGCCACATTCCGAGCTTCGATGGGGGCTCCGTCGATCGAGCCTTCCTGTGGGGCGACAATATCGAGAACAACGACGCGACTGTCTTGGGGGCGACTTCGAAAGCGTACGCCTATGTCGCGTGGAAGCTGGCGAATGATGCGTCGTTGACCTCGAGCCATAGCGCCCCGCTGGGGCCCTATCGCGCACCGACGGCGCAGCATTTGCCGAAGCGAGCAACCGATCGATGAGGCCGAGCTAGTCCGCCTCTTGCAGGGGGCAGCCGGGAACGGCGCTGGCGCTGAAAGTCGGCGACAAGAGCCCACGGACGATCACTCTTCGGCTTCCCGAAAGCGGACATTGCCCAGTGTCCGCTTTGGGTCGGAGACATCCGCTGATAGCTCACCATGGCGCGATGTACAATTCCCGTCCGCCCGCCCTCGGTAGTTTACCGAGAGCCTGCGGAGACATACCAGGAAAGGGGACAGCTATGAAGTTCAGGTCTTATGTGGCCGCCAGCCTTCTGGCGTTCGGTATTCTCTGCGTGGCGGCTCCAGCGCTCGCAGCGGATGTGCACATGTTTATTCGTCACGAAGTCGCGGATTACACCGCATGGAAGAAAGTGTACGACGGGTTTGGCGCGACGCAGAAGAAAATGGGCGTCTTTGCCCAGGCCGTCTACCAGTCGGTCGACAATCCAAATGATGTCACGGTAACTCATGACTTCCACAGCCTCGAGCAAGCTAAAGCGTTTTCCGCATCGCCGGAGTTGAAGAGCGCCATGGAGAAGGCGGGCGTCAAAGGAGCGCCGCAGATTTGGTACACGACGAAGGGTGCAAAGTAGCAACCGATGCATTTGGTCCGCGTATAGAACCCGGCCACATGCCGGGTTTTGTTTAAGACCGGCGCGATACAAACCCGTCGGCGCCTGTATTCAGACAAGGTAACAGCCCGCCGGGCAGCGGACGTTCGCAAACGGCAGCAGTGGGTCGAGAGCACGCGCTCAGTGATCGCGAAACTTTCGTGAGGCAACTGTCGGCCCCGAAGCGGACACCCCACGCAGGCAGTTCACGGCCGCGAAGCGGACACTCATGTTGCGATGAGGAAATCTTCGGCGAGGGTGCCATCGACGCCGAAGATCGGCGCGCGCAGCATGTCTCAACCATAGTCAGGAGCAAAGTTGCTGCTGAGATCGCGGTCTCTCTTCCTCCCACCTCCAGCTACATTGCCTGCACGATCGCCAGATACTTGGGATGCGTGCGGATCGAGTCCAGGTCGCTGTCGTGCTCGATCCAGGCCTTGTCGCCCCAGCCCTTGCTCACCGACTGCTCCAGGGCGTCGAGGCACTCCTCGGTCCTGCCGAGAACCCCGAACATGCATGCGACGTTATAGAGAAGCATCGGATCTTCGGGGTCGACGGCCATCGCCCGCTCGGCGTACTGCGTGGCGCGCTCGGCATCCCGGATGTTGGCATTGGCCCCCGCCCCAATGATCCATGCGCGCGCGTCGTCCGGATTCAGCTCCAGATGATGCTCAATGAGCTTGACTGATTTCCGGTACGCGGCTTCCGACTCGTCATGCTGGCCGAGCGACTTGAACACCTGGCCGAGGAAGTTCTGGGTCTGGTAGTCCTCGGGACGCAGCGACGCTGCACGCTCGAACAACTTCACCGCCTCTTCGTACTTTCCCTGTGCCAATCGGGCTCGCGCGTACCAGTAGGCTGCCTCGTACAGCTTGGGATTGAGCCGCATCGCCTGTTCGAATTCCTGCTCG
>DASXKR010000044.1:0-3391 GCA_036496665.1 Rudaea sp. | reverse complement strand
TCTTCAAATGCCCATGGGGCCTTACTGGATTCTATTCGCCGCCAAGCATCGTCGAACGCGCTCTCTAAGATCCGCAGAGAGCTGGTCCCGGAAATCTGCACAGGAGGATAGGTGGAGTTTCTGCCTGACGGCGGGCACGCTGTGCCCAGCGAATCAGGAGAGACCATGAGCAGACGACCGCGCCGGAACCACACACCGGCCTTCAAGGCGAAGGTGGCGCTTGCCGCGATCAAGGGCGATCGCTCGCTGGGCCAGCTTGCCGAGCAGTTCGACGTCCACCCCAATCAGATCACATCGTGGAAGGCGCAGCTTGAGGGCGGGGCTGCCGATGTTTTCGGTCCAGGGGGCGGCGACCGAGCAGCACAGCCTGCCATTGACGTGAAGTCGCTGCACGCCAAGATCGGCGAGTTGACGCTGGAAAACGATTCCTAAGAAACGGCCATTCCAGGGGTCGGCGCCATGGGCTGGAGCATGAAGCCGAAGGCCTTGGCGCGCCGATGCAGATTGTCGATGACCCGCGCGCGGTAGCGGATTTCGTACGAGGACGCGCCAGGGTCGACGTAATCCATTCCGTGACGCACGGCATTGTAGAAGAGAACCGCTATCTTGCGCGCGGTCGCGGTGACCGCCTTGGCCTTGCCGATACGCGCCGAGAGCCGCCGGTAGAAGGCGCCCAGGGCCGTGTCGGTTCGTCCGACCGTCACTGCGGCCAGCCGCAGCAGTGCCGCTGCCCGGCTTCCAGAGCGGCGCGTGCGCGACGAGAGCACCTTGCCGCCTGAGATCTTGTTGCTCGGCGCTAGGCAGAGCCAGGAGGTAAAGTGTTTCGCACTCGGCCAAGCGGAGAGATCGTCGCCGCACTCGGCGACGAGCTTAAGCGCGAGGTAGGGGCCGAGGCCGTTGATCTGGGTAAGATCCTTGCCGAGTAGCGCGAAGAGCTCGGTGCGGACATCGAAGAGCAATGAATTCTGTTGACGGGATCTATTCTGGCGTGGTGATGGCAACGGACCTGCTTCGCGACCACGACGGGCGCTGAGTTCCTTCAACACTGCCTCGATCCGGGCATCGCAGGCATATGCCTTCTCCTGATACGTGTCGTAGAGGGCGAGTGCCTGTTCGAGGGCGAACAGGTGCTCGGCGCGATAGTTGCCGGCCAGCGCCTTCTCGATCGTTTCGACAGTGGCGTGGCAACGCCGGTCCCGCATGCGCGCCAGCACTGCCGGATTGCGCTCGCCGCCTAGGATCGCGCGAATGATCCGCAGACCGGTCGCACCGGTAATATCGGTGACGACATGGTGGAGTTGCACGTTCATTTCGGTCAACGCCTTCTGCATGTGTTGGATATGTGACGCCCCATACTCGAGCAGACGCTCACGCTGACGCAGGTAGGCACGCAGCTCGGCGATCTGACCTTTGGGCCGAAAGCTTGCGCGCAGCAGACCGAAGGAGTGAAGCCGCTGCAACCACTGCGCATCACTGACGTCGGTCTTGCGACCGGGTACGTGCTTGGCATCGCGCGCATTGACGAGGAACACCGCAAAGCCACGGGCGTCGAGGAGCTCAAAGATCGGGATCCAATAAACGCTGGTCGATTCCATGACGACCGTGTCGACACCGCATTCTGCAAACCAGTCCACCAGCCGATGCAGATCAGTCGTGAAGGTACCGAAGCTGCGCACCGGTTCAGTCGTGCGATCTGCATTCACGGCCGCCATGTGCATGGTGGCCCCGACGTCAATCGCGGCCGCGTTTGGATGGACCACCGCCATCGTGCGGCGGACCCTGTCTGTAGATTTGTTCGGACTCATCGCCAATCCTCCAGTTAAGGGGGAAGGGCTGGGCTGCGCTGTTGATCAATTTCCTAAACGGGATCGCCGGACGCGTCACCACTCTCACGTGCGCAACAACCCATGGACCATGTTTTTTTGCGGGGTAGCATGCCACCAAAAAGCCGTCGGCCGCTCCCTTCCACCAAGAGGATAGACCTCAACCGTTTCTACGCCCACAGGCGGACGCTGTCCGAGATGGTTTTTGAGAAGAACTTGCAGAATGTCTCGTGCGTGGAGAAGTCCCAGGGGGCGGGAATCCTGATCGCCGCCAGGAATATTTTTTAGGCTCCGCCCTTCATGCGTGCCCAGACACCGTGCAGCAAGTCCCTTCGGCCGACAGAACGCAACGTCGCGTGTCATCGCCAATGAAGCTGCTGTTATGCAGCCCGCCCCATGACAGTGACAAATCTGGCTGACGACGTCCGTCTTTGTGACGACCCCCGCCAGAATGCCTGCAGAATCGCATACAATCACGAGATCGCTTCCTGACGCCAGAAGGATTGCTGGTTGGATCAACCAGACATCATGCGTAATCGTGACGAGGCTTTCACGCGCCTGGGCAGCAGTCTTTCGACGAACATTCGCTTTGACACCTAGATTTTTCGTTCGACGGACTAGTCCAGCAGCCGTTCGACGCGTCCGCATCCGCTGGGCCAGCTTCGTTACACGCTCTTAGGCGCGCGCACCGTTCCTTTTAACCGCTGAAGGCGATACGGAGCGTAGCCACGATACCCGCGGCCGCAAGTGCGAAGCAGGCAAGACGCACTCCGATCACCGCTGCGAACTTGACCCCGGAGTGTACATAATCCTCGACCACGACCTGCAATCCAAGCGCGGTGTGATGGAATAGTGCGGACAGAAGCAGGATCATCAGGATGGCGACGACGGGTGTCCTCAGCCAAGCGATGAAGGTGGCGTAATCGCTGCTGGTATGGGGGATGATTGAGGCGACGAACCACAGTGTCAGCGGCACGAGGGCGACTGCTGAAACGCGCTCCGCCAACCACGATCCGACTCCCTCCCTAGCCGAGCCGAGCCCAATCGCACGAGCCAGGGGCGAGCGCATGTTCTCGCGGTCCACGACGCTACTCTGCCATCGATAAGCGGACGACCCAGACCGCAGCGGTGAGCGCGACGCTCGCCGCCACGACCGCCCATCCCGAAATGTAGATCGATCGGAGATCGAAACCGTGCACGGTATCCCAGACCAGATGGCGGATGCCGCCGCAGAAGTGCAGGAAAAAAGCAAAAGTCACTCCGAATAACACGATTTGGCCGATCCAGGACGCGATGGCGACCTCGACGGCAGCGTAGGCCTGCGGTCCAGTCGCAGCTGCCACGAGCCAAATGACCAACACAACGGCGCAAACACTCAAAAAGATGCCAGTGACCCGATTGAGAATGGAGAGAACCGACGTAAGCTGCGGCCGATAAATTTGGACGTTTGGAGAAAGTGGCCTTGGCCGTTTCGCAGTGGAATTGGACATAATCGATCAGGGCCCGGGGTGGTCACGTCGAGAAGGGGACCTACGCCCTGGAGTTCCGGCGGGCCTCGTGAACCTACT
>DASXKR010000043.1:0-73815 GCA_036496665.1 Rudaea sp. | reverse complement strand
GGCGAGGGGTGAGGGGTGACGGGCGAGGTGTGAGGGGTGAGGGGTGAGGGGTGACGGGCGAGGTGTGAGGGGTGAGGTGTGAGGGGTGAGGTGTGAGGTGTGAGGTGTGAGGGGTGAGGTGTGAGGGGTGAGGGGTGAGGTGTGAGGGGTGAGGTGTGAGGTGCAGAGCATCGACTCGAACGATCGGCGCCGCAAGTAGCTCGCGCAACAAGCGCGCACGGTGGAGAGACGGTCGCAACTTCGACCGCGCGCCGCCACAAACAGCTCTCAGCCCTCGGCCCTCAGCCCTGAAAGGAATCCCGAGCGGGGCTGTGCAATGCCGGCAATAAGCCGTTCGAGCAAGACCCAGGCATCGCCGGCTTCGCGGCCCTTGCTGACCTTGTCGATGCGCGACGCTTCAGCGAGGCAGCGCTCCCAGTGGGCCGCGTCGGCACGCGCCAGTGCCTTTCGATACATGCCTTCGCGGGCGGGCCAGATGCGTTCGCTGCGCAAGGCGGCCGACAGGTTTCCCGCACCGGCCAAGCGCGCCAGCGTCTGCAGTTGATTGACGATCCAGCCCATCAGACCCGGGACCTGTTCGCCTTCGGCGCGCAGGCCGGACAGCACGCGCAATGCACGTGCGCCGTCGCCGGCAAGTGCAGCGTCGGCAAGGCGGAACACGTCGAAGCGCGCGCTGTCGGCAACGAGGTCCTCGAGCGTTGCGGCATCCAGCGGCGCGCTGCCATGCAGCAGTTTGAGCTTGTCGATCTCCTGCGCCGCGGCAAGCAGATTGCCCTCGATGCGTTCTGCCAGCGCGGCGATCGCCTCGCGATCGGGTTTCAAACCGGCCTGCGCCATGCGCTGGGCGATCCAATCGGGCAATTCATTGGGCTTCAGCGGCCATAGCGGCACGAACCGGCCCGCTCTCTCGACCGCGTTGACCCAGGCGCCCTCGTGCTGCTTGCTCCATTGCGTGCAACTGATCAGCAGGATCGTGTCCGGTGGCGGATTTTCGCAGAATGCGATGATTGCAGCGCTGCCGTCCTTGCCCGGCCGGCCGCCGGGCAGACGCAGATCGATAACGCGACGCGTCGAGAACAACGACATCGACGCTGCGGCCATGGTCAGGTCGGACCAGTCGAAACTGCCGTCGGCGTCGAGCACTTCACGCTCGCCGTATCCCAATTCGCGCGCCCGCATGCGCAGTGCATCAGCCGCTTCCAGCAGCAGCAGATGTTCCTCGCCGGCCAGCAGATAGACCGGCTTCAGTTCGCCGCTGGTCAGTTGCTGGTGAAATTGCCCGAGGGTCGTCGGCATGCCGCTGGCGTTCCGCTGTATTCGGTTGCGTGAAAAAATATTCTTGCCGGAGGTCAGGCCGCGTGCGATATCGGCAACCGCCCGCTTCGGTCGGTCATCCGCGCAGCTTGCGCTCGGCGCTTTCGATCTTGCGCAACACGACCTGCACCATGTCGCGTTCCATCTCCTTCTTGATCTCGTCCTGCTCGGCGCCGGTGCCGATCGCCTGAGTCTGGTCGAAGGTGAAGACGCGCGATTGCTCGATCACCTGCTTGGGCAGCACGACCTTGCCGGCCGCATCGGTAATCTGCAACTCGACGTGGTACAGCATCGTGAACTCGTTGACGCGCGCTGCCGCGCTGACCGAGCGCACAATCGGTGCGATCGAAACGGCGCTGAGCTTGATTTCAGCGATGCCATCGCCCGATTTGTTCTCGACTTTCGCGCCGGAGCGTTCGAGCGCATGCTCGATGTTGCGCTTGAGCGGACCGAACGGATCGGCGCTTTCGACGTAGACGCGTTCCATGCCCGGCGGCAACTGCGCTTCTTCGCGCAGGTGGAAACCGCAAGCGGTCAACAGCATAGTGGCGACAGCGAGCAGCAGGAAGGTTGCGGTGCGGCGTGAAGTCATGTTCGGGTTCCGGTGCGTATCGGATGGTGCGCCTGCAGCAGATCATACGGCGAATGCCAGCCCGGTTGCGCACTGATTCGCGCCAGCCACGCCACGACTGCCGGCCAGCGTGACAGGTCGACATCGGCCTGGTCGGCCCAGTACAGATAGCCGCAGCACGAAATATCGGCGATCGTCGGTCCATCGCCGACCAGGAAGTCGTTGTTCGCCAATGCCAGGTTCAGCCGATCGAAATCCGCCAGCATGCGCTCGCTGAACCATGCATCGAGTGCCGGCCCAGCCGGCGTGAACCGGCGCGAGAAGCGCAAATGGGGAAAGCTCATCGCGATCCGGTTCGCTTCCCAAGACAACCATTCGCGCACGCGTACCCGTTCACGCGTCGTGCATCCGTCGAGCTTGCCGTAGTGCTGCGCCAGCGTGTCGAGTATCGCGTTCGACTGGCACACGACGAGGCCGTCGTCGAAGACCAGTACCGGCACTTCGCCGAACAGCGAGGCGTTACGGAAATCCGCAGGGCGCGATTCGCGCGGGAGATTCAGATCCACTGGACGTTGCTCGAACGGCACGCCGATCAGGCTCAGCGCCAACGCAACCTTGTAGCTGTGACCAGATTCGTGATGGCAGTAAAGGATCGGCATTGAGTGGGCAGCAGCATAGTTACTGATTTTTCGGCGCCCTCAAGAAAAGGCGTCATTCCCGCGCAAGCGGGAATCCATCTTGACTCTGCTTTCTGAACACGATCAACGTGGATTCCCGCGTTCGCGGGAATGACGGCCTATTGTGACTTTTCGTGGGTCGCGAGACCAACCCGCTACGCGACGATGTTCACAATCTTGCCCGGCACAATGATGATCTTCTTCGGTGTGCCGGTGACGTACTTTGACACATCGCCATTGGCCAGTGCCGCCTGTTCGATTGCATCGCGCCGTGCATCGACAGGAACCTCGATTGTTCCGCGCAGCTTGCCGTTGACTTGCACGGCGAGCGTCACCGACGCCTTCTTCAGTGCCTCCGGATCTGCCTGCGGCCAGCCGGCATCGAGGATGTTGCCGCCGAAGTCGAGCTCGTTCCAGAGCCTGTGCGAGACGTGCGGCGTGACCGGCGCGAGCAGACGCAGCAGGACCGACAATCCCTCGCGACGAACAAATTCGCGTTGTTGCGTCGCAAGTTCGCCGTCGATCTTCGGCTTGCCTACATCGCTCGATACGCTCGCGACCGTGGCGGCATGGGTCCCCAGAGTATCAAGCGCATTGAGTATCTTCATTGCCGCAGACACGACCGTATTGAGCTGCTTGCGCTCGTAGTCGTAGTTCGCTTGATTCATCAACTCATGTATCTGTCTCCGGCAAGCCTTCGCCTCCGCGTCGGCCTCGGCGGCCGTCCATCGCAAGTCGGCCGCCATGCGGTTCGGATTACGTGATTCGCAGAATTGCCAGGAGTACGCCCATAACCGCCGCAGGAACCGCGCCATGCCGGCTACGCCGTTCTCCGACCAGTCCAGCGACATCTCCGGCGGCGCGGCAAACATCGAAAACAGGCGCACCGTGTCGGCACCGTACTTGCCGACCATCGTCTGCGGGTCGACGCCGTTGTTCTTCGACTTCGACATTTTTTCGACCGCGCCGATCTCGACCGGCTTGCCGTCGGCCTTCAGCACGGCGCCGGTGATGCGCGCCTTGTCGTCGCGAATCACCTCGACATCGACCGGATTGATCCACTGGCGGCTGCCGTCGGCCTGATCGCGATAGAACGTCTCGGCGATGACCATGCCCTGGCACAGCAGGTTGGTCACCGGCTCGTCGCTATGGACCATGCCTTCGTCGCGCAGCAACTTGTGGTAAAAGCGAAAATACAACAAGTGCAGAATGGCGTGTTCTATACCACCGACGTACTGGTCGACCGGCAGCCAGTAGTTGGCGCGCGCATCGATCATGTCCTTTGCGCCGGGACTGGTATAGCGCGCGTAGTACCAGCTCGACTCCATGAACGTATCGAACGTGTCGGTCTCGCGCTCGGCCGCGCCGCCGCATTGCGGGCATGTCGTCTTACGCCACTCCGGATCGGCCTTGATCGGCGACTGCACGCCCATGAACTTGACATTTTCCGGCAACAGCACCGGCAGCTGGTCTTCCGGCACCGGCACGGCGCCGCACGTCGAGCAGTAGATGATCGGGATCGGGCAGCCCCAGTAGCGCTGGCGGCTGACGCCCCAGTCGCGCAGGCGGAAGTTCACACGGCGGGCGCCGCAACCTTCGCCTTCGAACTTCCGCGCCAGCGCGTCGAATGCGCCGCGATAGTCCAGCCCGTCGTATTCGCCGGAATTCACCAGCCAACCATATTCCGTGTACGCGCGATCCTCGATGATGCCGCGCTCGAAATCCTCGAGCAGCGCGAGTGCGCCAGGCGCTTCGACTACATCGAGCGGCTTGCTCTCGCCGAGTGCAGCGCTCATTGAATCCTGGTTGCCTTCGGCTTCATGGCCGAGGTCGACGATCGCGTCGCGCACCGCGTCGCTGACGATGACCATCCGGATCAGCAGGTCGTACTTGGTCGCGAATTCCCAGTCGCGCTCGTCGTGACCCGGCACGCCCATCACTGCGCCGGTGCCGTAGCCCATCAGCACGAAATTGGCGATCCAGACCGGCAGCCGTTCGCCACTGACCGGGTGAATCGCCGACAGGCCGGTGTCGATGCCCTTTTTTTCCTGCGTTTCGATGTCGGCCTCGGCGGTGCCGCCATGGCGGCAGTCGTCGATGAATTTCTGGATTTTTGGATTATCCCGCGCTGCTTCCTGCGCCAGCGGATGCTCAGCCGCGATCGAAAGGAAGGTCACGCCCATCAGCGTGTCCGGGCGGGTGGTGAACACGCGCAGCGGCGTGCGGTCGCCTTCGACCAGGAACTCGATCTCCAGTCCTTCGGAGCGGCCGATCCAGTTGCGCTGCATCGTCTTCACCGAATCCGGCCAGCCCGGCAGCTTGTCGAGGCCGTCGAGCAATTCCTGCGCGTAATCGGTGATCTTGAGAAACCATTGCGGTATTTCGCGCTTCTCGACCAGCGCGCCGGTGCGCCAGCCGCGACCGTCGATCACCTGCTCGTTCGCCAGCACGGTCTGGTCGACCGGATCCCAGTTCACGACCGACTGCTTGCGATAGGCCAGGCCCTTCTTGAACAGGCGCACGAACATGCGTTGTTCGTGCACGTAATATTCCGGGCGGCAGGTCGCGAACTCGCGCGACCAGTCGATCGCGTAGCCCATGGCCTGCAACTGGGCACGCATGTGGTCGATGTTGGCGTAGGTCCACTTCGCCGGCGCCGTGTTGTTCTTGATCGCGGCATTTTCCGCCGGCAGGCCGAATGCATCCCAGGCCATCGGCTGCAGCACGTTCCTGCCGTTCATGCGCTGGTACCGGCTGATCACGTCGCCGATCGTATAGTTGCGCACATGGCCCATATGCAGCGCGCCGCTCGGATACGGCAGCATCGACAGGCAGAAGAACTTCGGCTTCGCGGCGTCTTCGACCACCTCGAACGCGCGTGTTTCGTTCCAGAACTGTTGCGCGGCGGCCTCGACCGCGGCGAAGTCGTAAGTCTCTCGCATCGTTGTTCGATCTGCGGCAGAACGCCGATAGGGGCGTGCAAGACTACCGCAGTGCAGCATCGGCGCCAACCCCGAATCGGTGCAATCGGCGGCAGGGAGCGGCGCGTCTGGCTGTACCCAGCAATGCGTCAGCGTTCCGTGCTGGACGACGTAACCCTGTGCGAGACGTCAGCACGGAGCCAACCGATGCCATGCGAACTGTACCCCTCCGGGCTGCGCCGGCCGCTCGCGGCAGCCATCGCCGCTTGCGTCGCCGCGGCCGCCTTCTCGTCACCCTGCCGCGCGGCATCGTTCGACAACGTCCTGAACTGCAACGACGATGGCTCTGGCAGCCTGCGCGACACGATCAAGAACGCCGGCAGTGGCGACACGGTCGTGCTGAATCCGAGCTCGATGCATTGCAGCTCGATCACGCTGACCGGGGGCGAAATCGGCGTCGGTCAGCAAGACCTGTATATCAAGTACAACGCCGACAATGCGAATCGCTTTACGATCTCGGGCAATTTCTCTGAAACCAACATTCATGCGCGCATCTTCAATCACACCGGCGGCGGGACGCTCAAACTGGAGCGGCTCCACCTCGAGGACGGCGGATTCTCGACCAACGACACGACGCAATCGCTCCTCGGCGGCTGCATTGATTCTGCAGGCGTGGTCGACCTTGAGTCTTCGACGGTCACCGGCTGCACGCTCGCCGCGGAGCTGGGCCTTACCTTCTTCGTGCGCGGCGGCGGAGTCTATGCCGCCAAGGGCCTGATCCTCAACGGCAGCACGATCTCGGACAACCGCGCCGCCAACTACTATTCCGCGATCCAGAACGGCGTGCCGCAGCCCGGGGCCGCCGTGGAAGGTGTCGGCGCCTTCGCCAACGGTTTTGTCACGGCGCGCTACAGCACGGTGAGCGGCAACTACGCCTACTCCGTCGCCGACAACAGCGCGGGCGGCGGCATCTTCCTCGACAACACCAATCCGTCGAACGCGACGGTGATCCAGCAGAGTACGATCTCCGGCAACGCCGCGCTGCGCGGCGGCGGTGTGCTCGCGGCAAACTTCGACAGTGCACTGACGATCGAAAACAGCACGATATCGGGAAACACCAGCTACGAGCAGGATCGCGCCGGACAGGCAGCCTACGCGCGCGGCACGGCGATCTTCTCGTTCGGCGAACTGACGATCCGCAACAGCACCATCGCCTTCAACACCACGGCGTCGCCAGGATCGCCGGCGATCTTCCTCGCCAAACCAAGCTATGCGGCCGGTTTCGTCAGCACCATTGTCGCCGACAACACGGCGGCGGGCGACAAGTACGGCGTCGGCGCCAAGTCGGCGATCACGATCAGCGGTGCGTACAACCTGATTCAGGCGACCGCGCCGTCGGTCACCTTCACCTTTGCGCCGATGACCGGCGATCCGTTGCTGCTGCAATTGGGCGGCAACGGCGGCCCGACGCAGACCCAGGCTTTCCGCACGGGCAGCCCGGTGTTCGGCGCCGGCAACAATGCCGGTGGCCTCGCCAACGATCAGCGCGGCTCCGGCTTCGCGCGCCAGGCGGCAAACGGCGCCGTCGACATCGGGGCCTACCAGCTGCAGATCCGCGATCGGATCTTCGCTGACGGTTTCGACTCGACCTAGCCGCGAGCCTTCGGCATAGGCGCGGCAGCGCAACAGACGTTACCATGCGCCTCCCGATCATGCCGGAGTTCCTCATGCGCATCTGCTCCATCGCGGCCGTCGTCGTCGCGTCGTCTTTCGCAGTACCCGCCGCCGGCGCCGACGGCGCGCCGGAGACGGTCGTCGTGCAGTGTGCGCATCTGGTCGACGTCGTCGCCGGCAAATTGCTCGGCGAAACGACGATCGTCACGCAGGGCGAACGCATCAAGGAGGTCCGCGCCGGCGCGATCGACCAGGCTGCATTCCGACGCACCGCTGATGCGTCTTCCAACACTACGTTTGTCGCCCTGCCGGCATCGACCTGCCTGCCCGGCCTGATCGACAGCCACGTGCACCTGACGATGCAGACCAGCCCGAACCGCTACAGCGAGCAGTTCCGCTGGAACG
This sequence comes from Rudaea sp., assembly GCA_036496665.1. Taxonomy (GTDB): domain Bacteria; phylum Pseudomonadota; class Gammaproteobacteria; order Xanthomonadales; family Rhodanobacteraceae; genus Rudaea. The sequence goes on along the minus strand of DASXKR010000043.1, from coordinate 66,253 downwards.
CGGCCGACTATGCGATCCGCAGCGTCGTCTACGCGCGGCGCACGCTTGAAGCCGGCTTCACGACGGTGCGCAACGTCGCCGACAACGACTACGATTCGATCGCTCTGCGCAACGCCATCAACGCCGGAATCGTGCCGGGTCCGCGTATCTACACGGCCGGCACGGCGATCGGCTCGACCGGGGGCCACGCCGATCCGAGCGACGGCTATCGGCACAACCTCGAAGGGAATCCAGGCCCGCAGGACAGCATCATCAATGGCGCCGACGACGCCTGGAAGGCTGTGCGCCAGCATTACAAGGAAGGCGTCGACCTGATCAAGATCATGCCGTCCGGCGGCGTGCTCGACGAAAGCTCGAGCGTCGACAACGCGCAGCTGACGGTCGAGGAGATCAAGGCGATCGTCGCCGCCGCGCATGATTACGGCTTCACTGTCGCTGCGCACGCGCACGGCGCCGAAGCGATCCGCCGCGCCGTCGTCGGCGGCGTCGATTCGATCGAGCACGGCACGTTCCTCAACGACGAGGACATCAAGCTGATGAAGGAGCACGGCACCTGGCTCGTGCCGACGATCATCGCCGGCAAGTACGTGCAGGAGATGGCCGAGAAACCCGGCTATTACCCGCCGCAGGTCGCCGAAAAAGCGAAAGTCGTCGGGCCGCTGATCCAGGCCACAGCGGGCAAGGCCTACAAGGCCGGCGTCAAGATCGCGTTCGGCACCGACGCCGCGGTGTATCCGCACGGCATGAACGCGAAGGAATTCGTCTACATGGTCGAAGCCGGCATGCCGCCGATGTTCGTGATCCAGGCCGCGACTACGCATGCCGCACAGTTGCTCAAGCACGAAAAAGACTTCGGCAGCATCACTCCCGGCAAGTTCGCCGACGTGATCGCTGTCACCGGCAATCCGCTCGACGACGTCGCGCGGTTGCAGAAGGTCGACTTCGTCATGAAGGCCGGAAAGGTATACAAACAGGATGGCCAGCCTGCCGCGTCGGTCGCGCAGGCAGGACAGGCCGCCCAAAGACAGGACCTCGCCGGCTTCTGAAACTCCCGGCGGATGTAGGTGCCTGCCGCCGGCCCCTTCCGGCGGCGATGCGCTCGCCCGCGCGGAGCGAGCCCCGGTTCGTCGCCGTCAGGGGCAGCTTGGCAGTCCGACGTCCGGGCAGCACACCGTGATATTTCGATCGGACGACATGGTCACGGTGGCATCCATGTTCGTGTCCTTGTTCGTGTCGAGATCGGCGGCATCGGTGCCGGTCCAGAAGCCCCAATCGAAAAAGCTCGCGTTGGAGGTATCGCCATGCAACGCGATCGCCCTGCCCTGCTCAAACGAATCGATTGGATCATCGGCGGCGGCTGGACCGTAGTTGACGCTGATGCTGCACCAATCGAGATAGTTAGTGATCGACAGCGTGAACAGCTGCTCGAAACCTCCGGGAAATATCTGATCGCTATCGGCTACGGCTAGCGACAGTTGCGCCCCCAGGCCGGCGCCAGGGGCGGAAAACGCGGCCCGTGCGCCGAGTCCCTGGACCGCGAGACATAGCAGGGCCGCTGCCCAAATCGTTCTTGCCCGCATGATTCCTTCCTCCCGACGGCAGCAACGCAACACGACCTGAGTCCCGCTGCGCCGCACGCAGGTTCACTCGACCAGCGCCAGCGACCGACAAATCGCGTTATGCTTATGTCCGGCGGCGTTGCCTGTAATTCCTGCCGTCAATTCCGGAAGTAACTGAGGGAGCACGGATCACGGCATTTGTGCGCCCGGCATGGTCAACCATCAACAGACATCCCGAGGGGAATCCGTCATGGCCAAGAAAGCGAAAACCAAGAAAGCGCCCGCCACGAAGAAAACTGCCTCCAAGGCAAAGAAGAAAACCGCACCGAAGGCAAAGAAGAAAACCGCACTGAAGGCAAAGAGCAAACCGGGCTTGAGGGCGAAAGCGAAATCTCCGGCGAAGGCCAAAGCGAAACCTGCGTCGAAGACGAAAACCAAGGCTGTCGTCAAGAAGAAGCCGGCTGCGAAGCAACCGATGAAGGCAGCAATTGCTCCGCGAGTAATGGCGGCCGGAAAGCTTTCCGATCCTGTTCAGCCGAATACCCGACTCTCGGATCCTGTTCAGCCGAGCGCCAAGCTTTCGGACCCGGTGCAGCCAAACTGAGCAACTGGCCGCGGCCTGCTGCGTTGCGACTTCATCGGACCGTCAGATTCTCAACTTCCCGAGGTGACCACACATGTCCAAGAAGAATGACGCGGCAGCCGCCGAGCAGATCGCAAAAGTCACGAAAGCGATCCATATGGCCGCGGCCAAGGCGTTGCGTAACCGCAAACTCCCGGCGCAGTCGATCACGTTGAAGGCCGGCTCGGGGCCGGGAACCGCGATGATGCAGGGCAAGCTCGCGCCTCCGGTTCAACCAAGCTTCTATGTTGCGGTCATCATCCCGGTTTACGGCAAACTGTCAGACCCGGTTCAACCCAATTGAACAGGAGGGTGACGTCAGCTGCGCTGGCGTCACCCTGGCAGTGTTGAATTCAGACGGTCGAGCACCCAGCCGAAACCGTGCTGGCGTGCCGTTGTTTCCACGCGCTTGCGCTGCGCGGCGGCGGACGCGTCACCGATTTGCTCGAGCAGCGGAATGGCCGCCAGCCGTGCTTCCAGTTCCCGAGCGATCCACTGGCGCTTTGCTGCGTCGTCCGCCAACTCGACCAGTCGGAGGGCGGCCTGCCGAGGCTGCCCGTCGTCAGCGAGCAGTCGTGCTAGCAGCGTGTCGACAACGGCCGCCGAACCGCGGATCGTGATTGCGCTGCGCAACTCCTTCGCTCGGCCTGCGGCGCGATCTCGCTCCACCTTTCGACCGAGCGCCGCGTAGCACAGTGCGGCCAAAGCCTGCGCTTCGGCTTCGTCCGGTACGACCTCACCGTCGGCGAAGTACCTGATAGCCGACGAGAGTCGCTTTTCTGCCGCGGGGAAATCCCTGTTGGCCATATCCAATCTTGCCAGAGCCAGGCCGGCATAGGCCGCAGTGTCCTTGTCATCATGGTCCCGCGCAAGATCGACGGCCCGGTTTGCACCGGCGACAAACGTTGCTTTGTCCCCGCGATCGAGTGCAATGACTGCGCAACGAAGATCCACACCGATTCCAGTACGTGGATTGGTCGAACGGCTTGCATCTGCCTGCGCCTGTTTGCAGACGTCGCGGGCAGCATCAAGGTCACCGCGCAGCTGCAGGGCTTCGCTGTATTTGTTCAAGGCACTCAGGTGATGGGCCCTTTGACCCGCACGTTCGTCGAGAGCGATTGCCTGACGGTACGTGTCCAGCGTCGCGTCGCTTGCGTTTTCGTCAAGCTGAAGCTGCGCGATAACGAGCAACGCCCACGCCTGGCCCGCCAAATCCGAAGTTTCCCGGCGGATTTCGAGCACCTTTTTGGCCGCGGCCTCCGCGGCATCGCGATCGCCGTGATCCCAAAGCGGGTTGACCATGTTGGCATATATGGCGGCAAGTCCGTTTTGATCGCCGATTCGTTGAAACACGTTGAGTGCGCGTTCGTATTCGTCACGCGCCGGCTGGGGTTGGTTCTTCCCAGCCAGTACAATGGCGAGTGATGTACGCGCACCGGCTTCTCCCTTGGGGTTTTCACTGCGCTGAAAATCCGCAATGGACTCGCGCAGGATAGCCTCGGCCTTTTCGGATTCCCCAAGCAGGTCCAGAGCGATCCCGAGCAAGCGCTTGGCCTGTGCAGCAAGCGCGGGTTCGTCGCGCTGCTGCGCGCTGGCCAAAGCGCGCTGCGCATGCAGGGACTGTCCCTTCGGATCGTTGCGGACCCCGGCGATATCCGCGGCTTTCAGTTCGACTCTCGGATCATCGGCACCGGGGAGCGAGCGCACCTTCGTCAATTCGGCGTCCGCAGCATCCTGCTGCCCGGCTGCCTGCAGATCATCGATCAGCCCCAGATGGAACTCCAGATTCTTCGGATCGAGTGCCAGCAATCCCTGGTCGGCCGTCAGGGCTTCGGGCCATTGCCGCTTCTGGATTGCGACCTGGCGCTCGATCTGAAGACGCGGCCCCGGCGGAAGATTGCCGGCGTGTGCAGCGGCCTGCTGCGCGCTCGCCAACGCCTTTTCATCGTATCCGAGTGCCTTCCACGCCTGCGCCAGGTACGCGTACGCCGGGGCGTAGGCCGGCGCCAACACCAGCGCCTGCAGAAGTTCGTCTTTTGCACGTGCCGGATCGTACTTGCGCAAGGCGTCCACCGCCAAGGCCATGCGCCGCGCGACTTCCGTGTTGGGAGGCTGCGCCTTGTCCGTCCGTTGCTGGTTGTCGAGGAGCGCCGGCGCAAATCCGGATTTCTCGCGCAGGGTCGCACCGGCTTTCTCGACCAGGGTCGAAAGGTCCGCCAGCGGGCCCGACTGCGCGAAGGTCGCACGCGCGACGCCGCTACGCGTGTCCTGCAGGGCCAGATCCAGCCGCAGGATCGGTTCAGACGATCCGCCACCGACGAGGTAGCTGCCACTCAGGATGTAATCCGCTCCCAGCCTCTTGCGCAATGTGGCCAGACTTTTCAGCGCGTAGCCGCCGGCGAGTGGTGCGGCGAGCCCGCTTCTTGCCGAGCGCACCAGTTCGTCCGGAAGCACGTGAACCTTGCCGCCGGTGGCAAGTTCCGTAGCGAGCATTTCGGACAGCGCAGTCGTGAGCCACGCGCTGTCGGCGTTCTGCGACAGGTTGTTGAAATCGACGATGGCCATCGACGTACCCTGCGGCACCGATTGCAACGGGCTGCGGTCGCGCAGCTCGAAAGACAGCGTGGCGACGCCGATCGCGGCGACGGCAACCGCCGCCGCAAGACCCGTGCGATGCCGGCGCACGAATTTCCAGCCGCGATAGAACAGGCTGTCGCGCCGCGCCGAGATCGGATTGCCGGTGAGGAAATTCTGCAGGTCGGCCGCGAGCGCCGCAACGCTGCCATAGCGCCGCGCCGGTTCGCGCCGCAATGCGGTCAGCACGATCGTGTCGAGATCACCGCGCATTTGGCGCTGCGGCAGCGGCGGCGCTGCGAGCTTGAGCCGGCTCGGCGCGACCGGATCGGCGGACTCGATGATGCTCAGCACATCCTTCGGTTCGTTCGCGCCGCTGAAGTTGTACGAACGCTTGCCGGTCAGCAGTTCGTAGAGTACGCAGCCGAGCGCGTAGATGTCCGTGGCTTCGGTGATCTTCTCGCCGCGGATCTGCTCCGGCGCAGCGTAGGCCGGCGTCATCGGCCGCTCACGCTGCAAGTGGGTGATCGCGTCAGGACTGCTGTCGTCGGTGTCGAGCAGTTTCGCGATGCCGAAGTCCAGCAGCTTGACGCCGGCGTGCTCGGTGACCAGGATGTTGGACGGCTTGAGGTCGCGGTGCACCACGTGGTGTTCGTGGGCGAACTGCACGGCTGCACAGACGTCGATGAAAAACTTGAGTCGTTCCTCGAGCTTGACGCCGCGCTCATGGCAATAGCGCAGCAGCGGCAGCCCCTCGACGTATTCCATCGCGAAATACGGACGGCCATCTGCGGCGATGCCGCCGTCGAGCAGGTGGGCTATATGTGCATGGTCCAGGCGCGCGAGGATCTGGCGCTCGCGCAGAAAGCGCTTGAGAACCGCTTCGGAATCCATGCCGCGTTTGATCAGTTTGAGCGCGGCGCGCTGCTCGAACTGGCCGTCGGCGCGCTCGGCCAGCCAGACCACGCCCATGCCGCCGGTGCCCAGTTTGCCGACCAGGCGCCATGGTCCGACCTGTACCTCGCCCTGCTCGACCGCCATCTCGGTCGTCGTTTCGAGCGATTTCGGTGAAGCGCGCTCGAGCTGCCGCTCGAAACGATCGGCCGAGTCTTCCGACTCGAGCATCGAGACGACGATGTTCTTCAGTTCGGCATCATCGCCACAAAGGGTTTCGAGCATGTCGGAACGCTCGCCCTGCGGCGCACCGAGCAGGCGTTCGAAGATGTTGCCGGCAAGGTCCCAGCGCGCGGTGTCCATGCTCAGCTTTCCGTGCCCGCACGTGCACGCGAGCGCTTCTGTGCCGCTGACCGCCGTTCACCGACCGCTGTCGTCATGCGCGCATGGCTCGTGCAATTCGTCATTCGACTATAGATTCACGCCAGATGGCGCACAAGGGCGACGGCGCGAAGCACGCGTGCCGCGCAAAGTAAAACGCAATTCCGGATGGCCTGCAGGTATCCGTGCCTGGCGCTTTGTCTCACCCAGGCCAACGACCGACGTAGGTCGGCCGTGCCGCTCCTCTCATCTGCGGATGTCGAAACCCGGCGTTTCGTCGAGCGTCCCGTCGGCATTGAGAACGGCGAAGTGCCTGCGGTCGGAATCGAAAACCACCGGGACCGGCTGCTGGAACATCGGCCGGCGGATGAACTTGAGCTCCCAGCCGAATTTTTCAAGTTCGCTCAGCGCCAGGATCTGGTCCTGGTTGAGATCGCGCTTCAGGGCGTTGGCTGGCTTGCCCTCAGTCTTGCGTCGTTCGCGTACCGTCACGGCTCCCCCCATGCGTCATCGCAGCATCTTTCCCCACACGCCGGTGGAAAATAGCAGGACACCGCCTGAACCGCCACCCGCGCCGTTCAGCAACGACACGAGACCTCTGCTGCCGTCTTCCGGACTGAGAGCCGGCGAAATTCGGCAGATTCGCTCCTCACCTTGATAGCATGCGCGGCGACCACCATCTGAACGCTTCGCAGCCAGGAACCCTACATGTCCGCATCACCGCACGTCTTCGACGCCACCGAACAGAACTTCGAGACCGATGTCATTCGCGCCTCGTTGACGACGCCGGTGCTGGTCGACTTCTGGGCGGCATGGTGCGGCCCGTGCAAAACGCTTACGCCGATCCTCGAGAAAGTCGTCGCCAGCTATGCCGGCAAGGTCAAGCTGGCGAAGGTCGACACCGATGCGCAGGGGCAGCTTGCCGCCGTGTTCGGCATCCGCAGCCTGCCGACCGTGGTGCTGGTGAAGGACGGACAGATGGCCGACGGCTTCATGGGCGCGTTGCCCGAATCGGCCGTGCGTGAATTTCTCGATCGTCACCTCGGCGCCGCCGAAGGCATTGCCGAGGAAGAGGCGCCGGCTGAAACTGCCGCTCCTGCCGAAACGCCCGAGCAGGCCATTGCCCGTGTGCAACAGGAGATCGCCCAGGCGCCCGACAAGGCCGAACTCAAACTCGACCTCGCGCTGGCTTACCTGCGCGCCGGTCTTGCCGACGCGGCACTGACCGAACTCGATGCACTGCCGGCCAACCTCGCCGAAGACGCGAAAGCCAAGCGCGTGCGCTACCAGCTCGACTTTGCCCGCGCACTGAAGGATGCGCCCGACCTGGCCACGCTGCGCGCGCGTCTGGCGACGGATCCGGCCGATCACGCGGCGCGCGACCTGCTCGGCGTCCGACTGGTCATCGAGGGCGACGCGGCGGCCGGGCTCGAGGAGTTCCTGCACATCCTGCGGACACAGCGCGACTGGAACGACGGCCAGGCGAAGAAGCGCCTGATCGCCGCATTCAATACGCTCGATGACGCCGATCTTGTCGGCACCTACCGGCGCAGGATGGCCTCCCTGCTGTTCTAGCCGCGATCACTGTCAGTCGGCAGCCCCGTTCAGCGTAACCGTGAGCGGAGGCAGGCAACGCCTCCATCGCCACTGTGCTGGAGGCCGCCGTGACTTCGCAAACTGTCAGACTCGATTCGCACAAGCCGCTCGCCGCGCTGATTGCCGCAGCATTCGCGCTCGCGCCCGCACAAGCGGCCTTTGCCGCCACCTACACTGTCACGAGCTGCGCCGACGATAACGGCAGCGGCACGTTGCGCAGCATCATCAAGAACATGGCCGGCGACAACGACATCGTCGATACCGGCCAGCTGACATGCGCGACGATAACGCTGACCCAGGGGCAAATCGAGGTTCCGCAGCCGAACCTGTCGATCGAGCACAAGTACCACAAGGGCTTCCAGCCGACGACCACGATCATGTCGAATGCCGGCGTGGGGAATTTTGCGCCGGGACGCCTGCTGCACCATACCGGCGGCGGCACGCTCGCAATTGCCGGGATCACGCTTTCAGCAGGCGTGCAGCAGGACCTTTCGGGCGCGGCAAACGGTGGCTGCATCTACTCGAAAGGAAGCGTGAGCCTGACCAGCGTGAGTCTTTCGGAATGCCTCGCCATCGGATTGTCCGTCCGTGGCGGAGCGATCTACGCTGCGGGCTCGGTGTCGATGTCGGAAAGCAGCATTTCCATTACCTATGCCGGCGGCGGCACGGCGCGTGGCGGCGCGATCGACGTGGGCGGTTCCATCACGCTTGCGCACAGTTCGGTGTCCGGAAGTTACACCCGGTCGCAAACTTCCGCTTTCGGCGGCGCCATCGTCGCGCAGTACGGCGCGGTGACGCTGACCGACAGCGTGGTCACCGGCAATCGGCTGAAGAACGAGGCGTCGGCGGCGCGCGGCGCTGGAATCTTCGCCACCGGCGGCCTCACGCTGACGCGCAGCACGGTCTCGTACAACAGCGCCGTCGGCACCGCCAGCGACATGTTCGGACGCGGCCAGGGCGGTGGCGCATTCGCGGCAGGTCCGATCGCCATTTCGGCTTCGGTCATCGACCATAACAGCGCGTATTACGCCGGCGGCCTGTATTTGGGCAGCGTCTCGCCGGTGACGATCAGCGACAGCACGATCGCCGACAACTCGGCGCAGAACTCGGCAGGGGGGATCCGCACGACAAGTTCGATGACCCTGCTCAATTCGACCGTGGCCTTCAATCACGCCCCGATCGGCGGCGGCATCGTCTTCGACACGCTGAGCAAGGCCGCGACGCTCGGACTGCAAAGCTCGATCCTTGCCGACAACGTAGCAACTGACAATCCGCAGGGCGCCGACTTGCTCGTGGCTGGCAGCCAGTTCTCGGCCACTGCTGCAAACAACCTGGTCATTTCAGCCAATGTAGTCCTGCCCGGCAACCCGCTTCTCGCTTGCCCGAGGCTCGAACCTCTGGCCAGCAACGGCGGCCCCACGCGCACGCTCTCGCTGATGCACGACAGCCCCGCCGTCGACACCGGCAACAACAACGCGAGCTTGCAATACGATCAGCGCGACAGCGGTTTCGCGCGCGTCTTCGGCCCCGCGGCGGACATGGGCGCCTACGAGTGGCAGGGAACAATTGACGAGCGCATATTCCACGCCGGCTTCGAGCCGGGTTGCGACGAGTGAATGACCGGCGCAACTGCGTGGTCGGGCGGTGCGCGGTTGTCGATTCGGCTGGAGAGACTGATCGTCCCACCATATCGGATCGCAAGCACGCGACGAGGGGGCGTCAGGAACAAGCGCTGCCGCTTTTTTCTGTCCTTTGCGTTTAGCCAACAGGCGGCGCCACGCAGACCGTCCGGGTTCGCACGTTTCCCTATCGCAATCGACGATGCATCACCCGGCGAGCAGGCCGACATCACCAAACGCCCGATGGCGTGCGTCGCCGACGACGGACGAGGCTCGTATTACGAGCAGCTGCCGTCCTGAACGGGAGTCGTGTGAGTCGTCGGTCGCCGAGCGCGCGGACTCGCGACTGACCGCTCCGGCCGCGGCGCGTGATGCGGCATGATGCGTACCGACGTTCGCCAGACATCGCCCTCGAGACAAGCTTCCTGGCTTGTCGACTTGACGGTCACGCGGGCTCGATCGCTGTCCACCGCACACCGGGCGGGTTCGACGGCTGACCGGCATGACGGCATGCAAGATATTGACCACGACCGGGAGCCTCCTTGGACTCTGACGCCTGGATTCCGTCGTGGCGACGTCTTGTCGATCGAACGGTGCCCATCGCGCCTTTTTTGCGTTACGCTCTCACGAGGGGAAATAGCCCGGATTTGCGGATCGTTACGAATCCGGGCGCAGCAAGTGAAGGCACATCCTTCCGAGGGGAGTGACATGACCGCAAGCTGCCGTTCCGCCCTCTTCGTATCACGTCGCTGTTCTCTGGCAACCTGCGTGGTTGCCGCCTTCGCGCTGTCGGCACCCCTGACGGCTACGGCGTCCACATGGGTCGTCGACAACTGCAATGGCGACGACGACTCCTCCGGCAATATAGGTGCAAAGACCGGCACTTTGCGCTTCACGATCAAGAACGCCGCCGACGGCGACACGATCGATGTCAGCCAGATCGGGTGTCCGCAAAGCAAGATCTCTCTGACGACGGGCGAGATCTTCGTCAGCCAGCCGTCGCTGACGATCCTCGGGCCGGGTATTTCGGGGTTGACGATCGACGGCACGGGGTTGCCTGGCGGTCCTACGGGTCCGGACAACAGTCGTCCGTTTACCCACACCGGTACCGGAACGTTCGAGCTCGACAGCCTGCGGGTCTCCGGAGGCCACGTGTATCACGCCAGCTACGGCTACCCGTCGCGCGGCGGTTGCGTCTACTCGAAGGGCAAGGTCTATTTGCTGGACGCTGAGGTTTCGAACTGCAGCGCGGAAAGCTTCGGGGACGCCGCGAAGGGCGGCGGCGTTTACGCTCTGGACAATGTCACGATGAAGTACAGCACGTTGTCCGGCAATACTGCGCTAGGTGCAACGACGGCGCATGGAGGAGGCGCTTTCACCACTGCCGGTTTTGGCGCGAAGTACAGCGCCGTCGATGGCAACAAGGTCAACGGACCGAATGGCCCGGGCACCGCGTCGACGGACTACAAGTACGCGACTGGCGGCGGGGTCTATGCCAAGGGTTCGGTCGAATTCAAGCGGTCAACGATTTCAGACAACTATGCCTCCGGCAGCTTCGGCGGCATCCACGCACTTGGCACGCTGGTCTCAGCCGCCAACAACACCCTGAGCCTTTATTCGAGCACGATCTCCGGCAACCAGGCGGGCAAATTCAATGGGGGCGTCTATACGAATGCCGGGACGGTAAAGCTGTACAACTCGACGATCGCGTTCAACACAGCCGGGATCGGCCACGTCGGAAGCAGTCCGATCTATTTCATCGGACCCGGACTGGCGCTGTCCGGCGCGCTGACGGCCATGAACGTGACGCTGCAGAGTTCGCTGCTGTCCAATAACACCTATGGTTCGTCTGCGGAGTTCGACCTGACGACGTCAAACTCGACCAACCAGGATACGTTCTTCCACACGATCACGTTCAATGGCGACTCGGCAGATCCTGCAAACAACCTGATCCGCACCAGTATTGTGCAGGACTCCGCACACAAGCTGCCCGCCGGTACCCAATTCTCCGTCTGTCCGCTGCTCGGTCCGCTCCGCGACAACGGAGGACTGACGCTGACACACGCGCTGCAGAGCAAGAGTCCGGCTATCGACGCCGGCAACAATATCCTGAACTACAACGAGGATCAGCGGCAGACCGGGGCCGACACGATTCCCTACCCGTATCCGCGGGTATCCAACGGCCAGGCCGACATCGGCGCCTACGAGGTGAACCAGGACGACATTATCTACAACAGTGGATTCGAAGGCTGTTCGATCGTGATTTAGGAAGCCTTCCCGCGACAGCTTTATGTTGCACGGCAGCGCCATTGCGCGACAATGCCGCTGCCATGAATGAGACTCCGGACAAGACCGAGTCGCCCCCGGCCGACGAGGCCGTGGGCGATATCTCTCGCGCCGACGCTGCGGACACCGAAGCGGTCGACGCGGCGACGACCCGGGCCGATGGCGCTCCGACGGATGCAAGCGCGGAAACGGCGGCTGCGCCCACCGTCGAGCAGGTGCTCGGCAGCGTCCACACCTCGAACTTCCCGGACATCCTGCGCGAGCTCGGTGCCTGCGTGCTGGTCAGCACCTACCAGGCCGGCAAGCTGGTCATCTTGCGACCAGACAATAATTCCATAAATACACATTTCCGCACCTTCAACCGGCCGATGGGGATGGCCGCGGACCGCCAGCGCATGATGCTCGGCGCGATGATGGAGATCGTCGAGTTCCGCAACATGCCCGACGTGGCCAGGCGCATGCACGATCCGCCTGTGCACGACGCCATCTACATGGCGCGGCGCGCGCATATCACCGGCCACATCGACATCCACGAGATGGCATGGGATGCGGACGGCCACATCTGGTTCGTCAACACGCTGTTCTCGTGCCTGTGCACGCTCGACACGAAGTCGAGCTTCGTACCGCGCTGGCGGCCGAAGTTCGTCAGCCATTACGCGCCCGAGGACCGCTGCCATCTCAATGGCCTGGCCATGCGCAACGGCATCGCGCGTTACGTGACCGCGCTCGGCGAAACGAACGACCGAGAAGGCTGGCGCGCAAACAAGCGAAACGGCGGGCTGATCATCGACGTCACCACCAACCGGATCGTTACGCGCGGTCTGTCGATGCCGCATTCGCCGCGCTGGTACGACAACCGCCTCTGGGTGCTCGAGTCGGGGCGCGGCGCGCTGTGCACGGTCGACGTCAAGACCGGCGACCGCACCGACGTCGCGCGCGTACCCGGGTTCTGCCGCGGCCTCGACTTCATCGGTCCGGTCGCCTTCATCGGCCTGTCGCAGTTGCGCGGCACGACACCGTTCACCGACATCCCGATCACCGACGACAACTCGGATCGCCTGTCGGGTGTCTGGGTCGTGCACATCGGAACCGGTAAGACGATTGCGTTCCTGAAGTTCACCGGCGGCGTGCAGGAGATCTTCGCCGTGCAGGCCGTGCCCGGCGTGCTGTTTCCGGAAATCGTCCACGAGGGCGATCTGCTCGCGTCGGCCTATGCGCTGCCGGAAAAGGCGCTGAAGGAAGTCGGCTTTTCACCACCACCGCCCGACCAGCCGGCGACACCCGGCGTGGGCTACGCCGCGGCTCCCGTTGCCGCCGATGGCGCCACCAATCCGTGAGCGATCAATTCCAGTTCGTAGCCCACTGGCAAACCGACCTTCCCGAGGAAGGTGAAGCGGTGGTGGCGTTCTGGCTGAACGAAAAGGCGATCGCGGACGAGACCCAGGCGCGGCGGCGGCTCAAGGAAATCGTCCTGCACGCGCGTGGCGCCGATGGTGAAATGGCCGGTGTCTGCACGGCCGTGCCGGTCACCCTGCCGCGCCTCGGCCAGCCGATGTACTACTACCGCTGTTTCATTGCGCCGCGATGGCGCAAAAGCCGGCTGATCCTCTACCTGTTCAAGCGCGCATACGAATTGCTCGAAGGCCACGCCAAGCGCAACGAGTATCCGTGCATCGGAGTGCTGACCGAACTGGAGAACACGCGTTTCACCGAGATGGGACGCATACCGGTCTGGCCGGACATCAACCTTGTCTACATCGGCAAGAGCCAGCGTGGCCATGACCTGCGCGTCCGCTACTTCCATGGCGCCAGATTCAAGGCGTCGCCGAAGACCTGATGCGATGCATGCCCGGCCCCGCAGGCGCCGCCCAGGAATCCGACTGCGTGAAACCTTCCCGACTTCGGCACGTGATGAACTGGTGGCCGCCGTTCCTGTTCTCCGGGATCAGGGTCGAGGCTCTGAGCGACGACTGGCGTTACGCGCGCGTGCGTCTGAAGCTGCGCTGGTATAACCGCAACTACGTGCGCACGCAGTTCGGCGGCGCCCTGTTCGCCATGACCGATCCGTTCTGGATGATCATGACGATGGAAGCGCTCAAGCACGAATACATCGTCTGGGACAAAGCCGCAACGATCGAGTTCATCGCTCCGGGCCGCGAAGACGTCTATGCGGAATTCCTGCTCGACGACGCCATTCTCGGTGAGTTGCGGACCGCTACGGCCGGCGGCGAGAAGTACCTGCGCTGGTTCGAGGTCGATATCAAGACCGCACGCGGCGACATGGTTGCGCGCGTGCGCAAGCAGCTCCATGTGCGGCGCAAGCGAACGGCACCTGCGTCAGGTGACGGGAACTAGGAAACTGTGCCGATGCTGCGCATGCCGCGAATCTGCGCAACTGCCTCGACCGCGATCCGGCATACATCGGCCGCCGGCTGATTGGCGTTGATCACGAGGGCATTGGGCGGCGGTTCTTCGAACCGCGCCTTCACCTGATAAACGACCTCGGGTGTCCGATTGCGGGCGCTGTGGCGGCCGCTCTCGACGTCACTGGCAATGCGCGCGCTTGCCACCGCCGGCGGACAATCCAGGTACACCGGGATCGGCGTAAACGCGTACTGACGCACCACCGCACCGACCTTTTCCAGATCGCTGCGGCGCGAGAAGGTCATGCCGTCGATCACCGAGGACTCGCCGAGCAGGCAATTGATCTCGAGGGCCAGGATCACGCCGCGGAACGCCGCGCCGTTCTCGGCGAAGGAGTACGAGCAACGCGGAAACAACGCGTGACGTATCGCGTCGCGGCAGACGCGGCGCAAGCCGAGCGCTTCGGCGAGTGCGCTCGCCACCATGCTCTTGCCGGCACCGGGCAGCCCCATCAGCGCGACGACCACCGGCGTCGGTTCGGCCGAACCGGCGGTCCTGCCCTCCGGCCGGGGAGTGCGGGCCGAAAGACCATCGATCGGGGTCTTTTGGGATTCCATAACGATTAGCGTGCCACGAAGCGCGCCAATGCGCCATAAATGCGGTCAAAACGCCGCCTGGGGCCAGTCAGCTGAGATATCGTCGCCATTGCACATCCGTTAATATCGGACCCGAATCAGCGCCGGGGCATCATGGATAAAGCACAAATCGAGCCATTGCCGCACATCCAGGGGTACGAAATTACCCGTCGGCTGGGTCGCGGCGGCATGGCCGATGTCTACCTGGCCATGCAGATATCGCTTTCCCGGCCGGTTGCGATCAAGGTTCTGGCCGTCGAACGAAACCTGGGCGAAGAAACCGTCACGCGCTTCGAGCAGGAGGCGCGGACGATTGCCCGGCTCGACCACCCGAACGTCGTCAGCATCTACGATGTCGGCCGGACCGACGACGGCAAGCTGTACTACGTCATGCCGTACTTGCCGAACGGCGACCTGTCGACGCGCGACCTGCGCGAGAACGAGACCGAGATCATCGCGATCGTGCGCCCCCTGGTGCGCGCGCTCGGCTATGCGCACAAGCACGGCGTCGTCCATCGCGACGTCAAACCCGAGAACGTGCTGTTCGACAAGCTTGACCGGCCGCTGCTGGCCGACTTCGGCATCGCGCTGGCTTCGAGCGATTTCGCCCGCGTGACTCGCGAGGGCTCGACGATCGGTTCGTCCGGCTACATGAGCCCGGAACAGGCTCGCGGCCTGCCGATCGATGGCCGCGCCGACCTGTACAGCCTCGGCGTCGTGACCTACGAACTGGTCAGCGGCGACCTGCCCTATCACGGGCCCGATACGCTGTCGGTTGCGCTGGCGCACGTCGAGCAGCCGATTCCGCGCCTGCTGCCGCGGCGCCGCCGCTGGCAGCCGTTCGTCGACAAGGCGATGGCGAAATCGCCGGAGGAACGGTTCCAGAACGCCGAGCAGATGGAAGGCGCGCTCGATGCGATCGCCGAACAACTCGGCGACAAACCCGATGCCGCCTATTCCACAATGCTGCTGCCGACGCTGGCCGATGCGCCTGCCAAGCGACGCGCCGTGTCCGGGCTCGCGTTGACCGTCGGACTGGCGCTGGTCGGCGCCGCGCTGGTCGCCTTCGGCTTGATGCGCATGCGTCAGGCGCCGGCAACGGCTGAAGGCGCCGCGCCGATTGCAACTGCCGAGGCGGCTGCCGCGCCGACTCCCACGCCGGCAGCGCCGGCGGAACCATCAGGTGGCAGTGACGTGAAGCCGGCCGAACCCGCAGGCGCAGCGGACTCGGCACCGACGTCAACAGCGGATGCAACGGATACCGGCACGAATGCGACAACGGACTCCACGACACAAGGCGAGCCAAAGGCAGCGGAATCGGCCGCAAAGCCGCCAGCAACGCCCAAAGCACCGCCCAAACCGAAGGCCTCGCCATCACCGGCCAAGCGCAAAGTGTCGGATCTGGCCGCCGGTGCCGCGCTGCGCGACCCGGATGGCCCCGGCTTGGCCTTCGTCCCTGCGAATGACGCCACCGGCCATCCGTTTGCCGTGCAACGTCACGAAGTGACACGTGCCGAATACGCCGCGTTTGCCACCGCGACCAACCGCGCCGCATCGAAGTGCCGCGAGCCGCACTCGCCGCTGTCACTGTTGCGCAAGTTGAGCTGGCACGATCCGGGTTTCACGCAGGACGATACGCATCCGGCCGTGTGCGTAAGCTGGGCTGACGCCAACGCCTACGCACAGTGGCTCGGCACGCGTCTGCGCGCGACCTATCGACTGCCGACTCACGCCGAATGGGTACGCGCCGACCGGCCCGTCGCCGACAAGGATGACGCCTGCGCGCTCGGCAATCTCGCCGACGCGGCGCGGCGCGGCGAAACGGCCTGCAATGACGGCTTCGCGAACACGGCACCGGTCGGCAAGTTCAAGGCGAACGCGCTCGGCATCCACGACCTGATCGGCAACGTCAGCGAATGGACGAGCGACTGCAAAGGCGGCAAGCGCGACGACAACTGCGACGAACACATGTTCAGCGGCAGCTCGTGGCGCGACGATCGCGGCACCGACCCCAACACGCAGGACGATGCCGGTTCCGACGTCGGCTATACGACGATCGGCTTTCGCCTGCTGCGCGAACTCGACGACGACAATATTCCGGCCGGCAGGAAATAGCGCCGGCGCTCACGCTATGATGTAGAGCCCTGGCCGTCAACGGATTCCATGCGCCGTCTTCACCTGCAACGCTACCTGATCACCGGGCTGCTGACGTTCATTCCGCTCTGGCTGACCTGGGTCGTTTTCGCCTTCATCTTCAGTTTCCTGTCGCACGTCGGCGCACCGGTCGTGGCCGGCCTGTTTGCCGCACTCAGCACGGTGTTTCCCGGCGCGGCGACATGGCTGAGCCAGCTGTGGTTCCAGTCGATCATCGCCTTCGTCGGCACGATACTGGCGCTGTACCTGGTCGGCTGGGGCACGAATCGCGTCTTCGGCCAGCGCCTGCTGGCGGCGCTCGACCGGATGATCGAGCGCATCCCGCTCGTGCATTCGATCTACGGCGGCGCGAAGAAGCTCATGACCCTGATGCAGACCAAGCCGTCCGGTACCCAGCGCGTCGTGCTGATCGGATTTCCCACACGGGAACTGAAAACATTCGGCTTCGTCACGCGTGTGTTTCGCAATACGCACGGTCGCGAACTGGCGGCCGTCTACATTCCGACCACGCCGAATCCGACCGGCGGCTATCTTGAAATCGTCCCGGTCGAGGATCTGATCGCGACCGACTGGAGCGTCGACCAGGCGATGGCGTTCATCGTCTCGGGCGGCGCGATCGGACCGGACATCCTGCCGTCCGGCACGCACCCGGACGATCGCCTGTTGCCGTGAGTAGAGCAGGGCTGAGGGCCAAGGGCTGAAGAGCACGCCGTTCGTCGCACAACACTTCTTTTCAGGCTCAGCGCCTGCCCCGGCCGTCACTCTGACACGCGCGTACTGGAAAAAAACTCGCTTGCGACGTGCTGGCGAAGGATGCGGCCCTGAAGGCCGAGTTCGACGCACGCGTCGCCAGCGACAGCGCGTTTGCCGGCAATCCGCAGGCACGGCTCGAATTCTTCTACGAGCGATCGCCGTGGTACGCGACGCCACGCGTCGCCGCGTTTCCGGTCGTCAAGCTCGATGGCAAAGCACTGGCCGCGGCGCGCCACCGCGGCTGAACGCGGGCCGTCATGGCTTTCGGCACTTGCCCGGCTGCGACGATCCGGCGACGCTGCACCCGGGGCCAGATGCCCCGATCGTTTGTCCTTTCGGCGGCCGGCAATCCGGCCGCTTTTTTGCCCGGAATTCCTGATGCCCGATCGCCGTCTGCCACGCGCTGCGCTGTTCATTGCCGGCATTGCGGCAGCAGCATGGCTCGGTGCCGGTGAGCGCAGCATCGACGTGCACTACCTCGACGCCTCGACCAGTCCGTGTCGTGATTTTTTCCAGTACGCCAACGGCGGCTGGTTGCGCGCCAATCCGATTCCTGCCGACTACTCGATCTGGGGTGTGGACGAGGAAATCGAACAACACAACCTGCGAATACTCAGGCGCATCTTGGAAAATGCCGCAGCACGACCCGGCGCGCACGCCAGCGTCACACAGCAGATCGGCGACTTCTACGCAGCAGCCATGGATGAAGCCGCCATCGAACACGCCGGCACCGCTCCGCTGCAAGCGGAACTTGCCGAAATCACCGCACTGAAATCGTCCGACGATGTCGCTGCGCTGATACGCACCTGGCAGGCGCGCGGCATCGATGCCGTGTTCGAGTTGCAGGCGCAGGAAGACCTGAAGGACTCCGGCACCAGCATCGCCTACGCCGGCCAGGGCGGAGTGGGCCTGCCCGATCGCGACTACTACACGCGTCAGGACGCGCGCTCGGCGCTGCTGCGTACACGCTATCGCGCCCACATCGCGCGCATGCTGGCGCTGGTCGGCGACGCCGCTTCGGCCGAAGAGGCGGGCTGGGTGCTGCAGCTGGAAACGACGCTGGCCCTTGCCTCACTCGATCCGGTCGCGCTGCGCGAGCCGACCAACTCGTACCACATGGTCACCCTGCAGCAGGCCGACGCGGCAACACCGCACTTCTCCTGGAGCGCGCTGTTTGCCGCCGCCGGTCGTGCCGACGTACGGCAGTTCTCTCTGGCGCAGCCGGACTTTTTCGCCGCCGTCGACAAGCAATTGGCCGAACAGCCGGTGTCACACTGGCAGGCGTATCTGCGCTGGCACCTGGTCGACGATGCTGCACCGTATCTTGGGCACCGCTTCGTCGACGCCGATTTCGATTTCCGCGGGCGTACGCTGCTCGGCACCAGGGCCGACAAGGCGCGCTGGAAGCGCGCGATCGCAAGCACGGACGGCGCGCTGGGCGAAGCGCTCGGCCAGGCCTACGTCGCCGAAGTCATGCCGCCCGAAGCGCGTCAGCGCGCGCTCGAACTCGTCGCGCGGCTCAAGGCCGCGATGCGCGCGCGCATCGGCAATCTCGACTGGATGAGCGAGGCAACGAAGCAGGCCGCACTGGGCAAGCTCGATGCGCTCGGCACGAAGATCGGCTATCCGGACCACTGGCGCGATTACTCGAAGCTCGACATCTCGCGCAGCTCCTATTACGCGAACATTCGCGCTGCGGTCGCGTTCGAGGCGCAACGTCGCTTCGCAAAATTCGACCGTGCCACAGACCGCAGCGAATGGGACATGACGCCGCAGACCGTCAACGCCTACAACAATCCGATGCGCAACGAAATCGTCTTTCCCGCGGCGCAGCTGCTGCCGCCGTACTTCGATGCCGGCGCGGACGACGCGGCGAACTATGGTGCCATCGGCGCTGTCATAGGCCACGAGATGCTGCACTCGTTTGACGACCAGGGCAGCAAGTTCGACGCGCATGGCAACCTTTCCGACTGGTGGAGCCGCGAAGATCGCGCTGCGTTCGATGCGCGCGGCGCGACGCTGGTGAGCCAGTTCGCGGCCTATGCTCCAGTCGACTCGCTGCACGTCGACGGCCAGTTGACGCTAGGCGAAAACATCGCCGACCTCGGCGGACTGCTGGTCGCGTACGACGCGTTCAAGTCGACGGCGGAAGGCCAGGCCGATACGCCGGTCGATGGTTTGCGCCCGGACCAGCGTTTCTTTCTGGCTTACGCGCAGAGCTGGCGTGAGCTGGAACGGCCGGAGCAGTTGCGCCGGCAGTTGCAGTCGAACGAACACGCTCCTGCGAAATACCGCGTCAATGGCCCGCTCAGCAACGTGCCGGCCTTTGCCGCGGCATTCTCCTGCAAGGCCAGTGATGCCATGGTGCGCAGCGGCGATGCAAACGTAAAGATTTGGTAAGTCCGTTTAGAGAGAAGCCGGCAATAGATACAGTCAGCATCAGAATAGTCGGTACAAAGGCGAAACGCGCGCCGTCATCGCTTCTCCCGCTGGCGGAAGAGCCCGCTGCGCGCGGCGCGGCGGGCGACGGTGGCGCCCGGAAGTGCACGGCAATGATTTATCACCACCCTCAACCGGTGCCTCGCGGCACCTTGTCCCGCCAACGGGAACGGAAGTGGAATCGCACAGCTTGCCGCACGCACAAAATTCACCCCTACGAATTCACACCTACGAATTCACCCCTACGAAAATCAGCATGGAGGTTTGTTCATGAAAATCTTCCGCGTCCAAAGGCTGGCCTTCGCGCTGGCCCTCGCCGGTATCTGCATCGGCGCCAATGCCGAATCGGCCGGCTGGATCCATTCGAGCGAACTCGACAAAAGCATCAGCCCGTGCGCCGACCTCAACGGCTTCGTCAACGCGAAATGGGTTGCAGCCAATCCGATACCCTCGGATCGCACTCGCTGGGGTGCGTTCGATCAGCTCTCGGAAAAGAGCCTCGACGCACAGCACGAAATCGTCGAGGCGGCCGCGAAGAATGCAGACGCGACGAAGTCCGGCTCGAACGAGCAGAAGATCGGCTGGATGTACCGCTCCGGCATGGACGAGGCCGCGGTCGACAAATCCGGCTTCGATCCAATCAAGCCGGACCTGGCGAAGATAGCGGCACTGAAGTCGAGTCGCGACATAGCACCGTATCTGCGTGAATTGTTCGCCCAGGGCCGCGGCGGCGTGTTCCGCTTCGGTTCGCGCGCCGATTACAACGACGCCAAGACGCAGATCGCCTCGGCCGGTCAGGGCGGCCTTGGACTGCCGACACCGGACTATTACACCAAGCCGGAATATGCCGAGCAGCGCAAGGCGTACGAAGACCACATCGTCAAAGCCCTCGGCCTGACCGGCGCCGGCGCCGACGTCGCGCGCAAGCAGGCCGCGGCGGTGATGAAATTCGAAACGCGCCTGGCCGGCGCGTCGCTGTCGCGCGTCGAACTGCGCGACCCGAAGAACCAGTATCACTTCGTCAGTGTCGCCGAGGCCGACCAGGTCATGCCGCACTTCCGCTGGCAACCGTTTCTTGCCGCGCAACACGTCCAGGTCGAGAAGGGATTTTCGCTGTCGCAGCCGAAGTTCTTCGCCGAGTTGGACAAGATGCTCGCCGACGTGCCGGCCGCCGACTGGCAGGCGTATTTGCGCTTTCACACCATTGACGGAGCGTCGCCGTTCCTGTCGAAGCCGTTCCAGGACGAGCACTTTGCCTTCCATGGCCAGGCGCTGAACGGCCAGAAGGAACAGAGCGCGCGCTGGAAGCGCGTGCTCGAGGCGGTCGACGGCGGCATGGGCATGGCGCTCGGCGAGATGTACGTCGCGCAGAATTTCCCACCGGAAGCCAAGGCACGCGCCAAGGTACTGGTCGACAACGTGCGCAATGCGTTGCGCGCGCGCATCGAAAAACTCGACTGGATGAGTGCCGAGACCAAGAAGAAAGCGCTGGCGAAGTGGGACACGTTCCTGCCGAAGATCGGCTACCCGGACAAGTGGCGCGACTGGTCGGGCTTGGCGATCACGCCGGACAACTACTTCGCCAACGTGCGTGCGGCACGCAAGTTCGACTACGAGTATGGCGTCGCGAAAGTCGGCAAAGCGACCGACCGGCTCGAATGGGGCATGACGCCGCAGACCGTCAACGCCTACTACAACCCGACTGACAACACGATCAACTTCCCGGCCGCGATCCTGCAGGCACCGTTCTTCGATTTCAAGGCCGACGATGCACTGAACTACGGCGGCATCGGTGCGGTGATCGGCCATGAGGCCACGCACGGCTACGACGACCAGGGCAGCAAGTTCGACCAGGACGGCAACAACCACAACTGGTGGACGGACGAGGACCGCGCCAAGTTCGACGCGCGCACGCAGAAGCTCGCCGACCAGTTCAACGCCTACGAACCGCTGCCCGGCAAGCACGTCAACGGCAAGCTGACGCTCGGCGAAAACACAGCCGATCTCGGCGGCCTCAATGCTGCCTTCGATGCGCTGCAACTGGCGCTGAAGAAAAACCCGAAAGAAGCTGCCGCGAAGGTCGACGGCTACACGGAAGATCAGCGCTTCTTCATCGCGTTTGCGCGCGTCTGGAGCGGCAGCATCCTGCCGAAAGCCCAGGAAGTGCGGCTCAACACCGACCCGCATGCGCCGGCGCAATACCGCGCGATCGCCGCACCGTCGAACATGCCGGTATTCGCACGCACGTTCGCCTGCAAGGCCGGCGATCCGATGGTGCGTGAGGACGACCTGCGCGTGACGATCTGGTGATCTGATGTGACGACGATCGCGCTTGGTTGCTCCGAGACGCGATCGACTTCACTCTTGAGACCATCCCCACCCTGCCCCCCCTTGAACGGGAGGGTTCAGAAAAAGGCGCGGACCTGTCCGCGCCTTTTTGCTGTGTGAATTTCGCGACGATTACTTGACGTCGAAATCCTTCATTCCGACCTGCTTGCCGTCAATACTGATCGCGACGGTATAGGCACCGGTCGGCCATCCGCTAGGCTTCTCGATATGGAACGCAGTCACCGACTGCCCCGGAGCCGTAACGGTCTGGGAACTGTCACTCACCGTCGACGTTCCCTGGTAAGCCCAATGCGCGGCGATCGTTGCCGGAGCCGCGCCGGCATTGTTCGTCGTGACGACAGCGTAGATCGTGTCCTTCGGTGTGAAGGCAAGAGTCGGCGCGCCGGTCAGCTTGCCCGAGGCATCGACTGCCGTGCCGAGAACGAGCGATTCGAACGTCGTGCCGGCCGGAGCAGGCGCAGGAGCGGCCGCGGTCGGTACCGGTGGTGCCGAAGCGGCGGGTGCCGGCTTCGGCGGCTGCTGCGGCGGCGGTGCCTCCTTGCCGCAGGCCGCAAGCATCAGGACTCCCGTGATCAGGACGATCAGTTTTCCATTGCGTTCATTCATTTTCTGCTCCCGTCGTTTGTCGAGGTTTACTTTGCCGGAATTCGCAGGACCTGGCCGGGATGGATCATGTCCGGATTGCTGATCTTGTCCCTGTTTGCCTGGAAGATCGTGTTCCACGCATTGGCGTTGCCATAGAACTTTTTCGCGATCTTCGACAGCGAGTCGCCGGCAGCGACGGTGTAGCTCTGGTCGGCAGCCGACGCGGTGGAGCTGCCGGCCTTGACGTCGCTGAAGTCCGGTGCCGATGGCTTGACCGGCGTGGTCGTGGAGCCACCCTTACGTCGGAAAAATCCGGTTTGCCTGGATCGTTGCTCATGCCGTGATCTCCTTGCCAAGTTCGAGGGCTGCTGACGCCGCGGCATGGAGACACGAAGGCCCGCAGGAATACCGCTGTCCGGCCGTTCAATTTTCGTGAAACATCGCGATCATTGCACCGGAGTCGTTAGAATCGCGTAATGGCGTTCGCACCGGGACAACGCTGGCTCTCGCTGGCCGAGCCCGAGCTGGGGCTCGGCACGGTGCTGCGTGTCGAGCATCGCACGGTGCAGGTGGCGTTCGCCGCGACCGGAACGGTGCGCGCGTACGCCACGCACGCGGCACCGCTGCAACGGGCGCAGTTTCGCACGGGCGACAGGGTCGCCGGCAGCGGCCGCAACTTCGTCGTCGAACGCGTCGAGTCCGATAACGGCGTGCTGCGCTATTTCGGCGCAGGTGATGCATTGGCCGAAGGCGAACTGGACGACGTCCAGGATCTGTCGAAAGCCGACGAACGCCTGATCGCGGGCCGCGTCGATGCGCCCGAGCGATTCGATTTTCGCGCCGCCGCACTTGCGCATCGCGCCCATGCGCGGCGTTCCCCGGCGTGGGGCCTGTTGTCGGCGCGCATCGATCTGATTGCACACCAGCTTCGTGTCGCCGAAGTCGTTTCGCGACGCCGACCCGTGCGCGTTCTGCTCGCCGACGAAGTCGGCCTGGGCAAGACCATCGAGGCCGGCATGATCCTCGCCCAGCTGCTCGCCGGCGGACGCATCGACCGCGTGCTGATCGTGCTGCCGGAAGCGCTGGTCTTCCAGTGGTTCGTCGAGCTGTTGCGCCGTTTCAACCTGCAGTTCTCGATCTTCGACGAAGAACGCTGCGAGGCAATCGAACTGGCCGGCGACGGGCGCAATCCGTTTCTCGACGAACAACTGGTCATCGTCGATCTGGCATTCCTGCGCGATTCGCCGCGCCGCGGCGAGCAGGCGCTGGCGGCGGGCTGGGACTTGCTCATCGTCGATGAAGCGCATCATCTGGCCTGGAGTCCCGATGCGGTCAGCCGGGACTACGCGCTGATCGAGCGCCACGCGCAGGCGACCGCGAACCTGATTCTGCTGACCGCGACGCCAGAACAACTCGGCCGAACCGGCCATTTCGCCCGTCTGCGACTTCTCGATCCGGCGCGCTACGGCGATCTGGAACGCTTTCAGCGCGAGTCCGAAGGCTTCGCCCGGCTGTCACACATCGTCGAAAAACTGCAGGCCAGGCAGCCGCTGTGGGATACCGAGCAACTGACCATCGCCACGCTGTTGCGAGAAGACGTCTCGCTGGTCGGCGCGCTCGCCGTGGCCGGCAACGACGATAGCGCCGCGAGCGCGGTGCTCGACGCACTGATCGATCGGCACGGCACCGGACGCGTAATGTTCCGCAGCCGGCGCGCGACGGTCGGCAGTTTTCCGCAGCGGATCGCGCACGTAGTCGAACTGGGCAGCGCCGACTTCAGCGACGATTTCCGTCAACACCTGCTGGCCGAATTTCTGTCCGATGCGCAGCAGCCGCCGGCCGCGCTCGCGCTCGACTATGCCAATGATCCGCGTCTGACCTGGCTGATCGACCTGATCGAAGATCGTGTCTCGGAGAAATTCCTGCTGATCTGCCGCAGCCAGGCCAAAGTCATCGCTCTCGAAGAAGGCTTGCGCACGCGCAGCGCAGTCAAGCTCGCCCGCTTCCACGAAGCGATGTCGATCATCCAGCGCGACCGCAACGCCGCCTGGTTTGCCGAAGCCGACGGCGCGCGCCTGCTGCTGTGCGCAGAGATCGGCTCGGAAGGCCGCAATTTCCAGTTCGCCCATCACCTGATCCTGTGGGATCTGCCGCTCGATCCGGACCTGCTCGAACAGCGCATCGGCCGGCTCGACCGCATCGGCCAGCGCGGCGACATCAACATCCACGTGGCGGTCGTGCCCGGCAGCGCGCAACAGGCCGTGCTGCGCTGGTACGACGCCGGCCTCGACGCGCTGCGCAGCAGCCCGGCTGATGGCCGCGAGTTGTACAAGCGTTTCGGCGAACGGCTGGTTGGCGTCGCCGTGGAACATGCGCGCGGCCGTGAGGACGCCGATGCCGAAATCGATTCGATCGTCGCCGAAACGCGCGCCGCGCACGCCGAGTTGTCGGCAGTGATCCAGCAAGGTCGGGACCGGCTGCTGGAGCTGGCCAGCCAGCGCGAGGCGCGCTTGCAACTGCTGTACCGCGCACTGGCAGCAGCCGACGCCGACCGCTCGGTCGAGGATTTCGTGCTGCGCCTGTTCGAACAGTTCGGCATCGAGAACGAAGACCAGGGCAAGCGTACCTATCTGCTCGATCCGGAATACCTCAGCACCGACGGTTTTCCGGGTCTGCGCGACGGCCCGCAGCAGGTCACATTCGACCGCGCCACCGCGCTGGTGCGCGAAGACCTGCAGTTCCTCGGCGCCGATCATCCGATGGTGACCGGATCCATTGACCTGTTGCTCGGCAGCGAACTAGGCAACGCTGCCTTCCTCGTCGACGAGGCGCTACCACCACGCAGCGCGGTGCTGCAGTGTCTGTTCGTGCTCGATCCGGTCGCCGCGTCGAACCTCCAGGCGCAGCGTTTTCTGCCGCCGCTGCCGATCCGCTGCGCCGTCGACACGAAGCTCGGGCCACGCAACGATTGGCGCCCCGGCAAAGCCGCACTGACACGCTCCGGCGAGCGCACGCTGGAAGTCGCGCGCTATCGGAAGTTCCTGGTCGCGCTGGTGCCGCCGATGCTCAAGCGCTGCGAGGAACTCGCACGCGCGCAGGCCGACACCGAGATTGCCGCCGCGCTCGACGCGGCACAACGCGAACTCGGCGCGGAGCGCGATCGCCTCGCCGCCCTCGCGCGCGTCAACCCGGCCGTGCATCCCGACGAAATCGCCGCCATCGCGCAGCAACTGGCCGCGCTGCGTGACGCGCTGCCGCGCGCCTTGCTGCGCCTGGACGCCGTGCGCTTCGTCTGCAGCGGCGATTTCCTGTCGCTGCGCTGACAAGAACTGTCATCTCGGGTTGCCCTTCGGGCCAGTTGTCCGAAGGGCGAGCGCCAGGATGGCGCGAGTCAGCCGGAAGGGGCACGTTTACGAGAAGAGACGCTTCCCGCGCGGGCCACTGTGTTCGCGAAGCACTGTCGCACGCGCCTTCTCATGTATGCTTTTTGTCAATTCGATGGGGACGTGCATCATGCTCGACACTCGCAGGAATTACCGCATTGCGCTGCTGATCACCGCTGCTTTCGCTCATCCTGCGCTTTGCGCGCAGGAATCCACTGCTGCCCCTGCGGTCGTGTTGCATGCCGCGCGGCTGCTCGACGTCGACAGTGGCAAGATGCTGGCGCCGGGTGAAATACTCGTACGCGGCGAACGCATCGCTGCGATCGGCAGCAAAGTCGAGCATCCGGCCGATGCGCGCGTGATCGACCTGGGCGACACGACGCTGCTGCCCGGCCTGATCGACGCGCATGTGCATCTGTTCCTGCATCCGGGCGGCGAAGCCGAGCAGACGTTCAACGAATCGGTGGCCGAGCGCACGATCCGAGCGACGCTGGCCGCTCGCGACGACCTGCTGGCCGGGTTCACTGCCGAGCGCGACATGGGTACCGAGGGCGCCGGTGCAGCCGACACGGCCGTGCGCGATGCAATCGATCGCGGTGCGATTCCGGGCCCGCGGCTGCGCATCAGCGGCAATGCGATCGACATCCTCGGCGGTCATGAGGACGCGATCGGCCTCAACCCCGACCAGCACGCGTTGCCGAACGCGACCCAGGCGAACAGCGCCGACGAACTTGTTGCCTCGATACGTGGCCAGGCCAAGCTCGGTGCGGATTTCGTCAAGATCTACGAGACCGGCAAGGACCGCATCGTCGATGGCGTGTTCTCGACCCCGTACCAGTTCAACGAAGACGAACTGCGCACAGCCGTGCGCGAGGCTGCGCGCACCGGCCGCCGTGTCGCCGTGCATGCAACCGGCGAACCGGGCGCCGGTTATGCCGCGCGCGCCGGCGTGGCGTCGATCGATCACGGCTATCAGCTCAGTGCCGACACGATGAAACTGATGCGCGAACACCACATCTTCGTCGTACCGACATTTGCCATACTGGAGTATTTCGCCGCGCATGCGGCCACGCCGCTGGGGGCAGAGCGCTATCGCGCCATCCAGGCCTATCACGCGGCGCAATTCAAGTTGCAGCTCGCCGCGCACGTGCCGATCGCGCTCGGCTCCGACGTTGGGCCGTTCCCGCACGGCACGCAGGCGCGCGAGTTCGTCCTGCTCGTTCAATACGGCATGAGCCCGCTCGCCGCGATCCAGGCCGGCACGACCAACGCCGCAAAGCTGCTCGCCTGGGAGCACGACATCGGCCGGCTCGCCACCGGCTACTACGCCGATGTCATCGCGGTGCCGGGCGATCCGTTGCAGGACATCGCCGCGCTGCAACAGGTGCGGTTTGTCATGAAGGGTGGCGCCGTCATCCGCAATTGATACCTTCCCTTCCCCGCGAAGCGGGGGAAGGTGCCCACAGGCGGATGGGGGGGCGAGTCCATGACGCAGGCATTCCGAACCGGCGCTGTCCCCTTTTTTCAGGAACGAGGGGAACGCCCCTGGCTGCGCCAGTACTGGATCAGCACGAAACCGACGACCGCACCGCCGAGGTGGGCGAAATGCGCAACGCCGGCCTGCGACCCGGTGATGCCGAGGAACAGCTCGATGATCATGTAGCCGATCACGAAGATCGGCGCCGGTACCGGAATCGGAATGAAGATGAACGCCAGGCGCGCCTGCGGATAGAACATCGCGAACGCGAGCAGCAGGCCGAACACGCCACCCGACGCGCCGACGGTCGGATAGAAATGGTCAGGCTGGAACAATGCGATCACGGCAAGCTGTGCACACGCCGCACCGATCACGCAGGCGAAGTAGAAGAACGTGAAGCGCCTCGAGCCGAGCGCGGTCTCGACCGGCGCGCCGAACATCCATAGCGCGAACATGTTGAACGCGATGTGGGCGAAGCCGCCATGCAGGAACGAATACGACAGTATCTGCCACGGCTGGAACGCGACCTGGACCACGCTGCCATTGTCGAGCTGCGCCGGCTGCGATGGACCCAGCGGCCATAGCGCGAAATGCACCAGCATGCTTTCGCCGCCGGCCGACTGCAGCAGGAAGACGAGGATGTTCGCAACCAGCAGGGCGAGCGTGACTGGGGGTATCTTGGGCATGAGGTGATGGGCTCATCGGGTTTATCCTTGCAGCCATGATGCCCGATTCCACCCTGTCCGCGCACGTCGGCGCCGATCTCGAACGCCGTGGCTATTGCATCGTCGAGAACTTCCTCGATGCGGATGCGAGAGCCGCGCTTGCGCGGGAATGCGGCGCGCTGCATGCGCGCAACCAGCTGCGGCCTGCGGCGGTCGGCAACGTCGGCGAGCGTCATGTCGATGCGCGCGTACGCGGCGACCATACCCACTGGTTCGATCCGCTCGACCTGACTGCCGAGCAGTCGGCCTACTGGGCGCCAATGGATGCGCTGCGTCGCGCGCTCAATCGGCGGCTGCTGCTCGGCATGGAGCAGTTCGAAACGCACTACGCCCTATATCCGCCGGGCACGCGTTACGCGCGCCACCGCGATCGGTTTCGCGACGACGACTCGCGCGTACTGTCATCGGTGCTGTACCTCAATCCTGGCTGGCACGATTCCGACGGCGGCGCGCTGCGCCTGCATCTCGATCCAGCGGTGCCGGATTCGCACCTCGATATCTATCCGCACGACGGCACGCTTGTGCTGTTTCTCAGCGCAGACTTCGAACACGAGGTGTTGCCGACTGGGCGTGAGCGCCTCAGCGTCGCCGGCTGGTTCCGCCGCTGAGCCCTCGGGCAATCGCACCACGGCCTTGCGGTGAAAGCGCCGGCATACTCACCTTCCACTCACCTTCCAGGCGGCGGATGCCGCGCGCGCTTCCGGCGCAGGCCCCACGCGGCAAGCGCAGCCAGAACGGCTCCGAGCAACGCATCGAGTGCCGGACCACCGGCCGGCGCGGGCGTTGCCGGCGTTGCGGGTGCCTGCACGATAATGGTTCCAAACATGCCGCTGCCGGGTGAGCCGTGCGGCTCGCAGAAGTAACCGACGGTGCCGGGCTGCGGAAACGTGACTGTCGCGATCCACAGATCGGAAGTGGGATTGCCGTTACCGCCCTCGCCATCGCCGTCACAACCGTGCGCACAGCGAAACGAGCCGTCGTCGGCAACGGCATTGTGATAGCCGCCAAGATTGAGGAAGGTGACCGTGTCGCCGGCTTGGATCGTGAGAAACTGCGGCGAAAATGCGACCTGTGAACCGCCGGACTGGACATACCACTGCGCCGCGGAAACATCGGAACTGGACAGCAACGATGCAAGCGCGAGCAGAGTTGCGCCAGCGATGCGAGTGAAAGAACCGATGTGCGGACTCATCGTGCGTACTGGCGTGTGTCGTCAGGCCGTGCCGAGAAACTTCATGTAGCCGTGTGCCGGATCATAGCTCGACGTCGCCGAAAAATTACTCAGGTTCGGGAAGATCAGACCGATGTCGCTGTCGCTCAGACCGAACCAATGGGCCAGCGTTGCCGCGTACTGGTCGACCGACGTCGTTGGAATGATGCGGCCATTGCCGTCGCCGGGGTCATTGAAATTCGGCGATGCAACGCCATAGCTCGATGGTGTCGGATTGAGCAGGCTCGGCATGACCAGACCGTAGTTTGGCCCGGCGAGCGAACCGTCGAAGCCACAGCCGTTGCCGTAAAACATACCTCCCTGGATGGCACCACCGATGGCGAAGTGATGCGAACCCCAGCCATGATCGGTGCCGCCGTTGTTCGTGGTCATCGAGCGGCCGAAATCCGATGCGGTAAACGCCGTCGCCGCCGAGGCCAGGGTCGCTCCGCCGCCAATGCTGACGCTGTTCAGCGCGTTGTGGAACGCGGCCAACGCCCGCGACAGTACGGGCAACAAGTCCACGTGCTGGTTAAGCTCGTCCGAATGCGTATCGTAGCCACCGGCATTCACGAAGAATACCTGGCGATGCAATCCGGCGACCGGCGTCGTCACCGCAGCCCAGATCATCTGCGCGACAGTCTGCAGCTGGCTGTCGAGATTGAAGCCTGTGGCACCGGTGAAGAAACTGTCGAACTGCTGCGGCCCTGAAGCCGGTCGCCCTGGCGCCAGCGTATTGATGACTGTCTGCGCAGTTGACGAGGCGTGATTCATCGTCGCGGCATAGGTGCGTTCGAGCACATTCGCCTGCGTGCCGCTCGCGTACAACGCGTTGAACGTGGGCTTGATCGTACCGGGGAATCCGACTTGCAAGGGATCCTGGGCGTTCATGATGTAGCCGTCGATGTCCAGGCCGCGGATGAACGCGTCCTGCCCTGACAGCGACATCAGCATCGGCACCGACGACGAATTGGCGCTCATGACCATATCGCAGATGCGCCCGCCCCAGCCCGTCACCGGCGTGTTGCTCGGTGGCGACGACTGCCAGTACGCGGCCTGGTCGGAATGGGAATACAACTGTGGCGGCAGATTCGGATTCGCGTGCAGGTACTGGTTCTGCGTCACCGGACCGACGAGCGTGCCGACGTTCGCCATGATGGCGAGAGGGCTGTTCACCTGATTGAAAAGCGCCGCAAGTTCCGGCATCTGCGGATGCAGCGCGTATTGGATGCCGTCTCCCGAGGTAGCGGTCGTGTTGAGTGCATGCAGCGTCGAGTAACCAAGATCGGCGGCGCCGCTGAGCGCCAGCTGCGGACGCACCGGCTTGAGCACGCCGCCGCCGCCGTAGAAGCTGTTGAAAGCGCTCGGTGTGTATGGCACAACCGTATTGAAGCCGTCGTTGCCGCCGTATAGAAATACACAAACCAGCGCCTTGTAGTCGCCGAACGAATACCCCGACGCACGCGTGGCGGCCTGCAGCAGCTGCAGGTTGCCCAGAGCGGAATACACGCTGGCACCGCCGAGGGCGGCGCTCAGCGTCTGGCGGATGAACTTGCGGCGATCGGGTCTCATGGCCGGCCTTATTTCTGGATCATGTATTCGGGGGATGACAGGATCAGCATGAGCAGCGCGTTGATTCGCTGCTTGCTGCTTCCGCCGAGGGAGTTCAGGTACGTCAGCAGCGTCTGCCGCATGAAAGGCGACATCTGTCCGGACATGAATAGTTTGTTGTAGCGGTCGATCAGTGCCCCATTGCCGTTCGCAGTGAGGAATGCCATGTCGGCCGAACGATCGATCGCGACCTCGCCGGGCGGCCCATAACCGCTGCAGGCGGGCGCATCGCTGACATCGAAGCCCGCTGCGTAGAAACTGAAGATCGCATTGGTCGAGTTGCTGATCAACGTATCGGTATTGATCTGGAACTCCGGACCCAACAGGCCGGCCGCCGCCATCTCACCACCCGGCACGTAGCCCGGCTTGAAGAAATTGAACACCGTGTCGGCCTTGATCGGCGCCTGGCCGACGCCGTTGCCGTAGATCGTGTCGTTGGTGCCATAGGCAAGGTCGTATCCGGCGTAGCGATACGGTGCGTTGGCGTAATCTCCGTTCACATAACCAGCGCCACCGCACTGGTGCCGCGCTCCCATCGCGCGCCAGAAGTGGGTGATGCGAAGCAGCGGTTCGCGCAGCTTGCCGAAGACCTCCGGATCCATGAACTGGCCGTAGCGCGCTTCCGGATCCAGCAGGATCGCCTTGACTACGGCCCCCAGATTGCCACGCGTACCGAAGCCGTCGTCGTTGAACACGTTGGTGATGCGCTGCACATATTCCGGACTTGGGTTGCTCGTCACCAGGCGCTGGATCAGCTGCTTGCCGATGAACACGCCGACATTCGGATGATTGAAGATGTTGTCGAGCGCGAAGGCCAGATCCGAGGCCGGCGTGCCTCCGCTGGAGAGCGTACCCTTCGCGCCGGCGCCGCCGCAGGCACCGCTGTTCGTCGCCGTCGGGTAGTTGAGCAACTGCTTGCAGACGATATCGTTCGTCAGGTCGGTGCCGTTGTCGTGATAGGTGTACGGAGACGGCGCGACCATTGGCAGCTGGAAATCGAGCCCGTGATAGCCGCAGCTCTTGAACCCCGCCGTTGTGCAGTCGGCCCAGTTCCATCCGGTAAACACATGCGCAAACGTCGTGATCGCCGCCTGGTCGTACGTCGGAATCGGCTTGCCGAAGGCATCGAGCTGCGGAGTGCCGTCCGCATTCAACATGACGAGGCCGATGCTGAAGAGCTGATTGACCTCGCGCGCGTAATTTTCGTCCGGATGCAGGTTCTGCGACAGGTTCGCCCGTGGGTTGCCCTGTATGTTGAGATAGACGCCCATCGCCGGGCTCAAGGTGACCTGCTCGAGCAGCGTGCGATAGTTGCCGAATGCGTTGTTGCTGACGATGTCGTAGAAGTAGCCCTGCCCGTCGGGGTGCTGGTCGATGAGGGTATTCTGGTCGGAGATGACGAAGATCTCGCTCAGCGCAAACGCGACGCGCTGGCGCAGCTGATCCGTGTGATTCATTGCGGGATTGGCCGGGAACTGCGGGTCCGGGCCACCGAGCGCGCCAAGGAACCAGGCTTCGACGATATTGTCATAGCCGGTGTTCTCGCCCAATCCGCCTGAGGCTATCGATTTTGACACCCAGGTGTAGTAGGTGAGCTGGGACGACGGCGGCGTCTGCACTGCATCCATCTGCCAGTCGAGCCATCCCTGGTAGCCGCGCGTGCGCAGGTCGGTGATGTCGGCGTCGGTCGGGCCGAACGTGGCCTGGGCGAGAAAACGCGCGGCATCGCCGTCGTTGAACGGTCCGGAGGTCGGCCCTTCCATGCCGTCGTGGAACATCGGGTCAGGAAAATGACTCAACGTGGCTGCCGCAACCGGCCCAGAGCAGGTCATCGATGCGGTGAGCATGCACGCCAGACGTGCGCACCGCGAAACTCCGTGCAAAGCGATCATCTTGCCGCTCTCCCTTGCCCGTCCGTTTTCCGCATCAATGCTGCTCCGCAGACCTCCGAGGATCATTTCGAAGGCAACGTTCGACCGCGGGCAAACCGAACATAGCGATCGAGCATTTCGGAGCGGCCCATGGCGCCTTCGCAACCGGCGTCCGCACCGCGGCGCAACTCCAGTCTCTACGCAATATCAGCCCGTGCACGGACAGACGCGAGACGATTGGCGTCAAGGCGCAGACAATCGGTCTGAATACGCCAAATTCGCGGTTTACAGATCGTGACGTGCGTCACGCTCAGCGCATTGCCCACAATTCGGCGTCGAGATTGCGCTGCCAGCCGAAACGGGCAAGATCGACCCGCCCGTTGGCGACGACGACGCCCTCCTCGATCAGCCGCGCGCGCTGCTCGCGGAAACCGCGGCTGCCCGGCGCAAAAGCGAAGCGGCCATCCGAGCGCAGGACACGGTGCCAGGGCAGTTTTGCCTCGGCGCCGGCGTCGCCCAGTACTCGCCCGACCAGCCGTGCACGGCCCGGCAGGCCGGCACGCGCGGCGATTTCGCCATAGCTCGCCACGCAGCCGCGCGGGATCGCGGCGATTACGCGCCGGATCGCGGAGTGTTCGGGTTTTGCAACATGGGCTTGCGTCATGGGCCGGGCACGTTAGCATAGGCGCCAGCCATGGGAGACGCCTGTGCAATCCTTCGAAGAAGTCCGCTCCTACATCACGGCGCAGCGCCAGCTGCGCATCAACGATCCATACCTGATCAGCTTCGATCTGTTGATGGAAGGCGGCAAGCGCCACCAGGGTCTGTACTTCGCCGAGCTCGAAGGCGACGATGGCCGCAAATACTTGCGCGTCTCGACGCCGATCGGACCGCTGACCGGCGTCGATGCCAAACGCTGCTTGCGCTTCAACTGGGAACAGCGCGTTGCCTATCTCGCAGTCAGCGATCTGGACGGTTCGCCATATCTGCACCTGTGCGAGAACCGCCCGTACGAACTGCTGACGCCGGCCGAACTCGATCGCCTGATCGGTGAGATCGGGCCGCTCGGCGACCGCCTCGAGGAAGCGATCTCGGCCGGCGGCGACTCCTTCTAACCACTCGCGCCCGGCAAATCGTTCGCGCCGGCACCACCGCCTGAGCAGCGTTTTTCCAAAAACAACGGCGCCGGGAAGGTCGATGCCGGCAGCCGTCATGCCTGCGCACGCTCCAGCCAAGCGGGCCAGTCCTGCTTGAATGCCGTGTCATTGAACCTATCTTGCACTGACCTGCCGAAGGATGCCGAAATGTCGCAACACGCCACGATCGACCTGATCACAAGGTACTACGCCGCATTCAACGCCGGCGACATGCAGACCTTTGAGAGCCTGTTGACCGACGACATAATCCACGACGTGAATCAAGGTGGACGCGAAGTCGGCGGGGTGGCGTTCCGCACATTCATGCAGCGCATGAACGGTGCATACAAGGAGCATCTGACTGACATGGTCGTGTTCGCCAACACCGACGGCTCGCGCGCCGCCGCCGAGTTCGTTGTCAACGGCGAGTATCTGGCCAGCGATCCGGGACTGCCGCCGGCGCACGGCCAGAAATACCGCCTGCCGGCCGGCGCGTTCTTCGACGTGCGCGATGGCAAGGTTGCACGCATCACCAATTACTACAACCTGCAGGACTGGATTGCGCAGGTGAGTTAGGCTCGAAGAAGAGTCAAAGAAAAGATTGAACCACGGAGAACACGGAGGCAAGCCGAAGCAGATGCTGCCAAGCACTTGCCACAGTCGATGGTCGGGCCATGAACACTGCAACACGACTCTGGACCTGCGACCGAAGGGGATTCGACGTCCCCCTGCATTGAAATGCTCCTCTCCGTGTTCTTCGTGGTTCAGTGTTTTGTCTCTCTGCTTTCTATCCCACGAATGACTGCCTCGTACACGTTCACCTTCAAGCGCATCACAGGAGCCGATATCGCCGCATACGTGGACGATCTGGCACGCCTGCGCATCGAGGTGTTCCGCGAGTTTCCGTATCTGTACGACGGCGACGAGGACTACGAGCGCAAGTACCTGCAAACCTACGTCAAGTCACCGCGCAGCCTCGCGGTGCTCGTCCACGACGGCGCCGAACTGATCGGCGCCTCGACCGGCCTGCCGATGAAGGGCGAAACCGCCGAGTTCCAGCGGCCGTTCCTCGAGAACGGCTACGACATCGGAACGGTCTTCTATTGCGGTGAATCGGTGCTGCGCAAGGACTATCGCGGCCGCGGCATCTACAAGCACCTGTTCCAGGCCCGTGAGCAGCATGCATCCGAACTGCCGGGCATCGCGCTATGCACGTTCTGCGGCGTGCGCCGCCCGAGCGATCATCCGCTGCGACCATCCGACTATGCACCGTTGAACGCGATCTGGCAGCGCTTCGGTTACTCAGAGCAGCCGCAACTTGAAACGAGTTACGTCTGGAAAGACGTCGACCAGGCGAAGCCGAGCGCCAAGACGATGCGCTTCTGGACCAAGGCTCTGCAGAAGGAAGCGCTCACATGACGCAGGCATTCCGCATCGCTGCGGCCCAGTATCCGATCGAGTTCCTCGGCGACTGGTCGCACTACGAAGCGAAGATTTCGCGCTGGGTAGACGAAGCCGTGCGCAACGGCGCGCGCCTGCTGCTGTTTCCTGAATACTTCAGCATGGAACTGGCCTCGCTGTTCCCGGCGGAGATCCACGCCTCGCTGCCGGCGCAATTGCCGGCGCTACAGACTGTCCTGCCACAGTTCCTCGATCTGTTCGCAACACAGGCGAAGCGGAACGGCGTGCTCATCTGCGCCGGCAGCTTTCCGGTGCGGGTCGGCGATGTCTATCGCAACCGTTCCTATCTGTTCCATGCCGATGGTCGCAGCGAGTTCCAGGAAAAGCTGCAGATGACGCGCTTCGAGAACGAGCAGTGGCTGATCACTGCCGGCGACACGGTGCGCGTGTTCGACACAGACCTGGGCCGCATCGCGATCGATGTCTGCTACGACAGCGAGTTTCCGCTGATCGCGCGGCGCCAGGTCGAAATGGGCGCCGACCTGATCCTCGTGCCGAGCTGCACCGACACGCTCGCCGGCTACTGGCGCGTGCGCATCGGCAGCCAGGCGCGCGCGCTCGAGAACCAGTGCTACGTCGTGCAGGCCTCGACCGTCGGCGAAGCGCCGTGGTCGCCGGCCGTCGACGTCAATATCGGCGCGGCAGCGATCTATACACCGGTCGATCGCGGCTTTCCCGACGACGGTGTGCTTGCGGCTGGCGCACTCAATGTCGCGCAATGGGTGTATGGCAGCGTCGATCTCGCGGCGATTGCCCACGTGCGCCGCAACGGCCAGGTATTCAACTATCGCGACTGGCCTGCGCATCTTCGCGTCGCGAAGTAGCCCGCCGTCGCGCAAGCAGCACCAGACGAAGCGCGTGCACGCGTCGATTGCCCTGGCAAGTCGGTTCATCGCGATGAATACCATCTGAATCGAAGCGGATCGAATGCCGGGCGATCGTGGCGTTTGCGTTGCGTTCAAGTGCACCACGTAAGATGCGGAGCTGCAGCAGGTTTTCCGACAAGACAGCGTCGGCAAGCCAGCGGCAGACTTTGAAGTGGACGCTTCGCATCCGCTGCGCCCGAATTTTTTTGGAGACAGACATGGATACCCGATCGATCATCGCGCCGTTGTCCAGCGCCACGAAAAATCTTGCCGCGATTGCCAGGAACATCGGCGAACGAGGCTCGCAGCTGCGCAATTCGTTCCATGAGGAAGAAGTTCGAAAGCAGCTGGTGCTCGCGGCGGAGACATTGCGCGACGCCGCCCAGGATGCCACCCGCGCCGTGCGCTCGGCCGCGGCGCCGTATGCACAAAACGCACAGGAAATCGCCGTATCGACGCAGGAGCAGATCGCCAGTGGCACCAAGGCGATGGCGAAGAGAATACGCGACAAGCCGAATGTCGTGACGCGCCATCCGTATGCGACCGTGATCGTGGTCGCCGGCGCAGCCTGGCTCGCCGCGCGCGAATGGCGCAAACGGCGCAATACGCCGGCCGTCAAGAAGGTGACGGCGGCGGCAAGGAAGACCGCCAACGGCGCGAAAAAGCCGGCGCCGCGCCGCCGCGCTGCCGCCACCAAGTCCGCAACCGCGGTGCACTGATGCGGCCTGCGCCCGCTGTGACGCGGCGGGCGCGAGCGAATGTCGGGGGCTACGGTCCGCCGTAGTGGACGTCACTTCGTATGAAGTCGCGCTCTCAGTGTCGACCACCCGACGCGTGATGCGCAGGCCGGTCGCCGACATTGAATGATTCGGTGCGAACAGCACTGCAGGCCCGCGATGCGGGCCGCGTCTTTTCAACAACGATGACTCGCAGCGACCTCGGGCCTGGCGCATCGGCGGCGACCAGAGTTGGCACGCGGCTCCGGGTGAAGCCATCCGGTTCCAGACGAACCGACGACACTGCCGCATTCCGGGCTTCCTTCCTGCCGGCACAACTCTTAGTATCGACCGCTCATCCGCTCCCTGAGCCACGATGTCGACGCATCGAGCCGTGTCGCTTTTTCACCATCGAACGTTGCGGCAGACAACCTGATGTCGCGCGTGCGCCTGTTCGTCCTCGTCGTGCTGACCATGATCGCGTTCGCAGGCAACTCGCTGCTGTGCCGCCTGGCGCTGCGCAATACGTCGATCGATGCGGCCAGCTTCACCGCGATTCGCCTCGTATCCGGCGCGATCGCCTTGTGGCTGATCGTGCGCCTGCGCGATGCCGTGCACAGGGACGCCGGCGTCCACGTCGACGGATCAAACTGGCTGTCGGCATTCGTGCTGTTTGCGTACGCGATTGCGTTTTCGTTCGCCTACATCAGCCTGTCGGCCGGAACCGGCGCGCTGCTGCTGTTCGGCGCCGTGCAGGCGACGATGATCGGCTGGGGCCTGTACCGCGGCGAGCGCTTCCGGCCGGGGCAGATTGTCGGCCTGCTGCTTGCCTTCGCAGGCCTCATCGGCCTGATGCTGCCGGGCATCTCGGCGCCGTCGCTGCAGGGCTCGGTGCTGATGCTCGGCGCCGGTGTCGCTTGGGGTATCTATTCGCTGCGCGGCCGCGGCGCCGGCGACGCAACGCGTACCACTGCCG
The DNA here is from genome assembly GCA_036496665.1 of Rudaea sp. Lineage (GTDB taxonomy): Bacteria > Pseudomonadota > Gammaproteobacteria > Xanthomonadales > Rhodanobacteraceae > Rudaea. The sequence continues at coordinate 28,011 of DASXKR010000043.1, read as the reverse complement.
GAAATTTCCTGCGCTCGGTGGCATTCGCAGCCGCGCTGACCGTTGCTGCCTTGCCCGTGTCGTCGCTCGATCCGGCCGGTATCCACTACGCGATCGCTTCGGGTGCGCTAACCTCGGGTGTCGGCTATGCGATCTGGTATACGGCCCTCAAGGGGCTCAAGGCGACGCATGCTGCCACGGTCCAGTTGAGCGTGCCGGTCATCGCGGCACTCGGCGGGGTGCTGTTCCTCGACGAGCATGTGACGCTGCGCCTGCTGGTTGCCGCCGTCGCCATACTTGGCGGCATCGCCCTCGTTGTGCTTGGACGTCCGGCGGCGAACTAACGGAAATTTACAACAAATTTCCCACGCGCCGAACACCACGAAGCGCAACGTCGCGGTACCGTCAAGCGGAGGTTCCCATGCAATGCTCCTGCTGTCGCTCGGAAAGTGAGAATCTGCGCGAATACTCGCTGTCGGCGACCGACGCCAGTAACCGCAAGACGATCCAGACCTTTCATCTATGCGCGATCTGCCGGATCGTGTATCTCATCAAGCCGCGACAGATTTCCGCGCGCACACGTCAAACGATGACGCCGATCGCCACACGGCACGCCGCATAACCCTATCGCTGTGCTCCGCAACATGCGGAGCTACGCTTTTCCTCACGACGCATCGCGCCCGAATGAAGTCGAGCCCGAGTCGAGCAGCGCGCGCGCGTAGCCCGGTGCGGTCGGCTCGTGCATGAAGTAGACGAAGATCTCGCCCCACGTTGTCGCTGCCAACCGTTCGGCCCAGCGCTTCAGATCGTCGTCTGAATAGTTTTCGAGGCGCAGGCGCACGTAGCCCCACGGCGCGGTCTCGACCAATGGCGGCGGCGCATTGTCTTCGCGCTCCGACAAAACCAGTGCTGCGTTCGCCTGTCGCAGCAACGTGTAGGTTTCCTCGTCGAACCAGCTCTCGTTGCGGAATTCGAAGGCAGCACAGTGGCCGTCCGGCAGCATCCGCAGGAACGATTCCAGTCGCGGCAAGTCCTTTTTCAGGTTCGGCGGCAGCTGGAACAGCACGGCACCGAGCTTGCCGCCCAGCGACGCGAGCATTCGATAAAGGTAGTCGACCGAATCGGCGGCATCGGCCTTGATCCGCGCGTCGTGCGTGATGCGCCGCGATGCCTTGATCGCGAAGCGGAAATCCGCCGGCGTCGCCTGCGCCCAGTTCTCGAGCACGGCCGGCTTGGGCATCCGGTAGAACGTGTTGTTGATCTCGACGGTCGGCAGCCGCGCGGCATACCAGGCCAGCATGTCCTCGGATTTGATCTTGTCGGGATAGAAGCTGCCCTGCCATTCCTTGAATGCGTAGCCGCTGGCGCCGGCGAGGAGGTTTGAAGAAGTCACATCGGCGGTACTCCGTCAGGTCGGACACAGCAGTCGGCACCCAGGCCGTCGAACAACACCATCCGCACCCAACCCTCCCCTTGAAGGTGAGGGCTTTGATGCTCGAGGCGTAACCCGGAAAAAACGACTCTTGGCGGGTAGCCGCGCTTTCGCAACTACCACTAGAATCCCGGCGTGGCCAAGAACAACAACAGCCTCAGCGAATATTCCGCCAAGCGGACTTTCAATGCCACCCCCGAGCCGGAAGCAAAGCTGGCCCAGAGGCGGGGCGGGCCGTTGCTATTCGTCGTGCAGCAGCACGCAGCGCGCCAGCTGCATTACGACTTTCGCCTCGAATGCGACGGCGTGCTGCTGTCGTGGGCCGTGCCGAAAGGCCCGTCGCTCGATCGTGGCGAGAAGCGCTTCGCCGCGCAAACGGAGGACCACCCGTACGACTACGCCTCGTTCGAAGGCGTGATCCCGCCGAAGCAGTACGGCGCCGGCGAAGTCGTCGTCTGGGATTGCGGCGTCTACAGTCCGGACGAAGACGGCCTGTGGTTCCATGACCGCGACGAGGCCGAACGGCAGATCCGCGAAGGCATGGTCAAGGGCAAGCTCAGTGTCCAGCTGCGCGGCATCAAGCTGAAAGGATCGTTCGCGCTGGTGCGCATGAAGGACGCCAAGGGCTGGCTGATGCTCAAGCACAAGGATCGCTTCGTCAGCAGTGACGACGTCACCGCCCAGAACCGGTCCGTACTGTCGGGTGCCACGGTCGCCGATCTGAAGATCGTTCCGGCGCACCGGATCCCGGCGGCGCAGCTCGTTCCTGCCGGTGAGCCGGCGGCGATGCCGGCCAAACTCGAGCCGATGCAGGCGGAAACGGCGGAAGCAGTATTCAACGATGCCGGCTGGATGTGGGAACCGAAGCTCGACGGCTACCGGGTCATCGCGCTCGTCGGCGCCAAGGGTGTAACACTGCGTTCACGGCGTGGACTCGACCTGACCGCAGCGTTTCCCGCACTCACTGAAGAACTTGCACGCCAGGGCGTGGATGGCATGATCATCGATGGCGAGATCGTTGCGCTCGATGCGACCGGCAAGCCGTCGTTCAACGTACTGCAGAACCGCGTGCAGTTGAAGACCTCGCGCGAACTCGCTGCCGCCGACCAGAACGCACCGGCGATCTTCTTCGCCTTCGACCTGCTCTACTTCGCCGGCATCGATCTGCGCCATGCGCAGTACCAGGATCGGCGCCGTTATCTCGCTCAATGCCTGCTGCCCGCGCCGCTGCTGCAGCTCGTGCACGCCGAAGACGACGGCATCGCCTTGCACAATGCCGCCGTGGCCAGCGGCTTCGAGGGCGTGATCGGCAAGCGCAAGAACAGCCGCTACGAAACCGGCAAGCGGTCGTCGGCATGGCTAAAGGTCAAGCCGACGCACAGCGCCGATTTCGTCATCGGCGGCTACACTGCCGGCAAAGGCTCGCGCAGTGCGCTCGGTGCGGTGCTGGTCGGCTACTGGGAAAAAGGCAAGGACAAACTCCGCTACGCCTCGCACGTGGGCTCGGGCTTCGACGAGCGCATGCTCAAGCAGGTCAAGATGCGGCTGGAGCCGCTCGCGACGCGAACTTGTCCCTTTGTAGAAAAACCCGTACTCAATGCACCCGCGACCTGGGTGAAGCCAGAACTCGCCTGCGAAGTAGCATTCCAGCAATGGACCGCAGACGGTGCGCTGCGTGCGCCGGTTTTTCTGCGCCTGCGTGACGACCTCGATCCGAAGAAGGTATATCGCGTCGAGCCGGGCGCGAAAGCGCGTGTTGCCGAACGCGGCGCGGACAGCGAGATCGATGCGATTCTGGTCCAGCTCGCCAGCAAGAAGAATGCGTTCGACCTGATCGTCGGCGCCGATCGCATCCGTCTGACGCATCTCGATCGCATCTATTGGCCCGCCGATCCGTCGCTGCAGCAGCCGGCGCTGACCAAGCGTGACCTGCTGCGCTACTTCGCGCAGGTGTCGCCGTACATCCTGACGCACCTGGCCGACCGGCCGCTGACGATGATCCGCATGCCGGACGGCATTGGCGGTCAGCGCTTTTTCCAGAAACACTGGGAGCAGGAACGGCCGGCGTTCACCGAAACGATCACCGTGTACTCGGGCCATAAGGACGAAAGTCACGAGTATCTGTTGTGCAACAACCTGCAGACGCTGCTCTGGCTCGCGCAATCCGGAACGCTCGAATTTCACATCTGGCATTCGCGTGCGAAGCCGGGTCCCGATTCGCCGAACAAGAATACCGACTACGCGACGTCGCTCGAGTCGCTCGAAAGTTCGATCCTGAATTTCCCCGACTACGTTGTGTTCGACATCGATCCGTACATCTACTCCGGCAAGGAGAAAGCCGGTGCCGAACCCGAGTTGAACACGATCGCGTTCGAACACGGCAAGGAAGTCGCATTCTGGCTGCGCGAACTGCTGCAGGGCATGTCGCTCGAGCCGATCGTCAAGACGTCGGGCAAGACCGGTCTGCATGTGTTCGTTCCGATCAAGCGCACGATCGACTTCGACACCGCGCGTCATGTCTGCGAGCTGGTCGGCCGCCACCTGCTGCGCCAGCATCCGAAGATCATCACGATGGAATGGAGCGTGCCCAAGCGCACCGGCAAGATTTTCATGGACCACAACATGAACGTGCGCGGCAAGACGCTCAACGTGGCCTACTCCCCGCGCGGCGAACCGGGCGGCCCGATCTCGATGCCGCTGACATGGGAACAGCTGGCCAAGGCACATCCACTCGACTTTCGCATGACAAATGTGATAGACATGTTGACTCGATCCGGAGATCATTGGCGCAACGCCCTGAAAAACAAGCAGGATTTGGGGCGGGCGCTCAAGAAAAACATGGGGGCCTGAATAAGCTTGGTGCCTTCGATGCCTGCGGGACACAGGTATCGGATTCACGCCGGATGCAGGTGCCACGGCTTATTCAGGCTTTTATGATCGGCTGGAAACGACGGGACAAGGTGCGTGAACGTGAGTGCCTCATTGCTTTTCAGCCCCCTTGAGTCAAGGGGGCGATTCCTTGCGCAGCAAGGAATAGGGGTTGTGGGAGCGTCGCGCCCGAACCGAAGTCGAAGCAGCCGGGCTACATTTTGAGAGTTCCTCATCGGAGAAGGTCATGGCAGCGCGTTCCATCGCATCACTGACGATCACGTTCGGACTCGTGGCAATTCCGGTGAAGCTGTATTCGGCCACCGAGGCGAGCAAGCAAATCCACTTCAACCTGCTGCACAAGACCTGCGGCTCGCGCCTGAAGCAGCAATACATCTGCGCGCGCGAGGACGTACCGGTCGGGCGCGACGAAATGGCCAAGGGCTACGAGTTCGCCAAGGACCAGTACGTGATGTTCTCGAACGAAGAACTGAAGGCGCTCGAGGAGGCCGGTACCGGGGCCGCCGATATCACCGAGTTCGTGCCGATCTCGTCCGTCGATCCGGTCTACTTCGACAAGCCCTATTATCTTGCGCCGGACAAGGGCGGCGCGAAACCGTACGCGCTGTTCGCCAAGGCACTCAAGGATTCCAAGCGCTGCGCGCTCGGCCGCTGGGCGGCGCGCGGCAAGCAGTACATCGTGATGCTGCGACCGGTCGAAGACGGACTGGTCATGCAGCAACTGCTGTACGCTGGCGAAGTGCGCTCGATCAAGGAAATCGATATCCCGCACATGGACGTCAAGCCGGCCGAGCTCAAGCTCGCGCAGCAGCTGATCGAGGCGCAGTCTTCCGACCGCTTCGATCCGACCGAGTACAAGGACGACGTCAGCGAGCGCATCGAAAAGGCCGTGCAGAAGAAGGTCGAGGGCGAGGAAGTCACGCTGGCCGAGCCGGTCGATCACGGCGGCGGCGCGCAGGTCATCGACCTGATGGAAGCACTGCGCGCGAGCCTGGCGCGCAAGGGCGTCAAGCCATCGAAGGACAGCGAAGCCGCGGGGAAACCGGCGACGACGCGCAAGCCGGCAAAAACCGCCAGCGCCGCACCGGCCGAAGCCGCACCGCGCAAGAGGGCGAAGAGATAATCTCCACATCCCCCAACTCTTGCTGCGCAAGAGTTTCGCCCCCTTGACTCGAGGGGGCTGATGCACCATGCAGACTTTCCGAAATGCCACGCAGCAATATGGCGTCGCCGACGTCGAACGTTTGCTGCGTATCCCGCGCCGCACCTTGCGTGCCCTCGTCGGCGCCGGTTTTGTTACGCCGACGCGCGGACCACGCAACGCGTGGCTGTTTTCTTTCCAGGACCTGATCGTGTTGCGCACGGCGCGCGCCTTGGTCGATGCCAACCTGACCCCGCGGCGCATTGCGCAGTCGCTGAAAGCATTGCGCCGCCGCTTGCCCGAATCCGTGCCGCTGTCCGGGCTGCGCATCCGCGCAGTCGGCGACCGCGTCGTCGTCAGCGAGCGCGGCGGCCGCTGGCAGGCGGACTCGGGGCAATACCTGCTGGCGTTCGAAGGCGACCCGGTGGAAGGCATGCTCGGCGTGATCGATGCCGCGAGTGTACCGGTGAAGCCGGCGCCGGCGCGTAAAACCGAAAATGCCGACTTGCCCGAACACGCCATCGAACTCGAACCTCGCGATACGGATGCCGCACGCAAGGCCTATGAACAGGCGATCAAGCTCGATCCGACGCGAGTCGACGCACATATCAACCTGGGACGCCTCCTGCACGAAGCCGGCCGCCATGCGCAGGCCGAGCGCGTCTATCGCGAAGCACTACGACTAGGCGCGCGCGACCCCTTGTTGAATTTCAATCTCGGCGTGCTGCTCGAAGACATGGGGCGCAAGGCCGATGCGATGCGCGCCTACCAAGCCGCACTGATCGACGACCCGAACCTGGCGGATGGCCACTACAACCTGGCTCTGCTCTACGAATCGATGGGTCGCGCCAAGGATGCGATCCGGCACCTGGCGCGCTACCGGCGCCTGACCCAACCTCCGGCAGTTTGATGATTCGTCGTTCAAGCCGATTGCTCCCGTCAACCTGCAAAGGCCAGCCCATCGTTTCGCCATGAACCGGATATCGTCCAAGGCTGCCTTTTTCCTCAAGCGCATTTTCCCGATCTTCTGGTTCGGATTTCTGCTCGTGTTCGTCGCGATCGACATTTTTTCCGGCATCGCACGTACCGATCCGGTCTTCCTGATCATGCCGTTCGCGATGGCGATCTTCGGTTTCTTCCTGATGCGCAAGCTGGTCTGGGATCTTGCCGACGAAGTGACGGACCATGGCTCGTATCTGCGCGTGCGGCGCGGCTCGGTGGAGGATCGCGTCGACCTGGCCAATATCATGAACGTCAGCAGCTCGCTGCTGTTCAATCCACCGCGTGTCACGCTGCGCCTGATCACGCCAGGCAGGTTCGGCAAGGAAATCGTGTTCTCTCCGATCCGCCCGTTCACGCTGATCCCATTTGCGAAAAATCCGGTCGTGGAGGATCTGATCGAGCGCGTGTACCGTGCGCGGTCCGGCGCCAGCGGCTGAGCTGTCGCCAAATTCGAAGCCCGGCGTTTCAACATCGCACAAATCTGGCGGTAAGATTGACCCACTGCCAAACCTGTACTGAGGAAAATGCATCATGCCCCGAATCGTGAAGTGCGGACTGATCCAGACGTCGATGGCCTGCGGTGTCGACGAAAGCGTTGCGACGATCCGCAGCGCCAATATCGACAAGACGCTGCAATTCGTCGAGCAGGCCGGGCGCGAAGGCGTGCAGATGCTGTGCATGCAGGAAATCTTCACCGGCCCCTATTTCTGCGCCGAGCAGAATCCACGCTGGTACGAAGCGGTCGAGCGCATACCCGACGGCCCGACCGTCAAGCTGATGCAGGAACAGGCGCGTCGCCACAACATGGTCATTGTCGTGCCGATCTACGAGGAAGACGAGCCCGGCATCTATTACAACACCGCGGCCGTGATCGACGCCGACGGCACTTACCTCGGCAAGTATCGCAAGCATCATATTCCGCACTGCCTGCCGGGCTTCTGGGAGAAGTTCTATTTCCGTCCTGGCAACCTGGGTTATCCGGTGTTCCAGACCAAGTACGGCAAGGTCGGCGTGTACATCTGCTACGACCGGCATTTTCCGGAAGGCGCGCGGGCGCTCGGCCTTGGCGGCGCCGAGATCGTGTTCAATCCGTCGGCCACAGTCGCCGGCCTTTCGGAATATTTGTGGAAACTCGAGCAACCCGCGCACGCCGTCGCGAACGCCTACTTCGTGGGAGCCATCAACCGCGTCGGCACCGAAGCGCCGTGGAACATCGGCGAGTTCTACGGGCAAAGCTACTTCTGCGATCCGCGCGGCGCGTTCGTGGCCACCGGCTCGCGCGACCGCAGCGAGCTGATCACGGCCGAACTCGACTTCGACAAGATCCGTGAAGTGCGCAATGTCTGGCAGTTCTATCGCGACCGGCGGCCGGATTCGTACGACGCACTCGTGGCACCCTGAAAACGCGTTGCCGCTGCGCAGGCAGCCGCCTCGCGCTCCGCCACCGATCGAACGGTGCAAGCGGACCATACGAAGGAAATCCGATCGGGCAATTTTTTCACATCCACGCCGGGACGACAGCATCATGCCGAAGATCGACAGGGAATCCGCACCGCGCAATTCCGGCACACGTTATCCCTCACCGCACGATTTGCCCTGCCGCGGCCGCGTCTGGCAGCGCCTTGGCGACGCCGCGGGCCTGACCCAGTTCGGCGTCAGCCTGTATCGGCTGGCGCCGGGCGTCTGGTCGAGCCAGCGCCACTGGCACACGCACGAAGACGAGTTCGTCTACGTGTTGAGCGGCGAACTCGTGCTGGTGACGGACAGCGGCGAAGAGATCATGCGGGCCGGCGACTGTGCCGGCTTCCGCGGCGGCGATCGCGATGGACATTGCCTGCAGAATCGCTCGCAGCACGACGCGGAAGTTCTCGTCGTCGGTTCACGCAACGATGAGGATCACGGCGAGTACTCCGATATCGACATGAAGTTCATGTCTCGCCGCCACTCCGGCGGCGGCGGCTACCTGCACAAGGACGGCACGCCATATCCGTTGCCCGAGACTTAGGCAGCCACCGCGCACCGACGCGCGCACAATATTCGCCCACGCGTCAGCGCCAGCGCGTCCGCCGCACACGACCTGCACCGCAACTACAGCGTTCGGCGAAGCTGGCGGCTATCTTCCGCCGTCAGGTCGTGCCCGTAGACGCGCGTGAGGTCGGTGATCTTTTCCAGCGGCGGCCCTTGAACGGCGTCCTGTTCTCCAGCGGGTGCAGCGCGAACCTTCGAGCAAGTCGCCGAGGGCGAACACTTCGTGACCGAGTTCCTCGCGCCGGGCCACGAGCGAACATGATCGAGGAGGCGCGCGCGGCCAGCCATCGCCGCCGTTCTGGCAAAGCCGTGACGATGAGGACCGGAAAGATGCCGGTCTGGGCATTCAACGGAACTCAAGAACGCGGCAACCGCTGTCGCGGAATTTTTCCGCGCAGCGACTACTGCCTGGTCGATCGCCGGTGATAGACCAAGCCGGACATGCCGTCCGTGGCCAATACCTAGCCGCGCTTCTTCTTGCGCGAACGCGGGGCCTTCAGCGCTTCCAGGCGGGCCTGCGCTTCGCGCTTGCCCAGCGCGCGAATCGTCGCGAGCACGGCCAGTTGTGCCTTGCGCGGCGAACTTTTCTTCAATTCCCAGTTGTAGACCGACTGGTCGCTGACGCCCATCAAGCGCGCCAGATCCGAGGCCGACAACCCAAGCCGCGCGCGCAACGAACGCAGGCCCTTGGCCACGAATCGCGATGCGCGCACCGGCTCGGCGCCGGCATCGCCTGCCGCGGGCTGCGACGGACGCTTGGCCAGCGCGCTGGCACGCCGCTGCAATTCCTGCACCTGGCGCTTGAGCGCCGCAATGTCGTGGCGGTACCCCGCCGACACTTTCCTTACCGGTTGAACCTGCTTGCGAATTTCCCTTCGGCAGAGGCGTGAAATCTCGTCTTTCAGGATCGCGCCGATATTGGGCATAAGGTCTCGCTTCGCTTTTGGTTGTCAGGGGCGCCCATAGTAACTCCCAAAACGCTATTTGGCGCGAAATGCACGCCTGCAACAGTGAAAACGGGCCGGAATCGACCAGCTTGTGCGTGTGGCTGGCACCGGGGTTTCCGCCAATCGATGACACTGTCACCTCAAACGGGGAAAACCGGGTATGCCTTAACTGGGATTCTTCAGTCCGTCGTGATAGCCTGCTGCGCCGTTTCCGCCGCCAACCTGCGGGCGAACGCGTCGGAATCACGTCCCGCACCGATATACTTTGATGGCAAAGGAATTCGGCGCCGCCGGCGAGTACGAGCCGATGTGGCCGGCGCGCAATGTCGTCGCGCGCCGATTTCTGCAAATCTACCGTGCGAATCAAGACAGCACTGTCAAATCGCGCTAGAGTGCTTTTGGCGTTCCGCCAGCAAGAAGCCGATGCGAGTCGGCCCACGACCATGCGCCACAAGACCATCGCGTTACTGTTCGCCACGGCCGTCAGCCAGTGCGTCTGCGCCGGCGAAATCTACCGCTGCACTGCCACGAACGGCGACGTGACGTACACCAACATCGCGTGTCCGGAAAAAACCCAGGTGCAACACGTTGGCAGCTATGTGCCCGAGACCTATTCGCCGAAACAGGCGGAGGCACTCGCCGCCGAAGCGGCTGCCATCAGCGCGCGCCAAGCCGAAGAAGCTGCGGAGAGGGCGCAGGCAGCGGCCTACCAGGTGGCGCAGGCGAGTTACCGACAGCCCGAGCCGGAGCCCGAATACGAAACCACTGACGCGGCGTCGACATGGTTCGGCGGCTACCCTGTCCTTTTCCCGCGGCAGTCACGCCGCGATGGCCATCACCACCATCCGATTGTGGCAAAGCCGAACTCGTCGATGTCAACCCATAGATCCGCGCCGGCGACGCGTACTTCGGAATTCACGCGTCGGCATTAGATTGGTTTCGACCGTCACCGGACAGAGCCGCTGCGCTGAGAGCAGTCAGCTTCAGGGATAGCCGTTATCAGACGTTGACGCACCGACACGCAAATCTGCCATATGCGCGCGAACGTGACTACGCCGTTGGAAACGTGACAGGCCAAACGACTTCCACGAACAACGTGTCGCCAAATCTTTCCAGTCCGCATGGCGTGACTACATCCGAGCTGTTCCACAGCTCACAAATCAAGACGGCAGGCCCAGTTGATGCACGACGGACTCGATCCAGCCCAACTGGCTTGCACACAAAATTTGTCACCATGCTCCACAATGCCTTGGCGGATCGGGGTTGCCATGACCTCGTAAGTCCCGTGCGATAGCTGGCGTCTACTGCCATAATCCCGCGCGAAACTCGGACTCAAAGGAACTGCGCAGAATCGCGTCGCCACGAGCGGACTGCCTTCAAGCCTCCGACGCGACGAGATACCTCCCAAGGCGAAACAATGAATCACGGTGAGATAGTCAGTTTCCTGTGGGGCGTCGCAGATCTCATTCGAGACACTTTCAAACGCGGCAAGTACCAGGACGTGATCCTTCCGCTGACGGTTCTGCGCCGCCTCGACTGCGTCCTCTCCGATACCAAGGAGCGCGTGCTCAAGCACCAGGCTGAACTGAAAGGCAAAGGCCTGCAGGATCTCGATGCACAGCTTCGGCGTGCTTCCGGGTTCGCTTTCTACAACACCTCGCGCTACGACTTCGAGAAGCTGCTCGCCGACGCTCCTCACCTCGCGACGAACCTGCGCAATTTCATTGCCGGCTTCAGCCCCAACATGCGCGAGGTGCTCGAGAAGTTCGACTTCGACAATACGATCAGCAAGCTCGATGAGGCAGGCTTGCTGTTCCAGGTGCTCGAGCGCTTCAAGAACGTCGATCTCCACCCGGACAGGATCGACAACCCCACGATGGGCACGATCTTCGAGGAGCTGATCCGCAAGTTCAACGAAGCGCTGAACGAGAATCCGGGCGAGCACTTCACGCCACGCGACGTCGTGCACCTGATGGTCGACCTGATGCTGGCCGGCGAGGAGGACCGCATTCGGCGCAAGGGCATCGTCTGCACCGTCTACGACCCGTGCTGCGGATCGGGCGGCATGCTCATGATCACCAAGGAGCACGTCACGACCGGTTTGCGCAAGAACGGCGACCTGCTGCGGCCCGCGATCAATCCGATTGCCGAGATTCACCTGTTCGGCCAGGAAGTGAATCCCGAAACCTGGGCGGTTTCCAAGTCCGACCTCTTCATGAAGGACCCGACCGGGCGCGATGCGGACAACATCGCCTACGGCAGCACGCTGTCGAACGATCGGCATGCGGGCCAGGGTTTCGACTACCTGATCGCGAATCCTCCGTACGGCAAGGACTGGAAGCGCGACGAAGATGCAGTACGGGCCGAGCACGAGCGCGGCGCGTCGGGCCGCTTCGCCCCGGGACTGCCGCGGATCAGCGACGGTCAGTCGCTGTTCCTCCTGCACATGCTCGCGCATGCGAAGGCCCCGAAGGAAGGCGGGTCGCGCATCGCCATAATCATGAACGGTTCGCCGCTCTTCACCGGCGACGCCGGCAGCGGCGAGAGCGAGATCCGGCGCTTCATTCTCGAGCACGATCTGCTCGAGGCGATGATTGCCCTGCCCGAGCAGCTTTTCTACAACACCGGAATCGCAACCTACATCTGGGTCGTCACGAACCGGAAAACGCCGCGGCGCCGGGGCAAGGTACAGCTGATTGACGCTTCACACTTCGATCAGCACGCCAAACGAGGTCTGTTTTCTTCGGCGATGCGCAAGAGCCTCGGCGACAAGCGCCGCGAGATTCCGCTCGACAAGGAGCAGGACGTTCTGAAAATCCTCACGACGTTCCGCGACGAAGATACGCGCGAATTCACGAAGGATGACAAGAGCGAAGAATTCATTGTCAGCCGCATCTATCCGACCACGCATTTCGGGTTTCGCAAGATCACCGTCGAGCGACCGCTGCGACTCAATTTTCTTGCGAGCCCGGAGCGAATCGTGCGGCTCGAAGACGAGAAAGCTTTTCAGGGGCTCGCCCAGTCGAAGAAGAAGGGCGCGGTCGGTACGAAGGAACTAGCGGAGGGGCGTCGGCTGCAGGAGTCGATTCGAAAACTCGTGCGTGCGCTTCCCGATACGCTGTTCAAGGACCGCGAGAAATTCGAGCGCGCATTGGACGCCGCTGCCGAGCAAGCGAAGATCAAGCTGCCGGCACCGGCGCGCAAAGCAATCCTCTCCGCTCTGTCGGAGCGCGACGAGACTGCCACGATCTGCCGCGACAAGGACGGCAACCCCGAGCCCGATCCGGAACTGCGCGACACCGAGAGCGTTCCGCTGCCCGCGGGCGAGGATGCTGCAGATGCCGAAGGCGTGCCGACCAGCGTCCGCGACTTCTTCGCGCGCGAGGTCAAACCCCATGTCGCGGACGCGTGGATCGACACGAGCAAACGCGATCCCAAGGATGCACGCGTCGGCCTGATCGGTTACGAGATCAACTTCAACCGTTACTTCTACCGTTACACGCCGCCGCGGCCGCTCGAAGAGATCGAAACCGACATCCGGGCCATCGAGAGCGACATCCTTCGCATGCTGGCGGAGGTAACCGGCGGGCGGGCGACGGTGTGACGCAGAACGTCGGCACTTGCGGCTGATATGCCGACATTTTGTGTTGACCCAGCCGAGGAATTGACGCATATTGTCGGCATGTCCGCTAAAGATGCCGACAATATGCGTCAACGGGCTGCCGCTGGCGATCCCCTGAACCGCTTCCGCGCTGCCGGGATCAGCGGCTTCTTTCGCCCGGCCCAGCTCGAAGCGATCGGCCTGTCGCGCAATCAGCTTCCGGCCCTCGTGCGATCCGCCAAGGTGGAGCGCGCCGGCCGAGGCCTGTATCGCCTCGCAGGTGCGGAACCGACCGAGAACTATTCGCTCGCAATGGCTTGTGCGCGAGTCCCGAACAGCATCGTCTGCCTGCTATCGGCCCTGCGTGTTCACGGAATCGGCACCCAAGTGCCTGCAGAAGTCTGGCTCGCCATCCCGCACAAGGCACGGCCGCCTCGCCTGCGCGAGCTCCGGCTGCGGATCGTCCGCTTCAGCGGCCCGGCCTGGACATTCGGCGTGCAGCAGACGCAGTTCGAGGGTGTGCCGGCACGCATCACCTCCCCGGCGCGCACCGTCGCCGACTGCTTCCGCTTCGAGCGCCTGGTGGGGCCCGAAGCCGCGATTGAAGCGCTTCAGGACGGACTGCGCCAGCGCAAGCTGACGGTCGCTGAACTATCGCGCGTGGCAGAGGTTCTGCCGTCGCGCCGCCTCAGTGCTGCGCTCGACCTGAGGTCGATATGAGCGCGGACGTCGCGACTTCGGTCCGGGCCCGCCTGTTGAATCAGGCGAAGGCGCGCAACGAGGAGTTCGAGTTGACGCTTGCCCGCTTTGCCGCCGAGCGCTTTCTCTTTCGCCTCGGCGCATCCGCAGCGCGAAGCCGCTGCTTGCTGAAAGGTGCAAGCCTGCTTTCGGTCTGGCTCCCGCGATCGGTATCGCGCGACGCGGGACGTGGACGTCCTCGCCTCGGGACCGACGGACGATGAAGCGATCCGCATGGAGGCGGTAGGAGAGTATGGCGGATTGGTGCTGGCTCAAACGAAATCCGTCGCGGACGTGGGCACGGCCTATACGTACTTCGCGGACGGCGACGTAGTCGTTGCGAAAATCACACCCTGTTTCGAGAACGGCAAGGGCGCGCTTGCGGCGACCTTCTGATCGGCGTCGCCGACGACAGATCGATCGTCGGCATCGAAACCGATCAGTTCGAAAACGACGACAAATTCATGCTGCACCTCACCCAGACAGTGCGCAACGGCCTCGGCGATCGCGCAGGCACCTGCATCGATCCCAAGACACAGATCGTGCAGGGCAAGACCGTATTTGTCGTGAGTTGCCAGCGCAGTCCGGAGCCGGTGTTCCTCAAATGGAAGGGCTTGGAAGCGAATGCCGACGGCGACTTCTATGTAAGAAGCGGACCGGGGACGATCAGGCTCTCACTTGAGAGTGCGGGGGAATATATTCGGACTCGGTTTTCGAATCTAAAAGTTGGTGCCGGCACAACCTAAGCCCAGTTGCGCACCAGACTGCCCCAATTCTGTGCTCGATGACGCGTGCGCAATTCTGGAGCAGAGCAAGTGCGAGGCAGAATAGGATACGGCGAAGCGACCTGCCTCGAGACTCTGCATCAAGTCAGATTGGCACGTAGATAGTGGAGGCAGTACCACTTAGCCGACTTCATAAAGTCAACGAAGTTCCCAAACTTGTTTGAACGCGCTCCGAACTCCACGCAAGCGTATTCCCACGAGCTAACGCCTTTTGGATTTGCCACACAAAACCCCATCTGAGCTGCGTTCGAGATTAAGAGCGTCCGTTCGCGGTACCTGGGACTTATGAAATCTTCGTTTTCAAAACTGAAGTATTGCGCGACGTCACCCCAATAGTCGGCTGCGACATTAGACGCCTTGATGATGTTCTCCACGGATACCAGCCTCATGTCGTCCATGCCAATGAGTGACCATCCATTTGAGACCAAGTAGAAAGACCTTAGGTCCTCGGGAAAGGTGCAACCCAAACGTGCTTCAGTCTGGGCAATTTGCTCCGTAGAGGAGGCGGGGGAGAAATGCCTCGCTTGCCTCTCCCCTGCAATCACTGGAAAGTGGGAGCGGTCTTTAGGAACGAGCGACAAGATTTCGTTCTTCTCGCAATCCCACGAAGACAAGAACTCTAGCCAATCAATCATGACCCGTTTCCGTGAAAGCTTCCGTCAGCGCAGCGCCCGACGGTGATGGGAAGACCGCGTGCGGGCACCACAACAAACCCCGAATGGTCGAAATCAAGGTTCGACGGCTGAAGCTTACATGGGGCTATCAAGTTGTTGTATAGCATGCTACCGGCGCTGCGGTTATGCCCTAATTTGACGGCGCGAAGGAGCACTCTTCCGGCTTCATAATTGTCGGGGCCACCCTGATCGGTTGCTCTGTAAGGGTACTCATCACAATCGTTTCCGCTATCACCCCCAGTCATGCCACAAATGTCCCCTGCGCGAACGAAGCTACGATACCAACCACGTTTATAGCCTGGATTCTTATAGTTCAGTATCGGAGTAATCCCATATCCGAAAGCTTCGTCAATAAGATCACTATGACCTTTTACGTCCTCTCCGAAGAAGATGATCGGATACTTCGCATCACAGTTCCTCGGAGAGCTTCTGGACATCGCACAGTTCTTCGCCTTGTAAGCCTCAAGCGGGTAGTTTGCATTCGGTTTGACGAACGCCCCAGGACCCAGTATCAGAGGAAGCGAACTAACGCCGACTACAGCGAATGTTGCCATTGCTCCGACGATATTGGCCGCAACTCCCGTGCTGCTTGTGTCGACGAAGTTCCCGCCAGGATCGAGTCGATTTGCCGGGTCCACATTTGCATATATGTACTTGTTAATCGTGATCGGGCGGGCGACTGCACCGTTAATCGAATCCGCACTGACGAACCTCCCCACTTGGTTGTCATACCACCGCGCGCGCAGGTAGTTCAGGCCAAGATCGGCGTCATACCTTTCTCCCGCATGACCATACGGATTCGTATCGACGCCTGTAGATTCAACCATATTGCCCCAGGCGTCATAGCCGTAGGTCTGGATCGTATTGTCGCTGTCGTCGGTCAGTATCGTGACCGATCCGAGGCCGTCATGATGGTAGTACGTGTTCGGGCTTGGCTGACCCGGCTTGATCCGCAGCAGTAGCTCATCACCGTAGACGTAGATTGCTGTCGCCTGACCAATCGGGTCGTACTCAGCAACAACCTGCGCGAACGCGAGGTTCGGATCGACGAGATAACCCGTCGTCTGGGTCGTCGAACCGCTGGTCTTGGTTCGCTCAGCGATGTTCCCGTCGGGCCCATAGCTGTATTGAATCGTGCTGCCATCCGGCAGCGTTGCCCCGCTCAGCAGGTGCTGCGCGTTGAATGTGAAGGTCGTCTTTGCCGTGCCTTGGGTCTTTGATTGCAGCTGTCCGTTAGTGTCCCAGGTGTAAGTCGTCGCGCCGGATCCGCTGATCGAGGTCAGCCGGTCGGTCGTGTCGTAGGCGTAGGTGCTGGCCAGCCCGTCCTGGGTCTGTGCCGTACGGTTCCCAACCGCATCGAGCGTCCATGTGGTCGTGCGCGCTGGCAGGCTTCGAGTCTCTTTTGTCAGGCGTCCGGCGCCGTCGTAGGTGAAGGCCAGGTTTCGGGATTGGCCGTCCGGTGCCTGATAAGCCAGCGCCGTGCGCTGCCCCGCCGCATTGAGCGCGTAATCGCCCTTCGCCAGGATCGGCGCATTCGCCGCGCTGCCCTGGGTCGTGACGTAGTTGGTCAGCCGGCCGTTGGCGTCGTATGTGTATTTCGTCACGACGCCGTTCGGATCGTCGCGTTCGATCTTGCGGTTCGCGTCGTCGTAGTGGTACGTGAAGGTCTTTTGATTCGCCGTCACCGTCGCGAGGTTGCCGGCGTCGTCGTAGGTATAGTCGACTGTCTGACCCTGGCCATCGGGCGTCGTGATGGTCTGACTCGTCTTCTGGCCCGCCGCATCATAGACGTAGTGCAGTTTCGATTGATCGGGATACAGGATGTCAGTAAGTCGATCGCGTCTGTCGTACGTGTACGTCGTGACTTTCGAGCTGCCGTTGTCGATCATCGTCAGGCTGGCGATCTGGTCAGATGGCGTATAGCTCGTTGCGATCGCGCTGCCGTCTGCAAATGTCTGGCGGGTGATCCGGTCGGCTTGGTCGTACTGGTAACCGAGTGCGTCGCCGGAATAGTCGGTCTTGTTGATCAGCCGGCCGACGATGTCGTAACCCATCGTCTCGTAGCGGTTGTCCGGCAGGGTATGGCTGGTCGTTCGACCCAGACCATCGTAGCCCCACTGGGTGAGGTGGTTCAGCGCATCGGTCTGGCTGATCTTGTCGCCCAGTTCGTCGTAGCCATATTTCGTGAGCTTGGTGAGCGCATCGGTGACCTGGTCCAGGCGGCCATCGGCGTCGTAGTGGTACTGCGTCGTGCGCTTGGCCGGATCGGTCTCCGAGGTCTTGCGGCCGGCGTTGTCATAGCCGTACGTCGTCGTGCTCAGATCGGGCCAGGTCGTCTGCGTCTTGCGGTTCGCCGCATCGTAGATGTAGGCCGTCGTGTGGGTCAGCGCATCAGTGACCGATGTCAGCTTGCCGGTCTCGTCGTACCCGTAGCCGGTCGTGTGGCCGGCCGGGTCGGTCGTGCTGGTCTTGCGGCCGGCATCGTCGTACAAGTAACTCGTTCGGCGGGTGATTTCGTCGGTCGTTGCCTGGACCTGACCGGCCGCGTCGTACTCGGTCTTGACCGTCGAGGTGTCCGGATTCGTGATCCGCCACGGCCGGTTCAGCGGGTCGTAATCGGTCTTGGTGACTCGGCCGGCGCGGTCGGTCAGGCTGATGGCGTTGCCGTTCGGATCATAACCGGTAGACTCGGACGTGTTGTCCGGATAGGTCGTCCTGGTCGATCGCCCGGTGATGTCGTAGCTGTAGCTCGCGACGCGACCGAGCGGATCAGTCTGCGTGGCGAGCTGTTTCTGCGGCGTCCAGGTGCTCTTTGTGACGTGACCAAGCGGGTCGGTCGTGCTGAGCACGTTGCCGTCGGCATCGACCGTGTTCGTCGTCGTCAGCGTCTGCGTTACGCCATTGACGATGCGTGCCCTGGTCGTCGTCAGCAGATGCCCGGCCGCGTCGTAGCCGTACTTCGTGACATTGCCGAGCGGATCGGTTTCCTGGATCTTGCGGCCCAGCGAATCGTTCTGATAGGTCGTGACCTTGCCGGTCGGATCGGTCATCTGTACGAGCTGATCGAACTGGGGCCCGCCCCAGCCGAACTGGGTATTGTGATTGAGGGGATCAGCGATGACGTTCAGCATTCCGGGCGCGGTATAGATGAACGTGGTCGTGTGATTCAGCGCATCGGTCGTCGACTGCAGCAGCTGCGGCGTGTGATTGCCGTTGTTGGTGTAGAAGTTGTAGCTCGAAGACGTGCCATGACCGAGTGCATCGGCCTGTTTGAGCACCGTGCCGGACGGCGGATCATAGGTTGTGCTCGACTGGCGACGCAGCGGATCGGTTTGCGATGTCTGATTGCCATAAGCGTCGAACGTCGCCTCCGTAACACCGTTGAGTGCGTCAACGATCTTCGTAATATTGCCGGCGTCATCGAACGTGTAGGTCGTCGTGTTGCCGTTGCGGTCGGTGACGGACTGCGTATGGCCGGACAGGTCGCGCGCAGAAAAATCGACCTTGTTTCCGAGCGCATCGTACTGGGCGATCAGCTTGCCGGTCGCATCGTACTCGTTGCGCAGTTGCTGCGTGCCGGACGGATCGGTATAGCTGGTCAACAGATGCGCCAGTGCGGCCGGCGCCATCGCATACTGGTTGCGACTGACCTGGTTCAGCGGACTGGTGATCGTGTCGAGGTCGCCGGCACTGGTATAGGCGTAGCTGGCCGTTCGATTGGCCGGATCGGAAACCTTGGTGATCCGGTTCTGCGTGTCGCGCGTAAACTTCAGCGCAGCGCCGTTGCTGCTCGTGACACCCTGCGCGTTGAGAGTCAGCACTTCTCCGTTCGGATCGGTGATCTGGATGACCTGGAACGTCTTGGCGTTGTCACTGCTCTTGAGGACGTACTTGTAGTTGTCCAGCGTCGTCAGCTGGTATTTCAGGGAATCGTAGATGTCGCCCGTGCCGCTGTCGTACACCGTGCCGCCCTGAAACAGCAGGTCGCCACCGTCGAGCACGGCGAGCGAACTCGTGGTGCCGATGCGCGGCGTGAATGCCATCGTGAATACCTCTGGCACCTGGCCGGTGTCGCATTGCGGACTGGCGACCACGTCGAACTGGTGGACCTTGCCGTCGGCCAACGCGATCGACACGGTGCGCTTGCCGATCGGACGCAGGCAGAACGTCAGCAACCCGTTCTGATAGCTCTCCCAGGTTTCGCCGAGCGGGCGGCTGCGTTGCAGGTTGACGTTCTGGTACGACAACATCCAGCCGTAACCGAAGTCGCCCTTCGTATCCTTCTTGCGCGAGTCGTAGGTCCTCGTGATCGTCAGCGGCACGCCGCCGACATCCAGCTGCAGGTCGTTGAAGCTCACCGTGAACAGGCCGAGCTTGAGGTCGCCCTGCACGATGATCTGCACGACGTCGCTCTTCGACAGTCCATTCGCATCGTAGGCGACGAGGTTCAGGTCGTACTGGCCGTTAGCCATCTGGGTCGGATCGAATGTCGCAAGTGCGCCATTGACCGGCGTCGTGCCGCGCGCGAGCTCCTTCCATTGAGCAAGGCCGCTCGGTGACGACAGCAGCTGCCAATACAACAGATTCGCGTCGCTGACGCTGCCGCTGACAGGCGTCGGCGCAGTCAGGACTGTGCTGTCGGCCGGCGCCGTGATCGCGACGCTCGGCGGTGTCGTGTCCCCGGTCACGTGCACGCCGAACGCTCCGGTGCGCACAAGCGTGGTCTGATTGTCGCTCGCCGTTGCCAAGGCCGCATGCGGGCCGGCGGCCTGCGCGGTTAACTTGGCTTGGCCATTGGCGTCGAGCAGTACGCTGGCTGCGTCGACGGTGAGCGTCTTCGACACCGTGCCGGAACCGCCGGTTGTCGCAACCGTGATCGTCACGGTGTCGCCGACGTTGACGAATTGTGGCGTCACGGCCACGTTCAGATCGAGCGGCAGGACTGCGCCGACCGTCAAGGTGAACGATTGGTCGATGTCGATCTTGCCATCGGACGCGCGCACGATGATCGGGTAAGCACCCGTGATCGGACTCGACCAGCCCAGCAGCCCGGAAGCCGAAAGCGTCATTCCCGATGGCGCCGACGCCAGCTTGAATGTCAGCGCATCGCCATCCGGATCGTTCGCGGTAACCAGGTATTGATACGGCTGTCCGACCGCGCCGTTGACGACTGGCGTGCTCGTAAAGTACGGCGGATTGTTGGTCTGCGGAGCACCAGGCAGGCTGGTGAAATCGTCGACACTGATGGTGCTGATGATCGACGTGCCGGGGTCACTCAAACTGCTCGGTAGTCCGTTCCGGAGCGCACACAGCCACAATTGGCTCGTTACGAGCGGCGCCGCGACGAAATTCGACCAGGCGACACTCCTGTAGTCGGCGAGCAGTGCGACGGCGGCGCTGTAGTAGGCTTCCTCGCTGGTCAAGACGCCGCGCACGGCCGCGGAGACGGCGTCGCCCTGCACGGTGAAAGCGTTTCCGGCAAATGCCAGCGGCAACCAGCCACCGGCGACATCCAGAATCGCCTCCTCGCGACCGGAGATCTCGTAGTCGCCACTACCGACGTCGGGATCCTCAAGAAGGTAGCCCGTACCGCTCCAGCTGCCGATCGTCACCGCCGATTGACTCACTATCGCAGTGCGACCTGCGCCTATCGCATCTTCCAGCACGTTGATCGTTGCCGGATCGACGCTGAGTTTTGGGATGATGCTCGCGCTGTTGTCGGAAGTGACCAGAAATATTTTTCTGCCTGTCGTATTGGCAGCGTCGAGCGCCCGCACCGTCGACGCGGTCTGACCTGCATGTGTGCTGTCCGTGAACAGCGCATCGAGCAGCAGGTGCGTATAGGCCGATGCGTGTTCGCCATAACTGCGCTGGAATGCCAGCGCCCGAGAGGCGTTGTTGTCCGCGGCTACAGCCGTGCGCCCAAGCGCTTCGACGTCGAGCGCAATGCCCGGGAAGCTGACATTCTGCGGCAATCCTCCGACGATCGTCGCGGAGGCGCGTGTATTGACGCGGATGATCGTCGGCAGCGCATAGCCAACGATGCCACAGGCCTTGCACATCAGTTCGGAATTGCCGGCGACTGTCGTTGCGTAGGCAAGGCCCGCATAGTTCAGGATCTCGCCGACAAATGCGTCCTGGGAAAGTCCCACGTACTGCCCGGCACCCATCTGTGTATCCATCGCCGCGAGGCGGTCCCTGCTCGCGGCCAGCGTCGCCGGAGCCAGGCCCTGGCCGATCATCACGAGCGAATGCGTTTCGCCAGCAACGACTTGGGCGTCGGCCGTAAACGCCCAATCGCCGATTTGCGGATCGAACACGCCAAGGCCGCCGACCAGAACCGTACCGAGGGGCACGCTGCCGCCGCTCGAAATGACCTGGCCGTCGATCGTAAGTTGCGCGTTCGTCTGGATCGACGTGCCCGTGATCGCAGACGGCAGCGGATTGGTGTTCAGGGCCGAGGCAATTTTACTGTTGTCGCTGGACGTCGCACCGGCAAACGACAGAGTCAGGCGCTTGCCGACGAGCTGCGGCAACGATTGCGACACGGCGGTGATGGCGCTGCCCTGTTCGCGATCGAATTCCGTCGCGTAGACTCCGTACTGCACTTTCCAGCGCAACGGATCAGGGAGGATCGAATAGATTCCACCGACAGCAATCGTCTTGTACGGCAAGGCACCAGCCAGTAGCGGCAGCTCCTCGGAGACCGTCGTCTGATTGCCGACCACGTCGCCAACCGTCGCATTCGCCTTCTGCGCGGCGATGTAATTTCCCACCCGCTGCGAAAAGTCGTTGTAGACGGCGGCGAGCACCGCGGAATTGAGGCTGGTAATGCCATCGCTGTCGACCGTGGCGCCCTGCGCAAGCTGCGCGCCGAGCGCGGCTGTGTCGAGCGTAACGCCCTCGCGCACTCCCATCGCCGGCGCAAAGTGATACTGCTTGTACGACGCGTCGAGCGGCACCCAGGTCGTCGGCACGCGATTTTCCGCGCCGCGCGATGGACTGAAATCGACGAAGGCTTCGACCCAGACGTGTTCTATCTGGACTGCTGCAATTGTGCCGCCCCCGGTAACTCCTTGCACCGGGATGCCGCCCTGATCGAACAGCGAAATCGCGGCATCGGGGATGCTGACGTTTCCGACCCAGTTCTCCGCCGCGGCGGTCGGCACCTCCACTGTTCCATAGACGTAACGTGCAGGAATATTGCTCGCTCGCAGCAGCGCGATCAGCAGGCTTGCCGTGTCGAAGGCATTGCCGTGCCGCGTCTGCAGTGTTGCGTCTGCACCTTGTATCGAGCCGTAGGTCGGGGTAAAGACGACGTGGTTGCGAACCCAGTTGTAGATCTGCACCGGGTTCTTGCCGAGCGAATTTGCAAGATCCCTGATGGTCGGCGTCAACACAACTTCAGGCGTTTCGGCGAGGTCCGCCGGCGACGGGGGCGGCACTGGAGTGGCGCTTGCCGCCGGAGCGAGGTTCTCCGCCGTATTGACGTAGGCAGCAGCCTGAAAGTCCGACTTGCTGGTATGTGGCTTGCGGCCATGCTTTTTCGGCACGACGAATCGCGGTCTCAATTTCTGCTTTGAATACCCGGCAGTTTGCGGCGCGCTCGACGCGCTCGTGGCTGGCCGATTCGTCGGCGCGGCGTTGGCGTCAGCGGATAGCAGCAACGCGTTTGAACCGGCCAACGCCGTGCAGGCGAACGTTGTCACGCACAGCGCGAACGATCGGATCTTCTTTCGGTATTTCGTCATCGTGTCCCCCCAACTGTCTGTGCGGCGCATGCGCTGCAGCTTCCCTCTGGAATATGGATTCCGTAGCTGCTCGCCGGCGGCGTGACGCCGGAAGCGAGCGGCACGCTGTTCTTTCTCAATGCGTCGTCGCCCAAATGACCCAGTCGACGCGCGTGCGCAACGCGTCCGCCTGCGCACTGGTCGATCCACCGAGCGCTTCCGCCGCATCGAGCAGGTGATCGACAACGCCTTCGCTGTCGTTTGCCATCAGCGCGACCTGCGCTGCTTGAAGAGCGGCCAACGCCGCAGCCAGTCCGGCGTCTTGCGCGCTGACCGTCGAGACCGCTTCTATCAAGTCATTGATCGACTCGCCGGGCAGGTGTGCAATCGTCGCGGTCGTTTGTGTGAGCAGACTCTGCGCGATCGGCGCTGTCGTGGAAACCGACGCCGTAACATCCGTACTGCTGCCCGAGCCCAAGCGCACATTGCTTTGCGCCTGGAACAAGCTCTGCTGTGTAAAGTCAAGGGCCCACTCGAACGTAGGTGGAACAAACGTCGAATCGTCATTTGTTTGCAGCGCAACCTCTCCTTTGAACGGGTCGTTGAGGTTCTGCACCGACAACTTCAACGGAATGACCGAGCCCGCGCGAAGCACGTTCTGCGCAGGCGCCACCTCGGCAAGTACACCGCCAAACAGGCCGGACAACTCGCCAGGTTCGCTCCCTTCGTACCGTTCGATGGCTCCCGGCCAATCGAAGGCTGAATACCCTGCCCACCCATCCCCGAATGCGCTGAGCAGAATGGCGGGCGCCTTACGCTGTACGGTTGCGTAGGGGCACTGACGTGCATCGATAATGGTCTTGGCGTTGGCGAACCGGATTTCGTTGCCGATGACCGCACATTGAAGGCTCAATGACGAACCGCTGACCTGCACGGTGCCGTTTGGTGCGAACACAAGTCCGCCTATCTGCGTGGCGTCCCCAGAGAGCTGCAATGCGCCGGCCGATGCCGAGGTCGTTGCGAACTGCACACCTTGGTAGAAAGGGCGAAAGGTAGCTTTCGCTCCATCGATCTGCATCGCACCGCTGCTGACAAGCGTGACGTTGCTGATTGTCCCGTTGCCGCCGGTGATGTGCACGTCGCACGGAATCCAGTAGACACCGCTCGCCAGCGGCATTTGACTTGCGTTGCGCTGCCAACCGTGGTGGCTGCTCTCACACTCCGCGCTTGCGTCGACGTACTGCGCACCCGCTGCGTTCGCGACCACACCGCCCGGCCTGAAATCATCCAGATCGAGCAGCGTTGGCAACGGTTGCGGATCGACGGGGCGCGGCTGGAACGTAAATGTGTTCTGGTTTCCGCTGTTAGCGAACGTCGTGGCGTAGTGCACCGGGCCGTCGATCAGGTTTTGCGCACCCGCCAGCCGAATATCGCTGTTTGAATGCACGGCACCGTGCACTTGATGCTGGCTGCCGGTCCAGTCGAGCACGTCGGTCATGCCGATGTGGTTAGCCCAGAGCGCGATCGCGCCGGGGTTGTCCCCGACGTCGACTTGACGCGTATCGCTGAATGTACTGCTCAGGGCCGCGACAGTCTGAATCGTTTGCGTCGCTTCGACGAGGCGGTGATCGGCGGTGCCTGCTATGATCGGGCTCGCTACAAACGCATCGTCATGGCCCGTGATCGTCAGTGCGGGCGCGAAGCTACCGGCAACACCCGACAGCACGATGTTGCGCGCCGCGTCGCCGCTGTTGCGAATGCGCCACGCTGTGTATTCGTCGCTGCCATCCGGATTGCGAATGCGACCGACGGATGCCAACGACAAGTGCGACCCGTTCGTGCCGGCATCGCTGCCGAAGTAGCCAATGTCGATACGGCCGACAGAGGCCACTTCCTCGGACAAGGCGCCATGATCAGGCGAGTTGGGCAACCGACCCGTCAGAACGGCTTGCGTTTGTGCCGACACCGGCACGACCAGTCGACTCGACAGTGGCGCATCGTATGTCAGACTTGCTGCACCACCGGGCGCCGAATCCAAGACATCCATCGATTGCGCGTTGACTACAGGCAGGGTGCCGGCCGCGAGACCGCTGACCTGCGCCAGCGCATCCGGCAGATCGGCTGCGCCATTCGCCGTCAACACGCCTTCGCCGCGATGGACGGCTTCGCGCAACAACCTGAGCGTGGTTGCATCTGGAGCAACCTGCGACGCCAGCAGGAGATATACCTGATACGCGCCGGTGCGAACGCCATTGGCGAAGTCTTGAGCGGTACTGACAAGCGTTACTGCGTAGTTCAACGGCGCGAGTGCTGCATTGATCCGACTGAGTTCCGTCGCGGACGCGCTCGTATCGACGAGAACCAGTGCGGCCAACGGCGGTTTGGTTGCCTTGAGCGTTACGTCGGCATCGAGCTTCAGCGTCAATTCGAACGTGTCTACCGCCAATGTCAGCGTCTTTGCGGTCGCACCGGTTCCGACTGTCGCTGCCAGCACGGCGTAGTAGGTCGTACCGATGGTGCCCTGTGTTATCCAATTCGTGTTGAACGGTACGCTGCCAGCCACCGCCAATGAGGAGGTCTGGCTGAACTGCTGTAGCACCGTTCCCTGTTGCGGATCGACGATCGAGATCGTCAATGGCAAATTATTCAGCGCGCTGTTGCCCTGATTGGTCGCTGACGCATTGAGCGTGAGAGTTCCTCCAACCGGCAGCGTCTTGGGTACCGCGGCAATAGCTCCAACTAGCCCGAAGCCTGTGTCGCTGGTGGAACTGACGTTGTACACGGCCTCCACGTGATTGAACAGATTGCCCTGGCTATCCAGAAGATCCTGCCTTACTGCGTACAGACCAGCCGGCGCATTCGTCAATGTCTCTGTGCCGGTGAAATCCAGCATCTGTCCCGGCAGAAGTTGCGCAATCGCGTGGGTATGGGTGTACTGCAACGCATCGCCGGAGTCGTACACGTTCACGTTGAGCGTCAGGTTGTTCAACACCGTGTTCGCCGAGATGCTTTGAACTCTCGACAGGATCTGTACTTGGTCGGTCGGGTTGTAGACTTGCTTGTCTGTGCGCACCGTTGATGTCGCCGCAGCGGAACCGCTGTCGGGAAGCACATTGAACGTTGTCTGCCCCTGAGCAAGCACAACCGCATTGTTGGACAGTACGGCTTTCACGGTGTACTGAACCGGCGCGATCGTTCCGATTGCGAAGGGTCCGGTCACGGGCAGCGTGCCGCTGGCAGGTATGCTCACGGCTTGCTGCGTAACTCCGCCGACAAATACTCCCGCAGGGTCGTATATGTTGACCACCACCGTTCCTTCGATGGCGATATCGTCAAGATTGACGAGTGTCGTCGTCACCTCAGCGGTCGCATTCGCCGGATACTCCGGGTGATCCGTCACGACCGAGAGCGTTACCGGTGCGGTCGCCGTCACATCGGGAATATCGATTGGCTGCGCGACCGTCTGC
The DNA here is from genome assembly GCA_036496665.1 of Rudaea sp. GTDB lineage: Bacteria > Pseudomonadota > Gammaproteobacteria > Xanthomonadales > Rhodanobacteraceae > Rudaea. Next base: position 1,598 of record DASXKR010000043.1, on the reverse strand, counting down.
CGGTTGAAACTATTGTTGAAGGTCATGTGCGCATCGGTTGCGGCCGGACGCACTTCATTCGGCAACAGGTTAGTCAGAGTGAGATCGAAACCGAGGTCTATACCGTCATTGGTGACGCCATTGAGTACCCAACTCGCCGTGACATTGCCAGCGCCGTCCGTCGACGTTTGTGTCGGTTGCGGGACCACGCTACTCGGCTGAACATTCGGCGGGAACTTCGCAGAAACCTGTGCGTCGATCGCGCCAAGTCGATCGAGAATCATGGGCAGCCAGATCGCGACCATCGTCGTGGTCGATACTTTCGTGCCGTCCGCAAACAGCGGGCTGGACCATGCTCCCGATCCGTCCTGCTGGGAGAGGAGCCAAGCTACGGCGTTGCGAATGACTGGATCGCTCGCCGACGGGTTCAAGTAATCCAGCGCGATACCGGTCTGTGCGGTAACTACCGGATCACCGGCGCCGCCTTTGTTGACTCCCCAGCTTCCATTGCCATTCTGGTTCGCGCGCAGACGCGCTGCCAACGTCGACATCGCTGTTTGAATTGTTGCGGCCCGCGCAGAATCCATCGGCAGGTAGTATCGATACGCCTCGCCGAGTCCCCACAACTGTTGCGCTGTGTGCAGATTGTCGGTTGTCGCGATTACCTGGCCTCGCAGCCATTTCTCACCGCGATCCATTGCGGCCGCATAATTGACGAGCGACCCGGCGACGTCCTCGGTTTGAGGAACGAGTACATTGACGCTGGGGAGCGCGAAGCCCACGTAAACGACGCGACCGTCTGCGAGCCGTCGGATTTCATCGGCACGCGTCCACGTAACGCGATGACCAATCCAGTCAGCGGTTAGGCGGACAATCCCGTTGGTTGTAGCCAACAACCAATGATCGCCGTCCTTGAGCAGTCCCAAGAGGTTTGGCGGCGTGCGGCTGCCCTGCATGACCTCCGTCACGACGGTTACCGACTTGTCCGGTAGCACCCGATAGATCTTGGCATTCAGCACATCCGTGACGTACAGACTGCTGTCGCTGTCCGGAGTTATTCGCCCGATTTGACTGAAGGGGCCGTTCGACAGCCAGACAGATGCTTTGCCCGTAGTTGGATCCAGCGTGTAAATGCTTCTGAGGTCCCCGACTTTTACGCCCCACACCGTGCCTGCTGCATCGATCGACAGTGAGTCCATGCTGTCGGGAGCCAGCAAGGTCTTGGTGCCGTCGCTGTTTAGCCGGAATGTGCCGCCGCTGCTCGACGCCCATACCTGCCCGTCGAGACGGGCGACAATCGCGCGTGGATCGCTGAAGCCGGTCCACTGCTTCACTGCCGTGCCGTCGGCCTGCATCAGGTTGACGGTGGAGTTGCTTCGGTCGGTGTAGTAAATCTGGTTTCCGTCCAGAGACGTCGCCAAGAAGCCACGACTCGAGGTCGGCTTGCTGGCGACGATTGGTTGCGACGCATACGTCGGTATTGCCGTGATTCCGTTAGCCCTCAGCAGCAAATCGGTCCGCCGCAGATTGGAGAGGTTCAACGTCGACATGCTGATGTCGTTGTCGAACCAGGTTGCGTTGTAGCCCGATGGCCACCGACCGACGTTCGCTAAGGCATG
>DASXKR010000042.1:0-2579 GCA_036496665.1 Rudaea sp. | reverse complement strand
TCCCCATCCGCCGCATCAGCGTCTTCACGTGACGCCGGCCGATCTTGCACCCCTCGGCGGCCAGCAGACCTCGCAACATCCGCGAGCCGGCGAAAGGGAACTCCAGAGGCAGCCGGTCGAGACGTCGCATGACCTCCAAGTCGGTCGCCGACACCGGACGTGGCAAGTAATAAACACTGCCGCGGCTGATGCGCAGAACCCGCGCTTGCTTGGTGATCGGCAGATCGTGTTCACGGTCGATCATCGCTTTGCGCTCAGCAATCCCGCCTTGGTGAGCGCGCCCTCTAAAAAACTGATCACGGCGCTGCGCGCCCCCTGTGGAATAGAAACGGGTAGCCGCTAGACTGCGGTCGGAAGGGAGCGACCGATATGATTTTGGTGGCATGTGACCCCGTTAAAAAACCTGGTCCATGGGCTGTTGCGGACTTGAGAGTGGTGACGCCGTCGCGGCGATCCCGTTTAGGAATCTGACAAATTGCGCAGCCCAGCCCTTCCGCTCATGTCGGCAGGAGGAGTTAAAGATGAATCGCAACAAATCGAAGTCCAGGATCGATCGCAGCATGCCCATGGTCTACCCGAACGCGGCTGCCATCGACATCGGAGCGACCATGCACATGGCAGCCGTCAGAGCAGATCGCGCACCTGAGCCAGTCCGCAGCTTCGGCACCTTCACGGCCGATCTGCATCGGCTGGTCGACTGGTTTATGGAATGCGGCGTCGAGACCGTCGTCATGGAATCGACCAGCGTGTACTGGATTCCGATTTTCGAGCTTCTCGATGCACGGGGGTTCACTGTGTTCCTTGTCAACGCGCGCGATGCCAAGCACGTGCCCGGACGCAAGACGGATGTCAGCGATGCGCAATGGCTGCAGCGGCTCCATTCGTTTGGACTGCTGCGGGCCAGCTTTCGCCCCAAAGGGCAGATTGCCGAGCTGCGAGCCTACGTGCGCCAGCGCGAGCGTCTGCTGGAGTACGCGGCCTCGCACATCCAGCATATGCAGAAGGCGTTGACCGAGATGAACGTTCAGTTGCACCATGTCGTCGCCGACATCACCGGCGCGACCGGCCTGCGCATCATTCGCGCCATCCTTGCCGGCGAGCGCGACCCCGAGGCGCTGGCGTGCTTGCGCCATTACGGTTGTCACGCCAGTGCGGAGACGATCGCGAAGGCGCTCACCGGCAACTACCGGTCCGAGCATCTGTTTGCGCTCGAACAGGCGCTCGCCCTCTACGACGCCTACCACGAGAAGGTCTCGGCCTGCGACGTACGGATCGAAGCCGTGTTGAAGGAACTGAGCATCTATCGCGGTCGGGATCACGGGGCAGTTCCACCGCCGCGGCGCCGACAGCGAACCGATCAGGCGAACGCCCTGGCTTTCGACGTCCGCGCCGCGCTGTTCGCGCTGCTCGGAAAGGACGTCACTGCGATCGACGGCCTTGGCGCTTACCTCTCGCTGAAGTTGGTCGCTGAATGCGGCGACGACCTGTCCTCGTGGCCCAGTGCCAAGCATTTTACCTCCTGGCTGGGGCTAGCGCCGAGCAACAAGATCTCTGGCGGCAAGACGCTCTCGTCACGAACGCGCCGGTCTGGTGGCCGGGCTGCGGCACTTCTACGCCTTGCTGCCGTAACCGTCGGACGCACCGACACCGCGCTCGGCGCCTTTTACAGACGGCTCTCGGCCCGCATCGGCAAGGCCAAGGCGGTGACTGCCACGGCCCGCAAGATCGCAGTCCTGTTCTACAACGCCGTGCGTCATGGAATGGAATACGTCGACCCCGGAGCCTCGTCGTACGAGACACGCTACCGCACGCGGGTGGTCAACAATCTGCACCGGCGTGCCAAGGCATTCGGGTTTGTTCTCCAGCCCTTGGAGCCGATAGCTGGTGCCGCCGTTTCTTAGGAATCATTCTCCAGCGTCAGCTCGCCGATCTTGGCGTGCAGCGACTTCACATCGATCGCCGGCGCCGTGGCTGCGTTGCTGCCGCCGGGACCGAACACATCGGATGCCCCTTCCTCAAGCTGCGCTTTCCACGACGTGATCTGATTGGGATGAACGTCGAACTGCTCGGCAAGCTGCGCCAGTGTGCGATCGCCCTTGATGGCAGAAAGCGCCACCTTGGCCTTGAAGCCCGGTGTGTGGTTCCGGCGTGGTCGTCGTGACATGGTCTCTCCTGATTCGCGGGCAACAGCGTGCCCGCCGTCAGGCAGAAACTCCACCTATCGTCCTGTACAGATTTCCGGGTCCGGCTCTGAGATCCAGCGTGCGCAGTGCAGCTGCCTTAGCCAGAAACATTCCGTACTCGACCTCTGTAGGCGAAATACAATTTGAGCCGAAGATCAGCTCGCAGAAACGGAAAACCTGCTTCTGGGGACTTTCAGGAGCATCGAGACTCGCGATAAAATCTGCATCATGAAATATGGAGGCTACCCGCTGCCCATGGAGCGCACCTACCTCATTCTCGTCCTTCTGAATGAGTTCTTCGGCTGTGTGCCGATATTTCTGCGGACCCGACACATGGTCGCTACTCGCAAATCGACGCGACAAATAATCAACGCGCGCTCCCCGACGCGAGTAGAC
>DASXKR010000041.1:0-81588 GCA_036496665.1 Rudaea sp. | reverse complement strand
TCCTCCATCCCAAGGCGCCCACACAAGTCACCTGCGCACACTGTCAAAGATCCGTCCGCCTTCAGATTCGCATCCAAAGCCCCTGAGCGTTTCGCCCGAGGGAGCCGCGTATTATACATCTGCAGTGCACTTCGTCAACGGATTCCCGAAGGCTCTTTTCAGAATGGCACACATGGTTCGAAGGCGGCGCGGACTGCGGCCGGCTGGCGAGCTTCCCGCGCTACGCGCGCGGCTGGACACCCGCCGGGTGCGTTGGCAGACTTCGGGTGCCTGCCCGCGTACGGACTCGAGCCCTGCACCCGGCGCAATATTTCTCTTCCGCCTGTCGAAACCGCCATGACCCGACGCCACTGCATCCTCGCAATGACTGCCTGCGCCCTGACTGCGCTCGGCGCCTGTTCGGCCTACGCCGGCCCGACGGTCGAACTGAAGGGGCATCGCTTTGATGTCGAGATCGTCGCCAGCGATGAGACACGCGCACGCGGCCTGATGTTTCGTGACGAGATGGCTGCCGACCACGGCATGCTGTTTCTGTTCGACGACGAACAGCCGCGTGTGTTCTGGATGAAGAACACCCACATCCCGCTCGACATTTTATACTTCGACCACGACTACAGGCTGGTCAGCGTGCAGCAACGCGTGCCGCCGTGCCGCAGCGATCCGTGTGCGCAATATCCTTCGACCGGACCGGCCAGGTACGTGCTCGAACTCAACTCCGGCACCGCTGACAGGCTCGGCGTGAAACCGGGCGACACGCTGACCGTCAGGCAGTGACTGCGGACCCTTCGCGGGCGCTGTCGACCGAAGGCGCCGGCTGCCACGCGGGATCAAGGGTTGGCGTTGCGTCGATCTGCATCTGATGCCAGCACGGTACGCCACACTGGTACGGAACAAGGGGTCCCGGCAACGATTCGAGACGATCGAGCATCTCATCGTTCATCGGTACGAATTGCCTCATTGCGTATCTCCATCCGTCGGCGAGGATGTCAGTCAAACAGAGCCAGATGGAATGCATGTGACACGCTTCGGGCGAATTGCTGACGTGAGACCGGTTCGCCACAATTCAGTGCGTTTCGCGTACTATCTTGCGCACATGGCGCCGCTGCCCATGAAGGAACAGGCATGAACGATCCTTGGCTGCATCTGCGTAGCGCGAGGGATGAGGAAATACCGCTGTTTGCTTCAGCACTGTTGATTGCCAGAGACGAATATCCGCAGCTTGCGGATGCCGACTACGAGGCGCGACTGCGCCAGTACGGCCGCCGCCTGCGCAAGGTCGTCAATCGCGATGACACGGCGGCGACGCAATTGCGTTCGCTCAACAATTTCCTGTTCGACGAACTCGGCTTCAGCGGTGACGACCAGGACTACTACGATCCGCGCAACAGCTACCTGAACGACGTGCTCGACAGGCGCCTGGGCAATCCGATTTCACTCGCGGTCGTGCAGATGGAACTCGCGCGCCGGCTCGGCGTGCCGCTGCAGGGCGTCTCGTTCCCCGGACACTTTCTCGTGCGCCTGCCGCTCGACGAAGGCATCGTCGTGCTCGACCCGTTCCAGAAGGGCCGCTCGCTCGATGCCGCCGAACTGCGCCGGCGCGCGCGTACGCACCTCGAGACCCAGGATATCGACGACCAGCGCTTGGCGCGCATGCTCGAGCCGGCCAGCCACCGCGCGATCCTTTCGCGCATGCTGCGCAACCTCAAGGCGGTGTACTGCGAGCGCGAGCAATGGGACAAGGCGCTGCGCTGCTGCGATCGCCTGCTGACCGTCGATTCGCACCAGCCGACCGAATATCGCGATCGCGGGCAACTGTACCTCAAGCTCGGCCATCGTCGCGCAGCGCGCGATGATCTGCGCCGCTACCTGGCGCTGGTGCCGCAGGCCGACGATGCCGACAGCGTCGGCTCTGAACTGGCCGAACTCGGCACTGACCTGCCGCGCGTCAACTGAGAGGTTGCTGGCAGGTTCCTGCTCAGCCGATTTCGACCATCTCGAAATCGGATTTGGTGACGCCGCAATCCGGACAGGTCCAGGTTTCCGGAACATCCTCCCAGCGCGTGCCCGGCGCGATGCCATCGCCCGGCCAGCCTTCTGCCTCGTTATAGATGAAGCCGCAAACTACACACATGAACGTGCGATGTGGGACTTCGACGGTGCTGGCTGCTGGCGTACTCATGTTCGCTGCGATGACGGGCAGGCTGCATTCTATCTTGAACGCCGCGGGAGTTTAACGGGCGCCTTCCGTCTCGCACGCAGGACGCCAACGCGCGAGATACGCCGGCGCACCATGGTCGGGCATGAACCGCCGGCGCAATGCCCTTACACTTGCGGCCTATGCCAGCAACTGTACAAGAGTCGGCGCTGCCTGCGTTTGGTTTGTACGCGATTACCGACGGCCCGCGAGCGGACCTGATCGCAGCCGCCGAGGCCGCGTTGCGCGGCGGAGCCGCCGTGCTGCAGTACCGCGACAAGACCGCTGATGCGGGCCGTCGCGCCGGTGAAGCCGCGGCCCTGGCCGAATTGTGCCGCCGCCACGGCGTTCCGTTCATCGTCAATGACGATCTCGAACTGGCCGCAGCGAGCGGCGCCGCCGGCGTTCACCTCGGTGAGAGTGACGTTTCCGTCGCGCAGGCCCGCGCGTACCTTGGCGCGGACGCAATCATCGGTGTCTCGTGCTACGTCTCGATCGAACGCGCCCGCGCCGCGACGGCGGCGGGTGCAAGCTACCTGGCATTCGGCGTTTTTTTCCCGTCGCCGACCAAGCCACACGCAGCCCGCGCGAACATCGAACTGCTGCACGACGCCCGGCCGCTCGGCCTGCCGCTGGCGGCGATCGGCGGAATAACGCCGGGCAATGCGCGTGTACTGATCAATGCCGGCGCCGATTTCGTCGCGGCGGTCTCCGGCGTGTTCGGTGGTGCAGATCCTGCGGCCGCCGCCCATGAGTATACAAAGTGCTTCTCGACGCGGATCAACGCGGATCAACGCGGATGAGAGACTCTTGACGGAGCTGGCCGATCATTGCGAGCTGATGATCCCGGGACGAGCTTGCAGTCTCGCGCACTTGCCCGGTTTTGATAAATCCGCGTTTGTCCGCGATCATTCGCGTCTCGCGCTCCCGAAATTCCTTCCATCGACACCACATCCATGACCACGAATCACGAACTGTTCCAGAGTGCACTCAAACTGCTGCCCGGCGGCGTCAATTCGCCGGTGCGCGCGTTCAAATCGGTGGGTGGCGAGCCGTTCTTCACCGACCACGCCGACGGCGCCTGCCTCTGGGACGTCGAGGGCAAGCGCTACATCGACTACGTCGGCTCGTGGGGCCCGATGATCGCCGGACACAATCATCCGAAAGTACGCGTTGCGGTGCAGGAAGCCGCACATGCCGGACTGTCGTTCGGCACGCCCTGCCCGGCGGAAGTCACCATGGCGGAAACGATCACGCGCCTGGTGCCGTCGATGCAGATGCTGCGCATGGTCAATTCCGGCACCGAGGCAACGATGGCGGCGATCCGCGTCGCGCGTGGATTCACTGGCCGTGACACGATCATGAAGTTCGAAGGCTGCTACCACGGCCATGGCGATGCGTTCCTGGTCAAGGCCGGTTCCGGCGCGCTGACGTTCGGCGTACCGACATCGCCAGGCGTGCCGAAAGCGCTGGCCGACCTGACCCTGACGCTACCCTACAATGATCTCGACGCGGCGCGTGAACTGTTCGCGCGCGCAGGCGAGCACATCGCCGGCGTGATCATCGAACCGGTTGCCGGCAACATGAACTGCATCCTGCCGCGGGGCGGCTACCTGCAGGGACTGCGCGAGCTGTGCACGCAGCATGGCACGCTGCTGATTTTTGACGAGGTCATGACCGGTTTTCGTGTCGCACTCGGCGGCGCGCAGCAGCTGTTCGGCGTCACTCCGGACCTTTCGACATTCGGCAAGGTGATCGGCGGCGGCATGCCGGTCGGCGCCTACGGCGGCCGCCGCGACATCATGGAGCAAGTCGCGCCATCCGGGCCGATCTACCAGGCCGGTACGCTGTCCGGCAATCCGGTCGCGATGGCGGCCGGTCTCGCGATGCTGGAGATAATTCAGGAACCAGGCTTCCACGCCGATCTCGAGCGCAAGACGCGGCTGCTGGCCGACGGCATGCTGGCCGTTGCGATCGACGCCGGCGTACCGTTCAGCGTCAACCACGTCTGCGGCATGTTCGGTCTGTTTTTCACGGCGGAAAAAGTGGAAACCTATACGCAGGCCGTCGCCTGCGACGTGCCGGCATTCAACCGCTTTTTCCATGCGATGCTCGAGCGCGGCGTCTATCTCGCGCCCTCGGCATTCGAGGCCGGCTTCATGTCGAACGCGCACGGCGAACAGGACATCGCCGACACGCTGCAGGCGGCGCGCGAGGCGTTCCGCCTCTGAGAGCAGTTTTTCAACGCGGATGCCAGCGGATCAACGCGGATTTGCGCGGATAAGATCTATTTCTTGCATCTTGATCCGCTTCTATCCGCGTTGATCCGCGTTCAAATGCTCTGCTCTCTGCTCGCCAGCCGCCTGCCGGCCGTTGCAAGTCGGACCGCGCGCGCGACGCGTGTGGCCCTTGCGTGCCGGTGCATCTGATCCGAGACTGCCTGCATCCAACACGCCGATCGGAGTAGCCGTGCGCCCTGAAACCCTGTTCGTCCACGCCGGCGCCGAGCCGGATCCCGCTACGGGCGCAGTTGTCCCGCCACTGCATCTGGCCACGACCTTTCAGCACGGGCCGGCCGGCGAGCGCATCGCGGGCTTCGAATACGTGCGCGAGGGCAATCCGAACCAGGCGCAGCTCGAAGCCGCGCTGGCCTTGCTCGAACGCGGCGCAGGCGCGCTGGCATTTTCTTCGGGCATGGCAGCGATCACGGCGCTGCTCGACAGCCTGCCGTCCGGCGCGCACCTGGTCTACCCGCAGGATTGCTATGCCGGTGTGCGCGTCCTCGTCACGGAGTTCCTGCCGCAGCGTGGCGTTTCCGCAACTGCAGTCGACGTCGGCGATGTCGATGCGGTGCGCGCGGCGCTGACGCCGCAGACGCGCCTGCTCTGGCTCGAAACGCCATCCAACCCGCAATTGCGCATCTGCGACATCGCAGCGTCGTCGAGTCTCGCGCAAGAGCGAGGCGCACTGGTCGCCTGCGACAACACGTTTGCTACGCCGTTGCTGCAGCAGCCGTTGATGCTCGGCGCCGACGTCGTCATGCATTCGACGACCAAGTATTTTGGCGGCCACAGCGACGTGCTCGGTGGCGCGCTGGTATTCGCACAGCGCGCTGCGCTATTCGACGCGGTCGCGTACCGGCGTCATATCACCGGCGCGGTGCCATCGCCGTTCAACAGCTGGATGACGTTGCGCGGCCTGCGCTCGCTGCCGGCGCGGATGGCGATGCATTGCCGCAACGCGCGGATCGTGGCGGAATTCCTCGCCGCCGACGTGCGCGTCGAGAAGGTCAACTGGCCGGGCCTGCCGTCGCATCCGAATCATGCCGTCGCAACGCGCCAGATGCGCGATTTCGGCGGCATGCTCAGCGTGCAGGTTCGTGGCGGCCGCAAAGCCGCGCTGGCGTTCGCCGGAAAGCTGCGCCTGTTCACCAACGCGACGTCGCTCGGCGGCTGCGAATCGCTGGTCGAACACCGTGCATCGGTCGAGGGCGAGCACCCGGTGTCGCCGCAGAACCTGCTGCGGCTGTCCATCGGCCTCGAACATGCCGATGACTTGATCGCCGATCTTGAACAAGCCCTGCGGGCTTGAGTCAATATAACGAAGAAAAGATGCTCGCAGTCCCGGATCATCGGCTACCGGGCGAAGCAAAACCCAAAGCGAAAATCAGGCTTTTGCCGTGGCGTGAACGCGGACGGGCTGGCCGAATCCCTTCAGTACAACCTCGCCGAGGTCGTGGAAATGCAGCCCCTTGCCCATGCACAGCTCGGCGACGACATTCGAAATCAGCACTTGATCGGGCTCGGCTGCTGCGCAAAGACGCGCGGCGAGTTGCACCGTCGAGCCGAACAGATCATGGCGTTGCTCAACCGGCTCGCCGGCGGCAACGCCGATGCGCACGCAGATCGAAATGACAGTGCCGGTGGCGCGGTGTATCGCCAGTGAATCCTGGATCGCCATGCCGCAGCGTACCGCGGCAACGGCCGAAATGAACGAAGCCATTATGCCGTCGCCCGTGTGTTTGACCTCGCGTCCCCCCGCTGAAGCCAGTGCAGCGCGCACGATCGAGTCATGCAGGTTGACGACTTCCATGGCTGCGTCGTCGCCGACGCGCTGTGTCAATTCGGTCGATCCGACGATGTCGGTGAACAGCACGCTGCGGATACCGGGGTCGCGCTGGCTTTCGCTGACGCCCGGCAGCAATACCGCGCCGGCAGGATTGATTTCGCCGCCGCCGAGAAAACCGTCGCCCATATCCGGATCGACTTCGATGATTTTTTCGGCGAGCAATCCGTGCGCCTCGCGATGAACGGCATTGGCAGCATCGGCAGATGGCGCATCGAACAGGCAAAATACCTTGCCGGCGGGTTCGTTGAACCAGTATTTGAGACATTGCACGCCGTGCCGGACTTGTACCTTCAGATCGGCGGCGTGAGCCTTCGCCAGATCGTCCGCCGTTGCACCGGCGACGTTATGGATGTCCATGTACAGGGGCATCGCGGACACTCCTGATAGCAGCGTGGTATCTCAACGTCCAGACAAACGCAAGGTGGAAAGCGCCCGATTACAACAGGGGCGGTGCCAAGACTCTCACCATACGCCGGTATTCGGCATCGATTTCCACGGTTCCTGCGGCGGCAGATTGCCATCCTGCAGCAGTTCGACCGAGACCAGGTCGGGCGACCGTACGAAAGCCATATGGCCATCGCGCGGCGGACGGTTGATCGTGTAACCAAGCGCCTGCAGGTGCGCACAGGTCGCGTAGATATCCTCGACTCGAAACGCAAGATGGCCGAAGTTGCGCGCACTGCCGTAATCCTCGGTCGATTCCCAATTGTACGTCAGTTCGACCTCGGCGTCCGGACTGTCCGGCGCGGCGAGGAAAATCAGGGTGAACCTGCCTTGCTCATTCTCGATGCGGCGCATCTCGCGCAAGCCGAGGCCTTCGCAGTAGAAGCGCAGCGATGCATCGACATCGCGCACGCGAAGCATGGTGTGCAGATACCGCATTTCGTCTCCAAATTCTTCGTACATCGAATACTAGTCGAGAAACAGATCCGGCAGCAGCATTGCCTTGGCGTCCATTGCGTAGTGACCCAGATCCGTGACACCGGCCTCGCGCAGCACCTCGTCGTCGATAAGGAACTTGCCACTGAAACCCTGTGCCAGCCGTGTCAGGATCGCATGCGCGGCATCGGCCATGATGTCGGGCTTGCGTCCGTTCGCGGCGCTGACGCCGGGAATCATGTTCAGTGCGTCGGTCGCGATCAGCGTGCGCGGCCACAGCGCATTGACGGCGACGCCGCGCGGCCCGAACTCGGCGGCAAGGCCGAGCGTCACCAGGCTCATACCCATTTTCGCCAGCGTGTAGCCGGTGTGCGGCGCCCACCACCTCGGGTCGAGCGACGGCGGCGGCGCAAGGGTCAGAATGTGCGGGTTCACCGCCTTCAGCAGGTACGGCAGGCAGGCCTGCGCGCACAGGAATGTGCCGCGCGCATTGACCTGCTGCATCAGGTCGAAGCGCTTCATCGGCGTGTCGAGCGCGCCGCGCAGCCAGATCGCACTGGCATTGTTGACCAGGATATCGATGCCGCCGAATTGCTGCGCGGCCTGCACGACTGCCGCGCGCACCTGGTCCTCCTCGCGGATGTCGCACCGGATCGGCAGTGCCTGTCCGCCGGCGGCTTCGATTGCCGCAGCGGCGCTGTGGATGGTTCCCGGCAGCTTGGGATTCGGCACGTCCGATTTGGCCGCGACCACGACGTTGGCGCCGTCGCGCGCGGCGCGCAAGGCGATCGCCAGACCGATGCCGCGCGACGCACCGGTGACGAACAAGGTCTTGCCTTGCAATGAGCTCATTTGGGCTCCCGACGGAAATGCAATGGATCAAGAGATCTCGACACGAAGACCTTCACGAAGAACACGAAGCAACCGCCTTCCCGTTCGTTCTTTCTCTCCTGTTCCCGCTTTCCTTCGTGTTCTTCGTGTTCTTCGTGGTTCAATCTTGCGCTTTTCACCGACTGTGAGCGAACGCTAAGGATCCTGGAATCGCGGCAGGTACTGGGTCAGTTGTCCCAGCCGGTCGAGCGGATCGCCGAGCTGCAGCAGATGCTGGCGCTCGCGGTTGTCGATCGGCAACGCTTCGGCCAGACGAAATCCGACCCAGCCCGCATCGTCGTAGTTTTCGCGCGGCGCCTTGGCGTGCGCATCGCGCGATTTTTCGAGCAGGCGTTCGAGGATCGTCGCGAGCAGCTGGAATTCGGGCGGCAACGAAACGGCCGAATCCTCCGGCAGCAGACGCACTTCGCCGTGTGCCAGACCGTTGTCGCGCACGCGCGAGCGGTCGACGTGGAAGCGGCGGCCGCCGTTGACGCATATGCCGAGCAGCCCGTCGGGCTGCGTATAAAAATCCACGATGTGCGCCAGCGTGCCGATCGCCGCCGGCACCGCGGCTTCGCCGACCTCGCGGCCGTGCAGGATCAGGCAGACGCCGAAACCGGCACCGGTGCGCGCGCAATCGCGCACCATGTCGAGGTAGCGGCGTTCGAACACGCGCAGGTTGAGCAGCCCGCCCGGAAACAGCACCGTATTGAGCGGAAACAGCGGGATGTCGAGCGCGGCTGCAGGGCCCATTGCCAGCCAGTTTAGGCCCGGAACGGCCGGCACGGAAGCCTACTCCAGCAACTCGAGGAAGCGCCGCGGCGCGTTTTCGAAGCCCCCATTGGACATGAACACGACATGGTCGCCGGTGCGCGCCTGCCGGCGCAGCGCGTCGAGCAGCGCCTCTACCGAGGAAGCCGTCTCCCCACGACCGCCGAGTGCGTCGGTGACCTCGCGGGCATCCCATTCGAGCCCGGGCTTTTTCAGGAACACGACCGCATCGGCGTCGCGCAGGCTCGGCGCAAGTTCGGTCGCGTGTGCGCCGGCGCGCATCGAGTTCGAGCGCGGCTCCATGCCGACCAGAATGCGCGTCGCGCCAATCCGGGCACGCAGGCCGGCCAGTGTCGTCGCGATCGCGGTCGGGTGATGGGCGAAATCATCGTAGATCCGGATGCCGGCACGCTCGCCGACCAGTTCGAGCCGGCGCTTGGCGCTGCGGAATTCTGCGAGCGCTACGAGTGCCGCCACCGCACCGACACCGCCGGCATGTGCGGCCGCAATCGCAGCAAGCGCGTTCATGACGTTGTGACGACCGAGCAGGTTCCAGCGCACCTCGCCGACCTCGTGCCCGTCATGCAGCACCGCGAATCGCGAACCGTCGGCCTCGAACAGCCGTGCACGCCAATCGCCGCGTTCGATACCGAAGCTCGTGACCGGCGACCAAGCGCCCATCGCGAGCACCTCGGCCAGGCGCTCGTCCTCGGCGTTGACGATCAGGCGGCCATTGCCCGGGACGGTGCGCACCAGATGATGGAACTGACGCTGAATCGCGGCGATGTCCGGGAAGATGTCGGCGTGATCGAACTCGAGGTTGTTGAGGATCGCAATCTGCGCGTGGTAATGGACGAATTTAGAACGTTTGTCGAAGAACGCGGTGTCGTATTCGTCCGCTTCAATCACAAAATCTGCTGGCACTGCCAGCACCGACTTGCCTTCCCCCGCCTGCGGAAGAGGGTCGAGGCCGCCGACAGGCGGCTGAGGGAAGGGCGGAAGGGCGGAAGCCACGAGGGCTGAAGGCTGAGGGCTGAGGTCGAGCGCGGCGCGCTCAGGCGATGCGTTGAAGCGCATCGCCTGCGTCGCGGCGGGAAGGTGAGGCATGGATGCCGATCGGAGAGCGCCCCAGGGATGGCTGCTTGCGCCGTCCGTTCCGCCGCCAAGCCGCGCCGACACGCCAAAATTCTCCGGCACACCGCCAACCAGAAACCCCGGTGCACGGCCGGCCGCTTCGAGGATCCAGGCGAGCATCGCGGTCGTGGTGGTCTTGCCATGCGTACCGGCGACGGCGAACACGCGGCGCGACGCGAGCGCGTTCTCGCCGATCCATTGCGGGCCGGAAATGTATGGCAGGCGCGCGTTCAACAGGTACTCGATGGCCGCGTTGCCACGTGACATCGCATTGCCGACGACGACGAGATCCGGCGCCTGCGCCGGGTCGTCTGCACCGAGATGCTCGGCGCGGTAACCCTGCTTCAGCGTAATGCCGAGCGCGGCCAGCTGGTCGCTCATCGGCGGATAGATGTTCTGGTCGGAACCTTCGACCGTATGCCCGAGCTCGCGCGCCAGCGCGGCGACGCCGCCCATGAACGTGCCGCCGATACCCAGGATATGCAGCTTCATCGCGGCACGACCGCTCAGCCGGCTGCCGGCGCGCCGGCCGCGGCGACCAGTACCGCGGCAGAAACGATCCACAACAGCGCAAACAACCCGGCGCTCAGGAACGGAATGCCGAAGCTGTTGCGGAACACGTGAGCGACGACGACGATGTTCCAGATGCCGAGCGGTGCGGAAATCAGGATCACGGCCGATTGCACGCCGGTCAGCTCGGTCGGCACCTTCGGCAGGTCGCCGAGCAGCAGCGCCAGCGGCGCGCTCAGCACATCGAATGCAAGCGTGCAGCCAAGCAACGCGGTTGCCGCCTGCACGAAGCGGTTGCGCAGGCCGCGCAGGCTCAGGATCAGGTTCAGCGTGCCGAGCGTATACAGCAGCCACAGCGACGCGCCGGCGAACATCATGCCGATCGAAACGCCGGTGGCGATCGCCAGGCCGAGCCGCAAGAACACGAATGCGATCGCCACCGCGACCAGCAGCGACACGGAGTACGGCAGATCTTGCGGCCCGCGGCGCAGCAGGCAGATATCGCGGATCAAGCTGAAAAACGACGGCATGAAACCTCAGTGGAATGACGCAGCGGCCAGCGATTGTCGCCCGCATGCGCGGAGCGGACAAGCGTTGCGCGAACGTGCGGCGCTAGCGCGGCAACGCGGCGAGTATGCGCGCGAATACCTGGTCGACGCCGCCGACCCCATCGACTGTCTTGAGCTTGCCGAGCTGGGCGAAGTGGTCGGCAACCGGTTCGGTCTGCGCGCGATAGACATCGAGGCGCTTGCGCACGATTTCCGGGTCGTCGTCTTTGCGGTGCTCGGCGGCGAAGCGGATCTCGCAGCGGCCGAGGATCGCGCCGTCGGGCACGTCGAGCTTGATCGCAACATCGAGCGGCTGGCCGAGCCGGTCGAGCAGCGTTTCCAGCGCCGCGCACTGGGCGAGATTGCGCGGGTAGCCGTCGAGGATGAAACCGGAATGAACATCGGGCTCGGCGAGGCGCTCTTCGAGCATGCCGAGCACGATTTCATCGGACACCAGTTGCCCGGCTTCCATCACCGCCTTGGCCTTGAGTCCCAAAGGCGTGCCGGCCTTGACTGCGGCGCGCAGCAGGTCGCCGGTGGAAATATGCGGCACCTTCAATTCGGCTTTGAGCAGGGCGGCCTGCGTGCCTTTGCCCGATCCATTCGGACCGAAGAAAACGATGCGCATGGTTATGTTCTTGTTTCCGTCGTTATGGGCCGTCGCAAGGCGGCGGCGGTATCCCCGGCACCCCAGCATCGCTATCGGGTAAGCTAGCGGCAGCAGCGAACAGAGTCAAACTTTCAGGGCTTTCCAGCATGAGTCAAGGCAATCTGCTGTATGCACAATCCGGCGGCGTGACCGCGGTCATCAACGCGACCGCCTGCGCAGTCATCGAAGCGTGTCGCAAGCACCGGATCAAGGCTTACGCCGCACGCAACGGCATCATCGGCGCGCTGCGCGAAGAGCTGTTCGACCTCGGCAAGGAAGACCGCGCCGCGATTGCCGCGCTGCGGCATACGCCCGGCGGTGCGTTCGGCTCATGCCGTTTCAAACTGAAGTCGCTCGAGGTGGACCGCGCGCGCTACGAGCGCTTGATCGACGTTCTGCGCGCGCATGACATCCGCTATTTTCTCTACAACGGCGGCAACGATTCGGCCGACACGTCGCTGAAGATCTCGGCGATCGGCTCCGAGCTCGGCTATTCGCTGCAGGTCGTCGGCGTGCCGAAGACGGTCGACAACGATCTGCCGGTCACCGACAGCTGCCCCGGATTCGGCTCGGTCGCGAAATACACGGCGGTGTCGATCCTCGAGGCCAGTCTCGACGTCGCCTCGATGAGCGAATCGTCGACCAAGGTCTTCGTCATGGAAGTCATGGGTCGCCATGCCGGCTGGATCGCCGCCTCGGCCGGCCTGGCCGGCAAGGGCGCCGACGATCCGCCGCACATTATCCTGTTCCCCGAGATCGCGTTCGACGAGTCGGCGTTTCTTGCGAAGGTGAAGACCATCGTCGAGCGCGTCGGCTATTGCTCAGTGGTCGTATCGGAAGGCCTGAAGAACCGCGACGGCAAGTTCCTGGCAGAGGCCGGCACCACCGACGCATTCGGCCACACCCAGCTCGGCGGCGTCGGCCCGCTGATCGCACAATTGGTAAAAAGTAAACTTGGCTACAAGTATCACTGGGCCGTGCCGGACTACCTGCAGCGCTCGGCGCGTCACCTTGCATCGAAGACCGACGCCGAACAGGCGTACGCCGTCGGCAAGGCCGCGGTCGAATATGCGCTCGCCGGCAAGAACGCCGTGATGCCGGTGATCAAGCGCGTGTCGAACAAGCCGTTCAAGTGGCAGATCGTACCGGCGCCGATCACGAAGATCGCGAACATCGAAAAGAAGCTGCCACCGAACTACATCCGCAAGGACGGCTTCGGTATCACCACTGCGGCGCGAACCTACTTCGAGCCGCTGATCCGTGGCGAAGACAAGCCGCCCTACGATGCAACGACAGGCTTGCCGAAATACGCGCGGCTCAAGCGCGTGCTGGTCAAGAAGAAGCTGGCGGCGTATTCGATCGCCGACAAGTAGTCAGTCCGTATCGCGCGCCGCGGCCGCAAGCGCGATTGTCGCAACGACGCGAGGTACCCGGCGCAGGAACGGGCGTTCGACGAACTTCCATGACAGCCAGGCGACCAGCAGGACCAGCGGTACGACAATCAGCGCGACGACCAGCCAAGGCGCGACGTGCGCACCGTCCATCCAGCCCGCAGCGTGCGCCGCCGACAGCAACGGGTAGTGCCACAGATAGAGGCTGTAGCTGATCAGGCCGAGGAAGGTCACTGGCCGGTTCGCGAGCACTGCCGCGCCGATGCGCGTGCCGCCGGCCGCACCGAGCGTGATCAGGCCGAACGCGATTGCGGTCAGGGTGTGGTGGAAGAACAGATACGGCACGTCGATGCGCACCAGGAAATCGTCGCGCGGCGCGGCGGCGTAAGCCATCGCGACGATGCCGATGACCCCGGCAAACATGCAGGCAAGTGAAGTTCGTGGCGACGGCGGCGTACGGGCGACGATCCATGCCGCACAAATGCCGATGAAGAACTGGTCGAGCCGCGCCGGCAACTGCTGCACGTCGCCGAACCCGATTACGTGGGCCAGCGACGCCTCGGTCAGCGACCGGTAGCACAGCACGCGGAAAGCGATCGCGAAACTCACTGCCAGCAGCAACGCCAGCGGCCAGCGACAACGTGTGACGAAGATGGCCAGCAGCGGCAACGCAACGTAGAAATCCCATTCGACCGGCATCGACCAGTAGACCGGATTGAGCAGCGTCACCGGCCACGGCGCGACGTTCTGGATCAGCAGCGCGTGGGCAAAAAGATTGCCGGGCGCCGCCAGGTCGGCCTGACCCAGGTACAGGTAGACGGCAGCGAGGATCGCCAGTTGCATCCAGTAGGCCGGCAGCACGCGCCGGCAGCGGTGAATCCAGAATTCGCGCAGCGAAGGTCTCGCGGTCCCCGCAAGGAACGCGCGATGGAATGGCATGCCGAGCAGGAAACCGGATAGCACGAAGAACAGGTCGACGCCGAAATAGCCGCACTTGAACAGCGGCGTCAGGTCCAGGTGGCCACCCGGCAGAGCGACAGCCAGCACCGGCGCACCGGAGAACTGCCAGGCGTGCAGCATCAAGACCCACAGCGCGGCGATGCCACGGATGCCGGTCAGCGCTGGAAAATACGAGGGCGTGCCGGCGCGCATCGAATCGGGGAGTGTGATCGGGAAGACGCGCCTTATAGCACGCCGCTCCGCGCTGCGCCGCACAACTGGCGTTCCGGCACGCTCCCGTTATACTTCGCGTCAAGTCTGCTTCACCCACCGTTTTACCCGCATTTACGGCCTGAAATCCTTAGGGAGGATTCGATGTTTCAAGAATACGGTCTTTGGATCGCGCTGGGCTGCGCCCTGGTTGCGATCATTTATGGTGTCTGGTCGCGCAGCTGGATTCTGGGCAAACCCGCCGGCAACGCGCGCATGCAGGAGATCGCGCTGGCGATCCAGGAAGGCGCGCGCGCTTACCTCAATCGCCAGTACCGCACGATCGCGATCGTCGGCCTGGTCCTGTTCGTCATCATCGGCCTGACCAAGCTCGGCTGGTATGCGGCATTCGGTTTCGCGATCGGCGCGCTGCTGTCCGGCCTGACCGGCTTCATCGGCATGAACATCTCGGTGCAGGCCAACGTGCGCACCGCCGAAGCGGCGCGCAACGGCATGAACGCAGCGTTGCAGATCGCGTTTCGCGGCGGTGCGATCACCGGCATGCTCGTCGTCGGCCTGGGCCTGCTCGGCGTCGCCGGCTACTACGTGTTCCTGCTGCACATGGGCAAGACCGACGACGAAGCGCTGCACGCGCTGATCGGACTTGCGTTCGGCTCATCGCTGATCTCGATCTTCGCGCGCCTCGGCGGCGGCATCTTCACCAAGGGCGCCGACGTCGGCGCCGATCTGGTCGGCAAAGTCGAAGCCGGCATTCCGGAAGACGACCCGCGCAATCCGGCCGTCATCGCCGACAACGTCGGCGACAACGTCGGCGATTGCGCCGGCATGGCCGCGGACCTGTTCGAAACCTATGCAGTCACGCTGATCGCGACGATGCTGCTCGGCGGCGTGCTCGGCGCCGATGTCGGCGGCCACAACGGTGTGCTCTACCCGCTCGTGCTTGGCGGCGTATCGATCATCGCCTCGATCATCGGCACGTTCTTCGTCAAGGCACGATCCGGCGGCAAGATCATGAATGCGCTCTACGTCGGCGTCGGCGTCTCGGCCGTGCTCGCGCTGATTGCGTTCGTGCCAGTCACGCAAGCCTTGATGGCGGATTCCAAATTTGGCGTGTGGAACGTCTACTTCTGCGCCGTGATCGGCATCCTGCTGACCGTGGCGATGGTCGTCATCACCGAGTACTACACCGCGACCGAATACGCGCCGGTGCGCCATGTTGCGCAGGCTTCGACGACCGGCCACGCGACCAACATCATCGCCGGCATCGGCGTGTCGATGAAGTCGACTGCCTACCCGGTCATCGCGATCTGCGCCGCGATCTGGCTCGCGCACTACTTCGCCGGCCTGTACGGCATCGCGATCGCCGCCACGGCGATGCTGTCGATGACCGGCATGATCGTCGCGCTCGACGCCTACGGCCCGATCACCGACAACGCCGGCGGCATTGCCGAGATGGCCGGGCTGCCGAAGGAAATCCGCGAGATCACCGATCCGCTCGACGCGGTCGGCAACACGACCAAGGCCGTGACCAAGGGCTACGCGATCGGTTCGGCCGGCCTTGCCGCGCTCGTGCTGTTCGCCGACTACACGCACAACCTCGCCATCGCCAATCCGGACAAGATCTTCACGTTCGACCTGTCCGATCACATGGTCATCATCGGCTTGTTCATCGGCGGCCTGATTCCGTACCTGTTCGCATCGATGGCGATGGAAGCGGTCGGCCGCGCGGCCGGCTCGGTCGTCGAGGAAGTACGCCGCCAGTTCCGCGAGATCAAGGGCATCATGGACGGCAGCGGCAAGCCGGATTACTCCAAGGCCGTCGACCTGCTGACCAAGTCGGCGATCAAGGAAATGCTGATCCCGTCGCTGCTGCCCGTACTCGTCCCGATCGTCGTTGCGTTCGGCGCGAAGTTCATCACCCATTCGAGCGTCGAAGGCGCCAAGGCGCTCGGCGGCGTGCTGGTCGGCACGATCGTCACGGGTCTCTTCGTCGCGATCTCGATGACGACCGGCGGTGGCGCATGGGACAATGCGAAAAAGTATATCGAGGACGGGCACTTCGGCGGCAAGGGTTCGGACGCGCACAAGGCGGCCGTGACCGGCGATACCGTCGGTGATCCGTACAAGGACACCGCGGGACCGGCGGTCAACCCGCTGATCAAGATCATCAACATCGTCGCACTGTTGCTGATTCCGCTGCTGTAGTCGCTTCGGTGGCGGCTTTTTGTTCCTGCAACAACACAGCACGGCCCTGCTCGCAAAAGCAGGGCCGTTTCTTTTTGAGGTAATCCGATGAAGACTTTCCCGATCACCGTCGCCGCGGCGGCACTGCTGTTCGCCGCCTGCTCGCGTATTGACGACAGGCCCCCGGCGCCCGTCGGATCAACCGAAAAAAAAGTGCCCGCCACGACCGTGCCTGAAGATCCGTACCTGTGGCTCGAGGAAACCGACGGCGCCAGGGCGCTCGAGTGGGTCAAGGCGCGCGATGCGGAAACGGTAAAACGCTATGCGTCGTCGCCGGCGTTCGACCAGATGCGCGGGCAGATCCTCGAGGTCATGGATTCCGACGCGCGCATTCCGTACGTCGGCAAGATGGGGGCGCTCTACTACAACTTCTGGCGCGACAGGGCGCATCCACGCGGCCTGTGGCGGCGCACGACGCTGGCGCAATACCGCAAGGACCATCCGACCTGGGAAACGGTGCTCGATCTCGACGCACTGGCGAAGGACGAAAACGAAAACTGGGTCTGGCACGGTGCGCCGTGCCTGCGGCCCGAATATCGCCACTGTCTCGTCCTGCTGTCGCGCGGCGGCGCCGACGCGAACGTCACGCGCGAGTTCGATCTGAAAACCAAGCGCTTCGTCAAGGAAGGCTTCTTCCTGCCCGAGGCGAAGTCGGAAGCGAGCTGGATCGATGCCGACCACCTCTACGTCGGCACCGATTTCGGTCCCGGCTCGATGACCAAGTCGAGCTACCCGCGCATTGTCAAGGAGTGGACGCGCGGCACGCCGCTGAGCGCCGCCGCCGTCGTCTACGAAGGCAAGGACGACGACCTGGCGATCTCCGCGTACCACGATCACACGCGTGGATTCGAGCGCGACTACGTCAACCGCGCGTTGGCGTTCTACTCGAACGAGTTCTATCTGCGCAGCAAGTACGGCAAGCTGACGCGCGTCGATGTGCCGCTCGACGCCGAAGCCGGTGCGCAGCGCGAATGGCTGACGATCCAACTGCGCAGCGCCTGGACCGTCGGCGACGAGACCTATCCGGCCGGTGCGCTGCTGGCGACGAATTTCGACGCCTTCATGGCCGGCAAGCGCGATTTCACCGTACTGTTCACGCCGACCGAAACGACCTCGCTCGACGGCTACTCGTGGACGCGCCATCACCTGATTCTCAATACGATGG
This sequence comes from Rudaea sp., assembly GCA_036496665.1. Classification (GTDB taxonomy): domain Bacteria; phylum Pseudomonadota; class Gammaproteobacteria; order Xanthomonadales; family Rhodanobacteraceae; genus Rudaea. The sequence goes on along the minus strand of DASXKR010000041.1, from coordinate 63,932 downwards.
ACAACGTCGTCAGCCGTCTCGAAGTGCTGACGCCGCCGGCAAAAGGTCATGGCGAATGGAAGCGCGCGCCGCTCGGCGGTGCTCCGGCGCTGAGCACGATATCCGCCGGCGGCATCGACGCCGACGAGAGCGACGCGTACTTCCTGACCGTGTCGGGCTATCTCGAACCGACGACGCTGTACTACGGCACGCTCGGCCAGGGCGAAGCGAAGGTCTTGAAGCACAGCCCGGCGTTCTTCGACGTGTCGGGCAACGACGTGCATCAATATTTCGCCACGTCGAAGGACGGCACGCGCGTGCCCTACTTCGTCGTCGCGCCGAAGAATCTCAAGCTCGCCGGCAACAATCCCACGCTGCTCTATGGTTACGGCGGCTTCGAGGTCTCCGAACAGCCGCGCTACAGCGGCGGTGTCGGCCGCGCCTGGCTCGCGCACGGCGGCGTCTACGTCGTCGCCAACATTCGCGGCGGCGGCGAATACGGCCCGCGCTGGCACCAGGCGGCACTGAAAGCCAACCGTCTGCGCGCGTACGAGGACTTCGCCGCGGTCGCGCAGGATCTCGTCGCACGCAAAATCACCTCGCAGCCGCACCTCGGCGCGATGGGTGGAAGCAACGGCGGTCTGCTGATGGGCAACATGCTGACGCTGTATCCGCAGCTCTGGGCCGCGATCGTCTGCGAAGTGCCGCTGCTCGACATGAAGCGCTACACGCACCTGTCGGCCGGCGCCTCGTGGATGGCCGAATACGGCGACCCCGACAAGGCCGAGGACTGGTCGTTCATCAAGACGTTTTCGCCCTATCAAAACGTCGGCAAGGGCACGACGTATCCGCCGACGCTGTTCACGACGTCGACGCGCGACGACCGCGTCGGTCCCGCTCAGGCGCGCAAGATGGCGGCGCGCATGCTCGAATTCGGCGACGACGTCAGCTTCTACGAAAACATCGAGGGCGGCCACGGCGCGGCAGCCGACAACAAGCAGGCAGCTTTCATGACGTCGCTGGCATTTGGCTATCTGCGGGATCACGTGAAATGATCGTTCGCGCGCCTCGCCAGCCCCCGGCACCAATCCTGCCCGGGTTGACCGCACGAGCCGCGTAGCGTGTATCGTGCTGACGTTTCTGAAACGTATTCGCTGCGACGTTTGATCACAAGGCTCTCATGCACGCCTACGATTTCATCCTGATCCTGTTCTCGTTCGTGTACGCGGCCGCCGTTACGCACGTGCTGTCGACGGCGGGCGAAATGATCATCGCCTCAAGGCGTCTGCGCTTCTCATGGCTGAACGCCGGCTGGATGTCGGCCGCATTGCTCTTCACCTGTGCATGGTGGATCGGTTTGTGGGATCTGCACACGATGAAGACGTGGGACGTCGGCTCGATCGCGCTGTACTTCTCGGTGGCGGCGGGCATCTATCTGCAAGCTCGTCTCGTTTCGCCGCGCATCCCCGAGAAAGGTGAGATCGACCTGCAGGCGTTTCATGCCGAGGAAGGCCGGAAGTACCTGGTCGCCTACGCCGTTCTTTCCTGGGTCACGGTGGCGATCAACGCCGCGCCCGGCCAGGTCGGCGGCGTGTCGCAGTGGCCGGCGCAGAACGTCGTCATCGTTCCGATGGCCCTGGCAACCAGCGTGGCCGCAATCGTCATCAAGCGCGCCTGGGTCCAGAGCCTGGCGCTCGCGATCCAGATCGCAGGGTGGCTTTGGTACTTCGCCCGATTGCAGTCGGCGCTGTCAGATTGATCGCCGCTTTGAGTTTGCGCGCGCGGTCGGTGCTCGGAAGCCCGTGATGCAGCGGCTCCGCTTCGGGGGCGGCGGCTGAATTCGAGGCGGCTGCCGCTACGCGTCCGGCGGCGCCGGCTGCACTTCCTTCAAGGCGCCCTCGAGATCGGCAATCACCGCCTCAAGCGCGTCGTGCAACTGGCTCTGCCGGTCCATCAGATCCTCGATCTTGTCCGTGCGCTCGAGCTTGGACAATTCGCCGTCGAAAAGCATCCAGGTTGCGGTCAGGTGCTCGACGTTGTTCTTCGAGTAGTGCCGCATCTCCTTGAGCTGGGCCAGCGTATCAGCCAGGTGATCGGCCGGTGTTTTCTTGACCGGCTCACGGCTCTCTTCTGGTTGCGCCATCTCGCGTTGTGCCATATCGCTCGTTCCTCGCGAAAGCTGGAACGCACATCGTCGAATACGCCACATCAACGCAGCCTGAAGCGGATTCTCTCCCGGTTCGGACGTCCGCCCGTCCGCGGCCCGCTGCAGGCGCGGTGCTGCACGGCGGCGGCAATTGTTTTATCCTTCGCGCCCCTTGCGAGGCTGTCGCTTCGTTTTCCTTACCCTGTTCCACGCCGGACAGGAGAGCCCCAGGAGCAACCATGGCCCTCAACCTCGTCTCTGCCGGCCGCGACGTGCCGAACGAAATCAACGTCGTCATCGAGATCCCGAAAGACGCCGAACCGGTCAAGTACGAGGTTGACAAGGCCACCGGTGCGATCTTCGTCGATCGGGTGCTGGCGACGCCGATGCGCTACCCGTGCAACTACGGCTACGTGCCGCACACGCTGTGCGGCGACGGCGATCCGGTCGACGTGCTGGTGCTGATACCGCTGCCGCTCATTCCCGGTGCGGTGATCCGTTGCCGCCCGGTCGCCATGCTGCGCATGACCGACGAGTCCGGCGAAGACACCAAGATCGTCGCCGCGCCGGCGATCAAGGTGTTCTCGCACTATGACCACATCAATGACCTCGAGGATGTCGCGCAGCACTGGCGCGACCGCATCGGCCATTTCTTCGAGCATTACAAGGATCTGGAAAAAGGCAAATGGGTAAAGGTGGACGGCTGGGACGACGCCGCAGCTGCGAAGAAGGAAATCCTCGCCTCGATCGCACGCTACCAGGACTGCCCGGAAAAGCCGGCATTCTGACCTGAGCGCAGTTCCGCGCAAGCTCTGCACTTAGAGGAGATGCAAAGGACAAGAGCTGGATTACGCGCGACTCCTGCCGCGCGCCCTACGGGCCATTCGCTGCGCGAATGTTCGCTCCGGCATCCTGCCTCCGCAGTCCGGCTTGCGCCGGAATGACGAGCGAGAAAACGACGACAAGAACAAAGAGGGCACGAGCGGAGAAAAACGACGCGCCGGAGCAGACCTCCCTCCCAGCCCTCCCCTTGGATGGAGGGCCAAAAACGCCAGCACAGCGCGCTGTCAGTCGTCGGGGGTTTCGTCCTCGTCATCCGGCTTCGCCGGCGCGACGGGCGGCGGCATCGTCAGGATATCCGCGGCGCGCCAGAAGCGGATGCGGCCGAAACGATATGGCATCTCGACGTCGGGCTTCGCCGTGATCGGATACTTTGTGTAAAACGATACGATTTCGCCGTCGGGGTGCGCTTCGCACCAGGCGTGCAGGTCGACGTAATTGACCTTTTCCAGCGGCTCGGTCAGGCGACCGGGAAACTCGAACAGGCCGTGATGCCAGGCCAGATGCGCGATCGGCTGCCCGCGGGTCTGGAAATCCTTGATGCGCATTGCCGCCGCAGTCACATCGACGTAAGGACCGACTCCCTGCGCCAGAGTCAGCATGCCGATCATGGCGACAGCGGCGCTCGCCAGCGTCAGTTCGACCGCGTTGCCGTCGCGTTTGCGCAGCAGCCAGATGCCGAGCGCGACCGCCAGCAGTCCCCACAACGGCCAGATGCCGGCAAATACCCGCAGCGAGGATTCGGTCAGCGTGCCGGCTTTGACGAGGCGCTCGAGCCAGACGATGTCGCCGGCGTGCGCCGCCAGATACGGAACCGCCGCCAAGGCCAGGCCGGCGATCAGGACCAGCGCTGCGAACAGCCGATTGCGCAGGTGGCCGCCGTCCAACCCGAGTACCTGCGCCAGATACAGGGCCAGCGCCGGCAGCAGCGGCAGCAGGTAGTGCGGCTGCTTTCCGCTGACCAGGCAGAAGGCGACGAACGCCGGCACGAACCAGGCGATGGCGAAACGCAACGCCTTCGACGGCTCGCGCAACGCTGCGCGCCATGCGCTCCAGGGAGCCCGCAACGCCAGCGTCCATGGCAGCAGCATCAGCGGCAGGACCATGAAATACCACCAGAAGGCGCGTTGGTGGGCGAAGCTCTTGGCGACGCGGCCGACGGTCTGGCGTACGACGATGGCGTCCCAGAACCCCTGCAGTCCGTAGGCCGAGAGTGCCCAGACCAGCGCGATCGCAATGCCGCCGAGCATGCCGAGCACGACGCAGCCGTACCATTTCCCCTTTTCATCACGGGCCGTGGTGCTCCACCACGGCGCGAGCAGCGCGACCATGCCAGCGTCGAGCAGCACCACCGGCCCCTTGACGAGCAGGCCCAGACCCAGTCCGGCGGCAAACAATGCGCTACCGCGGCGCCAGCTCCTCGCATCGAGATCGATGACGCCATGCATCGCAACCAGCACACACGCCGTGAGCAGCACGTCGAACATGATCGCACTGGAAAATAATGCAATGTATACAATTCCCGTAAACACCAGCGTGGCGCGCCGTGCCAGCGCCTCGTTGCCGTCCGTGCTGTCGGTTCCGAGGCGGCGCACCAGCCGTTCGAACAGCAGCAGCGAAGCGAGCGAGACCGCCAGCATGCCGACGCGCACGATCCATACGCTCAGGCCGGCCACCAGCCAGGCCAGGTTGATCATCCAGAACAGCAAGGGGCCCTTGTCGGAATACGGCGCTCCGTTGAGATGCAGCAGCAGGAAATCGCCGTGCGCGCGCATCTCCCAGGCGACCGACAGATAGCGCGTCTCGTCGATTGGCATCGCCGGCAGGAACACGGCAACCGGCAGCAGCAGCAGGAACCAGGCGAAACGCCAGTCGGTGAGAAGATTCTTCATGAAAGCTTCGAGGTTGAGTTCTTGGAAGACTATCCGTTGCGCCTGCATTCAGTTCCACCCCTCAAGGGAGGTTGGAGGACGCTTCAGTAACACCATCCCCACCCAACCCTCTCCTTTAAGGGGAGGGCTCCAGAAGTCGGGCTAGTCGGGTGATGACGATGGATCATGAGCGTGACAAGATCATCCGCGATCGAGCAGCGACTTCAGGTCGATCAACGCCGCGTTCGCACGCGACACATAGTTGGCCATGACCAGCGAATGGTTGGCGAAGAAGCCGAATGGACTGCCGTTGAGGATCAGCGGACTCCACACCGGCTTCTGTGATTCCTCGAGCTCGCGGATCACCTGCTTGAGGCCGACCACGGCGTTCTTGCGTTGCAGGATCGGCGCGAAATCGATCTGGATCGCCTTGAGCTGCTCCAGCAGGGCCCAGGTGTAACCGCGCGATTCGTAGAACACGTCGTCGATCTTCGACCACGGCGTCTTGACGATCTGCTGGCCGCTGGCGTTCTTCGGCGCGCCGGGATCGACCGGCGCGTCGCCTTCGAGGCGCAACTGGCCGACGCTCGCCGACAGGCGCTGCGACAGACTGCCCAGGCGCGTCGATACCAGGTCGAAATAATCGGCGAGGTTGTCAGCGCGCGCATAGAACTGCGCGCCGTTCGGATCGTTCTTGCCGATGCGGACGAAGTAGCCGTCGACGTGAGCGATCGCCTTGCGGTACTGCCCTTCGGAACTCGGCAAGAGCCAGCGGTCGTTCGGACTCGAGAACAGCGGGTCGGCTTCCTTCAGATCCACATCCTCCTCGGATTGCGATTGCGAGCGCGAGAACTTGTTGCGCAGTTCGCGCGCCAGGTCGCGCGTCGCGGTCAACACGCCGAATTCCCAGTTCGGCACGTTGTCCATCAGCAGGCCGGGCGGAAACATGTCGTTGGAGATGTAGCCGCCGCGCTTGTCGAGCAGCGTCTGCGCGCAGTCCATCAGCGTGCTGGTGACGACCGAGCCCGCAACCAGCGTCTGCTGGTGTGCCGCTGCGCGCTGCTGCGCGAGCCTGGCGACGTCGAACTGCTCCGGTTCGTAGCTCCACCACCACATCAATGCCAGCACGACGACGAAATACAGCGCAACCAGCACGCCGCCGCCGCGCAACAGCCAGCGCGTGCGCGACTCCTGGAAATGGCTGATGATGGCCATGGACTACCCTCTGGCGGAGACAAAAAATAAGGCAAGAACGGACCGTCGCCCCGGCGACCGAATGCGGCACAAGTATACATGCAGGAGAGGTGCCATTCCGCGCGTACCGGCGTCGCCGCCGGCGTGTCGACCGCTGCTTCAAGCCGCCGCGAGTTCAGCGCGCGCGATGGTGGCCGAAACCGCTGCCAATGCCGGCTCGATCACGTCGGCGTGGCGCCGCCATTTCTGTCCGTCGGGTTTCGATACGGTGTAGCGCGACAGCGGCAGATCCTGGCCAATGGCGCCGTCCGATTCGAAATCCACGGCGGCGCACAAACGTGCGATCTCGCCGGGCGGATCGCGCAGCAGGGCATCGTAACGCACGGCGCTCCAGCGATCCGGCGGCAATGCCTCCAGATCGCCGAGCAGGATGCGCGAAGCAGCTTCCCATTGCGCGGTGACGATCTCGACCAGCGGCCGGCCGCTCAGCTCGCGCCATCCCGGCGTCAGCAGCAGCGACCAGGGCGGGCCGCTCCATCCCGGCAGGTCGGGGTAGGTGCGGAACGTGCCCGACTGCCAGGCTTCGATCATGCTCGCCAGCGTCTCGCGCGGATCGCGATACAGATAGATGAAGTGCGCCTCGGGAAACACGCGCGCCAGGAACGGAACGCGCAGTGAATTCTTCGGCGTCTTTTCCAGCATGCGCAGCGGGAAGCGCGCCGGCGCGGCGCCATTGCGATCGCGCAGGGAGGCGAGAAAGCGCGCGCGCAATGCCAGCGCGGCATCGGCGCTGGCGTCGTCGGCGTCGAGCCGGTTCGAGTCGTAGCCGCGTGCGGCCGGATGCAGTCCGCCGAGCGTCTCGATCAGGCCGTGGCTTTCACCACCGATCGTGCAGACGTTGCGCGCACGGGCCAGCGTCTCGAACAGCAGCGTCGAGCCCGAACGCGGCGACGATACGATGAAGACCGGACGATCGAATTCCTCGTCGCGGCCCATATGCGTCGAGGCGGCGGACCGTGTTGCGGCAGTCTTCGCCGCCGGCGCGAACCGGCCTCCGGACAACGCGGCCTTCGTCACCATCGCCTGCATCGCATCGGACAACGTCACCTCGTTGCGCAGGCCGATGTTGCGGCCAAGGCGGCGCACGTCGGCGACGAATTCGCCGAGGATCGCCTGATAGTGCGGGCGGGCGGCATCGGCTTCGCCGTGCGCAGTCCACTGCGCCTGCCAGCGGCGCAGGAAGCGCAACGCGGACTGCTGCAGGGCCGGCAGGTCGGCATGCGGCTGGCACTCGGTGAACAGGAAGCCGATGTGCGAGCGCAGTTCCCACGGACTCATCACCCTCGGCAGATTCAGCGACTCGAATTCGAGCACCGGCTCGGCCGACTCGTCGGCGGATACCGGTTGCACCGGCCAGCCGGCGGTCGGCGCCTGGTGCGGCCGGCCGCGCGCGAGCAGGTCCCACAGTCCGTCGCCGCCGATCGTGTCGACGACGAGGTGGATACGCGATTGCTCGCCGTCGTTGTGCACGCGGTGCAGGCGCCACGTGTCGAAGATCCAGCATTCGCCCGCGGCCATGTGGATCTGCGCGCCACCGCAGTGGAAGCGCACTCCCGGCGTCGTCACCACCGGCACGTGCACGCGCATGCGCTCGGCCCAGTAGTAACCCTGATCGATATGCGGCTTGACCTCGGCATTGCCGGAAAGACGCATCAGGCGCGTGCGCCCTAGCACCGCGCCGATGCTGCCAAGCACCCGGCGCAGGTACGGCAGGCGCGCAAGCAGCGGCGTTGCGCGCATCGGGCCTTCGACGCCGTCTTCGTCGACGTCGCCGTTCACGGCAATCAGCGGCAACGCCGAGTTGCCGGCGAAGCCCTGCGGATGCGGCACCCACGCCGACTCGTCGAGCTTTGCGATCTCGGCTGCAAGCGCCGGCGCGTCGAAACGCACCGGCAACTGGATGAAAGGGGCTGCAAGTTTCATGCGCCGCCTGTTGAACCGCGCAAATCGCGAATGGAAAATGGCAACTCGTGGCCGCGATACGCAATTCGCGATTCGCGATTCACGGTTCGCTCCCTATTCCGCATGATAGATCTCCGCTCCGCCGGCGCGAAACTCGGCTGCCTTTTCCGCCATGCCGGCATCGAGCGCCGCGCCTTCGTCGACGCCATGCTCCTTGGCGTAGTCGCGTACATCCTGGGTGATCTTCATCGAGCAGAAATGCGGGCCGCACATCGAACAGAAATGCGCGTGCTTGGCCGCATCCTTCGGCAGCGTCTCGTCGTGGAATTCCTGCGCCTTCTCCGGATCGAGGCCGAGGTTGAACTGGTCCTGCCAGCGGAACTCGAAGCGCGCTTTGGACAACGCATTGTCGCGCGCCTGCGCGGCCGGATGGCCCTTGGCCAGATCCGACGCGTGCGCGGCAATCTTGTAGGCGATGATGCCGTCGCGCACATCCTGCTTGTTCGGCAGGCCCAGGTGCTCCTTTGGCGTGACGTAACACAGCATCGCCGTGCCGAACCAGCCGATCAGGGCCGCGCCGATCGCGCTGGTGATGTGATCGTAGCCCGGCGCGATGTCGGTCGTCAGCGGGCCCAATGTATAAAAAGGCGCTTCGTGGCAGACGCGCAGCTGGCGCTCCATGTTTTCCTTGATCAGCTGCATCGGCACGTGGCCGGGGCCTTCGATCATGGTCTGCACGTCGTGCTTCCAGGCGATCTGCGTCAGCTCGCCGAGCGTGTCGAGCTCGGCGAACTGCGCGGCGTCGTTTGCGTCGGCGATCGAGCCCGGACGCAGGCCGTCGCCGAGCGAGAACGACACATCGTACGCCTTCATGATTTCGCAGATATCCTCGAAATGCGTGTACAGGAACGATTCGCGGTGATGCGCGAGGCACCACTTGGCCATGATCGATCCACCGCGCGAGACGATACCGGTAACGCGCTTGGCGGTCAGCGGGATGTAACGCAGCAGCACGCCGGCGTGGATCGTGAAGTAGTCGACGCCCTGCTCGGCCTGCTCGATCAGCGTGTCGCGGAAGATTTCCCATGTGAGCTCTTCGGCGCGGCCGTCGACTTTCTCGAGCGCCTGGTAGATCGGCACGGTGCCGATCGGCACCGGCGAGTTGCGCAGGATCCATTCGCGCGTCTCGTGGATGTTCTTGCCGGTCGACAGGTCCATGACCGTATCGCCGCCCCAGCGGATCGCCCAGACCATCTTCTCGACTTCCTCGGCAATCGAACTGGTGACCGCCGAGTTGCCGATATTCGCGTTGATCTTGGTCAGGAAGTTGCGGCCGATGATCATCGGCTCGGATTCCGGATGATTGATGTTGGCCGGAATGATCGCGCGGCCGCGTGCAACCTCGCTGCGCACGAACTCGGGCGTGATGATTTTCGGTATCGCGGCACCGAAGGATTCTCCGGGATGCTGCTGGCCGGCGGCGTGCGCGGCAACGAGCGATTGCGATTCCCGGATCGCGATGAATTCCATTTCCTGCGTAATGATGCCGCGCCGTGCGTAGTGCATCTGCGTGACGTTGGCGCCGGCGATCGCACGCAGCGGGTTGCGCGCACGCGGAAAACGCACGGCGTCGAGCTTTGGATCGGATGCACGGCGCCGGCCGAACTCCGACGACAATCCGGACAGCGACGCACAGTCGCCGCGCTGGCCGATCCAGCGGGCGCGCAGCGGCTCGAGGCCGGCGGTGAGATCGATGTGCGCTTCGGGATCGGTGTACGGACCGGACGTGTCGTACAGCCCGAGCGCTGGATTTTTTTCGGCACCGAATGCCAGCGGCGTGTCCGCTTGCGCGACCTCGCGCATCGGCACGCGCAACGCGTGCGCCGGGCCTGATCCGGAGTCCGTGCGGCTGCCCTCGACGTAGATCTTGCGCGAACCGGGAATCGGCCGCGTGACGCTGTCGGACAGCGCGCTGGTCTCGCGGATAAGGTCGGAAAGCAAAGCATTCATGGCGACATCCTCAAGAAGATTTCTCGAAGCGACGGCGCCAGCGGCTTAGGTGGCGAAGACTCCCTACGCCGGCATCACCCGGATCAGGTACGAAGGGTCTTTCTCAGCCTGGCCTCATGAACCTGCTCGCGGCGTTGCAGGAACATACCGCTGCAAGTCGGTTCATGAGGCGGGGCACCCCCGCTTCGGCCGCCATTGAAACACGAAGCGCGATCGATGGCGAGCCGCCGGCGGACGATCCGAGCGATTGCGACGGAATTCCGCGCTACTCTGTCTGTCTGATCAGACAAGGCCACCATTTATCGCCCACGGAGGTGATTTCCATGAACGCCTGGCTGCCGGAAAAATTCGGCCTGCGACATTTCCTTGTTGCGGTGCTGCTGGCCGCAATATCCGCCGGCGCCGCGGCCGCCGACGACAAGCTGCCGGACCGTATTCAGGTGATCTGGGCGCCGACCGAGCAATTGAGCGAGGTCAAGGACAACCAGATCAATCGCGGCTGGATGCGGCCGAACGAATGGATGAAGGCGCTGGGCGATCATCTGCGCAAGCGCGCCGACCGGATCCTGCCGCCCGGTCAGCATCTGGACGTCCACATCGACGACATCAAGCTGGCCGGCTCGTTCGAGCCGTGGCACCGGCCCGGCGCGGAGGATATCCGCATCATGAAGGACATCTATCCGCCGAGCATGAAACTGCACTACAAGCTGAGCGGCGCCGATGGCGCGACGATCCGCGAAGCCGATGCGCAGTTGCGCGACAGCTCATATTTGCAGCGCGGCGTCTCCAGCACCACGGATCCGCTGCGCTTCGACAAGCGCATGATCGACGAATGGCTGGCGCGCGAATTCAAGCGCGCGAAGAAGTCCGGCTGATCAACGCCGAAGCAGCAAGATTCTGCAAGACAGCGATCGCAGCAACAACATTGCCGTCATTCCCGCGCAAGCGGGAATCCATTTGCTCTTGCGTCAAGCTCAAGAAACCCCGCTTGACTCGCACCATCCTGATGCTCGCCTTTCGGGCCAGCTGGCTGTTCGCGCGCGCTCCGCAGCGCAGTCGCGGGGATGACGGCTGACGGTGGTGACCGTGTGGTGCCAGGCTTCCCGGGTGCTCAGCGCGGCAGGTAGGCGCGCAGGAACAGATCGACGGTCGCGTTGATGTGGTCGTCGATCTCGCGATGGGTGAACGCCTCGCCGCAGCCGAATTCCCGGCGTGCGTGCAATTCGCCCTTGAGCAGGCAGAAGAACTGCGTCGTCGCACGATGCGTGTCGGCGATGTCGAGCTTGCCGCCGGCCACTTCGTCGCGCAGGAATGATTCGAACGCTTCCTGGGTACGTTTCGGACCGGCCTCCCAGAACAACTGGCCGAGCTTGGGCGATTGCTGCGCATTGGCGACGATCGTGCGATGCACGGCCACAGCTTCCTCGCTGGTAACCAGTGCGAAGAATGCCCGCGCGATCGTCATCAACTGCTTGCGCAGCGGACCCTTCAGATCGGCACGAAAGATTTCCGAAGGCATCTGCTCCTGGCAAACGCACTCGACCGCGGCGATGAACAGGCGTTCCTTGTCCTGATAGTGGCTGTAGACGGTCAACTTCGACACACCGGCGGCGGTGGCAATCGCGTCCATGCTGGTGCCGTCGAACCCTTGCGTCACGAACAGGCGCTTGGCGGCCTGCAGGATCGCTGCACGCTTTTCGAGGTCCTTGGGGCGGCCGGGGCCGCAGGTTTTGGCGATGGCTAGCGACATCATGACCGTGGGAACCGTAGGAATTGGTACAAAGTAATACTGGACAGTACAGTTTAGTAACTATACTATACCACAGGGTTCAGTAAATTGTCGCCTGCCGCGACCAAAGGATTGTAACAATGTCAGCTACCGTTCACATCGCAAAGCTTGCTGCCGGCGCGCTGGTTCTCGCGGCGGCGTTCAACCTTTCCGGCTGCAGCAGCCACGCCGCCGCACCGGAGGCGCCACGCTTCGCTCTGGTCGCGCATCCGCAGGGCGCCGATGCGACCCATGCCGAAGTCTACTCGGGTGACGTGCATGCGCGTTACGAGAGCCAGCTGGGCTTCCGAGTCGCCGGCAAGATCCGCGCGCGCCTGGTCGATGTCGGCAACCATGTCGATGCCGGCCAGGCACTGGCCGAGCTCGATCCGCTCGATCTGAAGCTGCAGGTCGCCAGTGCCCAGGCAACCGTGAGCTCCGCGCAGGCGGCGCGGGATCTGGCGCAGTCGGAACACGACCGCTATCACGCGCTGCTCGACAAGCACTTCATCAGCCAGACCCAGTTCGATACGCAGGTCAACACGCTCAAAGCGGCACAGGCGCAGGTTGCGCTGGCGCAGGCGGCCCTCGCGGTCGCGCGCAACCAGGCCGAATACACCACGTTGCGCGCCGATCACGCCGGCATCATCACCGCGCTCAGCGCCGAGACCGGCCAGGTCGTGAGCGCCGGCCAGAACATCGCGATGCTGGCGCGCGATGGCGCGATCGAGGTCGAGATCGCCGTGCCGGAAAACCGCGTCGGCGACTACCGCGTCGGCGCACCGGCGGTGCTCGAAGCCTGGGCCGACGCCGGCAAGCACATGGGCGGTCACCTGCGCGAGATAGCACCAGAAGCCGACCGCGTGACGCGCACCTATCGCGTCCGCGTGAGCCTCGATGGCGACGCGCCGGACCTCAAGCTCGGCCAGACCGCGCGCGTCTACTTTGCCTCGGCCGACGCCGTCGGCCGGCAGATCATTCCGCTGTCCGCGTTGTACGAGCGCACCGGCCGGGCCGCGGTCTGGATTGTCGACGCGCGCACGCACCAGGTGCACCTGACCCCGATCGACGTCGCCGCCTATCACGAGCAGGGCGTCGTCGTCAGCGCCGGCGTCGAGCCGACGCAGTGGATCGTGACGGCCGGCGTGCACAAGTTGCGCGACGGCCAGACCATCGCCCCGGTCGATGCGGCGAACCGCCCGGTAATTCTATAGTTCTATACTTTCACGCTGCGCGCGCCGCCCGCCCGGCCCCCTCCCCGGCATGTGCGGGCGGCGCAGCGCGGCACCTTCTGATTTCAACGGGGCAAGCCGGATGCGGCAACCGAAGCGTGATGCCGCCGCCCAAGGGCTACGAGGTGCAACCATGAGCAGTGAAGTCAGCGGCGGCGTCCGCACGATTTTGCGTATCGAGGGGCTCGCCATGCTGGTCGCCGCCACGATCATGTACAGCAAGTCCGGCTTTGGCTGGGGCATGTTCGCGCTGTTTTTTCTCGCGCCGGACCTTTCGTTCGCCGGCTACCTGCTCGGCAACCGCATCGGCGCCGTCGCCTACAACGCCGCGCACTCCTACATCGGCGCTCTCGCCTGTTTCAGCGCGGGGCTCGTGTTCGTCGCGCCGGCGCTCGAAGTTGCCGGACTGATCTGGTGCGCGCACATCGGTTTCGATCGCGCGCTCGCCTACGGGCTGAAGTACGCCGCCGGATTCGCCTTCACCCATCTCGGACGCATCGGCCGCTCGCAAGCTGCCGGCGTCGCCACAGCCTCGGAAATCTCCGCATGAACCGCTTCAACCTGTCCGAATGGGCGCTGCGCAACCAGCCGCTGCTGCGCTACTTCATCGTCGTGCTGGCGGTGCTCGGCGTCTGGTCGTACCTCGGCCTCGGCCAGTCGGAAGACCCGCCGTTTACGTTCAAGGTCATGGTCGTGCAGACGCAATGGCCGGGCGCGACGGCCGCGGAGATCACCGAGCAGGTGACCGAGAAGGTCGAGAAGAAACTGCAGGAGATTCCCGAGCTCGACTACCTGCGCAGCTATTCGCGTCCGGGCGAATCGCAGGTCTTCGTCGTGGTCAAGGATTCGATTCCGGCCGAGCGTGTGCCGGATGTGTTCTATCAGGTGCGCAAGAAAATCGGCGACATTCGCTACACGTTGCCGGCTGGATCGCTCGGCCCGTTTTTCAACGACGAATTCGGCGACACGTTCGGCAACATCTATGCGCTGACCGGCGACGGCTACAGCGACGCGCAGCTGCGCGACTATGCCGAGCGCCTGAAGCTCGAGCTGTTGCGCGTGCCGAACGTGGCCAAGGTCAGCCTGATCGGCCTGCAGGACGAGAAGATCTACGTCGAGGTATCGAACGCAAAACTCGCCACGCTCGGCGTCGGCTTCGACCAGGTGCAGCAGACCCTGCAGGCGCAGAACGCGATCACGCCGGCCGGCAGTTTCGAGACCGACAGCGACCGCATCTATCTGCGCACGAGTGGCGCGTTCGACTCGGTCGACGCGATCCGCAATATCTCGATCCGCGCGAACGGTCACTTGTTCCGGCTTGGCGACGTCGCCGAGATCCGCCGCGGCTTCGTCGATCCGCCGCAGCCGCGCATGCGCTACAACGGCAGGAATGCACTCGGCCTTGCCGTTTCCATGCGCGCCGGCGGCGACATTCTGCAGCTGGGCCGTGATCTCGATACGGCCGGCGCGAGGCTGCAGAAAAGCCTGCCGGTTGGACTCGAACTCGATCGGGTCGCCGATCAGCCGCGCGCGGTCGCACGCTCGGTCGGCGAATTCGTCGACACGCTGGCAATCGCGGTCGCGATCGTGCTGCTGGTCAGCTTTTTTTCGCTCGGCATGCGTACTGGCCTGGTCGTCGCGCTGTCGATTCCGCTGGTGCTGGCGATGACGTTCGCGGCGATGAAGTACTTCGGCATCGACCTGCACAAGATTTCGCTCGGCGCGCTCGTTCTCGCGCTCGGTCTGCTGGTCGACGACGCCATCATCGCGGTCGAGATGATGGCGATCAAGATGGAACAGGGCCTGTCGCGCATCGAGGCCGCCGCATTTGCCTACCGCTCAACCGCGTTTCCGATGCTGACCGGCACGCTGGTCACCGCGGCCGGCTTCCTGCCGATCGCGACGGCGAAATCCGGCACCGGCGAGTACACGCGTTCGATCTTCGAAGTCGTCGCGCTGGCACTGCTGATCTCGTGGCTTGCCGCTGTGGTCCTGATCCCGTACCTGGGCTACAAGCTGCTGCCCGAACAGGGCGCAGCGCCGAGCCGTTTCGAGAACTGGCTGCGCCTGTGGCGCAAGCGCGCCGTGGCTCGCTTGCCGGCAGCGCTGCGCGGCAACAACCGGCGCAGCGTCGGTGCGGCACAGCACGATCCGTACACAACACCGTTCTACACGCGGTTCCGCGCGCTCGTCGACTGGTGCGTCGGCCATCGGCGCGGCGTGATCGCGGCGACGATAGTCGCATTCGGCCTGTCGCTCGTCGGCTTCGGCTTCGTCCAGCAGCAGTTCTTCCCGGATTCGACGCGGCCCGAACTGCTGGTCGACTTCAAGCTCACCGAAGGCTCGTCGCTGACCGCGACCGAAACCCAGGTCAAGAAGCTCGAAGCCTGGCTGGCCAAGCGGCCTGAGCTGGAAAACTACGTCAGCTATGTCGGCTCGGGGGCGCCGCGCTTCTACCTGCCGCTCGACCAGCAGCTGCCGCAGGCGAGCTTCGCCGAATTCGTGTTGCTGACGCGCGGCACGCACGAGCGCGAACAGTTGCGCAGCGACCTGATCGCGCTGTTCGAGCACGACTTCAGCGAGTTGCGCGCACGCGTGCTGCGCCTCGAGAACGGCCCGCCGGTCGGCTATCCCGTGCAGTTCCGCATCTCCGGCGCCGATATCCCGACGGTGCGCGCGCTGGCGCGCAAGGCCGCCGACATCGTGCGTACAAATCCACATGTGCGCAACGTGAACCTGGACTGGGAGGAACCGAGCAAGGTCGTGCGCCTGGCGATCGACCAGGAGCGTGCGCGCGTACTCGGGGTCAGCTCGCAGGACCTGGCCAATTTCCTGCAAAGCTCGCTGTCCGGCGTGCCGGTGACGTATTACCGCGAACGCGACCAGCTGATCGAGGTCTCGCTGCGCGGCCCGGCCGACGAGCGCGCGCGCCTGTCGCTGCTCGAAAGCCTGGCTGTGCCGACGCCGTCGGGCCAGAGCGTGCCGCTCAAGCAGATCGCGACGGTCAGCTATGGCTTCGAAGAAGGCATCATCTGGCGCCGCAACCGCCTGCCGACCGTGACCGTACGCGGCGACATCTACGGCGGCGTCACACCGGCGACCGTGACCGCGCAGATCGATCCGCAGCTGAACGACCTGCGCGCACAGCTGCCGCCCGGCTACCTGCTCAAGGTCGGCGGCGCGGTCGAGGAAAGTGCCAAGGGCCAATCGTCCGTCAACGCCGGCATGCCGCTGTTCCTGCTGGTCGTATTTACCGTGCTGATGATCCAGTTGCGCAGCTTCTCGCGCGTGCTCCTGGTCGTGCTGACGGCACCGCTCGGCCTGATCGGCGTCACACTGTTCCTGCTCGTGTTCAACGTGCCGTTCGGCTTCGTCGCGATGCTCGGCACGATCGCGCTGATGGGCATGATCATGCGCAACTCGGTGATCCTCGTCGACCAGATCGAGCAGGACATCGCTGCCGGCCACGAACCGTGGGCTGCGATTGTCGATGCGACCACGCGCCGTTTCCGCCCGATCGTGCTGACCGCGCTCGCCGCAATCCTCGCGATGATCCCGCTGACGCGCAGCGCATTCTTCGGACCGATGGCGGTCGCGATCATGGGTGGCTTGTTCGTCGCCACTGCATTGACCCTGTTTTTCCTGCCGGCGCTGTACGCCGCGTGGTTTCGGGTCAAGCGCGAGGAGATCGGTGATCAGGAATCAGAGACCGGGGGCGGTGCGGAGCGTGCGACGTTGGCCGCGCGCCCTCTGGCCGGGTGAAAATTCCTGTGATGGACGTCGCGGATCGGCCTTGCAACTTCGAATCCGGCCCCCGATCTACCGTTCGGCAAGTTGAGGATCCGCGATCGGAGATCGTGGGGTGCTGCGCAGCGTGCCACGATGTTCGCGCGCGCCGGTCGCGTAATGCCGTTCCCAGCGCCCCGTTTTCCGATCTCCGATCTCTTCCCTACCGGCGATGCAGAATCATGGCCAAAGGTTGGAATGACTTCCGGCACTTCGGAGCGATGGCCCCGGCGGGCGATCGTACAATTGCCGGACGCCGCGCAAGCGCCTATGCTTTCCAGTCTTTTTCCGGTCGGAACCCACGTCCATGTCGCTGAATATCGAACTCGCCCGCCACAACATGGTTGAGCAGCAGGTACGGCCCTGGGAAGTGCTCGACAGCCGCGTGCTCGAAGCACTGACTGCGATCCGGCGCGAGGACTTTGTTCCGGCCGGCTTCCGCTACCTCGCCTTCGCTGACGTCGGTCTGCCGCTCGCGCACGGCGAATTCATGATGAAGCCGGTGGTCGAAGGCCGCGTGCTGCAGGCGATGGTGCCGACGCGCGCCGAAAGCGTGCTCGAGATCGGCACCGGTTCGGGCTTCCTGACCGCCTGCCTGGCGCGCCTCGCCGCTTCGGTGCACAGCGTCGAGCAGCATGCCGACCTGGCCGACGCAGCGGGCGCCAACCTGCGCGGCGCGCGCATCGGCAACGTCACGATCGAGGTCGCCGAGGCGGTCCGCGGCTTCCGGCCGCAGGAACAATACGACGTCATGGTCGTGACCGGCGCCGTGTCGGCGCTGCCGCCGCACTGGCGCGAATGGGTGCGCCCGGGCGGACGTCTGTTCGCGATCATCGGCGAATCGCCGGTGCAACGCGCCACGCTGTATACCCGCGGTGTCGACGGCCAGTGGAGCGAAGACGGTCTGTTCGAAACCGATCTGCCTTACCTCGCCAATGCCTCGCCGCCGCCGCGCTTCGTCCTGTGACGACGTGCGTGACCAACCGATTACCGCTATCCCAAGGAATTTTCCACTATGCGTAAAAGTATCCGTTTGAACCTGCTGGCCGCGGCTGTCGCCTGCGCCGCACCGCTGTTTGCGCACGCCGAGGACCTGGTGCAGATCTACACGGAGGCGCGCGCCTCCGATCCGACGCTGGCGCTGGCCGACGCGAACAAGGGCGCCACCGAGGAGGACGTGCCGCAGGCGCGCTCGGCGTTGCTGCCGCAGATCAGCGCGAGCCTGGGCTACAACCACGACGATGGCTCGTCCGGCAGCACCGGCCTGGTCACGCAGCCGGACGGCACGCTCGATTTCGGCTTCAGCAGTTCGGTTTCGCGTAACCGCTCGCGTCCGGCCGAAGCGCAACTGACGCAGTCGCTGTTCAACTGGACCAACTGGACGCGCCTCGCCACCGCCCGTGCCCAGGCCGCGAGCGCCGACAGCAACTACGACGCCGCGTCACAGGATCTTTTCGTGCGCACCGCGACCGCGTATTTCGGCGTGCTGACCACGCAGGATGCACTGACCTTCGCCCAGGCCAACGAGAAGGCCCTGGCGCGCCAGCTCGACCAGGCCGAACAACGTTTCGAGGTCGGCCTTTCGGCGATCACCGACGTGCACAACGCACGCGCCAACCACGATTCGGCCGTCGCCCAGGTGATCCTGTCGCAGAACGCCGTCGAGAACGCGCGCGAAGCGCTGAGCCAGATCATCGGCAAGGACTTCGGCGACCTGAAGAAACTGCGAGAAGCGCTGCCGCTCGCCAAGCCCGAGCCGGCGCAATTGCAGGCCTGGGTCGACATCGCGCTCAAGGAGAACCCGACACTCGCATCGGCCAACCATCTCGTCGATGCGGCCGAGCACAACATCGGCACCGCACGTTCCGGCCACTATCCGACGCTGACCGCGTCGATCGTGCGCAACGACGTGCCGGGCTGGGGCAGCGCTTCGCAGACCTTCGGCGGTGAAACGTTCGGTCCGTTCCACGGCAACAGCCTGTCCAACAACACCGCGATCGGCGTCACGCTGAATGTGCCGATCTTCACCGGCGGCCTGGTTTCGTCGCAAGTGCGCCAGGCCGTGTTCCAGCGCGATGCAGCGCAGGACCAGGCCGAACTGCAGCGCCGCCTGGTCGTCGCCAATACGCGCAATTCGTACCGTGCCGTGCTCGCCGGCATCAGCGAAGTCGAAGCGACCAAGCAGGCCGTCGTCTCGGCGCAGAGCTCGCTCGATGCGACCCAGGCCGGCTTCGAAGTCGGCACGCGCACGATCGTCGAAGTGCTGCAGATCCAGGAACAGCTGTTCCAGGCGCAAAGCGCCTACTCGCAGGCGCGCCACCAGTTCGTGCTGAGCGGACTGCAGTTGAAGGAGGCTGCCGGCACGATCGCCGGCAAGGACATCGAAGCGGTGAATGCCTTGCTCGAGTAAAAGCGCTCTTGACGGCGGATTGCGCGGCAGAAAGCAGACGAGCTTTTTGAACGCGGATTACGCGGATAAATGCAGATTCCGCAGCCAGGCACTGGCTCATCCGCGTAAATCGCGTCTATCTGCGCAAGTCCGCGTTCAGAGTCTCTGGCTTTCAGCGTTTCTGGCGTTCAGGCTTTCTGCTCTGCAGCGACGGCAGGATTGATCGGCTCGCTCTCGCCATCGAGCACGCGCCCGATGATGCCGAGCGTGCGCAGCACGCCGCCCTGCTCGCGCTCGAACGCCGCACGGCCGGCGCGGCCGATCGTTTCGCGCAGGTCAGGGTGGGTCAGCAGGCGCGTGACCGCGGCACCCAGTTCGTCGGCTTCGCCAATCTGCACCACGGCACCGGCCTCGACCAGGCTCGCGGTGATCTCGGCGAAGTTGAACATCTTCGGACCGATGATGACCGGCACCGACAGCGCGGCCGGCTCGAGTACGTTGTGGCCGCCGATCGGCACGAGGCTGCCGCCGACAAAGGCGACATCCGCTGCCGCGTAGAAGCGCAGCAATTCGCCGAGCGTGTCGACGACGAAGCATTGCGTGTCCTGCCCGGCGCTGTCGTCCTCGCTGCGCGTGCGCGTCGCAAAGCCGAAACTGCGGCACGCCAGCACGACCGGCTTGAAGCGCTCGGGATGACGCGGCGCCAGCAGCAGCAGCGCATCGGGAAAGCGGCGCAGCACTTCGGCGTGCGCCTTGAGCACCGGCATCTCCTCGCCGTCGTGCGTGCTCGCCGCGATCCAGACCGGGCGCGCGCCACCCCAGCCGGCGCGCAGTGTCTGCGCCTCGCCGTACAGTTGCGGCGGCACGGCCATATCGTATTTCAGGTTGCCGACCACGCCGAGCCGGTCCGGGTCGGCGCCGAGGTCGTGCAGGCGTGCCGCATCGGTGATCGACTGGGCAGCGATGTAGCGCGTGCTGGCCAAGGCGCTGCGTGCCAACGGCCGGATCGGGCCGTAGCCGCGCAGGCTCTTCTCGGACAGGCGCCCGTTCGCGACGATCACCGGAATGTCGCGCGCCTGGCATTCGAAGAACAGATTCGGCCAGATCTCGGTTTCCATCACGACGGCGACGCGCGGTCGCACGCGGTCGAGGAAGCGCTGGATCGATGCCGGCAGATCGTACGGCAGGTAGACGTTGAACACGCGATCACGGTAGACGCGGCGCACGCGTTCCGAGCCGGTCGGCGTCACCGTGGTGATGACGAACGGTGTGTCCTGATAGCGGCGCATCAGTGCGTCGATCAGCGGCAGCGCGGCGTTGACCTCGCCCATGGACACGGCGTGTACCCAGATGCTGTCGCGGATGTAGGGGTCAGGGAAAAAACCAAAGCGCTCGCGCCAGCGTGCGAAATATTCGCGGTAACGCAGTCCGCGCACCATCAGCCGGTACAGGATCACCGGCGTCAGCAGGTACATGGTCAGCGTATAGACGAACCGCCGCAGCGGCATCAGGTTGGGCATGCGCAAATTATAGCGGCTCGTGACGCGGAGCCTTCGGCCGCGGCCGCGGCGATCGCGTCTGCTACCATTCCCGGTGCGCGGCTCCGCAGCGCGGCTGCCTCAGCGCGCGCGCATCCAGACCGGCCAACGGGACACCATGACAACTGCGCCAGATCGCGCTCCGACTTTTGCGGATCGTCCGACAACGACACTGCTGATCGTGCTGGCCCTCACTGTCGTCGCGATCCATTGCCTGTTCAATGGCAACTACGGCTACCATCGCGACGAACTGGCGACGATCGACGATGCGCGCGTGCTGGCTTGGGGCTATGTCGCCTACCCGCCGCTGACGCCGGCGTTCGGCCGTTTGTCGCTGAACCTGTTCGGCACGTCGCTGGTCGGACTGCGCCTGTTTCCGGCGCTCGCGTTCGGTGTGTCGATGCTGCTCACCGGGTTGATGGCGCGCGAGTTCGGCGCGGCGCGCCAGACCCAGCTGTTCGCGGCGGTCGTCGTGGCGTTCGCGCCGGTCGCGCTGATGGGCAGTTCGCTGTATCAGTATGTGGCATTCGACTATCTGGCCTGGGTCGCACTGAGCTGGTGCGTGGTGCGCTTGCTGAATTCGGCCGATGCACGCTGGTGGCTCGCGATCGGCGCGGTGATCGGACTCGGGCTGCTGACCAAGTACACCGTACTGGTCTGGGTCGCAGGTCTTGGTGTCGGCACCTTGTTGACGCCGGCACGGCGCTACCTGGCGAGCCGGTCGCTGTGGTTCGGCGTCGCGATCTGCGTACTGCTGTTCCTGCCGAACCTGCTTTGGCAGTGGCAGCACGATTTCATTTCGCTGGATTTCCTCGCACATATCCACGAGCGCGACGTGCGCATCGGCCGCACCGATGGGTTCATCAGGGACCAGTTCCTCGATTGCGCGAACCCGATCACCGTACCGGTCTGGCTGGCCGGGTTGTATTTCCTGCTGTTCGCCGCATCGGGTCGCCGCTATCGGCTGCTCGGCTGGATGTTCGTCACGACGTTCGTGCTGCTGCTGATGATGCGCGGACGCGCCTACTACTTCGCGCCGGCCTATCCGCTGCTGATCGCTGCCGGCAGCGTGATGTGGCAGCGCGGACTTGCGCATCTGCGCGGCGGCGCCTCGCGTACATTGGCCGCCTTGAGCTGGGTCGTGCTGCTCGGTTGCGGCATGGCGTTTTCGCTGTTGTTCGTGCCGGTCGCGCCGCTGCATTCACGGCTGTGGGAAGTCACGGCCAAGGTACACGACAACTTCCGCGAGCAGATCGGTTGGCCGAACCTCGCGCAGACCGTCGCCAATATCTACGCGAAGATTCCTGCCGACCAGCAAGCAGGCGTCGCGGCAATGACTGCCAACTACGGCGAGGCCGGTGCCTTGAACATCTACCGCGGCGAATATCGTCTGCCGCCGGTCATCAGTGCAGTCAATTCGTACTGGCTGCACGGCTATGGCGAGCCACCGCCGCAACAGCTGATCGTGCTCGGCTATTCGCCGCAACGGCTGGCCGAGCTGTTCGAGGATTGCAGTCTGGCCGCGACAGTGGTCAACGCCGCCCGGGTCGACAACGAGGAAAGCCGCGACCATCCTGACATCTATTGGTGCCGGAAGCCGCGCGAACCGTGGCCGCAGCTGTGGGACGAGATGCGCCACTATGGCTAGTGTCCTGCTGCGCGAGAAACGTTGCATCCACACAATCCCCCTCTGCCCTCGCGGGGGAGGTCGACGCGCGCAGCGCGGCGGGAGAGGAGTGGGAGGCGCCGCAGGCGCCTGCTACGCTGGCGTCACCCTCTCCCCAACCCCTCCCCCATCAAGGGGGAGGGGCTCAAGATTGATTTGTGCGCGTATAAAGTTATTTGCTGAACGCAATACTAGAATTTATCTCAAAACTCCTGCGCTCGGCCTGATTCAACATCGGATCATGCGCGCCCGCGGTGCTCGGCCTGCGGAGGCAGGATTCCGGAGCGAACATTCGCGAAGCGAATGGCCCAAAGGGCGAGCCACGGACGCGGAGAGCAATCCTCATGTACGCCTCAAGTACACCCCGATTCCTGCGCGTCACCGACGCGCGACCTGCATTCGCTCGCTATGTTTTGAGATAGCTTCTCGTACCCCCACGCTCGATGACCTGCCGCGCAACCCCACGGGTTCGAGCGTCGCATCGAATTCACTGCGGCGCAAATGACCCTTCCACCGCAGACGCAATTGCGAAGCGGTCTGCTCGGACCGCGCCACTGGCCTTCGTGGCTCGGCTTGGGCATCGTCTGGCTGGTCGGCCAATTGCCGTATCGCGCGCTGCTGCGGCTCGGCCGCGCGCTCGGTACATTGACGGTGCGCCTGCCCGGCGAACGCCGCCGCGTGGCCGAACGCAATCTCGAGCTATGCCTGCCACAATTTTCGGCTGCCGAGCGCAGCGACCTCTTGCGCGCTGCGCTGGGCGACCTCGGCTTGATGTTCGTCGAATTTGCACTCGCCTGGTTCGGATCGGAACACGCGCTGGCGAAAATTCCGTGTGAAGTCGAAGGGCTCGAACATCTGGAAGCCTGCCGCCGGAACGGGCGCGGCGCGCTGCTGGTCGGCGGTCATTTTTCCCACCTGGAACTGTGCGCACGTCTCGTCTCGCAGCGCATCCGCATCGCCGGCATGTACCGCGTCATGGACGATGCCGTGTTCGAGCGTGCCGTGCTGCGTGCACGCCTGCGCTACGCCGACACGATGTTCGTCAAGGAAGATCTGCGCCGCACAGTCAAATACCTGCGCGCCGGCGGCACCGTCTGGTACGCGCCGGATCAGGATATGCGCGGCAAGGACAGTGTGTTCGTCCCGTTCTTCGGCGTGCCGGCAGCAACGATCACGGCAACGCATCATCTGGCGCGGCTTTCCGGCGCAGCGGTGATTCCATTTTTCCACAAGCGCAAACCGGACGGCGGCTACGTGCTGCGCCTCGAGGCGCCGCTCGCCGGGTTCCCGAGCGTCGACGTCACCGCCGACACGGCGCGCGTCAACAGCTGCATCGAATGCATGGTGCGCGAAGCGCCTGCGCAGTATCTGTGGATCCACAAGCGTTTCAAGACGCGGCCCGACGGCGCGCCGAACGTCTATTGAAGCGCGTCCTGCGCAAAATCGGACCGCCCCGTTCTGGCCGCGACGACGTTTGCACGTGTCGCTCGACTTTGCGTCGCCGGATCAGTACGTTTTGCCTGCGCGGCACGCCGCCTTGCAGCGATCAGGCGCCAGCGCCGGCCGGTGCGCGCCCGTCGACGCGATTGCGGCCCTGCTGTTTGGCGGAATAAAGCGCGTTGTCGGACGCCGCGACCAGCGCTAACGCCAAAAGCGATCCGTGCGGACGCACGGCGCTGATGCCGATACTGACGGTGACGTGCGGCGCGACCGGCGAACAGGGGTGTGCCATCGCCCGGGCCTGCACCTGCTCGCGCAGGCTCTCGGCGATTCCCGTGGCGTGGTCCAGGTCGCAGTGTGGAAGCAACAGCGCGAGCTCGTCGCCACCGTAACGCGCGACCAGATCCTCGCCGTCGCGCAATGCCGCACTGCATAGCCGGGCCAGCTCGCGCAGGCACTCGTCGCCGTACAAATGCCCGCTCGCGTCATTGAGCGCCTTGAAGCAATCGACGTCGACCAGCAGCAGCGCGAGCGGCCGCTGTTCGAGGACATGCCGCCGCCACTCTTCCTCCAGGCGCCGGTCGAAGCAGCGGCGATTGGCGATGCCGGTCAGGCCGTCGCTCATCGAGAGCTGCTGCAGCTTGTGATTGGCCTGCTCGAGCTCGCGCACCACGCGCGCGAGGTGGATCGCGCCGGCAATCTGGTCCGCGATCGCGTCGAACACCACGCACACTTCCGGCATGAAGAAATCGCGGCGCGTGCTTTCCAGGTTCAACACGCCCTGCAGGCGTCCGCGGTGCCGGATCGGCACGATGTATTCGGAACTCACCTCGCAGTTCCCCGGCACGTAGTCCGCATCGGAATGCACGTCCGCGATCAATTGCGCCTCGCCGCTGCGCACGCAGCGTCCGGCGACGCCGAGCGTCACCGGCCAGGGCAGTTCGCCGGGCAGTTCCAGGTCGATGCGTCCGGACCAGACCTCCTGCACGAAATGCGTGCCCTCGTCATTGAGCAGGATGATGCTGGCGATCGTGACCGGCAGGCATCGCGTCGCACAATCGACGATTGCCTGCAGTACCGCTTCGAGCGTGTCGCCCTGCAGCGCTTCGTGCGACACCTGAGCCAGGATTTCCGTAAGCATCGCGCGCCGGCCGGCCGCATTGTGCTCGTCCCAGAGCGGATGCTGGCCGCGGATGTCGGTGTTCTTGGCTTCGCTGTGCGCCATGTCGAAGGTTCCCGCGAGTCAGTCTACATGCCCGGTCAGCACGTTAGAACCGCGGCGGCGAATTTCCGCGGGTCGGCGCGCCACGTCGCCAGCGGTGGTACCGCGCGGCGAAGGCTGCCCGCGGTTTGTCGGTCGTCGACATGGCGCGCCGGTCCGAGCCTGCTCCGTGCTCCGTGCGCTCCGCCCCGTGCTCCCTGTTCTGCTCGCCTGCGTCGTCACGGGTCCGTTCTCGCGGTCCGCTATACTGGCTGCGGCTCGGCTCGGAGGGGAGACGACGATGTCCTTGCTGTTCATGCTGATCGGCGCCGCGTTCGGCGCTTTCGTCTGTGCCGGCATGTTCGAAGAAAGCACCGGCTGGACTGCCGCCGTGTTCGGAGCGATCGTCGGGTTGCTGTTCGGCCAGTTGCGAAACCTGCGCGCACGTCTCGTGAAGCTCGAACAGTCTGTTGCGCGTGCAGGTGAATCGACCGCTGCGGCGGCGAATCAATCGGAGGTTGCCGCCGCGCCGCGCGCAGCAGCTCCTGTCGCGCCCGAGATCAGATTGCCTGCAGCCGCGGTGCCGTTCGATGCGCCAGCAACAGACACGGCCATCGGAATCGATCCTGCGCTGCATGCAGGCAAGCCAGCCGAGACCGGGTCGGCGGCTGCAGCTGCCACCGTCGCCGCCGCAGCGAGCGCAGCTCCACGCCCAACCGTCGGCGAAGCATTGATCTCGCCGCACACCGTCGCAGCTGAGCCGACCGCCGGCGATCGCGCAATCGCTGCCGTCAAGCGCTGGTTCACCGAAGGCAACGTGCCGGTCAAGGTCGGCGTGATCGTGCTGTTTCTCGGCGTCGCCGCGTTGCTCAAGTACGCTGCCGATCAGGGCTGGCTCAACGTGCCGATGGAATTCCGCCTAGCCGGCATCGCGATCGCTGCGCTCGGCGCGCTGGTGTTCGCCTGGCGCAAACGCGAATCGCACCGCAACTTCGCGCTGAGCCTGCAGGGCGGAGCGATCGGTGTGCTGATCCTGACCGTCTTCGCCGCGTTCAAGCTGTACGCAATGCTGCCGGCCGGGCTGGCCTTCGCACTGCTGGTCGTCGTCGTTGCCGGCGGCGCGATGCTGGCCGTACTGCAGGATGCCATTGCGCTGGCCGTACTGGCGATCGTCGGCGGTTTCCTCGCGCCGATCCTGATTTCGACCGGCCACGGCAATCACGTCTACCTGTTCACCTATTACGCGGTGCTCAACGCAGCAGTGTTCGCGATCGCCCGGGTACGGCCGTGGCGTGTGCTGAACCTGATCGGCTTTGCATTTACGTTCGGCATCGGCACCCTGTGGGGCGCGCTGCAGTACAAGCCAGAACTCTTCGCCAGCACCGAACCGTTCCTGCTGCTGTTCTTCGCGTTTTACCTTTTGATCCCGTTGCTTTATGCCCTGAGCACGTCGGCGGCCCAAGGACGCCCGCCGATGTCCCTCGCCCGCGAAGCGGGAGAGGGGAGGACCGCTCGCCGCGCGAGCGGTGGGGTGAGGGAAGTGGCCGAAGGCCACCGCCAGGCGCCGGACCGGCGCGATCTGATCGACGGCACGCTCGTGTTCGGCACGCCGCTGATCGCGTTCGCGCTGCAAGTCGAGCTGCTCGAGCGTGCACGCATGCCGCTCGCCTTCAGTGCGCTCGGCGCCGCGGCGATCTACACGCTGCTCGCCGCGCTGGAACTGCGCCGCTTCGGATTGAAACTGCTCGGCGAATCGCATGCCCTGCTGGCGCTCGGCTTCGCGACACTGGCCGTGCCGCTGGCGCTGTCGGCGCAGGCGACGTCGTGCACCTGGGCGATCGAAGGCGCGGCGCTGGTCTGGCTCGGCCTGCGCCAGCAGCGCGCACTGCCGCGCTGGATCGGCTATGCGCTGCAACTGTTCGCGGGCGCGGCTTTTGCCTGGAACTTCCGCGGCTCGTCGCACGATCCGGTCCTGCTCAACGGCGAATTCGTCGGTGCGTTGCTGATTGCCGTGTCGGGCTTGATCAGCGCGCGCCTGCTCGATCGCGCGCCGCGCCGGCCGGTCACGACCGTGCTGTTCTTCTGGGGCCTGCTGTGGTGGCTGTTTGCGTTCGGCAACGAGATCGAGCACACCAATGACGTCGCGCTGCGTCTGGCCGCATGGTGGCTCGCGCTGTTCGCGGCCTCCGGCGTGCTCGCAGCGGACCTGTATCGGCGCATCGACTGGCGCGACTGCCGCTTCCCGGCCGCCCTCGCATTTGTCCTCGCACCGTTCTTCATCGCGTTCATGACCAACGCGCATGACGGCCCGCTCGAAGGCTGGCCGGCGCTGGCATGGGGGCTGTGGGTCGTCGCTGCCTTGCGCTCGCTCGCCGATCTTCTGCGCGGCGAGACCGCGCTCACGCGCGTGCTGCATATCGTGCTCCTGTGGACCGTCGCCCTGCTGCTCGCGGCCGAAGCCGGCGTTCTGGTCGAACGTCATATGGGCCTCGATTCGATCTGGGTCGCGCTGGGCGCGTTTGCTCCGCTCGCGGCCTTGTTCTGGCTGGCGCTGCGGCGCCTGCCGCCGGCGCGCTGGCCGCTGGGCAACGAGGCGGAAGTGCATCGGCACGTGCTGCTCGCCAGTCTTGCCTGGATCATGGGCATCGGCGCGGTGCTCGGACTGGTCAACGAGGGCGATCCGGCGCCACTGCCGTATCTGCCGCTGCTCAACCCGGTCGAACTGGCGCAACTGGGCTACCTGGTGTTGTTGCTACTGTGGTTCCGCCAGGGCGAGCGCGAGGGCGGCGCGATGCTGAGCACCGAATTGCGTGCGCGCGCGCTCGCCATCGCCGGCGTGCTGCTGCTGACCGCGATCACGCTGCGCGGCGCGCACTTCCTCGGCGGCGTGCCATGGGGCGAGGCGTTGCGCGCATCGCCCCTGGCCCAGGCGGCCTTGTCGATTACCTGGACGCTGGCCGGCATCGCGGCGATGCTGCTCGGCAAGCGCCGCGGTTCGCGCGCGGTCTGGTTCGGCGGCGCGGCGTTGATGGGCGTGGTGCTGGTCAAGCTGCTGCTGATCGACCGGCAGTTCATGCATGACCTGCCGGCGATCATCGGCGTGCTCGTGGTCGGCGTGCTGCTCGTTGCGATCGGTTACTTTGCGCCCGTGCCGCCGCGCTCGGCGCCGACTACACCGGCGGGAGAAGGGGCGTGAGGCGTCTGCCGGTTTTTGCATTTTCTCTTTGTACACTTTGTCGTATTCCCGGCGTCGCGGCGGCGGCGGCCGATGACTACGCCTACGCCTGGTCCGTGCAGACGCAAGCCAATGGTTCGGCCTGGCAGGTCGAACTGACGCCGGAAGTCTACGCAGCAGTGACGACCGCGGACCTGCGTGATGTCGCGGTCGTCAACGCTGCCGGCGAGGCCGTTCCGGCCGCGCCTTTCCGCGCGCCTGGCGCAAAGCCCACCACGCACGAGGAGTTGCCTGTCCTGCCGACGTTCGTGTTGCCGCACGTGCCGGACGCCGGCGCAAACGGCGCGTCGGGCGACGCGATCCGGTTGCAGATCGAACGCGGCGCCGACGGCAAGTTGCGCCGCATCGATGCCGATCTCGGCAGCGCGGCGACGCCGACGGCCGACACGCGGCGTGATCTGCTGAGGCCTGATCTGCTGAGGCCTGATCTGCTGAGGCATGATCTGTTGAGGCATGATCTGCTGCTCGACGCGAGCAGCGTGCACCAGCCATTCGCGGCGCTGCGTATCGATTGGCCCGAAGGCGGTCCGGACGTCAGCGCCCAGTTCGCCGTGGACGGCAGCGACGACCTGCAGTCATGGCGCGTGCTCGCGCCGCGCGCAACCGTGCTGCGCCTGACCCAGAACGGCAACCGCCTCGACCGGCACGACATCGCCTTGAACAACGCCAGCGCCACCTATCTGCGCCTGCGTCGCCTCGATGACGGTGAGGACCTGCAGGGTCTTACCGCGTGCCTGCGCACCGTCACATCGAGCACGGCCGGACCGGCACGGCAGTGGCTCGAAGCAGCCGCGACCGGTCCGGACAGGTATCGGCTTGACGCGTCATTCGGCCGCGCCGATGGCTCGCAAGTCGTGGCATGGCGCTACCGGCTGCCCGCGCCGCTGGCGATCGATGCGCTCCGGCTCGAGCTGGCGGATGATAATTCGCTCGCGCGACTCATTGTGCTCAGCCGACACGGTCCACGCGAAGACGACCCTTCCGCGTGGATGCAGCGTGCGAGCCTCGTCGCGTTCCGCCTGCGCCAGGACGACGGCGTGGTTAGCAATGACGAACTGTCCGCCGCCCCCGCGGCACGCGCGCGCGACTGGCGCGTGGAATCGCCAACGCCGCTCGACCATGCACCGAAGCTCAGCGTCGGCTACCAACCCGACCGCTTCGTGTTCCTCGCGCAGGGTGAGGGCCCGTATCGCCTCGTGGCCGGCAGTGCCAGCGCGCGCCGCGGCGACTATCCGGTCGATGCCGCGCTGGCCTCGCTGCGCGCGAGCCACGGTCACGACTGGCAGCCGCCGCTCGCTGCATTGGGCGCGCGCACGACACTGAAGGGCGACAGCGCGCTGGTCGCGGCCGTCGTCGAGCAACCGCGCGATTGGAAAACCTGGCTGCTGTGGGCCGTGCTGGTCGGCGCCGCGGCGTTGATTGGTGGGCTCGCGTTGAGTCTGCTGAAGAGCAAGTGAGGAGGTGAGGTGTCAGGAGTGAGGAAAAGCGGCCCACTCTCAACCATCTTCCCTCACTCCTCACTCCTCACATCCTTGCTGTTCCTCCTCGCCTCATGCACCTTCGCGTACTTCAGAAACACATAGAACGCGCCCGTCGCTGCGCTGATGAAGCCGGCCCAGCCGTTGAGAAAGTAGCGTTTGAACACGTACTGGCGCACGAAGAACACCGGCGGGTAGAACAGCATGCGCACGCCGAGGAAGCGCTGGCCACGGCGCAGCTTGTCGGCAACGAGGCCGGTCGAGTAGACATTGATCTTGTCGACCTTGGTGCGGATGTCCGGTTCGCCGTAGTGCAGGAACACGGCGGCGCGCAGTGTGCGCACCGGACCATCGACTTCGGGCGCGGCGTGCACCGGCACGGCGTTCATGCGTCCGCGCCGGCGATCGAACAGGCGCAGGTGCGTATTGGTCCAACTGAATGCATGCTGGAATGTCCAGAACATCTGTTCGCGGCGCGGCAGGCGGAATCCGGCAACGGCCGGCTGCCGCAGCGCTGCTTCGACCGCGCTGCGCGCCGCATCGGTCAGCGCTTCGTCGGCGTCTAGCAACAGCACCCAGTCATGTGCGGCCTTGTCGATCGCCGATTGCTTCTGTGTCGAGTAGTCGCGGAACGATTCGCTGAAAAGCCGCGCGTGATATCTGGCCGCGATGTCGAGCGTTGCATCGGTGCTGCCGGAGTCGAGCACGACGAGGTCGTCCGCCCAGGCGACGCTGGCGAGACAGCGTCCGAGCGTTGCCGCGTTGTTGAAGGTCGTGACCACGATCGACAGCGGTTGCCGATCGCGCCCCCTCACCCCACCACTCGCTCCGCGAGCGGTTCCCCCCTCTCCCGCTTCGCGGGCGAGGGACGTTGGCGGGCGGCCTTCGGCCGCCGGTTTCTCTATGGGGTCAGGTGCCATCGGTGCGATCCGCCGCCAGCGCCGCGCAATACAGTGCGAGCAACAGCCAGAACAGCAGGCTCCAAGCCGAGGTCGCGTAGAACGAAAGGTGCGTGTTCAATGGAAAGCACATCACGGCCAGGCCCAGACCCGGCGCGAACGCGCGCGAACGCGCCTCGATGTCGGCACGACGCCAGGCGCGGATCGCGGCCCACGCGCCGGCGATCCAGAGCAGCAGTCCGATGATGCCGGTCTCGCTGAGCAGTTCGAGCACGAGCGAATGCGCATGGAATGCGCCCTCGTCGGTTTTCGCGTCGACGAAGCCGTCACCAGGCGCGGCGAATTGCGGATACGCGTAGCGGAACCCGCGCACGCCAATTCCGGCGACCGGATGTGCCGCCGTCATGCGCAACGCGGTGCCCCAGATGCGCAGCCGGCCGGCGCTGGCTTCATCGACAGCCGCCTGCGACCCGCGCAGCACCAGCAGCGTGCGTTGCACGCGTGCGGCGAACTGGGGCGAATCGCGGTCGGCGGTCCACGCGGCGACGACGACGACCGCGAGCGCGGCAACTCCCCACGCGGCAAAGCGCAGCGGCGCACGCGTCTGACGCCAGGCGAATACCCCGACGACCAGCGCGTACATCAGCCAGGCTGCGCGCGAGCCGGCGAGCAGGATCGGCATCAGCATGAACACCATCGCGACGATCAGGCCGCGCGCGCCGAAGCGTTCGCGCGCCGCATTCAGCACGAACGGCGACAGCACCGCCAGCACCGGCCCGAGCTTGAGGTTCCCCGCGCCGAAGATGCCGCTCAGGCGCTCGGCTTCCATCGGCCCGGCGATACTGTTGCCGGTGAAAAGCTGCACCCAGGCATCGAGCAGCCAGAGCACGACGATCATCGCCGCCGCGCATTCGGTCTGTGGCCACAACGCGAGGTCGCGCAGGCGCAGCACCGCGAACAGCGCGAACGGCAGGAAGCGCAGACTTCCAGCAACCGTGTCCCAACTCCTTTCCGCTGCGACCGAACCGGGCGCGGAGATCAGCGCCGCGAACCAGTAGCAGGCAAACAGGATGACGACAAGGCATACACCGGCGTTGGAGCGCAACGAACCACGCTCGTTCCACGCCATGGCAAGTCCGGCCAAAGCCGCGATCAGCAACGGCGCCTCTGCCGCAGCAACACCGACCGGCAGCAGCGCGAGCACGCTCAGCACGAGGATCGCCGGCCAGTGCCTGCGCAGGCGTTGCGAGATAGACATTGCTTCCACCGCGGAATTTCCCCGTGATTTACGAGTGCGCCGATTGTAGCGAGCGAACGCCGGCTGCGCTGATGGCAGTTCGGATCAGCCGCCGGCGACCTGTTCGTACAAATCCAGCGTCGACGCCTGCATGTCGACCAGCCGGTAGCGTGTCAGCGGCGCGATCGGCGGTGCGACGCGCAGCAGTTCGGCCGCACGTTCGACCAGGCGCGTCATGTCACCCGGCGCCACGCGGCCTTCCGGATACAGTTCGGCGAGCAGTTCGCCGACGCCGCCGCGGGCATAACCGAGCACTGGCCTGCAGAGCGACAACGCTTCGAGCACGGTGCGCCCGAATGCCTCGGCCTGCTGCGACAGTTGCAGCACCAGTGCGCTGACCGCGTAGATGTCGCGGACATCGTTGCGCGGTGCGCTGATCACCAGGTAGTCGGCAACAGCGCGGTCGCGCGCGCGTCGTTCCAGCCCGGCGATGTACTTCTCGCGGCCGGGCTGGCGCGCGCCGAGCAGCAGCAGGCGACAGTCGAGTCCGCGCGCACGCAGGCCGGCGAGCAACTCGATCGCGTCGTCGTGGCCTTTCAGGCGCGTGCCGCGTCCCGGCAGCGTCAGCAGCAGGCCGTCGCGCAGCTTTGGAAACTCGGCGAAGAATGCGTCGCGCCAGACGTCGCCCGGCTGGAAACCGAACGGGAAATCGGCCGGGTCGACGCCACGCGGAATGACCGTGAGACGCGCCGGGTCGACGCGCGGATAGTGGCGCAACACGTAGTCGCGCACCGTGTTCGAAACGCAGATCACGCGCTCGCCGCGGGTCATGATGGAGCTGTAGAAACCCGGCGAGTTGAGGCCGTGCACGGTCGTGACGAAATGCGGACGTGCAGCCGGCACGCCGGCCAGCGCAAGCCGCGTCAGCCAGGCCGGCAGCCGCGAACGCGCGTGCACGATGTCCGGCCGGAACTTCGAGAACAGCCGTTCAAGCGTCCATATGTGGCGCAACGTGGCCAGCGATTTGCGGCCGATGTCCCGCGCAACGTGCTCGCTGCCCTCCGACTGCAGGCGCTCGACCAACCGGCCGCCGGCCGAAACCACGATCGAGCGATGTCCGGCCAGCACCAGCGCCTGGCCGATCTCCAGCGTCGCGCGCTCGACGCCGCCGGCGCTCAAAGCCGGCAGCAGCTGGATTACCGTGAGCCGTCGTCCCTGCACGATACCGCGCCGTCAGTCCGCCAGCGTGTACGTCGCCCCGCAGTAAGGACATTTCGCGCTGCCGCTGGCTTCGATCGGCAAGTAGACCTTCGGATGCGAATTCCACAGCGACATGCCCGGCATCGGGCACGACAGCGGAAGATCGGAGCGACCGACGGTGTAGCGATTCTCGGCATTCGCCGGAATTGCCTTCTGCGCCGCAGGGAGGTGGCGCGTGGCGGGGGTTTCTGACATGACAAGTCTGCCTGGATGCAGGACCGGGAGGGGATGCGCAGTATAGACGCAAGCAATTTGCAAGCCACGGCCGGCACTTCCGGCCGCCGGCGCCGATGCCGCGCGAATCGCGGCGCGCATGCGGTCGCGACTTCGGTATGATTGTCGATTCTTCACCCGGGAGGGGAAAGCTCGTGGATTTCAACAAGCTCATCGCTCGCGTCAAGAATATCCTGCTGACACCGAAGACCGAATGGCCGGTGATCGATGCCGAACCGGAAACCATCGCCGGTTTGTACAAGAACTACATTTTGATCCTGGCAGCCGTGCCGTCCGTCGCGATGTTCATCAAGTCGAGCATCCTGGGCTCCGGCATGTTCGGCGTCAGCTATCACGTCGGCATCGGCAGAGGCCTCACCCAGATGGTGGTCGGTTACGCCCTGACCCTCGGGCTGGTCTACGTTGCCGCGCTGATCGCCGACGGCTTCGCGCCGACGTTCGGCGCACAGAAGAGCCAGACGCAGGCGCTCAAGGCCGTCACCTACTCCTGGACTGCAACCTGGATTGCCGGCATCGGCATGCTGCTCGGACTCGGGCTCGGATCGCTGTTGATCCTCGCGGGGTTCGTGTATGCGATCTATCTGCTCAACCGGGGCCTGCAGCAGACGATGAAATGCCCGGCCGACAAGGCGACCGGCTACACCGCGGTCACGGTCATCCTCACGGTCATTGTCGCGGTCGTCGTCAACAGCCTGATCCTCGTGCCGATCGGACTGAGCGCTTACGGCGGAGCGAACCGCTTCGGCGCGTCGGATGGCACGGTGACCGTGGACAAGACCGGCGCGCTCGGCGCCCTCGCCGCGATCGGCCAGAAGGCCGCCGAAGCCGGCAAAAAGATCGAGGACGCGCAAAAGACCGGTGATGCGAACGCGCAGGGCAAGGCCGCCGGCGAAGCGGCCGGGCAGATCCTCGGCGCTGTGCTCGGCGGCGGCGACTCGGTCGAAGCGCTCGCGCCCGATGCGCTGAAGCCGTTCGTCCCCGATACGCTCGGCGGCATGCCGCGCACCAGCATCGAGGTCGAACGCAACGCACCGATCGGCATCCAGGTATCGAACGCCAAGGCGACCTACCGCAATCCGCAGGGCGGCGCCGAACTGCGCCTCGAAATCACCGATACCGGCGGTGCCAAGGGTGTGATGGCGCTGGCCGGATTTGCCGGCATGGAGCAGGACAAGCAGACCGACCACGGCTACGAGAAGACCTATCACCAGGACGGCCGCATGGTTCATGAGGAATGGGACAACGGCGGCAGCGGCGAATTCACCGTCGTGCTCGGCGATCGCTTCGTCGTCCAGGTACACGGCTCGGGCGTGCCGAACATCGAGGCGGTCAAGGCCGCGGTCGGTGCGTTGAACCTGTCCGGGCTCGAAGCGCTGAAGGGTCAGGGCGTCAAGAAGGGCTGACCCGGGGCATAAGACGGTAGCTGGGAACCGGTAGCCGGCAGCCGGAAATCAAAAACGCGGCGCCGCACAGCACAGCGCCGCGTACTTCCGTGCCCGGCGCAAAATCTGCCGCACACTGTCTTGCTCTCCGGCTACCGGCTACCGGCTACCGGTCTCCAGCCTCCGGTTTCCGGCTCTCGCCTACTTCGCCAGGTGCGAGTCCAGCGTGATATGCACCTTGATCCCATCGGCGATGGCCGGCACCAGCTTGCCGACGCCGAAGTCGGAGCGGTTGAGCGTGGCGTCGGCATCGAAACCGGCCGACGGACCCTTGCCCATCGGGTTGTCGCCGATCTTGTTGATCTTTGCGTTCAACACGACCGCCCTGGTCACGCCGTGAACAGTCAGATCGCCGGTAATCTTGAGGCCGTCGCCGCCGGCTTTCTCGACCTTGATGCTCTTGAATGTGATGTCGGGGTATTTTGCCGCGTCGAAGAAACCCGGCGACTTCAGATCATCGTCGAGCTTCGCGACGCCGGTATGCAGCCCGTCGAGCGGAAAAGTCACCGCGATCGACGACTTGGTCAGGTCGGCCGTGTCGAGTTGGAAATCGCCACTGACCTTCTCCAGCGTCGCGCTCGGATTGGAGAACCCCAGGTGATTCCAGGTAAACGTCACGTGGGTGTGGTTCTGGTCGATGTCGTATTTCTGTGCGGCGACGGCCGGCAGGCTGGCCGCGAGCAGCAATGAAAAAGCGAGGCGTCGAATCATGGGTCAGGCTCCGTGCGTGGATGGATGGATGGATGGATGAATGGATCAATCAGGCGTCGCGGCATTTGCGCGCTGCAGCCCTGAAGAACGATCGGGTCCGTTGTCGTGGCGGGCGCTGCCGCATGAACGGCATCGCTCGCCCGATTCCGGAAGATATTGGGCGGCAAGACGACCGGACAAGCGCCGCGAAGCATTCATCCATGCAACGCAACGTTGCGCAGGCTTTACAATGGCGTGGTGAAAGCGCGCTACGATCATCCCGCCGCCGACGCCTCGGCGCCGGTCTGGCTGGTCAGCGATGGCCGCGCCGGCAACGAGCGCCAGGTGCGCGCGCTGGCCGATGCGATGCAACTGCAGGCACGCAGCATCGCCGTGCGTCCGCGCTTGCCGTGGCGCTGGTTTGCGCCGCGTCTGACCGCCGCAGCGCAATGGTCGTTCCCGAACAGCCTTTGGCGCGAGCTGAACGCACCGTGGCCCGCGCTCGCCATCGGCTGCGGACGCCAGTCCGCGCTGCTGACACGCAGTCTGCGCGAGCGTAGCGACGGTGCCGCGTTCGTCCTGCAGATCCTCGACCCGCGCATCGCGCCGTCGCATTTCGATCTGGTCGTCGCGCCACGGCACGACGCGCTGAGCGCGTCCAACGTCATCCAGACGCTCGGTGCGTTGAACCCGATCGACGATGCCTGGCTGGCACGCGCAGCACAGTCGTTTCCGGCACTCGCACAGCTGCCGCAGCCGCGCACCGTTCTGCTCGTCGGCGGCCCGCGCCGCGGCCTGAAACTGGACGACACCTGGCTCGAGGCGCTGATCGCGCGCGTCGATGGCTGGCGCCAGCGTGACGGCGGCAGCGTGCTGGTGACGACCTCGCGGCGCACGCCGGCCGCATGGCGCGAGCGCCTGCGCAGCGCATTCCGCAACGGCTGTACCTGTTTCTGGGGCGGCACGGAGGACGGCGCGAATCCGTACGCCACCTATCTCGCCGTCGCCGACCGCCTGGTCGTCACGCCGGACTCGGTCAACATGCTCAGCGAAGCCTGCGCCGTCGGCGTGCCGGTGATCACGCAGCTGCCGCCCGGCGCCCCGCCGAAGCTGGCCGCGTTCCATGCAGAGCTGCGCGACCAGGGCTGGCTGCACGACAGCAATGTGGATTTTTCCACTTTGCGCCAACCGCCGCCGCTGCGCGAGATCGCCGCGGTAGCAAGCAAGATCTGGCACGTGATCGAGGCGACGCGCCCCGATGTCGGCGCCCGCCTGCAGCAGCGAGGGCTGAAGGCTGAAGGCTGAGGGCGGAAGATCAAGAGCATCTGCGTCGGCCGGCTTTTTTACTCCTCACCTCACCCCTCACCTCACCTCACCTCACCCCTGCCTCACCCCTCACCCCTCACCCAAAGCCCAATCCCACACCGGCAGCCACGGCCAGCACCGCTGCAGTGTGACGCGCCAGCAGCGCGTCGCGCGCGACCCGGCGCGGGCGTGCGTCGAGCGTGCAGGCCAGCGACCGCGCGAGCAGTTCGGCGTGCGCAGCAGCAAGGTCATCCGCCTGCTGCGCGGTGACGGCGCCAACCACCGCAACCGCCTCGATCAGCGCCGCCGTATTGCCGCTGTCGAGCAGGCGCGGATACGCGTGCGCGTTCATCAGCACCAGTGCCTGCAGCAGGAATTCGATATCGAGCAGTGCACCGGCACCCTGCTTCAGGTCGAGCAAAGCGGTGGTCGACCGGTCGCGCTCCCCGCGCCAGCGCGCGCGCATCGAACTGACCTGCTCGCGCACAATCGCCGCATCGCGCGGCTGCGCCAGCACGCCCGCGCGGCGCTCGGCAAACCGCGCTGCGGTCGCCGTGTCGCCCGCTACGGCACGGGCGCGCACCAGCGCCTGCTGCTCCCAGATCCAGGCGCGTTCACGCTGGTATGCGGCGAACGCTTCGAGGCTGACGACGAGCAGCCCCTTGCCGCCGTCCGGCCGCAGGCGCACGTCGACGTCATAGAGGCGGCCCGCGCGCGACTGCACGGTCAACCAGTGCACGACGCGCTGCGCGAGCCGGGCGACGTAGCGCACGCCATCGAGCGGCCGTGCGCCGTCGCTTTCGCCGCGCACCGCCGCATCGTCATAGACGAAAACCAGATCCAGGTCGGAGGCGAAGCCCAGTTCGGCGCCGCCGAGGCTGCCGTAGCCGATCACGGCCAGGCTACTGCCCTGCGCCAGACGGCCATGGCGCAAGGTCAGATCGCGCTCGGCCAGCACGAACGTGCGCGTGACAATCGCATCGGCGACGTCGCTCAATGCGCGCGCCGTCGCCGCCGCGTCGGCATGGCGGTTGCTTGCCAGACCGATGCGGAACCCGGCACTCTGTTTTTCCTCCTGCAGCACCTCGACTTCGGCCTCGGGGTCGGCACCGTCGATGTGGGCGAGGCGACGATCGAGGTCCGCATCGAGTTCGGCGCGACTCGGCGCGCTCGTCTCGATGCGTGCGTCGAACAGATCGTCGAGCAGCAGCGGGTGCGCGATCAGGCGTTCGGCGAGCAGCGCACTTCCGGCAAACAGTGCGATCAGGCTGGCGCGCGCTGGTGCCTGCTCTTCGAGCAGCGCCAAATATGCCGAGCGCCGCAGTACGCCATGCACCAGGCGGATCAGCCGCTCGAGGCATATACCTGGGGCCGCGCTCCGCGCGGCTTCCTCGATGAGCAACGGCAGCAGGCGCTCGAAACACCCGCGCGCGCGCGCCTCGAGCGTGCGTAGCGTCGGGCTGGCGAGCAGCGAGGTCAGTTGCGCGTGCAACCCCGCGGCATCGACAAAGCCACAGGCGGCCAGCTCGCCGGACAGCGCCTCGCGCGCCAGCAGCCGCTTCCAGTAACTCGCAACCGCCGCGCTGCGCTCATCAAGCGGAGCCTCGCTGCGCACCGGCGCGATCAGTGCGGTGAATTCGTCGGCAACATTGTTGCGCGCCACCAGCAGCGCGATTTCGAGTCCTGGCCAGTCGCGGTAGCCCAGGCCGACTGCCAGGCGGGTTCGCGTGAACGAGTCGTCCGGCAACTCGTGCGTCTGCTCGTCGCGCAGCATCTGCACGCGGTTTTCGAGATGGCGCAACAGGATGTAGGCTGCGCGCAGGCGCTTTGCGCTGGCGGCGCCGAGCGCGCCGATGCGTTCGCACGCCGCCATTGCCGGCAGCAGCCCGCGCTCGCGCAGGCCCGGTTCGCGTCCGCCGCGGATCAGCTGCAGCAGTTGCACGATGAACTCGATCTCGCGGATGCCGCCGGGCCCTAGCTTGAGGTGCTGCGCCAGGTCCTTGCGCGCCACTTCGCCGTCGATGAGCGCCTTCATTTCGCGCAGACCGGCAAAGGCGGTGTAGTCCAGATAGCGTCGGTATACAAATGGACGCAGCATCTCGATCAGGCGCTTTCCGGCGGCAAGGTCACCGGCCACCGGCCGTGCCTTGATCCAGGCGTAGCGCTCCCAGTCGCGGCCCTCGCGTTGATAGTATTGCTCCATCGCGCCGAAGCTCATCGCGACGCGGCCGGCGCTGCCGAACGGGCGCAAGCGCAAGTCGACGCGGAACACGTAGCCGTCGACGGTGATCTCGGCGAGCAGCTTGACCAGTTGCTGCGCGACGCGCGCGAAGAAGGCCTCGTTGGCCAGCGGCCGAGCGCCGTCGGTCTGGCCGTTTTCGGCAAACGCCAGGACCAGATCAATATCGGAGGAAAAATTCAGCTCGGCGCCGCCGAGCTTGCCGAAAGCGAGCACGACCAGGTGCTGGATCTGTCCCGCTGCGTCGCGCGGCACGCCATGGCGCGCGCGGAGGCTGTGTTCGGCATGATGCAGCGCGAGGTCCAGGCAGGCTTCGGCCAGCGCGCTCGCGCCGGCCAGTGTTTGTTCCACCGAGTCCAGACCATTCACGTCGCGCCAGATCAGGCGCAACGCCTCGCGCCGGCGGAAGCGGCGCAGCTCGCCCATCACTCCCGCCTCGTCGAGTTCGGCCGGCCACGCCGGCCGGCGCGCATCAGCCGCACGCGGATCGCCCATCAGCTCGACCAGCTGGCGTCCGAGCAGGGCCGGCTCACGGCGAAAACTCTCGTAGGCGAAGTCGCTGGCGAGCAGTACGCGCTGCAGGTGTTCGGCAACACCGGCGTCGTCATACAACGCAACGCCAACTTCGCGGCAGCGCGCGATCAGGTGCGTGTAGCGTTCGTCGGTGAACTCGGCAAGCGTCGGCGATGCGGCCATATCGCATTTAACGACGAAATGCTGCGATCGAGAAACTCTGATGCACGAAACGCTGCGCAGGAGGTCCGAAAGTCGACCAAGGGGCAAAAAAGAACCCCGCCTGCGCGGGGCTCGGATGCTGCTTGCAGACTGTGAGTCAGTGGCGTCAGTGCGCTTGCTTCTGACCGGCAAAGCCCGGCTTGCCCTTGGCGTGTGGCTTCGACGTCGCAATAGCGGCGACCGCGTCACCCGGCGACACGAATGCGATCAGGCGGCCGACGATCGAGTCGACCTTCGGCGAACCCAAACCTGTGGTCGCGTCCCAACGCGTCAGCGCGGGATAACCGTCGACCTCGACATAGTTGTCGGAACTGTCGAGCTCGAGTACGGAATTGTCGCCGCTGGTGACGTCGTGGAACGACGCGCTGTAGTTCGGCGGCGTCTGGCCGATCTGGTAGAACGCCGAATTCAGATAACCCAGGCGACGGCCCGCAATCTGATCGGCGATCGCGACGATCGCGGCCCACTGCGGCGAACCGGCGCTGGTGCCGCCGAAGCCGTAGAAGCCGGCGGTGTCGGCCGGGTCGCTCGGATAGGCGGTCCAGAAGGTCAGCACGCCGTGTGCAATCGCGGCGTTGTAAGCGACGTCCGGAACCCCACGACCCTTGCCCTTAACGAGGCTCTTCTGGAACGGCGGGGCATCGAAAACGACGCTGACGCCGCCACCGGTGGCTTCGCTCTTGATCAGATCGCAGGCGTCGTTTGCGCACTCCAGTTCGTTCCAGGCAAATTCACCCTGGTAGGTGCCGGCGGCTGGATTCTGCGTCGGATCGCAGCCCAGCTGCGTGAGGCAGTAGTCCGCCGCGTGAAGCTCCGTGCCGCCGACGCTGGAAACCAGCGGGTCGGTCGCAGGATGCGACGCAGCCAGCGTCCAGGACTGTCCGTCGCAGGTCTTCTGCGAAGCGCCCTGGTCTCCCGTCGACGCGAACAGCGTCATGCCCTTCTGCGTTGCATGCGTGAAGGCGGTGTGCCAGGCGTTCACGGTGTTCTGGTCAAGGCAGCTCTCGTTCTCGCCAAAGCTCATCGAGATCACATCGCCAAGGTTGTTGTCGATCGCATAGTTCAACGCGCTCAGGATGTCATCGTCGGCGCTGGTCTTGGCCAGCACGAGAACGATCTGCGCTCCCGGAGCGATCGCATGCGCCCACTGTACGTCCAGCGTGATTTCACCGGCCCAGCCATTCATTGTGCCGTCGAACTCGTCGTACGGAACCTGTCCGTCCGGTGCAATCTGGGTCAGGTTCAACTGCGGGATGCCGTAGAACGTCGATTGGACCGCCACGTCGTTGACGATCGTCGGGCTCTGGTATGCATCGATGATGACGATCGTACGCCCGGTGCCGTCGTAACCGGCATTGATCAGATTGTCCGTACCGTAGGCATGCCGTATCTGGTAGGGGTCGTAGCAGACATCGCCCGGTATAAGCCCGACCTGGCACGTGAACAGACCGTAACCCGGCGCAACAACACTGGCCGACAAGGCCTTCGGGCCGATCGTCAATTGCGGCGAGACGGAATGCGGTGCAGCTGTCGCGTTGCCGAGCGCCAGCGCGGCAAGCGCGGCGAACCCTGCACACGACGAAAATCGTACGATGTTGCGAACACTCATGGAATCACCCTTTGAAGGTAATCGGAAGGAACGGAAGGAACGGAAGCCCGCGCGCGACGCGGCTATCACGGCCGAGCTGGCGGATTCCGTGACGCAGAGCTTAGCTTCGGCCGCCGGCACTCTACCCGAGAGCTAAGGGTCTTTACAAATTTTTGCTCGCATTCAAGACGAGCGCGCAAAAAAAGGCCCACCGCGATTGCTCGCGGCGGGCCCGCCCTCCCCACATATCTTTGTTTTCTTCAGCAGCATCCTTTTAAGCGATTCGGCGCCGCTTGCCACGTCGCGGCGCAGCAAAAAGTGCAGCCTGAACGCCGAAAAAAACGCAGTTGGGTACAATCGAACCATCGGAGGTTCGCGATGGATCCAGCCCCGCCCACGACGTCAGCGGCTGCCCCGGCGGCGCAATCGGCCGACGCCCTCTTCGACGCGGTCTACATGCGGCTGAAAGCCATGGCTGGCCGTCAGCTTGCGCAGGCACCCTCGCCGGCATCTCTGGACACGACCGCGCTGGTCCACGAACTCTACCTGCGGGTCAGCGCAAACCGCGAGCTGGCATTCGAGCATCCGGCCCAGTTTTTCTCCTATGCCGCGCGCGCCATGCGCCACCTGCTGCGCGATCGCGCGCGCGACCGGCTGCGCCAGCGCGCCGGCGGCGGCTGGGTGCGCATGACGCTGACCGGCAGCGATCCGATCGCGATCACGAGCGCCGAGCAGGCACTGGCGCTCGACGAAGCACTGGAGCGTCTGGCACAGTCCGACGCGCGTGCCGGCCAGGTCGTCGAACTGCGCTATTTCGCCGGGCTGTCGCTGGAACAGGTGGCCGAAACGCTCAGCCTGACCC
Organism: Rudaea sp.; assembly: GCA_036496665.1. Lineage (GTDB taxonomy): Bacteria > Pseudomonadota > Gammaproteobacteria > Xanthomonadales > Rhodanobacteraceae > Rudaea. Next base: position 21,706 of record DASXKR010000041.1, on the reverse strand, counting down.
GGCGTACAATCGACCGCGACTGGCGTTTTGCGCGCGCTTTTCTTCATGATCAGCTCGACTGATGTCGCAACAGACGTGCAAGCAGCGTTCCACCTGGGCGCACGGAGGAGCCTGACATCGATCCGACGGCCAATACGCAAAATCGCCTGCGCGAGCTGTTCGAGCGCGTGCTCGACGTGCGCGCCGCGGAACGCGATGCCTGGATCGATGCGCACGCCACCAGTCCGGACGAGGGCCGCGCGCTGCGGCGCCTGCTCGCCGCCGATGACGGCAGCGGATTCCTCGATACGCCGGCGAGCGAGCACGCAGCGCGCTTCGCCGCCGCCGAGGTCGCGGCCGAAGGCCTGATCGGACAGCACATCGGCGCGTTCCGCCTGGTACGCACGCTCGGCCGCGGTGGCATGGCCGCCGTGTTCCTCGGTGAGCGCGTCGGCGTCGACTTCAAACAGCAAGTCGCGATCAAGCTGCTGCGCCGCGGCCTGTACTCCGAGTTCGAGCAGCGCCTGTTCCAGCGCGAGCGCCAAGTGCTTGCCTCGCTCGATCATCCGAACATCGCCCGCCTGATCGACGGCGGCGTGACCGACGCCGGCATTCCCTACCTCGTCATGGAGCACGTCGACGGCGTGCCGATCACGCAGTTTGCCGACGACGGTGCTCTCGACGTGCGTGCACGCCTCGCCTTGTTTCTTGCCGTGTGCCGCACGGTCGAAGCGGCCCACCGCAGCCTGATCGTGCATCGCGACATCAAGCCATCGAACATCCTGATCGAGGCCGATGGCACGGTCAAACTGCTCGACTTCGGCATTGCCAAGCTGCTCGACGAAGACGACGCCGGGGCGACGGTCGGAGTCTATACGCCCGAATACGCCGCGCCCGAGCAGATCAGCGGCGGCGCGATCACGACCGCGACCGATGTCTACGGGCTCGCCGTGCTGCTGCACGAACTCCTGCTCGGCCTGCGTCCGCAAGGAAATCCGACGCGGCGGCCGTCGTCGCGCAGCGGCGAAGCCGCGGCGCCCGCCGATCGTGCTGCGCGCGCATTCGAACCGGCGCAGCTGCGCAAGCAGCTGCGTGGCGATCTGGACAACATCCTGCTCAAGGCGCTCGATCCGGAACCCGGGCGGCGCTATGCATCGGCCGGCGCGCTCGCGGACGACATCGAGCGCCATCTCGAACACCGACCCGTCGCCGCACACCCGCCGTCACGCATGTATCGAACGTTGAAGTTCATTCAACGTCATCGCGGCGGCGTCGCGCTGACCTGCCTGTTCGTGCTCGGCGTGGTGGCGGCGCTCGGTGCGGCGTTGTGGCAAGCCCGGGTCGCGCGCCACGAGGCGGAGCGTGCCAATACCGTGCGTGATTTCGTCCAGAGCATCTTCGATCCGGTTCGCGATGGCGTCGCCGAAGGCAAGCTGCCGAGCATCCGCGACCTGGTCGCGACCGGCGCCGACCGTCTCGCAACAGATGCCCGGCTCGAGCCGGCTGAGCGCATCGATTTGACGCTCATGTTCTCCCATCTGACGGACGACATCGGCGATCGCAGCCGAGCTCGCGATCTGGCAGCCGCCGCGAGCCGGCTTGCCAAGCAGTCACTCGATCGACTCGATCCGCTGGCGATCCAGGTACTCGAACAGCGCGGTAGCCTGGCCATCCACAGCGGCGACTATGCGGCCGGCGAACTTGATCTGCGCGAGGCGCGCCAGCGTCTGCAGGCGGTGCATGTCGGCGGCATGCCGCTGGTCAGTGTGCTCGACGATCTGGCGGTCATCGAAATGGATCGCGATCACGCCGCGGCGGCGCTCGATCTGGAACAACAGGCACTCGACGAAAGAGTCCGCACGTTCGGCGCCGACGCGCGCGAAAGCGCCGGCGGCTACAACAACCTCGGCTACGGGCTGGAAGGCGCGGGCCGCTTCGACGAAGCGGCCGCCGCCTACCAGCATGCCTACGAGATCGACCTGAAGTACCGCCAGGCCGACAGCTACGACGTGCTGACCGGCCTGTCCAACTGGGGCTGGACGCTGGTACGCGCCGGCCACCTGCAGCACGCCGCCGACCTGCTCGTGCGCGCGCAGGCCGACCTCGACAAGATCGGCGGCAAGCCGCGTTTCATCAACATGCTCAACGCCCAGAAACTGTGTGCGGTCGAGACCATGCTGGTCGACGTCGCCGGCGCCGACCGTGCCTGTGCACAGATGCTGGCGATCTCGGCCCAGGTTGCCGGCGAAGCCGACGCAACGTACGCCGATTCGCTCCGGCTCGAGGCCTCGCATCTGCTCGAAACCGGACGACTCGGGCAGGCGCTCATCGTCGCGCAGCGCGGCTGGGATCTTTACGGCAATTCGGCAGAGAGCCGCTCGCGCCGTGGCGCGTTGCTGCGCACGCGCGCCGAGGTCGAGTGGCTGCAGGGAAACATCGCGGCGGCACGCGATGATGCACTCGCCGCGCGTCCGATGATGGCCGCGACCAGCGACACGCCGGCGCTGCTCGCGCTCGACGGGTTGGCAGTACTCGCTTGCGCGCGCGCGCCGGCGGCGGCGTGTCCGACCGATCTCGAATCGACCTTCGCGGCGAAACTGTACGCGGCGTCGGCCAATACGCATCCGCGCATGCTGCTCGCGCGACTGTCGTTTGCAAGGCGCGAGCTCGATCGGGGCGACACGACATCCGCGCGGACAACAATCGAAAACGCGATTGCAACGTCGGAGGCAGAGATGGGAAACCACCCGCTCCTGCAGTCAGCGCAGGTGTGGGATGCCATTGCGCTCGATGCGGCGCATGCCTGCACCGAGGCTCTGCAGGCGCGTGCACAAATCGCCGCCGCCGGGGGCCCCACGGACTATCCGTGGCTGCATGAAGCAACCCTCGAGCTGGCGCGCGCTCACAACTGCCCGACACCGCCGTAGGTCCGGCGTGCCTTTGAGGGTCGGCATCGAGGGTGGATTCACCGGCTGCAACGACAATGACTTTGGTCCCGCGAATCGCTCGGAAGGCGAACAAGTACGGGCCGACCGATCTCGGCGCGTACGAACTGCGGGTGGCTTTTGCGTGCGACAACCACGCCGACGCGCTGTTCTGCAACGGCGTGGATCCCTGATGGATCGGCCATCGCAGCGCCAGAGCGGCTGCCCCTGTCGATCCCCCGCAACTCATCGTTCAGGATGAACGGTACCCCGTCGGATCGGAATTTACGCCGGCGCCCGGCAGGAGCGTACAATTTCATGCGGGGTAAGCCGATGAAACCCGTTCCCGCAGTCAATGACGGTACCGCCGCGCAATCCACCGGAACGTTGTTCGCGGAAGTCTACGCGCGTCTGAAGGCGATGGCGGCGAGTCAGCTCGCGCGGACGCCGCGCGGCTCGACGCTCGAAACCACGGCGCTTGTGCACGAGCTTTACCTGCGCATGTCCGAGAACCGCGAGCTGCTGTTCGGTCACCACGCGCGATTCTTCGCCTACGCGGCACGGGCCATGCGTCATCTGCTCGCCGATCGCGCGCGTGACCGCATGCGCCTGCGTGCCGGCGGCGAATGGCAGCGCATCACGCTGACCGGTTCGGATCAGCAACTTGCCATCGACAGCGCCGAGCAGGCGATCGCACTGGACACCGCACTGCAACGCCTCGAAGCGACCGACGCGCGCGCCGCACAAGTGCTCGAGCTGCACTATTTCGCCGGGCTGACCGCGGAGCAGATCGCCGAAACGCTCGGCATCGCGCGCAGCACGGTCGATCGTGACTGCCGCTTTGCGCGCGTATTCCTGAAGACCGAAATCGACGAGTGACACAGTCCGTGGCCTAACAGCGTTTAACCAATCAGGTGCACTGGGGCGGGCGGATGCAAACAGCGCAATCGTTACGTGAACTGTTCGAGGCGGCCGTCGCGATGCCGGCGCCAGCGCGCGCGGCGTTTCTCGACGAACACTGTCGGGATGCCGCGCTGCGCGCGCGCGTCGAGCGGATGCTGGTCGCGGACGCGGGAGGCGACGCGCTGTTCACGGGCGGTGCGCGCGCGGCAGTCGCCGCGATTGGCGATGCGGACATTGTCGATGCGCTGCCGCCGGGCACTCGCATCGGAACGTTCGAGCTGGTCGAGTTGCTCGGCGAAGGCGGCTCGTCGACCGTGTTCCACGCACGCCGCGAGTTCGAAGGGGTGCAGCAGCAGGTCGCGCTGAAAGTATTGCGCCGAGGCTTGTACGCACCCGAGGCGCAGCGCCAATTCCGGCGCGAGCGCCAGGCGCTCGCGCAGTTGCGCCATCCCGGTATCGCACGCCTGATCGAAGGCGGCGTTACCGTCGACGGCGTCGCCTACATCGCGCTCGATCTGGTCGACGGCAAACCGATTGTCGAGTATGCGCGCGAACAGCGCCTCGACTTGCGCCGGCGTCTCGCCCTGTTTCTGCAGGTTTGCCAAGCGGTGGAGGCCGCGCACCGTGCGCTGATCGTGCATCGCGACCTGAAACCTTCGAACGTGCTGGTGACCGACGAAGGCCAGGTCAAGCTGCTCGACTTCGGTATCGCCAAACTGCTCGACAGCGACGATGAGACGCACACCGGCATGAGCGCATTCACGCCCGCCTATGCCGCTCCGGAGCAGCACGCCAGCGGGCTCATAACGACGGCGACCGACGTCTTTGCGCTCGGCATCCTGCTCGGCGAACTCGTCACCGGACAGCGCATGAGCGCCGGTAGTGGACGCACGCCGTCCTCGCAGATCACCGGCGACGAAGCCCCGGGCGTGCTGCCGGCACCGCCGCCGCTGACGCGGCGCGCATTGCGCGGCGATCTCGACAACATCGTACTCAAGGCGATCGATGCCGAGCCGGAACGGCGCTATGCGTCGGCCGGTGCGCTCGCCGACGACATCGAACGCATGCTCGACGGCCGCCCGGTCGCTGCGCATCCGCCGTCACGCCTGTACCGTGCGCGCAAATTCGTGCAGCGCCATCGCGGCGGCGTGGTGTCGTCGGCGTTGTTCCTCGTCGCGATCCTGGTGGCGCTCGCATTGGCGCTGTGGCAGGCCGACATTGCGCGGCGCGAAGCTAGCCGCGCCAATCTCGTGCGCGACTTCCTCGTTCGTGTGTTCGACGCGGCGCGCGCGGAGCTCCCGCGCGACGAGCGGCCGACGCCGGAGGCGCTGGTCGAGCAGGCGCAGCAGCGGCTCGCCGGCAACAGCACTCTTGACGCGACCACGCGCGGCGACCTGCTGCGCACACTCGGCGAAGTCAGTCTGTCGTTGTCGAACTTCAGTCAGGCCGATGAGCTGTTCACGCAGGCGCAATCGCTCGCCGCCGCGCAGGGCGATGCGGCCTCCCAGAGCAGCGCGCGCGTGCTGCATGCCGACGCGCTGCAGCACAGAGGCCGCAACAGCGAGGCGAAGCAGGAGATCGAAGCAATGCTCGCCGCACTGCGCGCGGCGCCGTCGCCGGTCCTGTTGCGCGCACTGTCCGTGCTCGCGGCATCGGAACTGGCGACCGGCGCCCCCGACTCGGCGATCACGCACCAGCGCGAGGCGGCGGCGGCGGCCGAGTCAATCTACGGGCCGGGCAACATCGAGGCGATCGCCGTCGCCTTCGAAATCGGCAACGCACTTAGTTCCGCACAACGTTATCCCGAAGCACGCGCCTCCCTGGAACCGCTGATCGATCGCTGGCGCGAGATTCACGCACCGGAAGACCAGCGTTACGTCGCCGCACTCACGAGCCTGGCGACATCGACCGACGCAGTCGGCGACAAGCCCGGCAGTGAAGCCCTCTACCGCGAGCTGCTGGCCTCTGCACAACGCATTTACAAGGCCCCGCACGACCTGATCGCCAAGGCGATGCGAAACCTGGCCCTGATCATCATCCGCTCCGAGAAGTTCGAGGAAGCGGAAAGTCTGCTGAACCAAGCGCTGGCAATGCAACGCCAGATACTCGGCGACGATCACCAGGAGGTCGCCGCAACCTACGCCGCGATCGGCGCCCTGTGGGTCGAACAGCGGCACTTCGCGCAAGGCGATGCCGCCTTTCGCTCGGCCATCGCGATCTGCGAGCGCACCGGGCTGCGGGAGGAAGTGTGTCCCCGTGCGCACAACAACCTCGGCATGTCGTTCTATCGTCAGGACCGACTCGATGAAGCAAAGGCGGAAATGACGCTGGCACTGACCGGGCGGCGCGCGCTGTTCGGCGACGATCACCCGACCGTGGCCTATTCGCTGTCGACGCTGGCGAACGTCGCCGTCAAGCAGAACGATTCGGCCGAGGCGATCAAGCTGTCGGGCGAGGCGCTGGCGGTGCTCGAGCGCGGCGGTCGCGGAGCCTCGCACGACGGCGCTCTGATTCGCAACAATTATGCGTCGGCGCTCTGGCATGGCAATCGCGCCGAGGATGCGTTGCGCGAAATCGACCGTACTGTCTCCGACTGGCGGCGCGTTGAGCCGGGCGGCAAGGCACGGCTGGTCTCGATGCTGGTGCTGAAGGCGCAGATCCAGCGAGATCTCAAGCGTCCCGACGATGCTCGCGCGACCGCACTGGAGGCCGTCGCGGTCGGCGCTCCGGCAAGCGAGCTGCCGCCGCAGACCAAGGACCTGCTGCGCGCGCTGTCCGGGCGCAGCGACGTTTTCCCCTGAAGCCAGCCAGGCGTTCTGAACACACAGTCTGCGGCGCGGCACTCGCCACACACGGCGGAACCCTCGGCACGCAATGCAGCGCATGAAGCAAACGTGCGTTGGACGGCGTTGTACCCCAGCAGGCACGCCAGCAAGGGGACAATCCCATGTTCAAGTATCTGCTTTCTGTTCTGTCGATCATCGCGCTGATCGGTTTTTCCGGCAATGCCGCGGCCTTTTGCTTTCCCAAGGTCTCCTACCGCTGCGTCGGCGATCATGCCGTCGATGCAGCTGCCACCGATGCCACGATCCAACTCGCGATCACCAACACGACGTGTCCGAGAACGGTGATCACGATCACGCACGAGATACCGAGTGCGCTGTCGTCGCTGGCGCTCGAGATCAACGGCAAGTCCGATCTGACGCTGGTCGGCGTCCCGGTTGGCGAGACCTGCGCCTACAGCACGTCGTGCGATCCAGAGGTCGGTTGCGGCGGCGGTGGCGGTACGCCGCCCGCGCCGACCGCCACGCTGCACGGCAACGGCGCCGGCAGCGTGATCTACATCCATGGCAGCAGCAGCGTCACGCTCGAGTCGCTCGAACTGACCGGCGGCGGCGGCACCGACTTCGGCGGCGGCATCCACTTCACCGGCAGCGGCGCGCTGACAATCATCAACTCGACGATCACCGGAAACAACGCCAACTCCCAGGGCGGTGGCATCCAGTTCAACGGCAGCGGCGGCAACGCCACGCTCACCCTCAGCGCCGGCACGCTGATCGACGAAAACACCAGTGGCGGCAACGGTGGCGGCATCCACATCAACGGCAGCGCGCGGCTGATGGCGCTGCAGCCGTACACCGAAATCGGCTTCAACCACGCGCCGAACGGTTTCGGCGGCGGCATCCAGGTTGAGGGACCCGCGCAGGCCGACATCGGTTCGCCGGGCTACAACGGCTTGGGCGTGGTCTACGGCAACGATGCCGAATACGGCGGCGGCATTTCGGGCTATTCAGTCGATGGTTACTGGGCGACCGTGCGCCTGTTTACAACCGACGCCTCCAATCCCGTCACGGTTTCCAGCAATTTTGCTTCCCACACGGGTGGCGGAATCTACCTCAGGACCAACGGTCCCAATATTCCCGATTTTTGCGCATACGACTTTCGCATCGACAACAATGCGGCGCAGGAAGGTTCCGCGATCTATGGCGACGAAGATTCGGAGGCGGGCAATTACTACGGCGCATACATCTTTCTCAACTCGGGCCCCCAGGAGTGTCAGGAGCCCGAGACGATCGACACGCTCGGCGCCGTGCGCTGTGCGGCCGGGATCGTGTGCAACACGGTCAACGGCAACGTCGCGGAAGACAGCAGCAACCATCCAACCGCGGGCTCGACGATCCTGGCGCAAACCGCCGCCGGACTGATTGCGCGTCGGCTGATCATGCGCAACAACCATGGTGCGCACGTCATCCGTACCTTCGGACCCTATGGCAGCGCCGCATACGGAAGCATCGTCAACTGTCTGATCGCCGACAACACGCTTACCGCGGAGATGATCCGCATCGATGACGACGGCCTCTCCCCCGCGGAGGCAACCTCGTTCGACGGCTGCACGATCGTCAACAACGGCAACCAGGGCGCCCCGGTCATCTATTCGGCACACGCGCTGACGCTGACCAACAGCATCATCGACGAATTGAGCATCAATACGCTGAACTACGTCGGGCCTGGTGGCGGTCTCAACGTCAGCGACGTGCTGGCAACCGACATAAGTACGCTGCCGTCAGCGGCCGGCATCGACCAGGGCGAACCGCTCTACGTGGACGCTGCGAACAGCGACTATCACCTGCAGCCGACATCGACCGGCATCGACTTTGCTCCGGCCAACGGCGGCGTGGATCTTGATGGGAACCCTCGCGACGTCAATCTCTCCGGCGTGCCGGGCAACTCCACCCCGCGCGACATCGGCGCCTACGAGCGGCAGAACAAGTTCCAGTGCGGAACGTCCGATTCGATCTTCTGCAACGGCTACGAGTATTCCTGGTAGCGCCGAATAACTTCACAAGCGGAAATTTTTCCGTCGGACAGCTGGCCGCGCGGACCGGTTCGTCTGGCCGCCGAACTTGCGTGATCAGGACGACGGCCCGCGCGAGCATGCTGCCGGCCGCGAATGGCATCGTTCAAGGCCAACCTGATCACGTGAACGCGGCCAGCAGCGACTATCGCTCGCAGGCGACTTCGATTGGCGTCGATTTCGCGCCGGCGACCGGAGGCGTGGACCTGGACGGAAACCCGCTCGGCGTCGATCTTGCGCCGGGCTCGCCCATGCGAGCGCTCGACGCCCGCGTCGATCTGCCTGCTTTCGGGTGCCGAACCGGGCAGGTCGCGCGATCAGTTCAGGGTGCGGGCGCCTTCGATTGTCGCGCTTCGGCGTGAAACGGCGTTACTCGGTCAATGCCAAGGGACGGCTGCTCACGCCATGTCCCTTGTCGCCGAGCGGGCGCCTTTGCCCGCAAGGAGGCCGAAGTGCCGCGCAACCGTTATTCCACCGCGATCGTGCTCGTGCTGGCGTGCTGCGGCGCGTGCTCGCCGGCAGCCGCCTTCATCGTATACAAGGTCGATCCGACGTGCGGCGCGCCTGGCGCCTTCTCGACGATTCAGGAGGCGGTCGACGCGGCGGCGGCGAACACGGGGATGGACTACGTGTGGATCAGCCACGACGGCCACACGACTACCTACTCGGAGCACGTCGTCGTCAATGACCCGGACGGCGTCATCATCGAAGGGGGATTCAACGACTGCTACGATTTCGATCCGGGCACTCGACGTGCAGCCGCTGAGCGACCTGATTTTCTCCGACGACTTCGACTGAAAGCGCTCTCGCGGACCGGCGAACCCGGGCTGCACGCGGCATTGATCTGCTATGGCAACGCGGAGCCGGAAGTCCGCGGTGGCCTCAAGTGCTCATCGATTAGCGCGCCGCAATCAGGGGGCCGCGAGCTTCGCACCGCCGTAACGCTCGAACCAGCCAAGGATGTAGGCGACCTTCGCCATCATGTTGCTCGGCTTCTCTGAAATCTCGTGGCTGGCGTCGGGCACGCGGATCATCACCGACGGCACCTTGCGCAGTTTCAGCGCTTCGTAGAATTGTTCCGCATCCGAACTCGGCGTGCGGTAGTCGACTTCGCCGGTCATCAGCATCGTCGGCGTCTTGACGTTGCCGGCGTAGGTGACCGGCGAACGCTTCATGTAATCTTCCTGGTTGTCCCACGGCATGCCGGCGAACCAGTATTGCGTGCCGAACGACGGCAGGTCCGAGGTCAACACCCAGCTGTACCAGTTGATGACCGGCTTGGCGACCACGGCCGCGGCGAAGCGGTCGGTATGGCCGACGATCCACGCGGTCAGCACGCCGCCGCCGCTGCCGCCGGTCACGTACAGGCGTTTTGGATCGACGTAGCCGCGCTGGATCACCGTATCGACTGCGGATAACAGATCTTCGTAGTCGTGGTTCGGATAATCGTGGTGGATCAGGTTGCCGAACTTCTCGCCGTAACTCGTCGAGCCGCGCGGATTGATGTAGAGCACGACGTAGCCGGCCGCGGCATACAACTGGTCCTCGGCGGAAAAGCGCGGACCGTAGTTGGCAAATGGACCGCCGTGGATTTCCAGCAGCAGCGGATACACCTGCTTCGCATCGAAGCCGGGCGGCTTGAGGATCCAGCCTTCGATCGACAGCTGATCGAAGCTCGACGGGAAACGGATTTCCTCGAGCGTGCCGAGCGTCGTGTGCGAAAACAATCCGGCGTTGAGGTCAGTCAGGCGCTTGACGTCGCCGCCACGCGTGCCGACCACCGCGATGTCGGCCGGATGCTGCGCCGAGGTCTGCGTGAATGCGATCATGCCGGCCTGAGGTGCGACCGTGTACTGCCCGCCCGCATACGGACGGCCGATATCCAGACCGCCGACATCGCCGGCAAGCGTGTGGACTTTTCCGTCGAGGCTCGCATAACCGATGCGCGTGACGGCTTCGTCGTCGTACTGGAAATACACGCCGTTGCCGCCACTGTCCCATTGCGGATTTTCGACATCACGATCGAAGTCTCCCGTCACCATGCGCGCATGGGTGCCGTCGCGATCCATGACGTACAGGTGCGTAACCTGATAGCCCTGCTTGCGATCGTCGAAGCCGAGGTAGGCAATGTGCTTGCCGTCGGGCGCAACGACGGCGGAGTGATCGGGACCGTCGCGGTCGGTCAACGCGCGCATGGGCCCGCCGTCGGCGGCGACTTCGTAGATCTCGGAATTCAACGGGTGATAGTCCGCGTCCTCGTGGCGGTTCGCCGTGAACACCAGATGCGTGCCGTCCGGCGTCCAGGCGACGCTGCCGTCGTCCTCGAAATCGCCGTCGGTGATCTGTTGCGGTGTGCCGCCGTCAGCCGTCATCGTGAACAGGTGCGTGTGGCCGCGCGCGAGATAACCGCGGCCGTCGAATCGATACACCAGCCGGTCGATGACCTTGATGTCCGGTCCCCAGTTCGCGCCTTTCGGCGGCGCGGGCATCTTGGCGATCGGCGCGTCGGCCGGATCGTCGACGAACATCGCAAACGCGATGCGCTTGCCGTCGGGCGAGAACGCCAACTGGCGTGGCGGATGCGCGAGCGAAGCCAGGCGCGCGCTGTCGCCGCTGTCCATCCAGCGCACTCGAATCTCGCCGGTCTTGTGCCCGGCCTTGTCCTCGTACGTCACGGCGTAGATCAGCCGTGAGCCATCCGGTGAGAAGCGCGGCGACGTGGCGACTTCATCGGGCGGCGTCAACGCGCGAAGGCCGCTGCCATCCGTGCCGACGATCCAGATGCTGTGGCGATCGTCGTCGTTCATGACGTCATAGCCCGAGCGCACGAACGCGACATGTTTGCCGTTCGGTGCAATGCGCGGATCGGCCGCCCACTGCAGATCGAAGATCTGCTTCAGTCCAAAACGCGTGGTCTGTGTCGCCGCGAGCAACGGCTGCGCGAAACATAGGACGACGACGACCACCCATACATTGCGCAGGCCGACTGCGATCCGGCGAACTGAATTGACGAACGAGGTCTGGTTCAAACGACGCCCCCTTTTTGGCCTGGACAGCGCGCGTGGCCCGAGGCATCGAGCATAACCGCTCGGCGATGTGCGCTCAAAGCCGGCCAAAACCTGGGAATGCCCTTACCGCCCCTGCGGCGGGCTACGGCGGGCCAATGGATGTCGCAGCTTTTCGCCCAACGGCGTTCATCGACAGCGCAGGGGAATTTTCGAACCAGCTGGCGCCTGATCACGCAATGGGACAGTGCGAAGGCCAGGGAGGTGGGTGATGAAGGTATGGAAATCGCGTGGCGCACTGCGTGTCGCGCTGGGATTGGCTGCAGCGTGTGCGACCGCCACGGCGGCGGCGGACGACGCGGCCGCTGACGGCCGCAGACGCAAGCGGAACGGTAAGGACCTACACGGCAAGCGGCGGCCTCGACACGACCAATCCGTTCTTCCAGGTTCTCGGTACGAACGGACGCTCGTGCTTTACCTGCCATCGTCCGGAAACGGCATGGTCGATCACGCCGGCAAGCATGCAAGCGCGCTTCAATTCCAGCGCCGGCACCGATCCGGTGTTCCGCACCAATGACGGCTCCAATTCGCCGCAGGCGGACGTTTCGACCGTCGATGCGCGCCGGCGTGCCTACAGCATGCTGTTGAACAAGGCGCTGATCCGCATCGGTCTGCCGGTTCGCGCCGGCTTCGAATTCACCCTCGACGCCGTCGACGATCCGTATGGATTCGCTAGCGCCGGCGAGCTGTCGCTGTTCCGTCGCGTGTTGCCGGCGACGAACTTGCGCCTCCTCACCGCGGTCATGTGGGACGGTCGCGAAACCCATGCCGCGTTCAATCCGCCGATGGATGCCGGTGCGGCGATGGACGATCTGGTGGCCAGCTTCAAGAGCCAGGCAACCAACGCAACACTCGGCCACGCACAAGGCGCAGCGGCGCCCAGCGATGCGCAACTCCAGCAAATCATAAACTTCGAGCTGGGCTTGAGCACGGCACAGGCAAGCGACCGCAACGCCGGATTGCTCAGCGACGACGACGCCATGGGCGGCCCGCGCATCCTTGCCAACCTGCAGTTTCATGTCGGCATAAACGACGCGCTCGGCGCCGACCCGACCCTGGCGGCGTTCAACCCCGCGTCGATGCGCCTGTTCGACGGCTGGCTGCCTGCGCACGGCAACGCGGGCGGAGCGCCGCGCAGCGCGATTGCGCGCGGCGAGCAGTTGTTCAACAACAAGGCCATCGCAATCACCGGCGTCGGCGGGCTCAATGACGCACTCGGCCTGCCGGTCATCGCCGGTACCTGCACGACCTGCCACGATGCGCCGAACGTCGCCAACCATTCAGTCGCGCTGCCGATCAACATCGGCACCGCGGATGCGAGCCGGCGCACGCCGGACATGCCTTTGTATACCTTGCGCAACAACGCCACCGGCGCACTCGTGCAGACGACCGATCCCGGACGGGCGCTGATCACCGGCAAGTGGGCCGACGTCGGCAAGTTCAAGGGCCCGGTCCTGCGCGGCCTGGCCGCGCGTCCGCCGTACTTCCATAACGGCGTGGCGGCAACCCTGGGCGACGCCGTCGATTTCTACGACACGCGCTTCAACATCGGTTTCGCGACGCAGGAGAAGAAAGACCTCGTCGCATTCCTGAATGCGTTGTAGGGCAGCCGGTTTCGGGGGCTGCGACGGGCGTCGTGCGCACGCGCTTTTGCTAGAATCCGGAGCAGGAAGCGATGCGAACGCGAACGTGCTACCGACACCGACAGGGACGGCCCCGTCCTCACGCACCACCGACACGCTGTTCGCGGAAGTCTACGCGCGCCTCAAGGCCATGGCTTCTCGGCAGCGCGCACGCGGCGCCGACGCCACCCTCGAGACGACGGCGCTGGTGCACGAGCTTTACCTGCGCATTTCCACCGGGCGTGAACTGGCCTTCGAGCACGAGGCGCAGTTCTTCAGCTATGCCGCCAGCGCGATGCGCCATCTGCTGGCCGACCGCGCGCGCGACCGCATGCGGCTGCGTGCCGGCGGCGATTGGCAGCGGGTGACACTGACCGGAGGCCTTGCCCCCGTGGCACTCGACAGCGCGGAACAGACGCTTGCGCTCGATGCCGCCCTGGGCCGCCTGGAGGAAGCCAGCGCGCGCGCCGCGCGCGTGCTCGAGCTGCATTATTTCGCCGGTCTGACCTTTCCTCAGATCGCGGCGACGCTGCACGTCGCGCCGATCACGGTCGATCGCGACTGGCGCTTTGCCCGGGCGTTCCTGAAAGAAGAACTCGGCACATGATGTGTCGGAGCGCTCCGCGGCGTTATACGTTCTGACTGCGTGCCAGCAAAGGCCATCCTTTGGAACCGTCCCCATCCCTGCGCGAGTTGTTCGACCAGTCGGTTGACCTCGCTCCGGAACAACGTTCGGATTTCCTCGCCGCGCATTGTCCGGACGCCACGCTGCGCGCCCGCGTCGAGCGCTTGGTGATCATCGACGCGACGGACGACGGCGCGCTGTTCGCCGGCGGCGCGGAGGCCGCGGCGCGCGCGATCGACGACGACGATTCACTGCAGGCGCTGCCGCCCGGCAGCCGCATCGGACCGTTCGAATTGGTCAGCGTGCTCGGCGAAGGCGGATCGTCGACCGTGTTTCGCGCCTGCCGAGAGATTGAAGGTGTACGCCAGGACGTCGCCCTCAAGCTGCTGCAGCGCGGGCTGTACACGCCGGACGCGAAGAAGCAGTTCCGCCGCGAGCGCCAGGCGCTGGCGCAACTGCGCCACGCAGGCATCGCGCGTCTGATCGAAGGTGGAGTCACCGAAGCGGGTCTGGCCTACATCGCGCTGGAGCTCGTCGAAGGCAGCTCGCTGACCGATTACACACGCGCCCGGCGCCTCGATCTGCGCCAGCGCCTGGCGCTGTTCCTGCAGATCTGCCGCGCCGTCGAGGCCGCTCATCACGCCCTGATCGTGCATCGTGACCTCAAGCCGTCCAACGTGCTGGTCACCGGGGAGGGCCAGGTCAAGCTGCTGGACTTCGGCATCGCCAAGCTGCTCGACAACACGGAGGAGCTGCAGACGCACGTGCCGGCATTCACGCCGGCGTATGCGGCGCCCGAACAGCGCAGCGGTGCGCCGGTCACAACGGCCACCGACGTCTACGCGCTCGGCATCCTGCTCGGTGAACTGGTCACCGGCCAGCGCGTCAACATGCACGCCGCGCGCACACCGTCGTCGCAGGTGCCGGATGTCAGCGATCCGGGCGTGCTGCCGGCCGCGCCGCAAGTCACGCGGCGTGCGCTGCGCGGCGACCTCGACAATATTGTTCTGAAGGCGACCGAGACGGAACCCGAGCGGCGCTACGTGTCGGCCGGCGCGCTCGCCGACGATATCGAACGCTTCATCGATGGGCGGCCCGTCGCGGCACATCCGCCGTCGCGTTCGTATCGCCTGCGCAAGTTCGTCACGCGGCACCGCGGCAGCGTCCTTGCGACGGCGCTGTTTCTGCTCACGATCGTGGCCTCGCTCGGCGTGGCGTTGTCGCAGGCCGAAGCCGCGAAGCGGGCCGCGCTGGCGGCCGAGGCCGAGCGCAATCATGCCCAGCGCGAAGCGGCGCGCGCGACCGCGACGCGGGACTTTCTGATTCGCGTCTTCCGCGCCAGTGACCCGCGCATTGCCCAGGACAAGCCGCGCGGCCAGGTCACGGCGAAGGAACTGCTCGACCTCAATGCGCCACGCATCGAACGCGAATTCGCCGCCGATCCTGATACCCGGATCGAATTGCTCGGCGTTGCTGCCACGATTTATCGCGAACTCGACGACTCCGTTCAGTACGCGAAATTGCATCAACGCCAGATCGATCTGGCACGCGAGCGCGGCGGCGACCTGCATCCGGCCATCCTGCTGGGACTTCTCGACGACGCCGAACACGCGAACAACCGCAACGAGTATGCAGAGGCGCGCAAATTCCTCGAACAGGCCGACCCGCTGATCCGCCGTGCAGGCCTGGATCATTCGGCGTTGCGCGCACGCTGGTACCTGATGCGCAGCCACGTTCTGGCGACGGACAAAGCCGGCGCGAAAGCCAGCGAGGCGGCACTCGACAGTGCGGTGGCACTGTACGCCGAGTTCGCGCCGCACGACGCCGGTAATGTCAACGCGCTGACCAGCATGGGTTATCGCAATCAGCGCACGGGCGGCGGACCGGCGGCCGAGCCGTGGTTCCGGCGCGCGATCGCCGCTGCCGAAAGCAGCACCGATCGCGACGACGCCGAACTGCAGCAGCTGACCTGGCCGGGGCTGGCGGCCGCTCTGGAGTTCCAGGGCAAGTTCGACGAGGCCGAGCAGGCCTACGAACATTCCGTCGACCTGGCGCGCAAGACCTATGGCGAGACGCACAGCACGTACTGGGTTCCCGCTGCCGAATTCGCCGCACTCGTGCATCGTCAGGGCGATCGCGAGCGGGCGCATGCGCTGTTCGACGAATTGTTCCGCGTGATTCCGAAACCCTGGAACGCGGACTCCTACGATGACTATGCGCGCGAGTTCTACGGCGCATGCCTGGTTGCCGAGGGCCGGCCGCAGGACGCGATTCCGCTGCTGGAGGCCTCGCAGCAGACCTACCTCACCAAACCGAGCGTCGAGTACGAACTGCGCCGGATCCGTCTGGTTCTCGGCGACGCGTACGATCAGGTCGGCCGCAGCGACGACGCACGCGCGATGCTGAAGTCCTCGCTGGACGAACGCATTGCAAAGGATCCGCCGGACGGCGGCACGGTGCGTGCGGCGCGTGAACGCTGGGGCCGGTTTCTGCTCGTCCACGACGATGTTGCCGGCGCCGAAGAACAGTTCCGCCTCGTGATTGCGCAGGAAAATGGCCGCAAGTTCGCGACCTTCGCCATGGCACACGGCGACCTGGCCAAGATCTATCTCGAGCGCGGCGATCTCACCGGTGCGCTCGTCGAAAGCCGCGGGGCCGTGGAAAGTTTCCGGCAAGTTACCGGCCGCCGCGATGTGCGCGTGGGACCCTACCTGTGGCTGATCCATGCCGAAGCCCTGCGCCGTTCGGGCGATACCGCGACTGCCCGGGAATTTGCGCGACGCGCACTCGAGGCGAGCCGGCGCTATGACGATCCGTCGGCGGCATCGATCCGTCAGGCCGAAGCGGAACTGCGCTCGGCATCCGCCAAACGCTGAACTGCGGGGGCAGATCGGCGTCCGCCCGTTGCCGGTGCAAACGGGATATCGCACCCGATGATGAGATCGGCCATCGAACGGCGTTTTGCGGATATGCCCGGGAATGGGCGATCGAAGGAGTTGCGCCCATGTCAGCCGTCCGCTTGCGAGCCCTGATCCTGATGCTTGCAGCGTGCGCTGCGTTGAGCGCGGTCAATGCTCATGCTTGTTCTGCCACCTCGCAGGATGTGTTTGTCGTCGGCAACAAGTCTGCCGACAGCGCCTGCAACTACAGCACGATCCATGACGCGGTGATGGCCGCAACCTGCCCCGCCGGCACCAAGATCTACCTTACGGATGAAGTCAGCTATACCGGGCAACAGGTCATTACCGACCGGAACGTGTCGCTGATCGGGCGCGCACCGGGTGCCAAGTGCGGTACCTTGACCGTCGCTTGCGGTCCGATATTTCCGTGCCCGACCGCGCCGCTGCAGACGATCCACGGCAGCATCAAGATCCGCGGTACGAGCAATGTCGTGATCCAATACCTGACGATCACCGACGGCAACGGCGTCGCCGACGACCACGGCACCACCTATGGCGGCGGCATCGACTACGCGGCCACCGGCGAGTTGGATATCGAAACGTCGACGATTGAAGACAACACCGCCAACAATGGCGGCGGCATCCGCTTCCAGGGTTACGGTGGTCATGCCGACCTCTACCTGCACAGCCACACTTTGATCGACTCAAACGAGGCCACGAACGGCGGATCCGGCGGCGGCATTCGCCTCGAGGGAACGGCGACCCTGCACGCCGACGAGCCGAACATATTGATCTGGCAGAACCTCGCGGCGGACAAGGGCGGCGGCATCGTCGTGATCTCGCCAGCGGTCGCCCATATCAGCTCGATCGGCGACTTTTTCTTCGGCACCCCGGTGGGCGTGGTCTGGAAGAACAACGCACAGAACGGCGGCGGCATCGCGGTCGTCGGCAGCGACGTCGACAGCGGCAACGTGACCGAAGGCCACGTCACGCTCGCGGCCAGCGACCTGCACTATCCGGTACGCATCGAAGGCAACACGGCGACGAGTAAGGGTGGCGGCATCTACTTAAAGCCGTACGTTTTTGCGTTCCCTCCCAGCGATACCGTCAATTTCGTATCGCTCAGCGCGAGCGGCTATCGCATCGACGGCAACATCGCGCCCGAGGGCAGCGCCATCTACGTCGACACGGATACCGCTTTCGGCCAGGACTACTACGGTGGAATCGTAAACCTGACGCCGGTGACGTGCCTGCCGCTGATCGATTGCGACATCATCGACGGCAATCAGACCCTGGACGGCCCCGGGCAGCATGGATCGACTGTGCTGGTGCAGACTTCGGGCACGTTCGACGCGACCGGCGTGCGAATGCGCGACAACTACGGCGGCGCCCACCTGATCCGCGAGGTGGGTTCAAAGTCGGTCGTGCTCGATACCTGCCTGTTGTCCGGCAACCACGATTTGTCCGGCAACGACGATTTCAGCGACGCGTTGATCGAGGCCGAATACTCCATGTATATCGACCAGTGCACCATCGCGACAAACGCGTTCGGCGGCAGCCATGTCATCGACAGTCCCGGGGACACGATTCTCACCAACACGCTGATCGATCAGCCTGGCAAGGGAGCGTACAACGGCAGCCTCGATCATTTGTACGCACACAACATCGTTGCCACCGACACCGCCGGGCTGCCCGCCGATCCGACCATCGAGCAGCAGCAGCCCCTGTTCGTCGACGCCGCGCATGGCGACTTTCGCCTCATCGTTGTGCGAACCGGCAGCGGCTCGCTGGTCGCTTCGCAGGGCGTCGACTTCGCGCCGACTGGAATGGCCGGCGTCGACATCGGCGGGCGCACGCTCGACCGCGACATCAGCGGCTTCGGTGCGCCGGGCAACCTGCGCGACCTCGGCGCCTTCGAGATGCAACCGATCGCCGACCGTGTGTTCGCGGACGGCTTCGGCGACCCGATCTCGGTGGCTTACTGAACGCTGGCATCGGCGAAATGTCCGGCGCGTTGCGCGACGACGAAAAAGAAAAGCCGCGCTTCGTTGGGGCTTTGCATTCAAACTCCTGCGACGCGGCGTTCGAGCGCTGATCGACGGCACGCAGAGCAACCCCAAGACGTCCGCCGGATTGATGTCAGTCCCCGGCAAAGGCGCGCAAGCGCGTGCCTGAAATCAATCGCCTTGCGCGTGGAACATTTTGCTGGAATCGGGGCAGGGGGAGTGCGATGCCGGATCTTCGACAAGCTCGACAAAGCGCAGGACATGGCCGACATGGCGCTGACCACAATGCGCACCCTTCACGGCGAGAACAGCGATTACACCTGCGGTGCGCTGTCGGTCCAGGCGCGTATCGCATCGCACCGTGGCGATACGACGACAGCGCTGTCGCCGAGCACGCATGCGCTCGATCTGCCAGCGCCTATGGAAGTACCGAGCCCGCGCATGGAAATTCTCAATCGCCAGGCCAGCGCCATGGCGCTGGCTGCGCTCGGCAGGCAGCAGGCAGCGCTTGATGATATTGCCGCGGCGATAGCACCCATCAAGACGGCTGCACCCGCTGCCCATGCCAAGCGCGCAGGCTTGCTGGCATTCCAGGCACGCCTGCAACGCTCGCTCGGCGACGCCGCTGCGGCCAATGCGAGTATCGAGGAAGCGCGCGCGCTTGCGGTGCCGGCGCGCTATCTCGCGCCGGAAGATGCGTCCGCGGCACATCGGGCTGAGCGCGCGGACGCACCCGGCGAAATTTTTGCCGGGCTTGCGAACCAATGACGTGATCGACGCTTGAACGGCGTTCCTCGCCCGTGCCCGGGATTCCCGGTCGACAACCCACCACGGAGATGATGATGAAAGTTCTAACGTTTCATTGGAGCCCAAATAAACGAGGTGAGCTCACTCGCAGACTCGGCGTTCACTCACAGACTCGGCGCCTTCAACATGCTTGCGTCGATTGAAAAAAAGCCCCGCATCGCTGCGGGGCTCTTTACTGGATTCACTCGGACGTAACCATCCCCACCCAACCCTCCCCTTGAAGAGGAGGGCTTTCTGCAACGGTGCAACCCGGGAGCCGGATCGGTCGACGCAGCCTGGGTTGAGCGACAGCGAAACCCGGGTCAAGCGACGAGGGATCGTCGCTTAAAAATCCATACCGCCCATGCCGCCCATGCCACCACCGCCGCCGTGGCCATGATCGCCACCGCCGCCCGCTTCCTTCTTCGGCGCTTCGGCAACCATCGCTTCGGTCGTGATCATCAGACCGGCGATTGAGGCTGCGTTCTGCAGTGCGGTACGCGTGACCTTGGTCGGATCGAGGATGCCCATTTCGACCATGTCGCCGTATTCGCCGGTCTGCGCGTTGTAGCCGTAATTGCCCTTGCCGCCGGCCACCTTGTTCAGCACGACGCTCGGCTCTTCGCCGGCATTGACGACGATCTCGCGCAGCGGCGATTCCATCGCGCGACGCGCGATGACGATGCCGTGGTTCTGGTCTTCGTTGTCGCCCTTGAGCTTCTTGATCGCGTCGAGCGCGCGCACCAGGGCCACGCCGCCGCCCGGGACCACGCCTTCCTCGACCGCCGCACGCGTGGCGTGCAGGGCGTCTTCGACGCGCGCCTTCTTTTCCTTCATTTCGACTTCGGTCGAGGCGCCAACCTTGATAACCGCAACGCCGCCGGCCAGCTTGGCCACGCGCTCCTGCAGCTTCTCGCGGTCATAGTCGGAGGTCGTCTCTTCGATCTGCGCCTTGATCTGCTTGATGCGCGCTTCGATGTTCTTGCTCTCGCCGGCGCCGTCGATGATCGTGCAGTTTTCCTTTGACACCTGGATCTTCTTCGCGCGACCCAGATCCTTGATCGTGGCCTTCTCGAGCGACAGGCCGACTTCCTCGGAAATCACCTGGCCGCCGGTCAGCATCGCCATGTCCTCGAGCATCGCCTTGCGGCGATCGCCGAAGCCCGGCGCCTTGACCGCGCACACCTTGACGATGCCGCGGATCGTGTTGACGACCAAAGTCGCCAGCGCTTCGCCTTCGACTTCCTCGGCGACAATCAGCAGCGGCTTGCCGGATTTGGCCACGCCTTCGAGCACCGGCAGCAGTTCGCGCACGTTCGCGATCTTCTTGTCGTGCAACAGGATGTACGGATCTTCCAGCTCAGCCTGCATCGACTGCTGGTTGTTGATGAAGTACGGCGACAGGTAGCCGCGGTCGAACTGCATGCCTTCGACGACGTCGAGTTCATTGTCCAGACCCGAGCCTTCCTCGACCGTGATCACGCCTTCCTTGCCGACCTTCTCCATCGCCTTGGCGATCAGGTCGCCGATGTTGGCGTCGGAATTGGCCGAGATCGAGCCGACCTGGGCGATTTCCTTGCTGGTCGAGCACGGCTTGGACAGGTTCTTCAGCTCGGCGACGGCGCCGTGCACGGCCTTGTCGATGCCGCGCTTCAGGTCCATCGGGTTCATGCCGGCCGCAACGGCCTTCATGCCTTCGCGGATCAGCGATTGCGCGAGCACGGTGGCGGTCGTGGTGCCGTCACCGGCGACGTCGGAGGTCTTGGAAGCGACTTCCTTGACCATCTGCGCGCCCATGTTCTCGAACTTGTCGGCCAGTTCGATCTCCTTGGCGACGGACACGCCGTCCTTGGTGATCGTCGGCGCGCCGAAGCTCTTCTCGAGCACGACGTTGCGGCCCTTCGGTCCCAGCGTCGCCTTGACGGCGTTCGCCAGAACATTCACGCCGCGCAGCATGCGCGCGCGGGCGTCTTCGGAAAAACGAATCTCTTTAGCAGCCATGGTCTTATTTCCTCAAAACTGGATTTGTATACTTTGCGGG
>DASXKR010000040.1:0-84236 GCA_036496665.1 Rudaea sp. | reverse complement strand
GGAGAAGGTGGCGCGAAGCGCCGGATGAGGGTCGGGCCATTTATCAACGTCGACACGAGCCCCGACCCTCGCCCCCAATCCTCTCCCGGCGGGAGACGGGCTTAAAGCAGCTCGCCGAAGAAAAAGTGGCGAAACCTCGCGGGGTCAAAGCTACTTGATGGGATGCCACCGCACGATTCCACGCCGCCGCCCGGCACGATGCTGAAAATCGCGCGTCAAGCGGTCGCTGCGTCGTCGAGCAACACATCGCAGTACTGAAAGCGCTCATCGCGCAGCACGCGCTCGCCGGTGCGCAGCGAGAGCGGCCGCGAGAAGATCGGTCCGGCATGGACGCAGGTATGGAACTCGCCGTTCTCGCCGCATGGATCGGCCGCTGCCGGCAGGTCGGCAAGCAGTGACGCATCGAATTCGCGGCCGGCGAAATCCGCGGAGATCTGCGTCGTATCGACGCAGGTCAGGATCGCGCGAAAGCCGCGAGCGATGAAGCCGGCGGCGAGCGCCGCGGTATCGGCGCCCCACAGCGGGAACAGTGGCGTCCAGCCGATCGATGCGAGCAGCCGCTCGCGGTAGGCGCGCACGTCGGCCAGGAACAGGTCGCCGAAAGCCAGATGGTCGATCCCGGGATGCGCATTGCGCAGGCTCGTGAGCGTTTCGGCAAACGCCGCTTCGTAGATCGCATTCGATGCCGCCGCCGGAATCGCCACTTCGACCAGTGCAGTCCCGATCGCTTCGACCTGCGCTTCGAGCACGCTGCGGCGCACGCCGTGGATGCTGATGCGGTCGTAGTCGTGTGTCATCGTCGTCACCAGCGCAACGACCTCGAGTTGCGGATCGGCGCGCAGCGCGGCCAGCGCCATCGCGCTGTCCTTGCCGCCGCTCCAGGCGAGTGCCACCGGTATCGGCTTCATCGGCGCCAGTATTGCCCAAACCGTGGAGCGACTGGAATACCGTTGCGCGCGCCTCGGACGGCAGAGCTACTTCTTGCGCACCAGCATCACGCTATCGCTGATCGTCAGCAGCGCCGCCTCGACTCGGTTGTCGGCGCAGATCTTGGCGTTCAGCGCGCGGATCGCGTCGGTGTCGGAGTCGTGATGCTCGGGATCGGCGACGCGGCCGGACCTTGACGTGATGTCCAGCGCGATCGTCAGTGCCTCAGCGTTTTCGAGCCAGCATCACGCCGTCGCCGATCGTCAGCAGCGCCGCTTCGACTCGGTTGTCGGCGCAGATCTTCGCGTTCAGCGCGCGGATCGCATCGGTGTCGGTGTCGTGTTGATCGGGATCGGCGACGCGGCCGGACCATAGCATGTTGTCCAGCGCGACCAATCCGCCCGGCCGCAGCAGTTTGAGGCAGGCCTCGTAGTAGGCGTCATAGGCGACCTTGTCGGCGTCGATGAAGGCGAAGTCATAGCGGCCGGCCTCGCCGCGCGCGAGCAGGTTGTTCAGCGTGTCGACGGCCGGACCGATGCGCAGGTCGATGCGTCCGGAGACGCCGGCCGAACTCCAATGGCGGCGCGCGATCGACGTCCATTCCTCGCTGATGTCGCAGCACACCAGACGGCCGTCGGCCGGCAACGCGGCGGCGATCGCCAGCGCGCTGTAGCCGGTGAACGTGCCGATCTCGATGCAGCGTTTCGCGCCGGTGCCGCGCACCAGCAGCGCAAGGAACGCGGCCTGGTCGGCGCCGATCTGCATGCCGGCCTGCGGCAACTTCGCCGTTTCGGCGCGCAGCCGACGCGCCGCTTCGCTCTCCGGCGAATGCGCGACAACGTAGTCCTCGATGCGCTCGGACATGACGTAGCGCCGGGTCATGCGCGCGTTCCTGCCGGGCGGATCGCGTGGCGCAAAGCCTGTTGCGAGAAATCCGCCCTTGCGCCGGTCTGGTCTGGGCCCGCGGCTGCCAGCCGCTGCCGCCGAAGCGCGTGCATCCGGCGCACGCTGTGCGGGCTCACATCTGCTGATCGAGGTGATTCATGCATCGACTGAAAGTTCTTCTGTTGGGGTTGCTGCTGTCGACTCCGTTCGCCGCCCCTGGCGCCGACGAGGCGATGGCCGGGCCGCAGGACGGCCAGGCAGCGCCGGATTTCCGCCTGCAGGACCAGAAAGGCGACTGGCACACGCTGGCGCAGTACAAGGGCAAATGGGTCGTGCTGTATTTCTATCCGAAGGACGACACGCCGGGCTGCACGACCGAGGTCTGTACCTTCCGCGACGACGTGGCCAAATTGCACAAGCAGAATGCCGAGGTGCTCGGCGTCAGCCTCGACGACGTCAAGTCGCACGAACAATTTGCCGAGAAATACCACGTGCCGTTTCCCCTGCTGTCGGACAATACCCAAGCTACAGCCAAGAGCTACGGCGTCCTGGCCACCCACCTGTCATTCAGCTATGCGCGCCGCGAAACGTTCCTGATCGATCCGCAAGGCAAGGTTGCCAAACACTACAAGGGCGTCGACCCGAAGGCCAACTCCGGCCAGGTGCTGGCGGACCTCGACACGTTGAAGAAGAGCAGCTGAGGTCGCCTTCCGCTGCCTGTCGCATAATAAACAACAAGTCGCGTGCCCGTGCACGCGACCTGTCGTTGCCGTTGCGACCGCGCTGGAACCTACGCGGCTTTCTTCTTCTCCAGACCGTGTTCGAACTCGCGGATCTCGCGCTCGGCGTGATCCTTGTCCCAGCCGTAGCGTTCCTGCAGTTTGCCGACGAGATACTGATGAGTGCCGTCGATGCGGCTCAGGTCATCGTCGGTCAGTTTGCCCCATTTCGACTTGAGGGACCCTTTGATCTGGGCCCATTTGCCCTGGATGATGTCTTGATTCATGCCTGTGCTCCTGTGGGGTGGGAGTGTCGGCCCGGCCGGGTTGCCGGGCGAACGCTACCTACCATACTCTGGGCGGGTGAAATCGCGCTTAGCGTGCGGTTAATGTCGTGTTACGGTCTGCTCTTCAGGGTTGCCTGACATTGCGTCACAGTATAGGTGTACCTTTATATACTTATTCCGATGCCAGAATTGCGCCGTCATCGAGTTGAAAGTTTTCCGCCCCAGGTCGCTTCGGGCTGCCTGCTGCTGATCCTCGGCACCGTGCCGAGTCTGCGCTCGCTCGAACTGCATCAGTCGTACGGTCACCGCTTCAACCTGTTCTGGCCGTTCATGGGCGAGCTGTTCGATGCCGGCCCGGAATTGCCCTACGCCGAGCGCATCGCGCGGCTGCAGCGGCGCGGCGTCGGCATCTGGGATGTGCTGCAGCAGTGCGATCGGCCCGGCAGCCTCGACAGTTCGATCGTGCGCGAAAGCGAGGTTCCGAACGACATCCCGGGTCTGCTGCAGACGCATCCGGGCATTCGCGCGATTGCGCTGAACGGCGGCAGGGCGCAACAGTCGTTCCGCCGGCACCTCGAGCCTCGCCTCGCTGTAGCGTCGCACGATCGCGTCAGGCTGCTCGAGCTGCCCTCAACCAGCCCGGCGAACGCCTCGATGACGCGTGCCGTCAAGTTTGCGCGCTGGACCGTGCTGCGCAAATGGGCCGAACACACGTGACGGCGGGCCAGGTTCGGCCAGTGCGATAGCCGGCGTTAATGGTTCGCGTGCAAGATTCGATTCCTCGGCAAGGCAAACTGCCCGCTGCCGATTCGTCGTCATCGAGAGCGCGAAACGGCATGCCTGGGAGCATGGTTCGACACGCGTTGCTTGCGCTGATTTGCGCGGGGCTTGCGCTCGCTGCGATACAGGCGTGCGCGCAGGGCGGCCCGCCGATGTTGACCGACGATCCCGGCACGCCGGGCGACGGCCATTGGGAGATCAATATCGCGGCGCTGTCCGATCACAGCGGCGACGCCTGGACCTATGCGCTGCCGCTGCTCGACCTCAACTATGGCGTCGGCGACCGGCTGCAGCTGAAGTTCGAGATGCCGTGGGTTGTGGAGCATGTCGATGGCCACGGCCATCAATCCGGCGCCGGCAACAGCGTCGCCGGCGTGAAGTGGCGCTTCTTCGATGCAGGCGAAGATGGCTGGCAGATGTCCATGTATCCGCAAGTGCGATCGCGCTTCCCGGTGTCCGGTTCGCCGCTCGCCGACGGCGGCGTCGCCTATCTGCTGCCGTTCGAGGTTCAGCGCAAGTTCGGCGACTGGGACGTCAATGTCGACATGGGTCGCTGGCTGCGGCCGGCTGCCGAGGGGGATTCATGGATCGGCGGCGTCGCCGTCGGTCGTGTGCTGACGAAGACCTTTGAGGTCATCGGCGAATTGCACGAGGAAGCCGACGTTCACTCCGGCCGCAGCGAGCTGACGGCGAATTTCGGCGCGCGCTGGCAGTTGTCGGAACGGTACACGCTGCTGGTCTCGGCGGGCACCGACCTGCACAACAGTCTCGAGGATGAATCTTCGCTGTTGACTTACCTCGGCTTGCAAGTGAATCTTTGAAGCGGTGCGTCATTTCATGACGCACGCTACTTGACGAATCGCCCGAGTGCGGCGATGTTGCGCATCGGTTCGGTGCGCTCGGGGAGCGAACAATGAAATTTCTGGCCATGCTGGCGCTAGTGGTCGTGAGCCTGTTTGTCGCGGTACACGCGGCAGCGCCTTCATCGAGCGCGCGCGATCTGCCGCCCGGCCTGCAGATTCCCGACGCGGCTCGACCGGGCCCGAATTTCAACGTCGACACTGCGACCGATGCGTACCTGAACCTGCTGTCGCCCGAGCAGCGCGCGCAATCCGACGCCTATTTCGAAGGCGGCTACTGGATCCAGCTATGGCAGCTGCTCTACGGGCTGGCGGTTGCAGCGCTGCTGCTGTGGGCCGGCATTTCGACGCGCATGCGCAACCTGGCGCGCAGGCTCAGTCCGCGGCCCTGGCTGTATACCTGGATCTACGTGCTGCTGTTCGTGCTCGTGAGCTTCGCGCTGAATCTGCCGGCGTCGATTTACACCGACTATCTGCGCGAACACCAGTACGGCCTGGCGACGCAGGATTTCGGCGGCTGGTTCGGCGACGCGCTGAAGGGCCTGATGGTCAACGCAATCGTGCTGCCGCTCGTGCTCGTGGTGGTTTACGCCGCGGTGCGTCGCACCGGCGAGCGCTGGTGGATCTGGGCCAGCGGCATCGGTTTCGTGTTTTTTCTGTTCTCGATGATGCTCGCGCCGGTCTACGTCGCGCCACTGTTCAACGACTACAAGCCGTTGCGCGAAGGCGCCGTGCGCGAAGCGGTGCTGTCGCTGGCGCGCGCGAACCAGATTCCGACCGATCACGTGGTCGAGTTCGACGCGTCGCGCCAGACCACGCGCATCAGCGCCAACGTGTCCGGCTTCGCCGGCACGACGCGTGTGTCGTTGAACGACAACCTGCTGAACAAGACTTCGGAGCCGGAGATCAAGGCCGTGCTTGGCCACGAAATGGGCCACTATGTGCTCAGCCACGGCTTGCGCGGCACGATCTACGTCACGATCGTGCTCGTGTGCGGCTTCTGGTTCACGCACCGGCTGCTCGATCGCGCGTTGCGACGCTGGGGTTACGAACTGGGCCTGGAAGGTCGCGACGATCCGGCCGCGCTGCCGCTGGCCGGCGCGATCCTGTCGCTGTTCTTCTTCCTGGCCACGCCGCTGACGAATACGATCGGGCGTCAGATGGAAGCCGAAGCCGATGCCTTCGGTTTGAACGCGGCGCGCGAACCGAACGGATTCGCGATGGCCGCGATGCGCCTGTCGACCTATCGCAAGATCCATCCCGGCGCGCTCGAGGAGATCGTTTTCTACGATCATCCGAGCGGCTATGCGCGCGTGCACGGGGCGATGATCTGGCTCAAGGAGAACCAGGACAACCCGACCGCGAATGCGCTGCCGAAGCTGGCGGGCACCGTGGCTCCGACCGACGCCGTAGACAAGGCGCGCTGAGCCGCCGGCACTTCTTGATCCCGGTGATCGGGCTACTGCAACGTTGCGCGCATGCGGTTGTCGTCCGAGACGCGATCGACGAGCTTGTTGTACGGATCGATGCCGGCCTCGTACGGTTCGCCGTCGACCGTGACCGTGATGCTGCTGTCGCCGTCGGCCACCTTGCGTTTTTCCAGGAAAAGCACCTTCTCGTTCTGTTCCTGCCCGTCGGGTGACTTTGCGAAAACACCGATATCGACCGGAACGTCGAACGTCGCCTTGGTCTCCTTGCCAACGCCATCGGCGTAGATCTTGCCGGTGTGCAGCGCCAGCGTGACGTCATACCTGCCGTCGTCGCGCTTCTTCGCCGTCACGGCGGTGACGCGGTCGTCGAAAATCGTGATCTTCTCGAACAGGTCGGTGATCAGCGAGAACCACTGCGGACCGGCATCTTCCTTCAGATAGTCGAGGAACTCGCGTGTCGTCGTGTACGGCGGCTGCTGGAACGCTTTGTCGTGGTCGTAGCGCGCCAGCGTCCTGTCGACCAGCGCCTGGCCGAGGTAGTCCTTCAGCGCGTACATCACGACCGAGCCCTTGCGGTAGTGGATGTACTGCTGGTTCTCGTTCAGCGCGAGCGGCATTTCTTCCACCACTTCGCCCGAGCGTCCGCGCAGGTAGCGATCGAGTTCGTATTTGAGGAACTTGCGCATCTTCGCCGGGCCGTATTCCTTTTCCTGCACCATCAGCGCCGAATATTGCGCGAAGGTTTCGTCGAGCATCGTCACGCCCTGCAGGAACGCGCCGATGACCTGGTGCGCCCACCACTGGTGGCCGACTTCGTGCGCGGTCACGTAGAACGCGTAGTCGATCGATTCCGGATCGCGCAGGTCGGCGGTGAAGCCGATCGACTCGGAGAACGGCACCGTGTTGGCGAAGCTTTGGGCGAAGCGCTCGTAGCCGGGGAACTCGAGGATGCGCATCTGGCGGAACTGGAACGGCGCGAACGCGGTGCCGTAATAGCTCAGCGATTTCTTCATCGAGTCCATGATGCGGTCGACGTTGTAGGCGTGCTCCGGGTGGTAGTAGACCTCGAGCGAAATGCCGTCGAGCGTGTCCTTCTTCACCGCGTACCTCGCCGACTGGAACGAGAAGAAATCGAGGATCGGCTTGTCCATCTTGTAGTGGAAATAGCGGCGTGCCTGCCCTGATGGATTTGTTTCGGTCCATTCCTTCTCGAGGTAGCCCGGCGCGAGCGCGATCTGGTCCGGCACGGTCGAAATGGTGGTCTCGAACGTCACCCAGTCGGCGTCGCGGCCGAGCAGGTTGTACTGGCGCGCCGATTCGTCGTCGATTTTCGGCATGCGCGGCGCCGGCGGCAGGCCGTATTCGCGCCGGTCGTTGCGGTCCTGGAGCTGGCCGTTCTCGTCATAGCCGAAGTGCGGCAGCATGCGGCTGTCGAGCAGCGTGCCGTTGTCGACGATGTGGTAGTCGTCCGGCGTGTTGCGGAAGCCGCGGCTCCATCCCTGCAGCGTGTAGTCGAAGTTCATCGTGGCGCCCGGCGCGAGCGGCGTCTTCAGCTTGTAGATCGTGTAGCCCTGGATGCGGTCGTCGCTGACGACGTCGTGCGGCGCGAAGTCGAGCGCGATCACCTTCATCTCGTAGGGCAGGCGCATGTGCAGGTCACTGATCGGCTGGCCGGTCTTGTTCGCGAGCACGTAGTGCCCGCGCACGTCGACCTTGCGATCGTGCGGATACAGGTCGACATCGACCTTGACGTCGGTGATCTTCGGCTGCGGCAGGTCGCGATATTGGCGATAGCGCTTCTCGTAATCGGCCTGCTGCCGCTTTGCGGTGTCGCCGGGCACGTAGCGATTGATGATGTTGGTGTTGTAATAGATCCAGACGCCCAGTCCGGCGAACGCGAGCAGCGACGCGGCAAGCAGGGCGCGCGGCGCGGTGCCGAAGCGCTGGCGCGCGATGCGCGAACGTTCCTTCCAGCCCTGCGCCGTGCCGCGTACCCAGAACAGCGCCGCGACGACCAGCAACGCGGTCGCCAGGCTCGCCCAGTAGGCACGGAACCACAGATGGCCGGCGAGGAAATGTCCATAGCCGTTCATGTCCGAGTACGGCAGCCCCGGCGCGCTGCCGAAGTTGTACAAGTTGTGATCGAAATGCAGTTGCGCCAGCGCGATGCGGCTGACGAAATAGATGACGATCAGCAGATAGCCGAGGAACTTGTTGTTGGCGATCACCTGCAGGAACAATGCGAGCGCGCCGACCAGCGCGAAGCGCAGCGTGTTCAGCGCGATGTACGACAGGTACAGGCCCGGCTCGAAGTGCGTGTAGCCGCGGATCAGCTGGTAGCCGACGCATTCGAGCGCACCGGCGGCGAGAAACACGACGATGACCGCGATCATCGCGGTCAGCTTCGACAGCAACGGAATGAAATCCGGCAGCGAGTACGCATCGGTCACTTCGCTGATGTGCGCGCTGCGTTCGCGCCAGACCAGTTCGCCGGCATAGAACGCGATGATGATGATCAGCAGGAAGTTGTAGCTGCCATCCATCGCCTCGGTCATCTGGTGCGTGACCGGATAGATCTTCGTGCCGAACAGTTCGTTGCTGAGCGCGAGGAAGCCGCCGAGGTTGATCATGCCGAACGCGAGCATGACCAGGAACGCGACGCCGAACAGTACGCCGCGCATGTCGAAAGCCGCCAGTTTGAAGTACTGGCTGAAGCGCGCGGCCGCGCCGCCATGCAGCGTGACCGGCGGAAGCGTCATCGTGTGATGCGCGGGCTCGACGAGC
Organism: Rudaea sp.; assembly: GCA_036496665.1. GTDB lineage: Bacteria > Pseudomonadota > Gammaproteobacteria > Xanthomonadales > Rhodanobacteraceae > Rudaea. The sequence goes on along the minus strand of DASXKR010000040.1, from coordinate 75,564 downwards.
GCTGCCGCGGCCGTCTTCGGTTTGCGGCGCCACAGGCGCAGGCCCTCGCGGTCTGGCCGGAACCAGGCGATCGTCGCGGCGACGAGCGCCACGCCGGCCGCAAGCCAGACTACGCGGTTGACCAGCAGCAGCCCGACGAGCTCGGGCAGGCGCGTGTTGCGCTCTTCGGCCGACCAGTAGCGCGTGGCGACGTCGAATGCGCCAAGACCGAACGGATCGATGATCGCACCGAGCGTCAGGTGATCCGGGCTGTCGGTCGCGACGGCGGCGATCTGCCAGAGCACGAAGAACGCGATCAGGCCGATGTAGGTGCCGAGCATCGAGCGCGTCAGCGTCGCCAGCAGGAACATCAGCGCCGACAGAAAAAACATGTCGGGCAGCACGGCGACGCCGAAGGCGTAAAGATAGGTACCGAGCGAGGTCGGCCCAAGGCGCGCCGGATCGACCCATGGCATCAGCACGCCGGTCAGCAGGCCGAGCGCGACGACGACGAGCACGCCGATCGCGGCAACGTAGCCGGCGGCGAAGCGTCCGCCGAGGTAGGCGCCGCGCGACAGCGGTGTCGCGAAGAACATTTCGGCGGTGCCGGCATCAAAATCGCGCAGCGCGGCGCCGGCGACGAATACCGTGACCAGGAACATGCCGAGGATCGTGAAGATCGTCAGCATCTGGACGACGACAAACGGTGCGTTGCGATGGGTATTGCCGATGCCGCCGCCGAGGCGGATGTGGTCCGAGCCGGCGGCGGCGAAGGCGAGCGCACCGAACGCGAACGCGATCATCCAGAACAGCGGGCTCTTGAGCTGCTGGCGCAGCTCGAAACGGAAGATTTCGGAAAACATGCGCATCATCCGTCAGGCCGCGCGCGCGGCGGCGTGCATCCGCAATTGGCCGAAGTAGACATCCTCGAGATCCGGCGTCACCGCCTCGAAGCCGCCTTCGGGCGATGCGTCGGCGAGCACGTGCAGGATCGTCTTGCCGCCGGCCAGGCGTGTCGACAACACGGTCATGCGCTGGCGGTAGTCGTCGATCGCCGCGTTGGCGACGGTCTTGCGCCAGACGCGGCCGTCGAGCGCGCGGATCGCCTCGGCCGGCTGGCCGGTCAGGCGCAACTGGCCCTGCGCGATGATCGCCATGCGCGGGCACAGGTCGGTCACGTCTTCGACGATATGGGTCGAAAGGATCACGACGACGTTCTCGCCGATCTCGGCGAGCAGGTTGAGAAAGCGGTTGCGTTCCTCCGGATCGAGGCCGGCGGTCGGCTCATCGACGATGATCAGGCGCGGATTGCCGATCAGCGCCTGGGCGATGCCGAAGCGCTGGCGCATGCCGCCGGAAAACGTACCGAGCTTGCGCTTGCGCACGTCCCACAGATTGACCTGTTTGAGCAACGCGTCGACCAGCGCCTTGCGCTCACCGTGCACGACGACGCCCTTGAGCACCGCGAAGTGATCGAGCATCGCTTCGGCGCTGACTTTCGGATAGACACCGAATTCCTGCGGCAGATAGCCGAGGAGGCGTCGCGCCGCCGGTTTGTCGGCCAGCACGTCGAGATCGTTGAGATGGATGCTGCCGCTGTCGGCATCCTGCAGTGTCGCGATCGTGCGCATCAGGGTCGACTTGCCGGCGCCGTTGGGCCCCAGCAGGCCGAACATGCCGTTCGGAATCTCGAGCGAGACATCCTTCAGCGCCTGCACGCCGTTGGCATAGGTCTTGGACAATCCGCGGATCGTGAGCATCGAAGTGGAGCTCCCCTTGGTCGAATGCAGCAAAAGGTGTGATACCTATATATAACACCAGCACGCAATCCCGCCGAATGGGCCGGAAGTCACGAGCCGTTAAACCCTGGAGCGCCCGGCTGCATCGCAGCGGCCGATGCCAGCCGCGGCGCGCCGGATCGCGCCGGCACAGGGCCTTGCGTTATCCTCGTCGTTCACCAACGCGCTGCCGCGATTTGAAACGGACACGAGGACATCATGGGTCAGGTCAGTGAAGTAAAGGTCCCAGACATCGGCAACTATACAAAAGTCCCAGTGATCGAGCTTCTGGTCAAGGCCGGTGACACGGTGACGAAGGATCAGGGCCTGATCACGCTGGAGTCGGACAAGGCGACGATGGAAGTGCCGTCGAGTGTTGCCGGCGTGGTCAAGGAGGTCAAGGTCAAGCTCAACGACGAGGTGTCCGAAGGAACTGTCGTGGCGCTGATCGAGGCCGGCGACGGGGCTTCCGCCGCACCGGCCAAGACCGAAGCGCCGAAGAAGAACGAAGGTCCGGTGCAAGGCACAGCTGCGAACGACGCGCCGAAGTCCTCGACTTCACTTCTCCCGCCGGCCGGAGAGGTCGACGCGCGCAGCGCGGTGGGTGAGGGTGGCGCTCGGAAGAGCGCATCGCCCGACCAACCGCCACCCGCCAGCGGGGGAAGGGAAACGCCGCGCTCGCCGCCGGTGAATTTCGGTGCCGAGACCGTGATGCCGGACAAGGTGCCGTACGCGAGCCCGGCGATCCGCCTGTTCGCGCGCGAACTCGGCGTGGACCTCGGCAAGGTCAGCGGCAGCGGGCGCAAGAACCGCGTCACGAAGGAAGACGTGCAGAACTTCGTCAAGCAGGCACTCGCGGCCGGTGCGGCGCCGCGCGCAGCGGGCGTCGGCGGTGGCGCGGGGCTGAACCTGCTGCCGTGGCCACAAGTGGATTTTTCCAAATTTGGCGAAGTGGAAACCAAGCCGTTGTCGAAGATCAAGAAGATCTCCGGCGCGAACCTGGCGCGCAACTGGGTCATGATCCCGCATGTTACCCAGCACGACGATGCCGACATCACCGAACTCGAAGCGTTGCGCGTGGCGTTGAACAAGGAACACGAGGCGCGTCCCGATAAGGGCAGCGGCATCAAGTTCACGATGCTCGGCTTCATCATCAAGGCGGTCGTCGCCGCGTTGAAGAAATACCCGGATTTCAACGCCTCGCTCGACGCGACCGGCGAGAACCTCGTGCTGAAGAAATACTTCCACATCGGTTTTGCGGCCGACACGCCGAACGGTCTGGTCGTGCCGGTGCTGAAGGATGCCGACAAGAAGGGCATCGTCCAGATCGCGCAGGAAACGACCGCGCTGGCCGGCAAGGCGCGTGAAGGCAAGCTCGGCCCGGCCGACATGTCCGGCGGCTGTTTTTCGATTTCCTCGCTCGGCGGCATCGGCGGCACGGCGTTCACGCCGATCGTCAACGCGCCCGAAGTCGCGATCCTCGGCGTATCGAAGTCGGCGTTGAAGCCGGTCTGGGACGGCAAGGCCTTCGCGCCGCGCCTGATCCTGCCGCTGTCGTTGAGCTACGACCACCGCGTCATCGATGGCGCGTCGGCCGCGCGCTTCACCGCGTACCTGGCGACGCTGCTGGCCGACATGCGGCGCAGCCTGCTGTGACATGAGCGCGGCCCGGGCATGGACGATATCGCCATCATCGACCTGGACCTGAAAAAGACCACGTGGTCGCGCGTGCACTCGTCGATGCGCACGCTGTACCTGAAGCTCAGCGCCGAACCGGATACCGACTGGATCCGTTTTTTCCGCGAGGAGCGTGAATCGCGCGTCGTGATCAAGCGTCACGGCTTGTGGATCGAGGACGGCCATATCGTCTTCGATTGCCTGCTCGCCGATGTGGAAACGCATCATCTGCCGGATTTTCGCGCATCGATCGCCTATGCCAACACCCGCTACCGCGAGTTGAAGGCGATACGGCGCAAGGAAAGCCGGCAACGTCAGGGCGACGCGCGCAGCGAGCAGGAACAGCTTGCGCTACTGCGGTCGCACATTCGCGATGGCGACGCTGGCGGGGAACGCGCCGGCGACATCGCCGGCGTGGCAGCGCCAATCGGCACGATCAACGAAGATGGCAACGGTGCGGGCAGCACGTCGACGGGCGCTCCCCGCGACGAAGCTGTCCGCAGCAGTACCTTCGATACGAAACGCAATGAATTGCGCGCGCGTTTCCGCGCGGCGCTGAAATCCAGAACGAGGGAGTCCGATCGTGGCAACGACTGAAGTCAAGGTTCCGGACATCGGAAACTACACCAATGTACCGGTCATCGAAGTGCTGGTGAAGGCGGGTGACGCCGTGACGAAGGACCAGGGCCTCGTGACGCTCGAATCGGACAAGGCGACGATGGAAGTGCCATCGACCGTCGACGGCGTGGTCAGGGAAGTCCGCGTCAAAGTTGGCGACGAGGTTTCCGAAGGTGCTGTCGTCATCGTGATCGACGCGGCTGCGTCCAACGCAAGCACAACGACGTCGGCGAAGTCACCGCTGCCGCCGGCGGGAGAGGTCGCGGCGCGCAGCGCCGCGGGTGACGGTGGTGCGCCGATGCAAGCCGCCGTCCCTGGAGCGGCTTCCGATCGGAATCCTGCCTCGCCCTCAGCCGCTGGCGCGGCTTCGACCTCACCCCAACCCTCTCCCGCCAGCGGTCAGACGGCGTCGGCCTCTGCCTCTGGCGGGGGAAGCGAAGCGCCGGCGCTGAAGGCCGCCGCAGGCACCGGCCGCAAGGCCGATGTCGAGTGCCAGGTCGTCGTGCTCGGCTCGGGCCCGGGCGGCTATACGGCGGCGTTCCGCGCGGCCGATCTGGGCCAGAACACCGTGCTGATCGAGCGCTACGCGACGCTCGGCGGCGTCTGCCTCAACGTCGGCTGCATTCCGTCGAAGGCGCTGCTGCATGCGGCGCGATTGATCGACGAGGCGGCGCACTCGGCCGATATCGGCATCGCGTTTGGCACACCCGCGATCGATATCGGCAAACTCGGTGCATTCAAGGACAAGGTCGTCGCACAGCTGACCGGCGGACTCGCCGGCATGAGCAAGCAACGCAAGGTCACCGTCGTGCAGGGTACCGGCAAGTTCGTGTCGGCGAACGAGATCGAAGTCGACGGCAAGGACGGCAAAAAACTCGTGCGCTTCGAGAAGTGCATCATTGCGGCCGGCTCGCAGGCGGTGAAGCTGCCGGGCTTTCCATGGGATGACGCGCGCATGATGGACTCGACCGATGCGCTGCTGCTGCAGGAAGTGCCGAAAAAGCTGCTCGTGGTCGGCGGCGGCATCATCGGCCTCGAGATGGCCTGCGTCTACGAGGCGCTCGGCAGCGAAGTCACGGTCGTCGAGTTGCTCGACCAGCTGATGCCGGGCGCCGATCCGGATCTCGTGCGGCCGCTCGCGCAGCGGCTGACGAAACGCTACGCGGGCATTCACCTGAAGGTGAAGGTCGCGAAAATCGAGGCGACGAAGCAGGGTCTGAAAGCGACGTTCGAAGGCGAGAAGGCACCGGAACCCAGGCTGTACGACCGCGTACTCGTCGCGGTCGGCCGTTCGCCGAACGGCAGGAAGATCGATGCCGACCAGGCTGGCGTCGCGGTGACCGACCGCGGCTTCATTCCGGTCGACAGGCAGATGCGCACGAACGTGCCGCATATCTTCGCGATCGGCGACGTCGTCGGCAACCCCATGCTCGCGCACAAGGCGACGCACGAAGGCAAGGTCGCTGCGGAAGTCTGCGCGGGGCAGAAGAGCGAGTTTGTCGCGCGAGTGATTCCGAGCGTGGCCTATACCGATCCGGAAGTCGCCTGGGTCGGCGTGACCGAAGGCGAAGCCAAGCGGGACGGAATCAAGTACGGCATCGGCAAGTTCCCGTACGCCGCGTCGGGCCGTGCGATCGGCATCGGCCGCACGGAAGGTTTCACCAAGCTGATCTTCGACGAGGCCACGCACCGCGTCATCGGCGCCGGCATCGTCGGTCCGAATGCCGGCGACCTGATCTCGGAAGTCGCGCTCGCGATCGAGATGGGCTGCGAGGCGGCCGACATCGGCCTGACCGTGCATCCGCATCCGACCCTGTCCGAGTCGGTCGGCATGGCGGCCGAAGTATACGAAGGTACAATTACCGATCTGTACATTCCGAAGAGGAAATAGTCGGCGATGGATTTGAGCCTGCCGCGGCCGGCGAAGGCTGCGCTGGTCATCGCGCTGTCGGTCGCGACGCTGTTGCGAAGCGAGCCGGGCTTTTCCGCCGTTTGCAAGAAACCGGCGCAATGCAGCGCGGTCGCGGCCGCGTGCGCCGCGTTGCAGGATTGCTCGCAGCGCGAATTGAAGCCCGGGGCGCGACTGAGCGAACGGGCCGCATGCTACGTCGAGCGCATTCCGCAGCAATGCAATCGTGAGGATCGCTGCACACTCGGCTGTGTGCTGAATGGCGGCGGACAACGGGTTCTGGGCGGTTGCTGGCACCTCTGCCATCATCCGATGGTAACCGTCGACGGCGAGAGATTTGGCTGTTCAGCCAAAATGCCGGCGTCGCCGGCCAGTTCGTGCGACTCTTCCGCTCCTGTCGCAACGCCCCAACCTGCTGCCCATTGATCGCGACCGATTGCGCTGTATCTTGCTGCGCAATCCGCAGCGTGTTGGCAGCAATACGTCAGCGGTTTCGGAAACGTTAATGGAACGCTGCGTCCCGACGCCAGGCGCGATCCGGGACGTTGATTCACTCGAGGTTGCGTCCACGCCTGGACAATGGCTTATCGGAACGATGGAGCCAAATCCAACGTGTTCGCATCTCAAGGAGATCAACATGAAACTTTATTTCTCGCCCGAAGCCTGTTCGCTGTCGCCGCACATAGTGCTGAACGAACTCGGCCTGCCGTTCACGCCGGTGAAGGTCGACATGACGACCAAGAAGGCCGCCGACGGCCGTGACTTCCTCGCGATCAATCCGAAGGGTTACGTGCCGGCGCTCAAACTCGACAATGGCGAGGTGCTGAGCGAAGGACCTGCCATCGTCCAGTACCTGGCCGACCTGAAGCCTGAAAAGAAGCTCGCGCCGGCCAACGGCACGTTCGAGCGCGTGCGCCTGCAGGAATGGCTGAACTTCATCACCAGCGAGCTGCACAAGACCTACAGTCCGTTGTTCAATCCCGATATGCCGGACGCGGCCAAGGCGATCTTCAGGGGCAAGCTCGAGCAGCGTTATGCCTTCATCGCCAAGACGCTCGACAGTCAGGACTATCTGCTCGGCACGCGCTTCAGCGTTGCCGATGCCTACCTGTTCGTGGTCACGCGCTGGGCGCGGCATTTCGACATCGACGTGACCCGGTGGCCGTCGCTGGCGAGGTTCATGGAGCGCGTCGGCGCCCGCGCCGCGGTGAAGCTCGCGCTGAACGCCGAGTCGCAGGCGAAGAAGGCGGCTTGAGGGAGGCACCGGGTGCCACCCGCGCAGGCTGGGCTGAACGCAGAGAAGCCCAGCATGGCATGCGCATTGCGTCGCGGCGCGTGTAGAGCTGTTTGGCGGTAGTGGTGATGGTGGCTTACGCCGCTGCGCGGCCAACCCACCTTATGAACTCGGCCAATCGCCGCTGTGCTGGTCGTCCGCGCAGGCCGGGCTGAACGCAAGTGATGCCCGGCGCCGCAGTGTCAGGATTTCTTCTTGCCGGACTTCGGCGCCGGCGCAGTCGCCTCGGCGCCCGCGGCGATCTGCTCGGCGACGTCGTAGTGCCGCACCAGCGGTTCCATCTGCAGCAGGAAGTGCTCGTCCTCGGGATAGTAGACCGAACGGTCGGGATTTTCGCCGGCGAACGCACGCACGGCATCCATCGATTCCCACATCGAGATCAGCATGATCTCGCAATGTTCGCCCTGGTCGCGGCGCAGGATCGTCACGCCGCGGTTGCCGGCCGTCTTGGCGTAGTCTCGCAAGCCGGTTTCGTGCAGATAACCCAGGTAATCGTCCGCCTTTTCCTTGAGCGTGATTCCGCGCCAGATGCGAGCGATCATTGCCGACCTCCGCCAATGCGATCTTGCGGATCAGCATAACCCAGAAACAGCCGGACGGCCGTCGGCGCAAAGCGCTTTCGCCGGGCAATCGTCGGCCCATCGACACAGCCGGCAGCGGATGGGTTATCTTTGCGGCCGCGCGCCCTGGGGGAGACGTGCCGGCGATCCGCGGATCGCCTTGGCGACATTCGACGAGGATTTGCCGATGGACTGGATCACCGTAGTCCTGCTCCTGATAGCGCTGGCCGCCATCGTGCAGTTGTGGATGGAGCTGTCGCGGCAGAAGAAGCAGACGCTGTCGGCGAATTTCGCCGTCGAGGAGGCGCAGCGCGAGCTCGATCGCCTGCAGGCCGCGCAGGCGCAGACCATTCACGTGACCCGCCTGGCCGCGCTTGGCCAGATGGTGGTCGGCATCGCCCGCGACACCAACGTGCCGCTCGGCATGGCCCAGAACAACCTGTCGATGATCGTCGAACTGCTCGACGAATATCGCACGCTGGTGCAGCGCTACGATCTGGCTGTGCAGCACTGCCTGCAGCCGGTCGACCTGTTGTTCAGCGCCGACAAGTCGAGCCTGGACAAACTCGTCAAGTACGTCGAGGAAGCGCGTCGCAAGCTGTTCGAAGCGCGCGCGAACGTCGAGTCCAGCGCGCTGCCGCGCAACGCAAAGCAGCTGCTGCTCGATTCGGGTGACAGTCTGGCGCAGCTCTCGGCCAGCGTGCAGAGCCTGAAGGAGTTCGCCCGTTCCGACAGCGATGCGCAGACGCTGGTCGACGTTGCCGATCGCGTCGCGCGCGCGCTGGCCCTGGCCCAGCCGCGCCTGAACGACCGTATCGAAATCGTCAGGCAACTCGGTGCACTGCCGCGGGTGCGTTGCGCGCCCGGCGACCTCGACCAGGTGTTTCTCAACCTCATCACGAACGCGACTCTGGCGATCGAGGGCAAGGGCAGGATCACGATCGCCGGCAAGGCGGTCGGCGACCAGATCGAACTGACGTTCGAGGACACCGGCATCGGCATGGCCGACAACATTCTGCCGAAGATATTCGAACCGTTCTTCAGCACGCGGCCGCCCGGAGAGGGCACCGGCCTGGGCCTGACCATCGCGCACAAGATCATCACCGGCATGGGCGGCTCGATCCGCGTGCATACGACGCCGCGCCAAGGCTCGGTATTCACGGTCTCGCTGCCGGTCGGCAGCGCGCCGGCGGAAAGCGCCGATGTTCGCTGACGAAATTCATCATTCGCCGCAGGCGCCGGTCGATTCGCGGCCGTTCCGCGTGCTCACGGTGACGGCGGAGGCGCGCATCCAGCGCGCGCTGAATGTGCTGTGGCGCGAGCACGACGTGATCGCCTGTGCCGACGGCGGCGTGGCGGCGCCGCTGGCGCTCGAACGTGACGTCGACGCCGTGCTGTGCGACCAGCACGTGGCGCCGGCGCAGGGCGTCGAACTGCTCACGCAGATCCGCGAGGTACATCCGCGCGCGTTGCGCATGCTGCTCTGCGATCGGCCGGATGCGCGCCTGCTGCTCGATGCGGTCAACGAGTCCGAGGTGTTCCGCATCGTCGATCAGCCGTGGGACAACGCCGCGTTGCGCGACGCCGCGCTGGCAGCGATGCGCGCCGCGCGTCTGGCGCCGCCGATCAGTTCCAGTCCGCTTTCCGCCGACGAAGGCGAGCGTGTGCGACGCCTGAATGCGGTCGTGGTGATCGAGAGCGACGCGACGACGCAGCAGCGGCTGCGCGATCTGCTGCAGCCGCACTACAAGATGCACTTCGCCAACACGCTCGACCGCGCGCTGCAGTTCATGGAACAGCACGAGACCGGCGCGCTGGTCTGCTCGGTCGGTCCGGGGCGAGTCGAACTGGTCGCCGCGCTGAAGGCGCTCAAACAGGCGCATCCACACATGGCGACGATCATCATCGACGCGTTCAACGACCTTGACCGCGTGATCGAACTGGTCAACGAAGCGCAGATCTTCCGGTTGCTGCGGCGCCCGTTCAATCCGTCGCTGTGCCGGCCCTACGTCGACGCGGCGCTGGCGCGCTACTGGCACATCAAGCAGCAGCCGCAGGGCGCATGGCGCGTGGCGCCGGCCGAGCCGGCGTCACCGGCGCGCGTCACGGAGCAATTGCCGCCACAATTGCTCAACCGCATTCGCGGATTGCCCGGGCGCCTGCACGAGTCCGAGGCCGGCGCCTGAGGTTGCGGGCAAGCGCTCGGTACGACGCCGCATTGTCCACTTTTCTCATTTTTGGCGCGACCGGTCCGGTTGGCGCGTTCCTGCTGCCACGCTTGCCGGCGCGGCAAGCGCAGGTGCAAGCCGTCAGCCGCACGCCGCCGCGTGCAGACGCGACGCCGCAGCTGACGTGGTGCGAAGGTGATCTGTACGATCCGGCTCTGACCGTGCCGGGCGGCGCCGACGTGATCGTCAGTCTCGGGCCGCTCGATGTCTTCTCGCTCTGGTTCGAGCGTCAGCCGACAGCAGGCGTCCGGCGCGTGATCGCATTGAGCTCGATGAGCGCGGAGAGCAAGCGCGCGTCGTCCGATCCGGCCGAACGTGAACTTGCCGAACGGCTGGTCGCGGCCGAGCAGCGTCTGGCCCGCACCGCGCAGGCGCGCGATATCGCCTGGACCGTGCTGCGGCCGACGCTGGTTTACGGCGACGGACGTGATCGCAGCCTCGCCCCGATCGCCCGTTTCGCGCGCCGCTGGCATATCCTGCCGATCCCGCTGGGCGCTTCGGGACTGCGCCAGCCGGTACATGCCGCCGATCTTGCCGCCGCGGTCGACGCCGTGGTCGATTGCAGCGCGGCTGCAGGCAAGGTCTATCCGCTCGGTGGCGGCGAGCAATTGCGCTTGGATGACCTGCTGCGCCGTCTGCGTGCCGCGCTCCCCGGCGGCGTTCTTGCGCTGCCGGTTCCGCGCGCCGCACTGCGCATCGCGCAACGGTTGCGTGCCGGCAACGCGCTGATCAGCGGCGCCGCGTTGCAGCGCCTGCGCGAACCGCTGACCGCCGATAACCGCGCGGCGCAGCGCGACTTTGGTTACGCTCCGCGCGCGTTCATCGCCGGCGACGTGTTGCCGCAAAAGGCGCGAACGCCGGATCATCAATGAGGCTCGGCGGTGCGCGAAATTCCTGCTGCGACGCAGCAGCAATAGGGGGGAGATTTTCGTTGCAAACAACCGTTTGAACTCCCTATGATGGCGCCCGCACCCAAGCATTCCGATTCCCCGGGGGAACACACCATGCAAACCCGTTTCATACGCAACCTGGCGTTGTGCTCTCTGCTGTCGACGGCAGCCGGCGAGGCACTCGCGCTCAATCCGGGGCCGATCTACAACAGCGACGGCAGTTACGTAACGGCGGTCATCACCGCACGCTTCGATCCAACCAACTCGGTGGTGCCGTTTCCGACCAATCTGCTGTTGCAGGGCACGACCGACCTGACCCTGAACATACCGGTCGCCAACCCGGCCAACTTTGGCGACCCTGCGGTCGCGATGAACGCGCTCGACGGCTTCAGCACCTCGGCACCGTGGAGCACCACGTTCTCGTCTGCACCCAAAGCCAGTTCGCTGCTCGGCGGTCAGACCGTGCGCGTGTTCGAAGTGCAGCTGACCGGCCCGGGCGGCGGCGTGACGAAGGTCGTACGTGAACTGGCTTCGCCGCAGGAATTCGTTGTCGCAGTCGCATCGACCGATCCGACCGGCGAGACGATCGCGATCGTGCCGACTGCGCCGCTGCGCCAACTGACCTCGTACATGGCCGTGTTGCTCGGCGATGGCGGCACCGGCACGCCGCCGGCGCAGCGCGTGCCGAGCATCACCGACAACGCCGGCAACGACGTCACGGCAGACCAGACCTATTTCCTCGGCAAGCGTACGGCGCCGGTCTGCGTGAACGGCAAGTCGACGATCTCGCTGCTGCCGGCTTCCGTTACCTGTGCGCTGGAACCGTTGCGCCAGCTGATCAATTCGCAGGAAGCCGCGGCGCATTCGGTCGGAATCGACCCGGGTCGCATCGTGCTGTCGTGGGTTGCGACGACGCAGTCGACGACCGTGTCGCTGCAGGCGCTGACCAGCCTGATCGATGCGGCGCCGAATTCGGGCGCGGCATTCGCGCCGACCGGACTCAACCTGTCGCAGATCAATCCGGCGCTGCCGCCGGTCGCCAATGTCTATGTCGGTGCGCTGCACCTTCCCTACTACTTGTCGGTGCCGTCGGCACAGAATCCGACTGCGGCGCTGACCGGTTTCTGGCAGGCCGCGCCCGGCGCCTACGTGCCGCCGTTCAACGCCGTCGGCCTCGACCCGACCTCGACCAACGTCACGTTTGCCAATCCGTTCCCGGTGGCAACGACCAGCCTCAGCGTGCCGGTGCTGCTCACGATACCGAACGCGAATTCCGGGCACACCAAGCCGGCGGCCGGTTGGCCGGTCGTGATCTTCCAGCACGGTATCACCGGCAACCGCACGAACATGTTCGGCATTGCTGGCGCGCTCGCGGCGGCCGGCTTTGCCGTGGTCGCGATGGACCTGCCGCTGCACGGTCTGACCGATCCGACCAATCCGTTGTACCGCAACCAGTTGCTGACCGGATCTCCGGCAGCCGGGTTGATCGCGGGCGAGCGCACGTTCGACATGGACCTGTCGAACAACACGACCAGTGCGCCCGGTCCGGACGGCAAGATCGATTCGTCCGGTACCTACTTCATCAATCTGACCAGCCTGCTGACCTCGCGTGACAACTTGCGTGAAGGCGTTGCGGACCTGCTCGAACTGCGCAGCGCGCTGCCGAACGTGAGCCTCGATGGTGCAACACTCGCGTTCGACGCGGCGCGTGTGTCGTATGTCGGCCAGTCGCTTGGCAGCATCGAAGGCACCATGTTCATGGCGGTCGCGCAGACGCCGAATACCTACGTACAGAACGCCGTGTTGAACGTTCCGGGTGGCGGAATCGTCGGCCTGCTGATCGGTTCGCCGACTTTCAATCCGGTCATCATCGGCGGGCTTGCCCAAGCCGGCGTGCTGCCGGGAACGCCGGCATTCGGCCAGTTCGTCACCGCAGCGCAGACCGTCGCCGACTCGGGCGATCCGATCAACTATACGGGCGCTACGGCGAACAAGAACATCCTCGCCCAGGAAGTCGTCGGCGGCAATTCGCCGGTGCCCGGCGACATCAGCATCGCCGCCTGCGGCGCGAAGTGCTACGACGCGAACGGCAAATGGTTGCCTGACCAGGTCATCCCGAATGCCGTATCCGGGTTCCCGCTGTCCGGCGGCAACCCGCTGATCGCCGCGCTGGGTCTTTCCACGATCACGACGACGACACAATCGGCGACCGGTATTCGCGGCGTCGTGCGCTTCACCAACGGCGTGCACAGTTCGCTGCTCGATCCGACGACGTCGCCGCAGACGACCGTGGAGATGCAGACCGAGGCGGTCAGCTTCCTGGCGACCGGCGGCAACGCGGTACAGGTGGTGAACACCAGCGTGATTCGCACACAGTAACGGACCTGGGGAGAACGACTCATGCAGACCAAGAAGAAAATCAACGCACGCATTGTCGTCCGTCCGCTCGCCCTGGCGCTGGCTGCGGCTATCGCCGCCGGCGTGGCAAACCAGGCTTCGGCATTCGATTTCGGCGACAACGAAGGCTGGCACGGTTCATTGAACACGACCCTGTCCTACGGCGTGGATTTCCGCGTCGCCGACCAGGATCCCGACCTGATCGCCAAGGCGCACTACAATCCGCTGGTCGGATTGTTGCCGAATGCCCAGCAGCGCGCCGCCAAAGGCGCATTCTCGGCCAATCACGACGACGGCGACCTGAACTACAGCAATGGCAGCGCGTTCTCGAACGCGGTCAAGGCGACCAGCGAACTGTCGGTCAGCAAGGGCGAGAATTTCGGCGGCTTCTTCCGCGCCAGCTACTTCTACGATTTCGCCAATGCCAACAACGACAAGCTGACGAGCCTCGCCCAGGATCAGGTCGGCGATCGTCTGCGCATGCTCGACGCTTTCCTCTGGGGCAAGTTCAGCGTCGGCGGCCAGCAGGGCACCGTGCGCGTCGGCCGTCAGGTGCTGAGCTGGGGAGAGAGCACGTTCATCCAGGGTGGCATCAACAGCATCAACCCGGTCGACGTCTCGCAGCTGCACGTGGCCGGCGCCGAACTCAAGGAAGCGCTGCTGCCGGTCAACATGATCTGGGGTTCGTACAACGTCACGCAGAATTTCTCGGTCGAGGCGACCTACCTGCTCGAGTTCGCGCAGACCAATCCGGATCCGACCGGCACGTATTTCTCGACCAACGATATCGCCACGATCGGCGCGACCTACGCGTCGCTGCCGTTCGGCCTGATTCCGCAACCGGTGAACAATCCGGAAAAGTACTACAGCGTCTGCTTCGGCGGCGCCGCCAGCGACAACCCGGCATACGGCGGTGCCAGCGTTCTTGGTGCGGGCAGCAACCCGCTCGCTGCCCTGCTGGCCGAAGCATGCGACCAGACCGTCAAGCGCGCGCCGGACCGCTATCCGAGCGAATACGGTCAGTGGGGAATCGCGGCGCACTATCTGGCCGAGGGGTTCAACAACACCGAGTTCGGCTTCTATTTCCTGAACTACTCGAGCCGCCTGCCGCTGATCAGCGCCGGCACGACGGTCACGACGACGAGTCCGACCAGCGCGAATTACTTCGTCGAGTATCCGAGCAACATTCACTTGTTCGGCGTGAGTTTCAACACGACGTTCGAAGGTCCCGGCATTGCCTTGCAGGGCGAGTTGAGCTATCGCCCGAACCAGCCGCTGCAGATCGACGACGTCGAGCTGCTCTATGCCGGCCTGTCGCCGCTCAACGAGCTGATTCCGGCCCCGGCCAACCGCTTCTACAGCCAGCTCGGCGTGTTCCCGGCGGGCGTGCCGATCCAGGGCTACACGCGCAACAAAGTCACCCAGTTGCAGTTCACCGCCACCAAGGTGTTCGGACCGAACAACCTCTTCAGGGCCGACCAGATCGCGCTGGTCGCCGAAGTCGGCGCGACCGATGCCGACATTCCCTCGCAGGACACGCTGCGCTACAACGGCGACGGCACCGACACGGGCGGCGGCGCCGATGCGCTCCTCGGGGTTCTGACCAACCCGCAGACCCAGGTGAAGGGTTTCCCGACTTCGTTCTCGTGGGGCTACCGCGTCGCCGCGCGCGCCGACTACAACAGCGCGTTCAACAGCGCCTGGACGCTGTCGCCGCGCATTGCGTTCTACCACGACGTCAACGGCATCTCGCCCGGACCGGGCGGTGCGTTCATCGAAGGGCGCAAGCAGATCACGATCGGCGCGGAAGCGAACTATCTCAACAAGTGGTCGGTGGATCTGAGTTACACGAACTACTTCGGCGCCGGCGATCTGAACGAGATCAACGATCGCGACTTCGTGGCATTCGTCGTGAAGTATTCGTTCTAGAGATCATCGATGAAACCATCTTGCAAGCGTCGCGCGGCAGCCAAGGTTCGCGCGGCGGCATATCGTCTAATGGGAGGGTGTAATGGCTCGTCATAATCGAACCGTGCTTGCACTGCTGATCGCAGGCGCAGTGTTTTGTGGGGGTGCGCAGGCCAAGGGCAGCGCAGCCGATGTGGCCAAGCTGGGCATGACCGGCACGGCGCTGACACCGGTCGGTGCCGAACGCGCCGGCAACAAGGACGGCACGATTCCCGAGTGGAAGGGCGGCATCACCACGCCGCCGGCCGGCTACAAGGTCGGCATGCACCATCCCGATCCGTTCCCCGGCGACAAGCCGCTGTTCGAAATCACGGCCAAGAACTACAAGGACTACGGCGACAAGCTCTCGGCCGGGCAGATCGCGATGTTCGAGAAGTACCCGGGCTGGAAGATGGTGGTCTACCCGACGCGCCGCAGCGCGTCGTTTCCGCAGCGCACCTACGACATGACGATGAAGAACGCGGCGACCGGCGAGCTGGTCGACGATGGCGAAGGCGTCGATCAGGTTGCCGAGGGGTTTCCGTTCCCGATCCTCGACGCCGACCCGGCCAAGGCCGGCATGGAGGCGATCTGGAACCACAAGCTCAAGTACAAGGGTGTGTCGTTCGCGCGCTGGAACAACCAGGTGACGCCGACCGCCGGCGGCCAGTACGTGCTCGAGCGCTTCCGCGAAGAGGGCCTGGGCCTGTACTACAAGCCCGGCAACACGCTCAAGGACATCAATAATATCCTTTTATACTTTTTCGAGGATGTCGTTTCGCCGCCGCGCCTGGCCGGCCAGGTACTGCTGGTGCACGAAACGCTGGATTCGAAGAAGGAGCCGCGCCAGGCCTGGGTCTACAACCCCGGTCAGCGGCGCGTGCGCCGCGCGCCGAACGTCGCTTACGACAATCCCGGCACGGCCTCGGACGGCCTGCGCACGAACGACATGACCGACATGTTCAACGGCGCGCTCGACCGCTACAACTGGAAGCTGGTCGGCAAGAGGGAAATGTACGTGCCGTACAACTCGTACAAGGCGCACAGCGACAAGACCAAGGTCGATGACCTGATCAAGCCGAGCTTCGTCAATCCCGACCTGCTGCGCTACGAACTGCACCGCATCTGGGTCGTCGACGCGACGCTCAAGCCCGGCGCCCGCCACATCAATCCGCGGCGCACGTTCTACCTCGACGAGGACAGCTGGCAGATCCTCGAGATCGACCATTACGACGAACAGCTCAAGCTGTGGCGCTATTCCGAGGCGCCGTCGGTCAACTACTACGAAGTGCCGGTGTTCTGGTCGACGCTCGAAATCCACTACGACCTGAAGTCGGGCCGCTACCTGGCACAGGGCCTGGACAACCAGGACGAGATGTACGATTTCTCGTTCCAGACGACGCCGGACATGTTCTCGCCGCAGTCGCTGCGACAGCGCGGCATCCAGTAGGCCAATCACGCGCGAGCTACCCGCACCATCCGCTTCGCGGCGGATGGTGCGAAATCGGGTCGGCGCCGCTATGCTGTACGTATTCTGGCGGTAGGAGAGGGACTGCCGGCGATGGCACCTCGGGTCTTGCGCAAATGCGGGTTCTTCGCAGCGCTGCTGTTGCCGGCGTTCGCGCTGCCGGCCGACGCCCCAGGCGCGAAGGCGTCGGTGTGGGTCGATCCGGCGACCGCGCCCGCGGAGATCCGCCCGCTCGCCGCAAAATCCCTGCTGCTCGACATCGTGCGCAGCGGCGGCCACTACGTTGCCGTCGGCGCCCGCGGTGACGTCCTGCTGTCCGACGACGGCCAAGCCTGGCGCCAGATCGAGGTGCCCACGCGCGCGACCTTCACGGCAGTCACCGCGATCGATACCCAGGTCTGGGCGGTCGGTCACGATGGCATGATCCTGCACAGTACCGATGCCGGCGAACACTGGCGGGTGCAACGCAAGGATCCCTGGCAGGCGGCAGACGCCGGCGGCGATCCGACCAAGGGGGCGCCGCTGCTCGATGTGCTGTTCCTCGACGAACGGCGCGGTTTTGCGATCGGCGCCTACAGCCTGGCGCTGCAGACGGCGGATGGCGGTGAAACCTGGAACCCCATGATCGTCGCGGCGAAATCAGCCGACGCGGGCGGCGGTGACGACGATACGGGCGACAGCAGCGCAAAGCGCGCCGACGACAGCAAGCAGACCTTCAGCGCCGCCGAACTCAAGGTCGGCCAGGAGGCCACGCCTCACCTCAACGCAATCGCCCGAACCGGCAGTGGCGCACTGTTCATCGTCGCCGAGCGCGGCAGTGCGTTCCGTTCGCGCGACAACGGCGCGACCTGGAAGCGGCTGCAGCTGCCTTATGACGGCTCGATGTTCGGCGTGCTCGGCTACGAGGGTGACCATGTGCTGGCCTTCGGTCTGCGCGGCCACGCGTTCGAATCGATGGACCTCGGCGACCACTGGACGCTCGTGACGACCGGCACCGAGCTCAGCCTCATGGGCGGCGCGGCGACCGCCGATGGCGGTGCCGTGATCGCCGGCGCCAACGGTGTCGTGCTCGTTCGCAACAAGGCCGGCGCGCCGCTGCGCAGTTTCGTCGACCAGTCGGCCGGCATCATCGCCACCGTGCTGCCGCTGGAAAAAGGACCCGCCGTGCTGCTCGCGGGTGAAAACGGAATCAGCCGCTTCGAGGCAAAATAGATAATGGCCGGTTCCGCGCAACCCGGTTCACCCAATGCCTTCGAGCGCTTCGCCGAGCGCCTGATCTTCGGCAATCGCGCGCTCGTGCTGATCATCTTCGCTGTGATCACTGCGGTCATGGCTTACTGCGCCGTACAGCTGCGCGTCGATGCCGGTTTCAAGAAAATGATCCCGCTGCAGCATGAATACATGCGCACGTTTCTCGACTACGAAAAGGACTTCGGCGGCGCGAACCGCATCCTGATCGCGGTCATGGACAAGAACGGCGACATGTTCAACCAGCCGTTCTTCCAGACCATGGAGAACATCACGCGCGACGCCAAGACGATCGACAGCGTCGACGCCGCGCGGGTCAGCTCGATCTTCACGCCGAACGTGCGCTTCGTCGAAGTCGTCGAGGACGGCTTCGCCGGCGGCAACGTCATCCCGCAGACCTTCACGCCGAACGTCGAAGGGTTCAAGGCCACGCCGGATCAATTCGCCACGATCAAGGCGAACATCGAAAAGGCCAGCATCGTCGGCCGCCTCGTGGCGAAGGATTTCTCCGGCGCGATGGTCTGGGTCGACCTGGTGCCGGAAGATCCCGCGCGTGGCGTCAAGGTCGACTACAACAAGATCGCCGGCGAGCTCGAGGACATCCGCCACAAGTACGAGAACGAGCACACGACGGTCGCGATCATCGGTTTCGCCAAGATGGTCGGCGATATCAGCGACGGCGCCAAGTCGGTCATCGTGTTCTTCTTCGTCACGATCCTTTTCACCTGGCTGCTGCTGTTTGCCTATTCGCTGTCGTGGAAGCTGGCCTCACTCACCGTCGCCTGCGCGCTGGTCGCCGTCGTCTGGATGCTCGGTGCGCTGCACCTGCTCGGCTTCGGCATCGATCCGATGAACATGCTGACGCCGTTCCTGATCTTCGCGATCGCGGTCAGCCATGGCGAGCAGATGATCAACCGTTTCCGCGGCGAGATCTTCTTCGGCGGACTCGAGCAGGGCACGGTCGAACAACTGCGTGCGCGCGCCCGCTTCGCCGTGCCGGCGCTGATCGCGGCCAAGCGCAGCTTCGCGGCGCTGCTGGTGCCAGGTGCGGTCGCGCTCGTCGCCGGCTGCCTGGGTTTCGCGACGATCCTGATTATCCCGGTGCGGATCATCTTCGAGCTCGCCGTCACCGCCACCGTCGGTGTCGCGCTGACCATGCTTACCGACCTGATCCTGCTGCCGGTATTGCTGTCGTACTGCAAGTTGCGCAATCTCGAGCGCAAACGCGAATACCGGCTGCGCCAGCTGACCCAATTCGACAAGCTCTGGTCATTGCTCACGCACCTGAGCCGCCCGGTTCCGGCGGCGATCGTGATCATTCTCGGCCTGATCGCATGGGCAGCGGCCGAGCATTACGGCAGCCGCGTCCTGGTCGGCGACGCGCAGAAGGGCGTCGCTGAACTGCGGCCCGAGGCGCGCTACAACCGCGACGCCGAACTGATCAGCGACAAGTTCGCGCTCGGCGTCGACATCCTCAACGTGATCGCCGAGGCCGCGCCGAACGCGTGCACGACCAGCTATCCGGTGATGGAGACACTCGACCGTTTTGCCTGGGACATGCGCAATGTCGACGGCGTCGCGCAGGTCATCACGCTGCCGATGGCGGCCAAGATCGTCAACGGCGGCTGGAATGAAGGCAACATCCGCTGGCGCGTGCTGCCGCGCGACAACGACACGCTGCGCCAGGACACGCAAGGCTTCGAAACCGATTCCGGGCTGCTCAACGCCGACTGCAGCGCGATGCCGGTCATGATGTTCCTGACCGATCATCGCGCGACGACGATCGATCGCGTCATCGACGCGGTGAAGAAATTCCGCGACGACAACCACGTGTTCGCCGGCCCCGACGTCAACCTGCGCGAGAAACTGGCCAAGCAGGGCGGCGAAGCCGGCAAGGACCGGCTGAACCTGCGTCTGGCAACCGGAAACGTCGGCGTCATGGCCGCGACCAACGACGAAGTGCGCGCCGTCGATCACACCATGCTGTATCTGCTCTACGCGGCAGTGTTCGGCATGTGCCTGCTGAGCTTCCGCAGTCCGCGCGCGGCGTTGTGCATCGTGCTGCCGCTGGTGCTGGTGACTGAACTCGGCCACTCGCTGATGGTCTGGCTCGACATCGGCAAGAAGGTCAACACGTTGACCGTGCTCGCGCTCGGCGTCGGCATCGGCGTCGACTATGCCATCTATATTTTCGCGCGCATGCGCGAGGCCATGACTTACAGCGTCGAGTTTGCCGCCGCCGACGTCGATCGCGACTTCACTCTCACCACCGAGGAACTCAAGGATTTCGAGCTCGACATGGGCCTGGGTGCGGCTGCCGCCGGCGGCCTGAGGGTCGGAGATGGTTCCGTCCGGGCGGCGGCGCCGGCGCCGGGCTTTGCCGACCTCGACGAGAACAAGGACGGTGTGGTCAGCCGGAGCGAGTACGTCGCCGGACACGGCGGCGGGCGCACGCTGTCGGAGAGCTATTTCATCGCCTTGAAGACGACCGGCATCGCGATCTTCTACACCGCACTGACGCTTGCCGTCGGCGTCGGCACCTGGGTGTTCTCCGAATTGAAATTCCAGGCCGACATGGGCGTGATGCTCACCTTCATGTTCGTCGTCAACATGCTTGCCGCGATCGTGTTCCTGCCGGCGCTGTGTCGCTGGCTGTTGCGGCCGGGCGAGAAAGACTGACCGGACGGCGTGGGGCGCGTTCGGTACGTGCGCGGAAGCGCGTTTGATGTTCAAACAGGCCAGGAAGGCGCGAGCAGCAAAAGAATTCGGGTGACGGGCGCGCCCGATGGCGGAAAGGATGCCGAGCATTGCATTGCGCCCAACCTCTCTCACTTCTCGGGGAACAATAATCATGCTTACCGGACTGCTTGGCATTTTGGTCTTTCTTGTTGTCTGCGTACTCGTTGGCGCGTTGATCGTGCAGTTGGCCACGAAGATGGCCGCGGGTTTCAAACCGAACCTCGGCAACGCCGTGGCGACCGTTCTGGTCGGCATCATTTTGGGTGGCATCATCAACTACGTGTTGCAGATGGCCCTTGGTTCGACCGGATCACTCGTCGGTCTGGTCGTGGCGTTCCTCGTCAATGCGTTCATCATCAACATGATGATCAAGGCGCCAGGCGGCGGCCAGATGGGATACGGCAAGGCCTGCCTGGTCAGTCTCGTGCAGTACATCATCTACATCGTGCTTGCGGTCGTTCTGTTCTTCGTGTTCGGTGCCGCGCTGGTCGGCATGATGGGAGCCGTGCACTAACCTCGACGCAAACGTCTGACGAGAAAAGGCGCCTCGCGGCGCCTTTTCTTTTCCGGGTGGACACGGAAAGGAAGGGAAGCGACGACGCAGTCGCGCAGTCACGCACACCCGCAGGCTGTATATGGACTCCTCCGGTGATGCCAGCATTGCGATGCCGGAAATTTGCCGGGTCGAGCCGGGTGTCGCGATGCCCACTTAGGCTGGGCATCGCTGCGCTCAGCCCCCTACGGCTGCCGGCGTCGCAGCCGGCGCACGCTACTTCGTCAAACCGTGACGCCGAGTCGGCGCAGGATCTTGGCCACGATCCAGGCCGGTCCGATCAGCAGATAGGCGAGGTCGGTAAAGAATGCCGGGCGCCGCCCCTCGATGTGGTGACCGACGAACTGCGCGATCCAGGCCAGCACGAACACGGCGATCGCCAGCCACATCAGCCCAGTCGGTCCGAGCAGGCGATACAGGCCCTCGGTGATCAGGCCGAGAATGACGAACAACAGGAACATGCCCAGGCACAGCGGACGCGACAGGCGCAGGTAGAACACGAGCGCCGCGAACATGGCCATGCCGGCCCAGAAGCCGGGTCGACCGAGGAACTCCGGCACCGGCACGATCCAGAGCAGGGCGATTGCGGTCCACACGATCAACGGCACGCAGATCCAGTGGATCAGCACGTTGGCCGGATTGCGGTGATCCTCGCTGTAGTTGCCGAGCCAGCGATCGACGTCGCGGCGCGGATCGGAAGGGGAATCGGTTGGACTTGCATTCATTTCCAAGTCTCCAGGATCAGTTTTCTAGCGCCAGTCGACTCCCTCTCCCCGACAGTGTCGGGGGAAAGGGTTGGGGAGAGGGGAGGCGTATCCCATTCGCGACGCTTTCGAAAGTGCGAGGCGTTCCCCCTCACCCAACCCGCTCCCCTTTGCGAACGATGGAGAGAGGGCTTTCATGAGCCACACCTTCGCGATCAAACGTCAGCCAGTGTATCCCGAGGTATCAATCGATCGTAATTCCGGCCAGACGCTTCAGCGCCTCGGCATATTTCGCCGCGGTGCCTTCGATCACTCCCGGCGGCAGCTTCGGCCCGGGCGCCTGCTTGTTCCAGTCGAGCGTCTCGAGATAGTCGCGCACGAACTGCTTGTCGTAGCTCGGCGGACTGATGCCGACGCGATACAGGTCGGCCGGCCAGAAGCGCGAAGAGTCCGGCGTCAGCATTTCGTCCATGACGTAGAGCTTGCCGTCGTCGTCGGTGCCAAATTCGAATTTCGTGTCGGCGATGATGATGCCGCGCTCGGCGGCCAGCCCTGCCGCGAACGAATAGATTTCCAGTGTTGCCGCGCGCACGCGTTCGGCCAGATCGCCACCGACCAGCGTGACGACGCGGTCGAAGCCGATGTTTTCGTCGTGTTCGCCCGCGACAGCTTTCGTCGACGGAGTGAATATCGGTTGCGGCAGCTTCTCGGCCTGACGCAGTCCTGGCGGCAGCCGGATGCCGCACAGCGAGCCGCTCGTCTGGTAATCCTTCCAGCCCGAGCCGATCAGGTAGCCGCGCGCGATCGCTTCGACAGGCACGGCCTTCAGGCGGCGCGCAACGACGCTGCGCTTCTCGTAGACCGCGGCATCCGTGCCGGCCGGCAGCACGTCGGCGACCGCCTTTCCTGTCAGATGGTTCGGCATCAGTTGCGCCGTGCAACCGAACCAGAAGTTCGAGATCTGGCACAGCATTTCGCCTTTGCCGGGAATCGGATCGGGCAGCACAACGTCGAATGCGCTGAGACGGTCGGTCGCGACGATCAGCAGTTCGCGCGCAGACAGAGCGTAAACATCCCGCACCTTGCCGCTATGGATCAGGTTCAGGCTGGGCAGATTCGATTGATGCAGGATGGAAGACACGGACATGGATTTCCATTGCGGCAGCAGTGATTGTAACGGTTCCCGGCGCACGTTCCGGCGTCGTTTTCGGACGCGCTGCTAGAATTCGCGCCCATGAACCTCGTCCTTTCGACCCTCCGCCGCATCCATTTCGTGGCCCGGCGCAGCCCGGCCATCGCCGCCGGAAGCGCGCGATGAACATCGCCGGCAAACTGATCGGTGCGCTGATCGGCCTGCTGCTGTTCCGGCATCCGTTCGGCATCGTGCTGGGCGGATTCTTCGGCCATCTGTGGGACATCGGCGCCCTGCGACCGCAGCCGGCGCGCGGCGCCTCGAACTCGTTCATCCTGCCGCTGTTCGCACTAGCCGGAGCGATCGCCAAATCCGACGGCCGCGTGTCCGAGCAGGAAATCGCCGCAACCGAAAACCTGATGGCGCGCATGCAACTGAGTCCGGATCAACGCGCCAGTGCGATCGAACGCTTCGCTGCCGGCAAGCAGGCCGGCTTTGCCGTGCACCTGACGATCGCCGACCTCAAGGCCTGGGCCGGCGGTCGCCGCGACCTGGCTTTCCTGTTGCTCGACATGCTGCTCGACATCGTCTATGCCGAGGGCCCGCTGGCGCCGAACAAGTTCGTGCTGGTACGCAAGCTGTGCTGGTCGCTCGGCGTACACGAGCGCGAACTGGCCGCGCTTGCGGCCATGCGCGGCTACGCCTACGCCGCGCACGGAACCGGTGCGGGCGCCGACGGCTATGCCAGGCAACGCTATGGCAACAGCCGCCCGGGTGGCGGCCACTACGAACAGGCATCGCGCGAAGCGCCGCGTCGTCCGAGCGACAAGGACCCCTATGCTGTGCTGGGTCTGGCAGCCGATGCGAATGAACGCGAGATCAAGCGCGCCTATCGCAAGCTGATGAGCCAGCACCATCCGGACAAACTCGGCGACGTGCCCGAAGAACTGAAGCGCCGTGCCGAGGAGCGCGCGCGCGAGATCAATGCGGCTTACGAAAGGCTACGCGAAGAGCGGGGAATAAAATAGACTCGGGACTCGGGACTCGGGACTCGGGCGATCGGAAATTGGGAATTGGACATTGGGAATTCGGAATCGGGAATCGGGAATCGGAAATCGGGAATCGGAAATCGGAAATCGGAAATCGGAAATCGGAAATCGGGAGTGTTCCTTCCCCCGCTGTGCGGGGGAAGGTGCCGAAGGCGGAAGGGGGTTTTGATCTTCCGCTCCGCAGCGTCAGCATCGGATACAGGCCATGAAACAACCCAGCGTCATTGCTCCATCGATCCTTTCGGCCAACTTTGCCAAGCTCGGCGAGGACGTCGACAACGTGCTCGCAGCCGGCGCCGACTGGATCCACTTCGACGTCATGGACAACCACTACGTGCCCAACCTGACGATCGGCCCACTGGTCTGCGAGGCGCTGCGCAAGCATGGCGTCACGGCGCCGATCGACGTGCACCTGATGGTCAAGCCGGTCGACCGCATCGTGCCGGATTTCGCCAAGGCCGGCGCCAGCCTGATCAGCTTTCATCCCGAGGCGAGCGAGCACGTCGACCGCACGCTCGGCCTGATCCGCGACAGCGGCTGCAAGGCCGGCATGGTGTTCAATCCGGCTACGCCGCTGAGCTGGCTCGACTACGTGCTCGACAAGCTCGACCTGATCCTGATCATGTCGGTCAACCCCGGCTTCGGCGGCCAGAGCTTCATTCCCGCTGCGCTGGAAAAGCTGCGCCGTGCGCGCGAGATCATCGACCGCAGCGGCCGCTCGATCCGGCTCGAGGTCGACGGTGGTGTAAAAGTGGAGAATGCGGCGGAGGTCTCGGCTGCCGGCGCCGACACGTTCGTCGCCGGCTCGGCGATCTTCGGTCACAAGGATTACCGCGCAGTGGTCGCGGCGATGCGCGCGGCGATCGGATAAAGACCGCGCCGGAGAACCATCTGGGGAGAGGGAGGGGTCAGGTCCTCGCGGCGCGGGGAGGTAACGGGCCGGCTAGAACACGCGCCAGAACGGGTCGGCGCAGCCGTTGAATGCATCGGACGGTCGGTCGCCGCCGGCGAGTTCGCGCGCTGCCTTGCGCTCGCCATCGATCACCGTCGACGTCGGAAGATCGCGCCAGTCGTCGGCTGCGGCGTCATGCAGTTCGTGGAAGTCGGCAGGCAGGTACAGGTCCATCGTCGTTGTCCGTCGAAATCGGGGTTTGCACCAATCGGGCTCGCACTAGAAGTGCATGGCGGCGATCACGCCGAGCAGCAGCGCGACTACGGCGAAACACGTGCGCAGCGGTTCGAACGATTCCTGCAGTTCGGCATTGCTGTCGGGACGGTCGGTTTTCATGGCGTTATGTTTTAATCCTGTGGTACTGAATGCCGGCTTGCTGGCCGGCGCGGTCGGTTTCGATCGCGAGACTAGATTCGTCCTGCGGACGGCGCCGCCGCGGCCGCAATTGCGGCGCACCGACGATGGTTTGTGGCGAAGATGTGGCAATCGCTCCGCCGCCGTTGCCGCACGGACGTGCGGACCGTAAGCTGGGCACACACGCACTCTCTCGGGAACCGCACATGGGCCGCAGTGTTGCCATCGTCGAAGACGAACCCGCGATCCGCGCCAACTACGTCGAGGCATTGAACCGCGTCGGCTATGCCACGCAGGGCTATGCGTCGCGCCCAGAAGCCAGTCGCGCGTTCGCGCAACGCCTGCCGGAACTGGTCATCATCGATGTCGGCCTCGGCGACGAGCCCGAAGGCGGGTTCGAACTGTGCCGCGAGCTGCGCGCAAAATCGGCGACGCTGCCGATCATATTCCTGACCGCACGCGACTCGGACTTCGACGTGATCTCCGGCCTGCGCCTGGGTGCCGACGATTACCTGACCAAGGACGTGAGCCTGCATCACCTCGCGGCGCGCATCAGCGCGCTGTTTCGCCGCCTCGATGCATTGAGCCGCCCGGTCGCGAAGGAGACCGTGGTCGAACACGGCCCGCTCAAGCTCGAAGCCGAGCGCATGCGCGTGACCTGGAACGGCGCCGAAGTACCGCTGACCGTGACCGAGTTCTGGATGGTGCACGTGCTGGTGCGCTTTCCCGGCCACGTCAAGAACCGCGACCAGCTGATGCGTGAGGCGCAGGTCGTCGTCGACGACGCGACCATCACCTCGCACATCAAGCGCATCCGCAAGAAGTTCCTTGTTCTCGACGCACAGTTCGATGCGGTCGAGACGGTGCATGGGGTCGGGTATCGGTGGAAACCTTGAGGAGCAGGGGCGAGCGGCGAGGGACGAGGAGCGAGACGACCTTCCATTTTCGAGGCTTTCTCTCGCCCCTCGCCCCTCGCCCCTCGTCCCCAATCCCTGCTCTAGTTCATGTCGCTACGCTCCAAACTCCTGCTGATCGCCCTGTCCACGCTGGCGCTGCCGCTGGTCGGCTGGCTGTTCGTGCGCCAGATGGAGGAATTGCTGCGCCACGGTCAGGAACAGACGCTGATCGCCTCGGCGCGCGCGATCGCGCGCGGCCTCAGCGCGATCGAGTCGGATCTTCCGCCACCCGGCGCCGCGCTCTACGTACACCCGGCACCGGGGCGCATCGACCTCGATGCGTTCGGCGATGACTGGACCGGCCTGCTGCCTTACGTGCAGAGCGTCGGCGTACCAAACGATGCGCAAAAGCTGAAATTGCTGCTTTGTGCAGATCGCGACTGGTTGTATCTGCTGGCACAGGCCCATGACACGACGCGCGATCGCGCCGACGCGCGCGATCCGAATGCGACGCAGCGTGACCATCTCACGCTGACCCTCGAACGCGGCGGCGTCGTGCGCAGCTACCTGCTGGCCAGCGCCGCTCCGGGCGCCTTCGATGCACGCACGCTGACCGGCAGCGACGACGCCGCGTTGCCGGCGATCCTCAGCGGTGCATGGCAGGAACACAGCGCCGGCTACCGGGTCGAACTGCGTGTTCCGGTCGCGCAGATGCCGGACCGCTTGGCGCTGACCGACTACGACAGCGCCGCACCGGCGCCGGAATTCGCCGAGCCGCGACGCCTGTTGAGGCATTCCGATGCGCTGTCGGCGCAACTGGCGCAATTCGCTCCGGAAGACATGCGTGTGCGCCTGCTCAGCAGCGAGGGTTGGGTCGTCGCCGAGGCCGGGCGCCTCGCAGCGGAAAGGACCGGCGACGCCGAAGGCAATTCGTGGCGGCGCTGGCTCGAAAATCTCGTCTACCGCAGCTTGATCGCTCCGGGACTGACTCAGTCGCAGGCATTCGCGATCAACCTGCCGCGCGTCGCTGCGCCCGAGATCTGGCAGGCCCTGTCCGGCATCGCCGCGACCGCCTGGCATCCGGCGACGACCGAAGAACAGGTCGTGCTGGCCGCCGCGGTGCCGCTCAGGTCCACTCCCCTAAGCCCACCGCCTGCTCCGCAGGCGGCCCCCCCCTCTCCCGTCGGGCGGGAGAAGGACGATCGTGGGCGGCCAGAGGCTGCCAATTACCTCATGGGCGAAGTGCGCGGCGCACTGCTGCTCGAACAGGCCGGCGATGCGCTGCCGCTGCTGACCAATCGCGCGCTGCTGCTGCTGATCGGCGCAAGCCTGTTCGCGCTGTTGCTTGCCGGCGCCATCTTGTTCGCCTTCGCCAGCGTGCTTGGCCTGCGCATCCGTCGCCTGCGCAATGCGGCGGAGCGCGCGATTCGTTCGGGCGGCCAGATGGACGCGGCCGTGCTGCCGCTGCTCGGTGCACGCGACGAGATCGGAGACCTGGCGCGCAGCTTTGCGCGCCTGCTCGACGAGGTGAACGCCTACACCGACTACCTGCGCACGCTGGCGAGCAAGCTGTCACACGAACTGCAGACGCCGCTGGCGATTGTCAAGTCGTCGCTGGACAACCTCGATCACCAGGCGATGCCATCCGGCGCGGTCACCTACCTGGCGCGCGCGCGCGACGGCGCCGAGCGTCTCGGTGCGATCGTGCGCGCGATGAGCGAAGCCAGCCGGCTCGAACGCGCGATTGCCGGCGTCGAAGGCGAAGACTTCGATCTCGTCGCCGTGCTGCGCGGTTGTATCGAGGCCTATGCCCCACTTGCCGCGCCGCGCCGCGTCGATGGCGAATTACCGCCGACTGCGCTGATCATTCACGGCGCGCCCGAATTGATCGCCCAGGCACTCGACAAGCTGTTCGACAATGCGCGCAGCTTCACGCCGGACCACGGCTGGATCCGTCTTTCGCTGCGCCATGAAGGCGACGCCGCCGAAATCCGTTTCGCCAACCATGGTCCGCTGCTGCCGCCGGCGATGCAGGAACGGCTGTTCGACTCGCTGGTCAGCGTGCGGCCGTCGTCGACGAGCCGCAGCACCGATCCGGGCGCGCTGCGCGCGGATGCGCCGCACCTCGGCCTCGGCCTGCATGTCGTGCGCATGATCGCCGAACTGCATCGCGGCGAGGCGCGTGCGCGCAACCTGGCCGACGGCAGCGGCGTCGAATTCATCGTCACGCTGCGCGGCATGCCGCGGCGGCCGCTGTCACCGGCGTAACTCGCACCCGGCGCCACGTAAAGATTTGCAACGCGACTGGACGCTCGCGCACGGCGGAATATCCTTGCGAAAGGCATTGCAGGAGGCATTGCAGGAGGCATTGCAGGAGGCATTGCGATGAACCGTTGGCGTGCAGTCGTGACATTTCGGCGACCCGGCAAGTTCGTCCGCGTTTGTGCAGCCGCGTTCCTGGTCGGAAGTACGCTCTGCGCGCACAGCGCAAGCTTCGGTGCGCGCGACTTCATCATGAACAACAACGACCCACCGGGCCGCGATTTTCCCGGCAGGTATTTCGAGTGGAAGGCGCAGTTCTATCTGCGCAAGAAGGACTACGAAGAGGCTTTGCGCCTGTTCGAGTTGTCCGGTTACTGGGCCGACAAGGTGGCGCAGTACAACGTCGGTATCATCTATTACAACGGCGTCGGCATCCCGACCGACAAGGCGCGCGGCGTCGCATGGCTCGGCATCGCCGCCGAGTCGCACGAGAGTCTTGCCGATGCGGCACTGCAGTCGGCCTACGCCGGCCTGACGCCGGAGCAGCGCCACGAAGCCGACGCGATTTTTCGCCAGCTCGATGCGAAATACGGCGACGCCGTCACGCTGCCGCGCGCGCTTCATCGCTTCCGCCAGGACGCCGCAATCAGCCTGTTCGGGTTCGGCGTCACCGGTCCCGGCTCGGTGACGACGTATGCAGGAACAGACAGCGTCGAAGAAACCAGTGTCAGTTTCGTCCACCGCATGGACGCGCAGCGCGACGCGCTGATTGCGCGCATCACCGGGCGCGTCGACGTCGGTGCCGTGCAGACCCTGGCCGTTCCGGAAAGCGACAAGCGCGATCCGTCGCACGTCGTGCTGCAGCCGCGCCCCGATTCGCCCTGACTTTGCCGGACGTCGCGATCGCGGAACGGACGCTGCACAGACCAGCGCATGCGATCGCTACCGGCAGAGTGCAAAAAAACGGATGTCGGCGTCGTTGGCGTTGCCCCGCGCGACGCCGTGCCAGTGGCCGTCGCTTGAGCGCCGTAGCAGGCCGATGACGCGGCCGGCGGAGGCGACGAGCACGCGCGATGCGCAGGGTGTTGCGTCGAAGCGGGCGAAAACCCGGCTGCCGCCGCCGCCGAAACGATTGACGACCGGCTCGGCGGTCACGCCGGACGCGGCCAGCGGCACCAGGCCGGCCGGCACGTCTTCGCCGAGCAACGCGGTCTCGGGCCACGCGAACACGGCCGCGTGCGCGGCGCGCAATGCCTGCAACGCCGGGCGCAGATCTTCGATGCCGGTCGCCTCACCGAGGCTGATCGATTCGGGCGCAACGCCGACCGCGGCAAACACGGCAGCGTCTTCCGCGACTTCGCGCACGCGCCGCGCCAGCGTGCCCATGCCGATTTCCGAGGGCATTGCGAGCAGCGCCAGCACCAGCGCGAGAAATGCCGCGCGCGGCGGCGAGCGCATCTGGGCGAAGGCGGCGATCAGCAGGCCGGCCCAGCACAGGCTCCACCACGGCAGATAGCGCGGCGCGATGATCTGGTCGTCATAGATCGAAAAATAGTCGGCGCGTGCGAGCGCAACCAGCAGCGCGAGTGCGATACCGAAGCACGCGAGTGCGAAGCCGAGACCGGCCGCGCGCTCGCGCCTCGATGCTGCGCGGCGCAGGCGCAGTCCGAACACGGCCGCAAGCACCAGCGCGACCGCGCCGAAGGCCGCCTGCGGAAACACCGCGTGGCGAATCTCGCCGAACTGCGCGGTCCAGGCGTTGGCAGTCGCCAGCAGCATGGTTCTCAGCGGTGCCGGACTGGATGCCGCCGCCGCCGGATCGAGCAGCGGCCAGAACAGGTAGACGAACGTCGCGCCGAGTAGACGCAGGCTGGTCAGTGCGGTATCGAGCGAAACGGGAGCATACCTCGCGCTGGCTTGCGGCAGCGCAAAGTACGCCGCCAGCGTCAGAGCGCCAACGAGCACTACCAGCAGCCATTGGCGCGGCGGCGCTCGGCGCACGAACAGCACGGCAAGCACCGCGGCGAACGTGGCGATGCCGGTGCCGAAGCTGAAAGTCGCCACGACGCAGCAGCTGCTCGCGCCGAGCAGGTCGCGCGTCGCAATCCCCCCTGCGTTGCTGCGCAGGAGCAACAGCAGGGCCACGGCCAGGCACGTCAGTATCAGATAGACGTGAACCGAGTCCCCGGACTGCGCCAATGCGCGCAAATTGCCGAGCCAGTACACGCCGAGCACGGCGGCGAGCAGGCAGGCCATCCGGGTCGGACGCGCGATCGATCGATCGCTCCAGATCACCTGCACCAGCAGGACGACGGCAACCAGCGCGAACAGCGTGCCGGCGATGATCTGCAGCCACTCGCTCGCAGCGAAGAAATGCAGGTCGGCGAGGCGCAGCAGATGCGGCAGCACCTCGACGTGGCCGCCATCGACCTCGAACACGTTGGACGGAAACGGCATCGTCAACAAATGCGCGTAGTGGCGCCACTGGTCGGCGTACGGCACGCGTGGTGCGAACAGCAGCATCGCGAATACGCCGGCAGCGGCGTACGCCGCGATCGCGATCGACAGCGCGATAGTCAGCGCGCGCGCTTGCGGCCGTTCGACATGGCGTGAATCGGGCGGCGATAAGATCATGGACACGACAATAGCCGCGGCGGCGCCATCCGTCACCTGGCGCAAGTGCATGGCGAGATTCGGCGCGCCTTGCTATCGTGCGCGTCCGTCTTCGGCAGGAATCCGGTAGTGATCAGGGAACACGAATTCACCGCGCTCGCCGCGCAGGGCTACAACCGGATTCCGGTCGCGCGTGAAATCCTGTCCGACCTCGACACGCCGCTGTCGGTCTACCTGAAGCTGGCCGACGGTCCGTACACCTACCTGCTCGAATCGGTCGCCGGCGGCGAAAACTGGGGCCGGCATTCGATCATCGGCCTGCCGAGCCGCAAAGTATACAAATTGCGCGGGCACCGGCTCACGGTCGAAGAGCATGGCGTCGCCGTCGAGGATCGCGAACTGGCCGATCCGCTGGCCGAGATCGAGGTCATCCGAAGCAGCTTTCGCGTGCCGAAGCTCGCATCGATGCCGGATTTCAGCGGCGGGCTGGTCGGCTACTTCGGCTTCGAGACGATCGGCTACATCGAGCCGAAACTCGCGCGCTGGGATCGTTCCGACCAGCTCGGCATACCCGACGTGCTGTTGATGCTGAGTGATGAAGTCGCGGTGTTCGACAACCTCAAGGGCCGCCTGTACCTGATCGTGCACGCCGATCCGGCGCAGCCGCAGGCCTACGCACGCGCGTTGCGGCGCCTCGATGAACTGGCGTTCCGTCTGCGTCGTTCGGCGCCGAGCTATCCCGAGGTGCTCGATCCGAAGGCGCTCGAGGAAACCGACTTCAAGTCGAGCTTCACGCGCGGGCAGTACGAAGCGCTGGTCGAGACCGCGAAGGAATACATCCGAGCCGGCGACATATTCCAGGTGGTCCCGTCACAGCGCCTGTCGGTGCCGTTCCGCGCGCGGCCGGTCGACGTCTATCGCGCGCTGCGGGCGCTCAATCCGTCGCCGTACATGTATTTCCTCGATCTCGGCGCCACGCAGATCGTCGGTTCTTCCCCGGAGATTCTCGCGCGCCTCCAGCGCGGCAAGGTCGTCGTGCGGCCGATCGCCGGCACGCGTCCGCGCGGCAGGACGCGAGAAGAAGACCTGCAGCACGAGGCCGAACTGCTCGCCGACCCGAAGGAGCGTGCCGAGCACCTGATGCTGATCGACCTCGGCCGAAACGACGTCGGCCGCGTCGCCAGGACCGGCAGCGTCAAGCTGACCGAGAGCTTCGTCATCGAGCGCTACTCGCACGTCATGCACATCGTCAGCGAAGTGCAGGGCGACCTGCGCGATGGCTTGAGCTACATGGACGTGCTCAAGGCGACGTTCCCGGCCGGCACGGTGTCCGGCGCACCGAAGATCCGCGCACTCGAAATCATCCAGGAACTCGAACCGCACAAGCGCAACATCTATGCCGGCGCAATCGGCTACATCGGCTGGTGGGGCGACGCCGACACCGCGATCGCGATCCGCACTGCCGTGATCCAGGACGGCCGCCTGCACGTGCAGGCCGGCGGCGGCATCGTCTACGACTCCGACCCGGCGACCGAGTGGGAGGAGACGATGAACAAGGGCCGTGCGCTGTTTCGCGCAGTAGCACAGGCGGCGGGAGGGCTGTGATCGGCAGCCTGATTGGCCACGCGGCCTTCGACTTGTTACGCTCGCGGCCTTGGGCGTCGAAAGGGGCCAACGCTTGTCGCTGATCGAAGAACTCAATCGCCAAATACGCGCACGATTCGGCCTATCAGGTCGCTGACGTCTACGCCTGGCGCAGCGAGTCGGACAAGGCCTTCGAATGGCTCGAGCGTGCCTATGTGCAGCACGACGGCGGGCTCTCCTCGATCAAGGCCGACCCGGTGCTCAAGCCGCTGTGGACCGACGCGCGGTTCGCCGCAATCGTGAAAAAGCTGGGACTGCCGCAGTAGCGCCTGATTCGCGCGCAGTCCGCTGCGGCCGCGTTTGCCCAAGACGTCAGCGTGAGCGCTTGCGCGGCTTGGCGTGCGCCTTGACGATGCGCGGCTTCTCGACCGGCGCGCTCGGTGCCGCCTGCTCGACATCGCCGTGCAACGAATAGAGGGATTCGAGCAGGCCGTCGTCGGCGCTCGAGCACACGGCCAGCACGACGGCTTCCTTGCAACCTTTCGCGGCGATGTAGGCATGGCCCATCGAGCTGTCGATGTAAATCGACTGGCCGGCGCGCAGTTCGACCGGGTCGTAGAACTCGGTATGGGCGATGATCGCGCCTTCGACGACGTGGATGTATTCCTCGCCGGAGTGGTGCACGAGTTCGCCGAACTCCTCCAGGCTCTTGGCGCGGATGCGCGTATACACCGGGATCATGCGCTTGCGGCGCAGCTCCGGGCACAGATAGTAATAGTCGTAGTTCTTCGTGTTGACGCGCACCGCATCGTCCATGCTGCCGATGCTGCGCCGCGCGGTGACCGCCGGCTCGCTCTCGATCGCCGGGTCGGCGAACAGTTCCGACATGCGGATGTTCAGTCGCTGGCTCAGCTGCAGCAGCTTGTCGTAGGTCAGCGTGAGCCGGTCGTGCTCGACTTTCGACAGCGTCGATACCGGGATCGCGATGCGCTCGCTCATCTCCTTCAACGTCCAGCCGTTGCGCGCGCGCAGCGCGCGCAGCAGGCTGCCGAGTGTCGGGTGACGCGTCTTCATGTCCATCGTTCCTCGTCCTCACGCGGCGTCCGTCTGCCTGCGTCGTGCTCATCTTGTGGTTGCCCAAGCCTGGGGCCACCGATTTTCCAACCAGGACAAAATGTCTCTGTGCCCGTTGCAGCATACAAGGCTCGCGGGTCGGCGCAAATATCGACTTTAGCGATACACCGCTGCGAGCGCGCTACAGAGCGCTTTCCACCGGATTGGCCGTCACTTCGCCGTGTGCCCGCATGCCGCCATTGCAGCATGAAAACGGCTCGGCCTCAATGGAAAATACCGTTGACAATTCTCTAATCAGGATCATACTCGCCCAATCGCGACAATTGGGTGACGAGGGGAGAATGTCCGGCAACGACGATTTTCAGCCCGCACGCCGGCGCGTGCTCGGCACGTTGGGCATGAGCGCGGCGGCACTGGCGCTGGCGCCGTGGCGCCTGTACGCGCAGTCCTGGTCGCTGGCTGAAACGAAGAAGAAGTATCCGGCCAAGGTCGTTGACCTGGTGCAGCGCTCGCTGGTCATCGACATGCTGGCGCCGCTCAAGATCGACTTCAATCCTGACGCGTTCTCGCTGCCGCTCAGCGAAGCCGATGCGCAGATGTTCCTGAATTGCGGTATCACCGGCTTCCACAATTCGGTCGGCGTCGGCGGCGCAACCGCGTACGAGGAAGCGCTGCAGTTCATTGCGGCGTGGAGCGGTTTCTGCGGACGCAACAGCGAAGTGTTTTCGCTGGTCGGGCGCGCCGAGGATCTCGACCGCGCCAAGGCCAGGCACAAGGTTGCCGTGATCATGGGCCTGCAGAACGCCGATGAATTCCGCCAGCCCGGCGACGTCAAGGACTTTTACGATGTCGGCCTGCGCTGCGCACAGCTGACCTACAACACGCAGAACCTGATCGGCAGCGGCTCGACCGAACGCGTCGACGGCGGCATAACCGACTACGGCGTGAAGATCGTCGAGGCGATGAACGACGTCGGCATGCTGATCGACGTTTCGCATTCAGGCGACAGGACAACCCTCGATGCGATCGAGATTTCGCCAAAGTCCATCGCGATCACGCATTCGAACTGCCGCGCCCTGAACAACCACCCGCGCCTGAAGACCGACGAAGCGATCAGGAAGCTCGCCGCGAAAGGCGGGGTCATGGGCATCACCGGCGTGCGCATGTTCGTCAAGGACAAAGAACCGACGACGATCGAGGACATCGTCGACCACATCGATCACGTCGTGAAGCTCGTCGGCATCGAGCACGTCGGCATCGGTTCGGACTCGGACTTGATGGGCTACGACCACATGCCCAAGGACCAGTACGAGAAGCTCAAGGCCGCCTACAAGAGCAGCTATGCCTTTCGCGACAAGATCGACACGGACGGTTTCGACCATCCGCGCAAGGTCTACGACCTGACCGCCACGCTGCTCAAACGTGGCTACAGCGAAACCAACATCCAGGCCGTGCTCGGCGGCAATTTCCGCCGCCTGCTCGCTGCTACCTGGCTCGAACCCAAACGCACGCCGCCACCCGAAGCGGCCAAACCCGAGGAGAAAAAATCATGAGCACGACCTGTAACCGCACGCGCCTGGGGCACGCCATCCTGCTCGCGCTCCTCGCCAGCGCACAAGCGTCGGCGCAAGAAGTGGCCAAGCCCGACGCCGCCGACTCGTCCACGCTCGGCACGATCATGGTCACTGCCGAGAAGCGCAGCGAAGACATCCAGCAGGTGCCGATGTCGATCGGCGTCATCGACGTGTCGACGCTGGAAAACCTGCACGCGACGCAGCTTTCCGACTACGCCGCGTACATTCCCGGATTCACCGTCATCGACGGTGGCGCGCCGGGTCAGGCGACGCTCGGCGTGCGCGGCATCACGCCGCTGAGCGCCGGCTCGACGGTCGCGACCTACATCGACGAAACGCCGCTGGGTACGAGCAGCAACTACGGCGGCGGCTCGAACTCGGTGGTCGACCTGCTGCCGTATGATTTCCAGAGCGTCGAGATACTGCGCGGTCCGCAAGGTACGTTGTACGGCGCCAGCGCGCTTGGCGGCGTGCTGCGCTATGTGACTAGGCAGCCCGACCTGAACACGTGGTCCTGGCGCTTCGGCGCCGATGCCTTCACGACCGAAGGCGCCAGCGACGCCGGCTACGACGGTCGCTTCGGCTTCAACGCCCCGATCGTGCCCGGCCAGCTCGCGCTCAGCGGCAGTGTTGCGCGCCAGGATTCGCCCGGCTACATCGACAACGTGCGCACCGGCAAGAAAGATCAGAACGCGTTCACGCAGCAGGCCGGACACCTGCAGATGCTGTGGAAGGCGACCGACGACCTGTCGATCACGCTGCAGGCTATCCAGTCGAAGAACGATGCCGACAGCAGTTCTTTCGTGGCACTCGATCCGGTCTCACTGAAGCCGACCTACGGCGACCTGACGGATGACAATTACATACCGGAGCCGTTCAAGAAGGACACGAACTACTATAACGCCACGATCAACTGGCACCTTGCATTCGCCGACTTCGTTTCGTCGACCAGCTACTCCGAAATCACGCAGCACAACACGCTCGACGCCAGCGACGTCTACGGCGTCGTCTTTCCGCTGTTCGGACTGCCGGATGTCGGCATCTCGGCAGTCAACTACGACCTCAAGCTGTACAAGACGACCCAGGAATTCCGCCTGACCTCGAACAGCGACGGTCAGGTCGAGTGGCTGATCGGTGCGTTCTATACCGACGAGAACAGCAAGCAGAACCAGGCCGCGAGCGCGCAGTTCCTCGACTACTCTTCGATACCCGGCCTCGACCCGCTCGCCGTCGTTGGCCTGCCATCGACCTACAAGGAATATGCGTTCTTCGGCGATGTCACGTACAAGATCGACAGCACATTCGACATCACCGGCGGCTTGCGCTACGCGCACAACGACCAGACGTTCCATGAGAACACCAGCGGCGCACTGACCGGCACCGTCAACATCGAAGGGCAGTCGAACGAAGACGTCGTGACCTGGTCGTTCTCGCCGCGCATGCATCTGTCGGCCGACCAGATGCTGTACTTGCGCATCGCCACGGGCTACCAGCCGGGCGGTCCGAACATCGCGCTTCCGGGCGTGCCGCTTTCAGTCGATGCGTCGACACTGACCAACTACGAAATCGGCTGGAAAGCGTTGTTCGATGACAATCGGCTGATGATCGATGCGGCCCTTTTCGATGTCGAGTGGGACAAGATCCAGGTGACCGCCCAGGCAAACGGCGTCGGCTATCTCGCGAACGGCGGCACGGCGCGCAGCAGCGGCATGGAATTCGCGATGTTGTATGCGCCGGTTGCCGGGTTGCGCCTCGGCTTCAACGGCGCCTACACCGATGCGAAACTGACCGAGGCAGTGCCGAGCCTCGGCGGCTTCGACGGCAGCCGCCTGCCGGCGGTACCGAAGTGGGCAATGTCGGCAACGGCGGACTGGTCCTTTCCGGCATGGGCTGACTGGACCGGCCGCGTCGGCGGTGGTGTGCGCTACGTCGGCGACACGCTCAGCAGTGTCGAGGGCAACCCGTTGACGCTTCCACAGGACAGCTACACGGCGATCGACCTCAACGCGGACGTGTCGAACGACCGCTGGACCGTGCGCCTGTATATCAGGAACCTGGCCGACAAGCGTGTCTACACGAGCCTTGCGCCGCTGTCGAACCCTGTCACCGGCGAGATCATCAAGGTCAATGGCGTGCCGCTGACCCCGCGCACGATCGGCATCGGCTTCGATGCCAAGTTCTAGACGAGCGATGGCATGAGCACACTATCCGCGCTGCGCGAATCGCCGGTCGAGACGCTGCCGCAACCGTACCTGCTGTTCCTCGGCGACACGACCGAGCCCAGTTACGCGAAGACCGCATATGGTCTGCGCGACTGGGCCGGCGACCGGGTCGTCGGCGAATGGGGCTGCGGCGCGACGGTATCGACCGGACTGCCGTTCCTGGCGCCGAAGGAAGCACGCGCGCGCGGTGCGCGCGGCCTGGTCATCGGCGTGGCCAACTCCGGCGGCGTCATCTATGACAGCTGGATCCCGGCGCTGGTCGAAGCTCTCGAGGCCGGGCTGGACATCGTCAGCGGCATGCACACGCGCCTGGCCGATGTGCCGCAGCTCAAGGCTGCGGCGACGCGCTACGGCCGGCGCCTGATCGATATCCGCACGCCGCCGAAGAACATTCCGATAGGTTCGGGCCACCGGCGCAGCGGCAAGCGCCTGCTCACGGTCGGCACCGATTGCGCATTGGGCAAAAAGTATACTGCGCTCGCGCTCGCGCGCGCATTCGTCAAGCGCGGCGTCGCCGCCGATTTTCGCGCGACCGGCCAGACCGGCATCCTGATCGCCGGCAGCGGCATGCCGATGGACGCGGTCGTCGCCGACTTCGAGGCCGGAGCCGCGGAACTGCTCAGCCCAGCCGCGGCGCCGCAGCACTGGGATGTCATCGAAGGGCAGGGCTCGCTGTTTCACCCGGCTTACGCCGCGGTGACGCTCGGCCTGCTGCACGGCAGCCAGCCGGACGTGTTCGTGGTCTGCCACGAGCCGGGCCGCGAGTTTGTGCTGGGCCACGAGGAGTTCGCTTTGCCGAGCATCGAGGAGACGATCGACATGACGGTGCGCCTGGGCCGACGCACGAATCCGGCGATCCGTTGCGGTGGCGTCAGCTTGAACACCGGCACCCTGGACTCGGCTGCTGCGCTCGCGTTGCTCGTGACTGAGAGCAAGCGGC
The DNA here is from genome assembly GCA_036496665.1 of Rudaea sp. Classification (GTDB taxonomy): domain Bacteria; phylum Pseudomonadota; class Gammaproteobacteria; order Xanthomonadales; family Rhodanobacteraceae; genus Rudaea. Next base: position 36,923 of record DASXKR010000040.1, on the reverse strand, counting down.
TGCGATTGCCGGTCGCCGATCCGATGCGCGCCGGGCATGAGTTCGAGCGGCTGGTCGATGCGTGTCTGGCATGAGCTGAGGCGATATCGCTGCGCGTTATTGCGCCTCTCCCGCTGGCCGGAGAGGCTGGCGCGCTCAGCGCGCAGGGTGAGGGTGGCGGTCGGAAGTGCGAAACGTGATCGCGGTTGGATGTGCCAGATACGTACCGCCAAGCAGTCAAGACACAACAACATCACGAGAGTCACGCGCATCGAATGGTCGACGCGCAACGACTCCGACGAAAGGAGAGAAACATGTTTCCGATGAAATGGCTTGCCGCCACGCTGCTTGTATTGGGATCGCTGGTCGCGATCGCTCAGACGAATCCGCCGGCGGCGCCCGCACCGGTCAGTCCGGCGACAGCGCCGGCTGAAGGCACGGCAGCGACGAAGCCGGCCGACGCGCGAGTCGCCAAGCCGCTGACCGCCGACGATGTCAACGCCTGGCTCGACGGCTACATGCCGTATGCGCTGGCGACGGGCGATCTCGCGGGTGCGGTCGTTGCCGTCGTCAAGGACGGACAGGTCGTATTCGAGAAGGGATACGGCTACGCCGATGTCGCTTCGAAGAAGCCGGTCGATCCGAAACTCACGTTGTTCCGACCGGGCTCGGTGACGAAGCTCATCACCTGGACCGCGGTCATGCAGCTGGTCGAGCAGGGCAAGCTCGACCTCGACGCCGACGTCAACAAGTACCTGGGCACCGACCTCCAGGTTCCCGCACGCGACGCCAGGCCGATCACGTTGCGCAACATCATGACGCACACGGCGGGCTTCGAAGAGCAGGTCAAGAACATCATCACCGAGGACCCGACCCAGCCCGGCTACGTCGAGCTGCTCAAGCGCTGGATGCCGACGCGCGTTTTCGACGCGGGCACGACGCCGGCCTATTCGAACTATGCGACGTCGCTTGCCGGCTACATCGTCGAGCGCGTCTCCGGCGAGTCGTTCTACGACTACGTCGAGAAGCACATCTTCGCGCCGCTCGACATGAAGCATTCGACGATGCGCCAGCCGTTGCCGAAGGACCTCGAGCCGTACATGGCGACCGGTTATGTGCTTGCCTCGGGCGAAGCGAAGAAGTTCGAGATCGTCGGCCCGGCGCCAGCCGGCGCGCTGTCGTCACCGGCCGAGGACATGGCGCATTTCATGATCGCGCACCTGCAGAACGGCGAGTACAACGGCAACCGCATTCTCAAGGAGGAGACGGCCAGGCAGATGCACGACAGCCCGTTGACGCTGCTGCCGCCGCTGAACCGCATGGAGCTCGGCTTCTTCGAGACCAACATCAACGGCCGCGAGGTCATCGGCCACCTCGGCGACACGCAGGACTTCCACACCTCGCTGCACCTGTTCCTCAAGGAGAACGCCGGTTTCTACGTGTCGTTCAACAGCGCCGGCAAGGAAGGCGCGGCACACAAACTGCGCCTTGCGCTGTTTGCCGATTTCGCCGATCGCTACTTCCCAGGGCCGCCGCGCGGCACGGCGCGCGTCGACGAGGCGACCGCGAAGCAGCACGCGCAGCGGATGGCCGGCAACTGGGTCGCGTCGCGCGGTTCGCAGACGACGTTCCTGTCGGCGATCGGCCTGATCGGCCAGACCAAGGTCGGCGTCGGCGCGATGGGCGAGCTGGTCGTGGCGGATCTGAAGGGCCTGAACGGCCAGCCGATCAAGTGGGTCGAAACCGCGCCGTTCCTCTGGCAGGATCCGAACGGCCATGATCGCCTGACCGCGAAAGTCGTCGACGGCAAGGTCGACCGCTGGAGCTTCGATCTGGTCGCGCCGTTCGATGTCTACCTGCGCGCCGGCGCGGCGAGCGACGGCGCCTGGCTCGTGCCGGCGCTGTGCGTGAGCCTCGGTGTGCTTTTGCTGACGCTGGTGTTCTGGCCTGTTACCGCGATCGTGCGCCGCCGCTATCGTGCGCGCCTCGACCTTCCGCCGCCGGCGCTGCGCGCCTATCGCGCCGGCAAGATCGGTGCGCTGCTGGTGCTCGCTGCGTTCGGTACCTGGGCACTGTCGATCGTCTCGATGTTCTCCGACCTGAACAAGACGACCTCGGCGTTCGATCCGGTGCTGCGCTTCGCCCAGGTCTTCGGCTTCATCGGGTTCGTCGGCGGCTTCCTGCTGACGCTGTGGAACCTGAGGGCCGTCTGGAGCGGGCAGCGACGCTGGCCAGCGAAGCTGTGGAGCGTCCTGCTGGTGTTCTCCACATTCATCATGTTGTGGATCGCGTTCGTGTTCCATCTGATCGGCTGGGGAGTGAACTACTGATGCCGAGGTTGAAACTCGTTATCGCGGTCGAAAAGCTGCGCCTGGCCGCGCCGTTCCGCATCTCCGGCTACGTGTTCGAGGAGCAGGATGCCGTCGTCGTCACGCTCGGCGACGGCGAACATCGCGGCCGCGGCGAAGCCTCCGGAGTCTACTATCTCGGCGACGACGCGGCGCACATGGTCGCGGCGATCGAGGCGCAGCGCGCCGCGATCGAAGCCGGCATCGACCGCGCCGGACTGCAGCACCTGCTGCCGCCCGGCGGCGCGCGCAACGCGGTCGACTGCGCGCTGTGGGATCTCGACGCGCGGCGCAGCGGCAGAGAGGTCTGGGAACTCGCCGGCATGCCGGCGCCAAGGCCGCTGATCACGACGTTCACACTCGGCGCCGACGATCCGTCGGTCATGGCGGCTGGCGCAAGCAAGTTTGCCAACGCGCGCGCGCTGAAGATGAAGCTGACCGGCGAACTGGCACGCGACATCGCACGCGTGCAAGCCGTGCGTCGCGCCCGGCCGCATACCTGGCTCGGCGTCGACGCGAACCAGGGCTACGAGATCCACGCGCTCGACGATCTGCTGAACGCATTGATCGACGCCGACGTGGCGCTGCTCGAACAGCCGCTCAAGCGCGGCAGCGAAGCCGATCTCGACGGCTTCACTTCGCCGATCCCGATCGCCGCCGACGAAAGCGCATTGAGTCTCGCCGATATTCCGGGACTCGTCGGCCGTTTCAACGTCGTCAATATCAAGCTCGACAAGTGCGGCGGACTGACCGAAGGGCTTGCCATGGCGCACGAAGCCAGGCGCCTCGGTCTCGGCGTCATGGTCGGCAACATGGTCGGCACCAGCCTCGCCATGGCGCCGGCGTTCGTGCTCGGCCAGCTCTGCGACATCGTCGATCTGGACGGTCCGATCTTTCTCGCCCATGATCGCGAACCGCGCATGAGCTACGACGAGGGGATGGCCTGGTGCAGCGACAAGGTATGGGGATCGATCCACGCGGCAGCGCCGTGAAAGCCGAAGCAGGCAACTGGTTCGGTCAGCCGCGCGGGCTGACCATTCTGTTCCTGACCGAGATGTGGGAGCAGTTCTCCTACTACGGCATGCGCGCGCTGCTGGTCTACTACATGACCAAGCAGTTGCTGATCGGCCAGCAGCAGTCGTCGCTGATCTACGGCACCTACACCTCGATGGCGTTCTTCACGCCGATCATCGGCGGCATCGTCTCCGACCGCTGGCTCGGCAAGCGCCGCGCGGTGATCATCGGCGGCAGCACGATGGCGCTCGGCCATTTCATGATGACGTTCGAGCCGCTGTTCTATCCGGCGCTTGCCACGATCGCGCTCGGCAACGGCCTGTTCCTGCCGAGCCTGCCGAGCCAGATCAACGATTTGTACAAGCCCGACGATCCGCGCCGCGGCTGGGCCTACAACGTCTACTACGTCGGCATCAATGTCGGCGGATTCCTGGCGCCGCTGGTGTGCGGATTCCTCGGCGAGACCTACGGCTGGCACTGGGGCTTCGGCGCGGCCGGCGTCGGCATGCTGCTCGGCCTCGTGATCTACGTCTGCGGCGGCAAGTACCTGCCGGAGCAGGGGCGGGTCGAGCGCAAGGCGTTGCAGGGCGTACCGGTGCGCAACGCGAAGGCGACTGGCCTGTTGCTGCTCGGCATCGGCCTTGCCGTCACGATCTTCCGCGGCGCCTACGAACAGGTCGGCAACACCGTGGCGTTGTTCGCCGATGCCGGCATCGATCGCGCGACCGCGCTGATGACGATACCGATGACCTGGTTCCAGGCGTTGAATCCGTTGTTCGTGATCCTGATGACGCCGGCGCTGCTGGCCTGGTGGAGCCGCCGCGCCGCGGCCGGCCGCGACGCTTCGTCGATGCAGAAGATGGCGACCGGCGCGCTGATCGTCGCCGCCTCGTATCTGCTGCTCGCGCTGGCCGCATCGGTCGCCGGCGCAGAACGTGCGAGCTGGCTGTGGCTGCTCGCGTACTTCGTCATTTTCACGTTCGGCGAACTGTTCATCCTGCCGACCGGCCTCGGCCTGTTCGCGCGGCTCGCACCGCCGTCGCTCGGCGCGACGACGGTCGCTGCGTGGTTCCTCGCGATCTTCACCGGCAGCATGACCGCCGGCATCGTCGGCACGCTGTGGAGCCGCATGACGCACCCGGTCTATTTCGTGCTGCTCGCCGTGATCGCTTCGGTCGCGGCAGGGTTGCTGCTCGCGCTCGACCGCACCACACGGCGCATCGAAGGCGAACGCGCCGCGGAAATCGCCGCGGCCGGCGTGATCGCGGAACCGGTCGCCTGATCGATCGATTTTGAAACTGGCAGCGATGGAAATCCCAAGCTTCGTCATTCCCGCGCACGCGGGAATCCATTCTGCTCTTGAGGCAGAGAACAGGATCAAGCTGGATTCCCGCGTGCGCGGGAACGACGCCATGACGAGGCCTGGCGCCCATGGCATCGGGTGGTGGCGGTGAGCACGACGACATCCACCTGGTTCCAGCGTTTCCTGCTGCCGGGTTTCGCGTTCAAGGCCGTCGTCATCGGCGGCGGTTACGCGACCGGCCGCGAACTCGCCGAATTCTTCCTGCCGAGCGGGCCGTGGGGCGGCATCGCCGCGATGCTGCTGGCGATGATTATCTGGAGCGCGGTGTGCGTCACGACATTCCTGTTCGCCCGCGTGAGCGGCGCGCGCGACTACCTGAGTTTCTTCCGCGCGCTGCTCGGTCGCGGCTGGATCGTCTTCGAGATCGCCTACATCCTGTTCGTCGTGCTGATCCTGGCCGTGTTCGGCGCGGCCGCTGGCGCGATCGGTGCGGCAATGTTCGCGCTGCCGAAGATTGCTGGCACGCTCGCGCTGATGATCGCGATCGCCTGCTTCGTCATGTTCGGCAATACCTCGGTCGAGCGCCTGTTCAAGTACGTGTCGTTCCTGCTCTACGGGGTCTACGTGCTGTTCATGCTGCTTGCCTTCACGCATTTTGGCGAGCGCATCGTCGCCGGTTTCGCGCTCGACGTGCCGGCTACGGACTGGGCGCTCGGTGGCCTGACCTACGCCAGCTACAACATCATCGGCGCGATCGTGATCCTGCCGGTCTTGCGTCATCTGACTTCGGATCGCGACGCGATCGTCGCCGGATTGATCGCAGGTCCCTTGGCGATGCTGCCGGCGCTGCTGTTCTTCACCTGCATGGTCGCGTTCTATCCGGGCATCGCGAACGAAACGCTGCCGTCGGATTTCATGCTGCAGCGCCTCGACGCGCCGCTGTTCCACCTGCTGTTCCAACTCATGATCTTCTGCGCGCTGCTCGAAAGCGGCACCGGCGCCGTGCACGCGATCAACGAGCGCATCGCCAAGGCCTGGCTCGCCGCACGCGCCGAGCCGTTGAGCCATCGCGCGCGACTCGGCATCGCGTTGGCGCTGCTCGTGTGCTGCATGTTGCTCGCCGACCACTTCGGCCTGGTTGCGCTGATCGCCAAGGGCTATCGCGCGTTGGCCGGAATCTTCCTGGCGATTTACGTGCTGCCGCTGATGACGCTTGGCGTCGCGCGCTTGTGGCAGCGAGGGACCTTCGTGCGACAAAGCTGAGAAAAAACTGTGCTCGTCATTCCGGCGAAAGCCGGAATCCAGCTTTTCAAGAGTATAAAAAGTGCTGGATCCCGGCTTTCGCCGGGATGACGTCGATGGGGGTTCCGTCACGCTGCCCCTGTCGCCGGGCGCAATTTCTTTGTTCTTCCGCTACCGAAAATGGAGACGTTATGAAATGCTGGTCGCTACTTGCCTCGGCTCTGGCCTGGTCCGCCGGCGCCCTCGCCGCACCGCCCGCCAATTTCGAACAGCGCGTCGAAGCGCTGCGCAAGGACATCGGCGTGCCCGGCATGTCTATCGCCATCGTCGAGAACGACAAGGTCACGTTCGCCAAGGGCTTCGGTGTGCGCAAGCTCGGCGCGCCGGAACTCGTCGATGCCGACACGATCTTCCCGAACGGCTCGACCGGCAAGGCGTTCACGGTCGCCGACCTTGCGATCCTCGTCGATCAGGGCAAGATAGACTGGGACGACAAGGTCATCGATCGTCTGCCCGGATTCCAGATGTACGACCCGTGGGTCACGCGCGAGATGACGATCCGCGACTTGCTCGTGCATCGCAGCGGCCTCGGCCTCGGCGCCGGCGACCTGATGTTCGTGCCGCGCACCAACCTGTCGCGCGCCGAATCAGTGCGCCGCCTGCGCTACATCAAGCCGGCGACGAGCTTCCGCAGCGGGTTCGCCTACGACAACGTGCTGTACATGGTGGCCGGGCAGCTGATCGAGGCGGTGACCGGGCAGACCTGGGAGGCGTTCACGGCCGAGCACGTGCTCAAGCCGGCCGGCATGCTCAATTCGACCAGCGACGAGGACAAGCGCTTCGCCACCGCGAACCGCGCCTATCCGCACGCGCGGAAGAACGGCGGCCTGCGCGGCGCCGGCACGCAGGAGCTGCTCGACGAACACGACGAACTCGGCCGCAACGCCGCGCCGGCCGGTGGCCTCGCGGTCAGCGCGAACGATTTCGCGCGCTGGATACCCATCCAGCTCGCGGCCGGCAAGCTGCCCGACAGCGACGCGCACCTGTTCAGCGCGGCCACACAGGAGCAGATGTGGAAGCCGATGGTGATCGAGCCGATCGGCCCGCGTCCCGAGTCGCTGAAGGCAACGCAGGCGAACTTCGAAACCTACGCGCTCGGCTGGGACGTACGCGACTATCGCGGCGTGAAGATGATCTGGCACGGCGGCGCGGTATTCGGCTTCCTGACCGCCGTTGTGCTGATTCCGGAAAAGCACCTCGGGTTCTCGATCACGATCAACAGTGAGGATGGCGAGATCATCACCGGCCTGATGTTCGAGCTGCTCGATCATTATCTCGACGCGCCGCCGAACGACTGGCCGGCGAAGTTCAAGGCGTTCAAGCGGGATCGCGTCGCCGCGGGGCTCAAGGCACTGAACGAAAAAGCCGCCAAGCCGGCGAAGATCGGGCCGTCACTGCCGTTGAAGAACTACGTTGGTACCTACACCGATCCGTGGTACGGCAACATCGAGGTCGCACTGGTCAAGAACAAACTGACGATCGACTTCAAGTCGACGCCGCGCATGGGCGGCACGCTCGAACACTGGCAGTACGACAGTTTCACGACGAAGTTCGACGACAAGAACATCGAGCCGGCCTACGTCAATTTCGGCCTCGATGCCGACGGCAAGGTCGAGCGCATCACGATGAAGCCGGTCTCCCCGCTCGCCGATTTCAGCTACGACTACCATGACCTGCTGTTCACGCCGGTTGCGACAAAGCAATAACCGCTGGCGAAGACCAGAATCCGTTCATGGGGTGAGGCAGGCGCTTGGAGATCTCCTTGCAACGGGCGAGCGCTGACGGACGCGTTTGCATCGCTATGGAGACAAAGCTTCAAAGCACTCGCGATGCCCCGAGTTCGCAAGTGTTGCCTTGATTCTCGGCTAGCAGCTCTGCGGTCAGTCAGATGCCCGCATACCAGTCATAGCCCTGGTCTTCCCAGTACCCGCCGTTGCCGCCGCCGATAGAGGCGAAGTCGTCCACCAATTCGATGGCCATGATGTATTTGGCCATCTTGTAGCCGAGCTGACGTTCGATACGCGCACGGATCGGAGCACCATTGGGTATCGGCAATGGGCGATCGTTCAAGTCGTATGCAAGGATTGTCTGCGGGTGATACGCATCCTCCATGTCGATGCTTTCGTAGTACTTGGTTCCTGCACTGTCCATCGGATCCGCGCAGAGGAAAACGACAAAGCGCGCTGTCGGTTTCGGCCTGACTCGTTCGAGAACCGCACCCAGCTTGGCGCCGCGCCATTTGCCGATCGCGCTCCAGCCTTCGACGCAGTCGTGCCGCGTGATTTGCGTGCGGTCCGGCAATGCGCGCAAGTCCGCCAACGAGAATGAGGCGGGGCTTTCGACGAGGCCGGAAATGGTCAGACGGTAATCGATGAAATCGCCCTCGGCCAGGACCTTGTATTTCGGATCGTTCGGGCTGAAGGTGCCGTTGCTGCGAAATTCCGGCGACAGATCGGCCGTGGAAAATTCCTGAGCCATCGATCTACGCGGTGTGATCAGATGCTGCACGCCGCGGTTGATCGTTTCTGCAATTCCAAGAGTTTTTGCAAACCAGCCGGCCTGCGAAAGCCGGTCGCACCCGGCGAGAAAAACGGAGCCGCCCAAGCTGCCGATGCGCACGAGGAAGCGCCGGCGTTCGTCACCGCTGGTCATGTGATTTCTCCGCGGGCACCCGATACCGACCGGTGATCATCGAGCGCAAATTGTTCCAAAGACCGCTGGCGATCACTTCGAAAATGTGGATCACCGCGAACCCAAGCAGCGCAAAGGCAACGATAAAGTGCAGGGTGCGTGCGCTCTGACGGCCGCCGAAGAGATCCACCCAGCCGGGGATTAGCGTATCCAGCCAGGGCGACATCGCCCAGCCCAGCAGGACAATCAACGGGAACAACACGAAGACGACGAGCAGGTACGCCAATTTCTGCAGCACGTTGTAGCGCTTCGCCGCTTCGCCGCGAGGATGCCTGAAAGTCAGGTGATCCGTGATGGACCGCCCGATCGATCGGAAATCCTGGCGCGTAGGCTTGAGATCTTTCGCTACGTGCCGGCTCGCGAACGAATAGATCACATAAGCGATTCCGTTCAAGACCAATATCCAGGCGAAGAAGAAATGCCAGCGACGCGCCATCGCGAGCCATCGCGGCCCCGGTATCGTTGCCCATGCGGGAAAGCCACGCGCCTCCCGTCCCCAATCGCCGTCGCTTGACGCACCCAGAACACCTGTCGTATCGAATGCGTATCCGAAAACCGTGGTCGTGCCCGTAAGCGAGCCGTCTGCGTCTTTGCGGGCGTTCATTTCCAGAATCGGCGGGCGACCGGTGTAGGATGACTTGCCCCAATTCAGGGCCGGATGTGCATTGAAAATCTGCAGCCCCGTCATCAGCATGACGAAAAACGCGATCGCGTTGATCCAGTGCATGACGCGAATCGGCAGCGAGTGCCGATTGTAGGATTGCTCAGGCGCAGTGGCGGCAACGTTTGCGCTCACCGTGAGATGTCTCCTTGTCCTGATGCACCGGTGGGCTGATCATGCGCTCACGAATTGTGGGGCGGCAAGTGGTTCGCCAGGGTTGCAACCGTTCGATAGTAGCCGCCGCAGCGGATGGGCCAAGGCGCTAAGACCTTGAAATATATTGGTGAACTTCTGGCTTCCGGTCCTGTCTTTCTGTAGCCGATAGGAACAGGTGTAAGCTTGTACGACATTATTCGTCTATCTTGCACCGACAGGACTGTTCACTTAGCGAATGCATTTCCGCCCTCGCCACCGCCGCTGGATCGCGCTTCTTGCACTGCTCGGCCTGCTGTTCCAGCAGTTGGCAATGGCAGTCTACGTCTGTCCCCTGGAGACTGGTGACGGAACGAGTTTCGTTGCGACAATGCCGCCGTGTGGTTCGCCTGACACGAAGGATACCCGGTGCCAGCAGCATTGCCATCCACTCGCGCAGACTTCTGATCACGCGTCGGCTTTGACCGTTCCCGCAGCCTTGCTCCCGGTCACGACATGGTCTCGCGAAGCGCGCACGATCCGCATTCGCCTGCCTGAATCGTTGGCGTGTGAGATCGACGCGCACGCCAGCGCGCCGCCGCTCACCGTCCGGCACTGCACGTTCCAGATTTGAGCTTCAACGTTTGCGCATAGAGCGCCGCACGCAGGTGCGGTTCGTTCGTATCCGCCGTTGGAGTTCTCATGTTTTCCGTTTCGTTTCTTAGCGTCGCATCAAGTCCCGCGCGAGCGATTCCGCGCGCACACGCTTTACTGCTGGCCCTCATCGCGCTCGGACCGCCGCTCGCACTCGCCGATGCAAGATCCCCTCTGTCGCTCGAAGACGCGGTGCGCCTCGCCGAGCAACAAGCACCAATGCTCGAAGCGCGGCGAGCAGCAGTCGAATCCGCGAGTGACGCAATCGGTCCTGCGGGACAGTTGCCCGATCCGGAACTCGTTGCCGGCATCGACAACCTGCCGGTCACTACCGGCGATGCATTCAGCCTGACAGACGATTTCATGACGATGCGCAAAGTCGGCGTGATGCAGACCTTCACGCGCCATGCGAAACGCGATGCGCGCACGCAACACGCCGAAGCCGGCGCCGAGCGCGCGCGTGCGCTGCTGCTCAATGAGCGGCTATCGACGCGCGAAGCGACGGCGAAGGCATGGATCGCGCGTTGGAGCGCGGAGCGACGCCTGGCACTGCTGCAGTCACTGCGACCCCGCGCCGAGGCGCAGGTCGCCGCCGCAACCGCTTCGCTGAGCGGTGGACGCGGGTCGGCCGCGGATGGCATCGCCGCGCAGTCGGCCAGGGCGATGCTGGACGATCGCATCACGCAGGCGCAGCGCGACGTCGACGAAGCGCGCGCGGACTTCGCCCGCTGGCTGCCGGATGCGGCCGAACGCGAACTCGGCGATGCACCGAATTGGTCCGATCTCGGCGTCTCGCCGGATTCGATTCTTAAGCACGTCGGCCACCATCGCGAACTGCTGACTTACGACGCGATGGAACACGCCGCGAACGCCGACGTGGAACTCGCACGCGCGGAGAAAAAACCCGACTGGACGGTCGAATTCGATTTCGCGCAGCGCGGACCGGCGTACTCGAACATGATCTCGCTTGCCGTGCACGTGCCGCTGCCGCTGTTCGCGGCGCATCGTCAGGATCCGCTGATCGCCTCGAAGCTCGCCGCGGCGGCGCAGGTCGAGGCCGAACGCGCCGATGCCTTACGCATGCACACGGCGGAACTGAGCAAAGGGCTGGCGGTTTGGCGCAGCGCGCTCGAACGCATGCGGCGCTACGACCACGAGTTGCTGCCGCTGGCCGACGATCGCGCAGACGCGGCACTCGCGGCATATCGCGGTGGACGCGGTGAAATGCAAGCCACGCTCAGCGCATTCAACGACGCGATCGAGCAGCGTGCCGCCTATGCGGAGCTTTTGAACGCGCTTGGCCAGGCCTGGGCTTCACTCCACTTCGCCTTTCCGCAGGAGCACTGAACCATGCGCACCGTTCATCTCGTCATCGCAGCCGCGCTGGCTTTCGCGCTCGGCATCGCGGCCACGCTCATCGTCACGCGGCGTTGGACGGAAGCACCGAATCCAACCGCGTCCAACGCGCCCTCCGACAAGAAGGTCATGTACTGGTACGACCCGATGGTGCCGCAGCAGCATTTCAACGCGCCCGGCAAGTCGCCGTTCATGGACATGCAGCTCGTGCCGAAATACGCGGGAGACGATACCGGTGCGGACGAAGGTACCGTTCGCATCGATCCGCGCGTGACGCAAAACCTGGGCGTGCGCACCGCGAAAGCCGAGCGCGGCACACTCACCCACACGGTGCGCGCAACCGGCACGCTCGCGTTCAACGAACGCGCGATCACCCTCGTGCAGAGTCGTGTCGCCGGCATCGTCGAGAAGCTGTGGGTGCGCGCACCGCTGTCCGCCGTGAAACGCGGCGAGCCGCTCGTGACCCTGCTCGCGCCCGACTGGACCGCGGCGCAGGAAGAATACCTGTCGTTGCGGCGTTCGAGAGCTGAAGGGCTCGATGCGCTGCGCGCGGCCGCGCGCCAGCGCTTGCTGCTGCTTGGCATGGACGAAGCGCAAATCCGCGCGGTCGAGCGCGCCGGCCAGGCGCAGACGCGCATCACGATCAGCGCCCCACGTCACGGCGTCATCACTGATCTTGCCACGCGCGACGGTGCGACCGTGATGGCCGGAGCACCGTTGCTGACGCTGACCGGACTCGATGATGTCTGGATGAATGCTGCGATCGCGGAAGGCGACAGCGGTCGCGTCGCGCCGGGCGCTGTGGTGGAGGCGACGCTGGCCGCATTTCCCGGCGAGACGTTTGCGGGAAAGGTCGAAACGCTTCTGCCCGATCTTGATCCGGCGACGCGTACGCAGAAAGCGCGCATCGTGCTGCCCAATCCACAACACCGGCTCGCACCGGGCATGTTCGCGAGCGTCGAGATTACGCCGGCCGCGGCGGCGACCGAACAGATACTGATTCCCAGTCAAGCCGTGATCGTGACCGGCACGCGCAACGTCGCTATCGTCGATGGTGGCCAAGGCCGTTTTCGCGCGCAGGAAGTACGCATCGGCGACGAGGCGGACGGCAAGATGGCCGTGCTCGAAGGGCTGAACGAAGGCGATTCGGTCGTGCTGTCAGGGCAATTCCTGATCGATTCCGAAGCGAGCTTGAGCGGCACGCTCGCGCGGCTGGGCAGTGGCGCGAACTCGGCGGAGCAAACCCGCGCGCCCGTGTCGCCGCAAACGCAAACCGCGCCAGCGCCGCCGCAACACCTAGCCACTGGCAAGGTCGAACGCATCGAAGGCCATTCGTGGGCGATCGCCACCGACGCGATTCCTTCCCTCGACATGGGCGCGATGACGATGACGTTCGAGTGCCCGGCGAATGTGCCGGCGAGCGAGATCCGCGCCGGCCAGCGCGTCAGTTTCAGTTTCTTCCGCAACCGTGCCGGGGAATTCGAGATTGCGAAGATCGCCCCACTCGATGAGTCGGCGCCCCAGGAGCGCAAGCCATGATTGCGCGCCTTATCCGCTGGTCGATCGCGAACCGTTTTCTGGTGCTGCTCGCCGCGGCGTTCCTGACGGCATGGGGCATCTATGCCGTGCGCCAGACACCCGTCGATGCGTTGCCCGACCTGTCCGATGTGCAGGTGATCGTGCGCACGACCTGGCCCGGCCAGGCGCCGCAGATCGTCGAGGACCAGGTCACCTATCCGCTCAGTACGACGATGCAGTCCGTACCTGGCGCGAAGTCGGTGCGCGCCTATTCCTTCTTCGGCGAAGCGCTCGTCTACGTGCTGTTCGAGGACGGCACCGATCTGTACTGGGCGCGCTCGCGCGTGCTCGAATACCTGAGCCAGGTGCAGTCGCACCTGCCGCCCAAGGCGCAGACCTCACTCGGTCCCGACGCGACCGGGGTCGGCTGGATCTACGAATACGCGCTCGTCGATCGCACCGGCAAGCACGACCTGTCGGAACTGCGGACGCTGCAGGACTGGTTCCTGCGCTTCGAGTTGAAGAGCGTGCCGGGTGTGGCGGAAATCGCCAGCGTCGGCGGCATGGTCAAGCAGTACCAGATCGTGCTCGATCCGGACCGCCTGCGCAGCTACGGCATCACGCACGCGCAGGTGATCGACGCGGTGCAGCGCGCGAACGGCGAAGCCGGCGGCGCCCTGCTGGAGATGGCCGAAGCCGAATACATGGTGCGTGCAAGCGGTTATTTGAAATCGCTCGATGACTTTCGTGCGATCCCGCTTAAAGTTGGCGCGGGCGGCGTGCCAGTGGTGCTCGGCGATGTCGCGCGCATCCAACTCGGCCCGGAAATGCGCCGCGGCATCGCCGAACTGAACGGCGAAGGCGAGGTCGCCGGCGGCGTGGTCATCATGCGCCAGGGAAAGAACGCACGCGCGACGATCGACGCAGTGAAGACGAAGCTCGCCGCGCTCCGGCCGAGCCTGCCAGCGGGTGTCGAGATCGTCGAAACCTACGACCGCTCGCAACTGATCGATCGCGCGATAGGGAACCTGCGCGGCAAGCTGTTCGAAGAATTTCTCGTCGTCGCGCTGGTCTGCGCGGCGTTTCTGTTTCATCTGCGCTCGGCGCTGGTCGCGATTATCGCGCTGCCGCTCGGAGTGCTGACCGCGTTCATCGTCATGCACGCGCAGGGCATCAACGCGAACATCATGTCGCTCGGCGGCATCGCGATCGCGATCGGCGCGATGGTCGACGCCGCGATCGTGATGATCGAGAACGCGCACAAGCGTCTGGAAGCGTGGCGCCATCAGCATCCGGGCGCGGAAATCGGCGGCGACGAGCGCTGGCGCCTGATCGCCGACGCGGCGGCGCAGGTCGGGCCGGCGCTGTTCTTCAGCCTGATCGTGATCACCTTGTCGTTTCTGCCGGTGTTCACGCTCGAGGCGCAGGCGGGACGGCTGTTCGGTCCGCTCGCGTACACCAAGACCTATGCGATGGCGGCGGCCGCCGGGTTGTCCGTAACCCTGATTCCGGTGCTGATGGGTTACTGGATTCGCGGGCGGATTCCCGACGAACGAGCCAATCCCTTGTCGCGCGGATTGGTCGCGCTGTACCGGCCGATTCTCCTTGCTGCACTGCGCGCACCCGGCATCACGCTCGTGATTGCCGGCGCGCTGCTGCTCGCGACGCTGTGGCCGATCAGCCGGCTCGGTGGCGAATTCCTGCCGCCGCTCGACGAAGGCGACGTGCTGTACATGCCATCGGCGTTGCCGGGCTTGTCCGCCGGCAAGGCGGCACAGGTGCTGCAGCAAACCGACAAGATGATCCGAACGGTGCCCGAGGTCGCCAGCGTGTTCGGAAAAATCGGACGCGCCGATACGGCGACGGATCCGGCGCCGATGGAGATGGTCGAGACCACGATCCGCTTCAAACCGCAGGACCAGTGGCGCCCGGGGCTGACCAAGCCCAAGCTCATCGAGGAACTCGATCGCGCCGTGCATCTGCCGGGCCTGACCAACCTGTTCGTGCCGCCGATCCGTAATCGCCTGGACATGCTCGCGACCGGCATCAAGAGCCCGATCGGCATCAAGGTGTTCGGCAACGATCTGACGACGATCGACAAGGTCGCCGCCGAAATCGAGCGCGTCGCCAAGACGGTGCCCGGCGTAAGCTCGGCGCTCGCCGAACGCCTGACCGGTGGCCGCTACGTCAACATCGATATCGATCGCGCGGCCGCCGCGCGCTATGGCCTCAACATCGCCGACGTGCAGGACCTCGTCTCCAGCGCGATCGGCGGCGACGCGATCGGCGAGACGATCGAAGGCCGCCAGCGCTTCCCGATCAGCGTGCGCTATCCGCGCGAACTGCGCGACGACGTGCAGCGCGTGCGCGACCTGCCGCTGCTCACGCCGATGGGCGCGCAGATTCCGCTCCGCAGCGTCGCGCAGGTTTCGGTTGCCGACGGTCCACCGATGATCAAGAGTGAGGACGCGCGCCTGTCCGGCTGGATCTTCGTCGACGTGCGCGATCGCGACATCGCCTCGGTCGTGCACGATCTGCGCGAGCGTGTGGCGCAGGAGGTTACGCTGCCTGCCGGCGTCTCGGTCGGCTGGTCGGGCCAGTTCGAGTACCTCGAACACGCGGTGGCGAAACTCGAGGTCGTCATCCCGGCAACGCTCGTCATCATCTTCGTGCTGCTGTATTTCACTTTCGGCCGCGTCGACGAAGCGCTGCTGATCCTCGCCACCGTGCCGTTCGCGCTGATCGGCGGGTTCTGGCTGATGTATCTGTTGGGACATGCGATGTCGGTGGCGACGGCGGTCGGGTTCATCGCGCTTGCCGGCCTCTCGGCCGAGTTCGGCGTGGTCATGGTGTTGTACCTCAAGCAGGCCTGGGAACGGCGCCTCGCCGCCGGCGAACCGGCGACGCGTGAAACGCTGCTGGCCGCGGTCCGCGAAGGTGCGGCGCAACGCGTGCGCCCGCTGGCGATGACGGTCGCGGTGGTCCTCGCCGGCCTCACACCGATCATGCTCGGCCACGGCACCGGATCGGAGATCATGCAGCGCATCGCCGCGCCGATGGTCGGCGGCATGATCACGGCGCCGCTGTTGTCGATGCTGGTGATTCCCGTCGTGTACCGCTTGTTGCGCGACCGCGCGCTTCGCCGAAGCGGGCGACGTGGCGAATCCAATTCCAATGTGTCGGTTGGGAGTAAATCGTGAACGCGGCAAACCGGGGTAATGCGGCGATCATATTAGCCGCCGATTTGTTCGGTCGCGTTGTTCGCGGTCATCGTGCCGGCCTACTATTTGCTGGCTCGCCGGAAGGAACGTCGAATCCTGCGAATCGCGGCGTCGAACTAAGCGCCGTGCAGGTTCGTGCCCAGCGCAGACTTTTACAAGGAGGTTGCTGATGAGCGTATCGAAAAATGGTGTCGTTGTAGTGACCGGCAGCAGCGGTTTCATCGGAGCGGCGTTGGTGTCCAAGCTCGCCGAGCATTACCATGTCGTTGGCTTCGATCGCGGCATGACGACGCATCCACCTGCTGTCGCCGAATGCGTCTGCGTCGATCTCACTTCCGATTCCAGCATTGCGGCCGGCATGCAACGGTTGCATACGGCATACGGCACCCGCATCGCGTCGGTCCTTCATCTCGCCGCCTATTTCGACCTGACCGGCGAGCCGAATCCGTTGTACGAGACGGTAACGGTGCGCGGAACCGAACGGCTCCTGCATGCTTTCCGGGAATTTGAACTGGAGCAGTTCATTTTCTTCAGCACGATGCTCGTGCATGCGCCAACGCGTCCCGGAGAGCCGATTAACGAGGACTCGCCGTTCGACGAACCCAGGTTTCCGTACAGAGCGTCGAAGCAGAAAACCGAACGCCTGCTGCGCGAGCAGCATGGTGCGACTCCCATCGTTCTGGTGCGGCCCGCTGGCATCTACGACGACCTGTGTCACTCGGCGTTCCTTGCCGAGCAGATCGCGCGGATCTACGAAAAACAGTGGCTGGGTCATGTGTATTCCGGTGACGTCGACACCGGCCAGCCGTATCTGCATCTGGACGATCTGCTGGACGCGATTGTGCGCCTTGTCGAACGTCGAGCGGAATTGCCGAAGGAATTCCCGCTGCTGCTGGCGGAAAGCGAGGCGCCAAGCTATCGCCAACTGCAGCACGACATCGAATGCCTGGTCCACGGCAAATCGTGGCCCACCCGAGAGATGCCTAAGGGCCTGGCGCGCTCCGGCGCGTGGCTCGAAGCCAACGTCCTAGGCGAGGAGCCATTCGTCCGTCCATGGATGGTCGACAGCGCCGACGACCACTACGAAATCGATATGACCCGGGTGCACACGAGACTGGGATGGAGTCCGCAGCGTAATTTGCGCAAAACCCTGCCGAGCATGATCGATGCGCTCAAGAAAGACCCGGTCGGCTGGTATCGAGCTAACAAATTGGATTGGGCCAAGGTAGCCGCGCACGCTTTCGAAAATCGGCAAGCCAAGGCGGCGATGGACACGCATTCGGCAGAAGGCAAATGCGGTGAAGGCAAGTGCGGTGACGGGAAACCCGGCGAAGGAAAATGTGGTGAAGGCAAATGCGGCGCTGTGATGAATGTGGCAAAGGACAAGTCGGCAGGCATGGCTGGGCATATGCAACAAATGCGGCAACAGCATTTTGCAATGTTGTGGGTGCATTACCTCAACTTTCTGCTCGGTGCCTGGCTGCTCGCCAGCCCTTTCGTCTTGGGCTCGTTCAACGCGAACGCGTTCAGCGAAAGCGTCCTGCGCGTTACCGTGGAACGCCATTTGTGGGAACCGGCACTGCGACGCGTTTGGCTGGCAGACAGCGATTTGATCAGCGGCGCGCTGATCATGCTGTTCGCGATTTGTTCATTGACGCCGCGCTTGGCGTGGGCGCAATGGGCCAATGCGGCGTTGGGCACATGGCTGCTGTTCGCGCCGCTGCTGTTCTGGGTTCCCGACGCAGCGGTATACGCCAATGACACGCTGGTCGGTGCACTGGTGATCGCGTTTGCGATTCTCGTTCCGATGATGCCGGGCATGAGCATGGCGGGGATGATGGACGCATCCGATCTGCCGCCTGGATGGACGTATTCGCCGTCGACGTATCTGCAGCGCCTGCCGATCATTGCGCTCGGTGCAGTGGGCTTCCTGATCGCGCGCCATCTGGCCGCGTACCAGCTCGGCCATATCGATGCCGCATGGGACCCATTCTTCGCCGGCGCCGGTGGTCACAACGGGACGGAGACGATCATTACTTCGAGTGTTTCAAAAGCCTGGCCGGTTCCCGATGCGGGTTTGGGTGCGACTGTCTACTTGTTTGAAATCCTGATGGGCGCCATGGGCGGCCGCGAGCGCTGGCGTACGATGCCGTGGATGGTGATGCTGTTCGGCATTCTGGTCGTGCCGCTCGGCGTCGTGAGCATCTACTTCATCATCATTCAGCCGATCGTGATCGGTACGTGGTGCACGCTCTGCTTGATCGCAGCCGCTGCGATGCTAATCATGATTCCATATAGCCTCGACGAGCTCGTTGCGATGGGACAATTCCTGACTCAAAGCTCGCGGCGGGGCGAGCCATTTTGGCGTTCGTTCTTCAAGGGTGGGCCGCAACCTTATGACGGCAAGGATGCAAAGCCCGGATTCGACGCGCCGCTGGCGAAATCATTTTCATGGGCACTGACCGGCGGCATCACGTTTCCGTGGACGCTCCTGGCGGTCGCCTTGCTTGGAACATCATTGACGTTCACGCGTCTGATTTTCGGCACACAGCCGCCGATGGCCGACAGCGATCATCTGGTCGGCGCGCTGATCGTCACGATGGCTGTTCTGGCGATGGCCGAGGTGACCCGTTCGTTGCGCTTGATCAACATTGCGTTCGGTTTGTGGCTGATCGCTGCACCCTGGCTGCTGTCAGGACATACGACAGCGGCCGCGTGGAGCAGCGTCATCATCGGCGTTGCCGTTGCCGTGCTGAGCTTGCCGCGCGGAAAGCGCAGCGCAGAGCACTACGGTTATTGGGATCGATTTATAGTCTGACTCCTCGCAGACGCGATCAAGCTGCATACCGGCGGGAATACGAGTAGTCGCTATATCCCTCAATGCTCCGCGGCAGGTAGCGGCTCTGATGGCCACCGGATAGACAATCTTCCAGATTGTACCTCGCCTTTGAGGGTGAGCAATTCGCGGTGCGTGAAACTGCCGGCTGACCTGTCCGTTATTTTCCATCGAGTCGAGCGCCACGCATGTCACCTCATGGCCAATCGCTGACGCTGGCATTTCCCAAGGAGTTCAGGAGCAGCGCCTGGTCATTGGTCTGCGGAACTCGTGATCACCGCCGGTCTCCGCAAGTTGGCGGGTTTTGAGGTGATTCATAGATACGCACGGCAGTGGAGACGGCGAGCTAGACTAGTCGACGAGCCGATCCGGCTCGTGTGCACGGTTTCAAGCTATCCGCGTGGCCGGAAAAACCGTACGCTATTGCTACGAAGTTTCTGCGCTTCGTAAGTGCGCGGCAACTAACTGTCTGCTCCCGGTCCCACAAGCTCGCGCTAACGTGTATATCTTCAGGTCATACGCGATTTATATTTATTATATTTCAATGAGTTAACAAAAGTGCTCTTGATGATCGACAACTATGACTCCTTCACCTACAACCTCGTCCAGTATCTGGGCGAGCTGGGGGAAGACGTGCGCGTCGTGCGCAACGACGAGTTGTCGATCGACCAGATCCGCAAGCTGGCGCCGCAGCGTATCGTCGTTTCGCCCGGGCCGGGCACGCCGGACCAGGCCGGCGTAACGCTGGAGATGATCGCGAAGCTCGGCGGGCAGATTCCGATCCTCGGCGTGTGCCTCGGCCACCAGAGCATCGGCCAGGTTTTCGGCGGCAAGGTCGTGCGTGCGCGCGAGATCATGCACGGCAAGACCTCGCTGATCCATCACACCGGCAAGGGCGTGTTTGCGGCGCTGCCGAATCCGTTCGTCGCGACGCGCTATCACTCGCTGGTCGTGGAAAAATCGTCCGTGCCGGCGGTACTGGAAATCACGGCATGGACGCAAGGTGACGACGGCGCGGTCGACGAGATTATGGGCTTTCGCCACAAGGCGCTGCCGATCGAAGGCGTGCAGTTCCATCCCGAGTCGATCCTGACCGAGCACGGGCACGCGCTGCTGCGCAATTTCCTGCAGGAAGTGCGCAAGGCGGCGTAGCCCCTTCGCCGTTGCCAGGCTCGTTCCTCGCCAAGCAACCCGGGCCCTCGAGCGCAGCGCTCTCTCCCCCCGGACAAGTTCTTAGGGAGAGGGCTTTCGCTATGATTGCCGCTCCAACGAGACTGCGGCCCCGGCTGCTGGTCTTATCCAACTACCAATGCGGAGAAGCGAGTGCCGATAACCCCGCAACAGGCCCTGCAACGCACGATCGAGCATCGCGAGATCTTTCACGACGAGATGGTCGACCTGATGCGCCAGATCATGCGTGGCGAGGTCACGCCGGCGATGGTCGCGGCGATCCTGACCGGGCTGCGCGTGAAGAAGGAAACAATCGGCGAGATTGCGGCGGCGGCGAGCGTGTTGCGCGAGATGGTCGCGCGCGTGCCGTACTCGGGCGCATTGTCCGCCGCAGGCGCCGATGCACACCTGGTCGACATCGTCGGTACCGGTGGCGATGGCGCGAACACCTTCAATATTTCCACGGCATCGATGTTCGTCGTTGCCGCGGCCGGCGCGCGCGTCGCCAAGCACGGCAACCGCAGCGTGTCTTCGAGCTCCGGCAGTGCCGACGTGCTCGAGGCGCTCGGCGTCGCGATCGACCTTTCGCCGGCACTGGTCGCGCAGTCGATCGAGCAGACCGGCATCGGCTTCATGTTTGCGCCGAACCATCACCCGGCGATGAAAGCGGTCGCACCGATCCGGCGCGAGATGGGTGTGCGCACGCTGTTCAATATCCTCGGTCCGCTGACCAATCCGGCCGGCGCACGCAACATCCTGATGGGCGTGTTTCATGCCGATCTTGTCGGCATCCAGGTGCGCGTGCTGCAGCGCCTCGGTGCCGGCCACGCGCTCGTGGTCTGGGCGCGTGACGGCATGGACGAGATCTCGCTGGCCGGGCCGACGCTGATCGGCGAACTGCGCGACGGCAGCGTGCGCGAATACGAAGTCGAACCGGAACAGTTCGGTCTCGCGCGCGCCGACAGCGCGCTGTTGCGTGTCGATGGCCCGGCACAGTCGAAAGCGATGGTGCTGCAGGCGCTGGAGAACACGGTGGGACCGGCGCGCGACATCGTGATGCTCAATGCCGGCGCGGCACTCTACGCAGCCGGCATCGCCGAGTCGATCTTGGTTGGTGTCGCGCGCGCCAAAGCGGTACTGGAAAGCGGCGCGGCGCGTGCGAAACTGGACCAGTTCATTGCGGCAACGCAACGGTTGAAAGAACGTGAGATGTAATGCGTGTGACGTGAGCCCGTCTTCTCTGCGGAACTTCAACAAGCCGTCATTCCAGCCTGCGCTGGTATGACGAGCCAAGGCTTAGCAAGAAATGAGCAGTTCGGGATTTGCCAAGACACCCAGGCCGCCTTACTACGCGGTGATCTTTTCGTCGCGGCGCAACGGCCGCGGTGAAGCGGACTACGCCGAGGCCGCCGATCGCATGTTCGAGCTGGTACAGCGGCAGCCGGGCTTCCTCGGCGTCGAGAGCACGCGCAACGAGGAGGGCTTCGGCATCACCGTCGCCTACTTCGACAGCGAAGCGAACATTCTTGCGTGGCGCAACCATGCCGACCACGCCTCAACACGTGAACGCGGCAAACGCGAGTGGTACGAGCACTTCGAGGTGCGCGTTGCGAAAGTCGAACGCGCCTACGGCGGCCCGTAGCGGCAACGCTGCGCAGACCGTACGAAGCCCTTGCATGATTCGGCTGAGCGCGCTTCGGCTCGAGCGCGGCAAGATCAAGATGAATCGCGCTTCCGCGGGGACGACGAAGCTCTTATCCTTCGCACACCGCACACCGACACTCCTCACCCCTCACCTCAATGACGGATATCCTGCAACGCATCCTGGCGCGCAAGCGCGTGGAGATCGACGAACGCCGCGCGCGCGTGAGCGATGCTGATCTCGCGCGGCGCCTCGCCGGTGCCTCACGTGTGCGTGGGTTCGGTGATGTGCTGCGGGCGAAGATAGCCGCTGGCCAGCCGGCCATCATTGCCGAGGTCAAGAAGGCCAGTCCGTCGAAGGGCGTCATGCGCCCGGATTTCCGCCCGGCCGACATCGCGCGCAGCTACGCTGCGGGTGGGGCGGCGTGCCTGTCGGTGCTGACCGACGTCGATTTCTTCCAGGGCGCCGACGAAAATCTGCAGCAGGCACGTGCGGCCTGCGCGCTGCCGGTGCTGCGCAAGGATTTCACGATCGACGCGTACCAGGTCTACGAAGCGCGCGCACTGGGCGCCGACTGCATATTGCTGATCGTCGCAGCGCTGGACGATGCGGCTCTGCTCGATATGGCGGCCCTTGCCGCGAAGCTCGGCATGGATGTGCTGACTGAAGTGCACGATGGCGCCGAACTCGATCGGGCGCTGGCGACGAATGCTACGTTGATCGGCATCAACAATCGCAACCTGCGCACGTTCGAAACGCGCCTGGAGACGACGCTCGACCTGCGTGAGCGCGTGCCGGCCGATCGGCTGATCGTCACCGAAAGCGGCATTCACGCGCGGTCCGACGTCGCGCGCATGCGGAGCGCCGGCGTCAATGCATTCCTCGTCGGTGAAGCGTTCATGCGCGCGCCCGATCCCGGAGCTGAACTCCAGCGGCTATTCGGTGGATCGTAGATCTCCGTTGCGGCGGTAGCTACTCTCACTACAACGATCCAGACACACGCGATCGGCAGATGCGAACGCCAGATCCCTCTCGTCCATCGACCCCGCGACGGGGAAGAGGAACGTCACTCTTCTTGGGGGATGCTGCCGAGTGCCGTGGCGTTGGCCGTGCGCTTAGCGCAGCCCAAACACCACGATCGTCTTGCCGGCGACCGAGATCATGCCGGTTTCCTCGAGCTGCTTGAGCACGCGCCCGACCATCTCGCGCGAGCAGCCAACGATGCGGCTGATTTCCTGGCGCGAGATGCGGATCTGCATGCCCTTCGGATGCGACATCGCATCGGGCTCGGTGGTCAGGTCGATCAGGGTCTTGGCGACGCGGCTGGTCACGTCCATGAAAGCCAGGCGGCTGACCTTGCGCGAGGTATTGAGCAGGCGCTTGGTCAGTTGCGTGCCGATCGCGAACAGGAGCTTGGTCAGTTCGTCGCGCAGCGCGCCGTCGTAAAGCTGGAAAAGACGCTCGTAGCTGATCTCGGCCAGGTCGCACGACGTGCGCGTGCGCACCATCACTTCGCGTTGCGGCGATTCCACGAACAGACCCATCTCGCCGATGAACTCACCCGGGTTGATGTAGGCCAGGATCAGTTCGCGCCCTTCCTCGTCCTCGGTCGATACGGTAACCGAGCCGTCGATGATGAAGTAAAGGATGTTCGCAGAATCACCCGGACGGATGATCGCGGTCTTGCTCGGATAATGGCGCAGGTGGCACTGCGCGAGGAATCGCTCCAGGGTAGCCTTGTCCAGCAGCAGCGAGGCGGGGGCTTGCACTCGCGTTACTGCACGCTGCAGCGAATAGCGTAATTCGGGCACGTTCGACCTCGTCTCGTAACTGTCGACCGGCGCCCGTTGCCGAGCACCGGATTGCGCGTTGACGCGGACATCATTCGCGATCCCCCTGTGGTCCACGCCGCGCTGGCGCAATCTTAGTCCAAATCGACGGATTGTGCTTCCCGCAGCGAAAATCGTCTGCCGGCCTGTCGGCAGGCGCTGCAGGCGCCCGCGCCGCCTGATCGGAGCGCCGCCCGGCGTTCCGATAGTGTCTCATTTTGAATTTTCCTTCCGCAAAGCGTTCGCGTCGGGTCCTACGACAAGCCTGGGACAAGCGTAACGAGCGCAGCGTTAGTGAAACGTCACTGCCCCCTCGACCCCGGCCTCGACCGCCTGCACCTGTCCAGAGCTTGTCGATGGGACGAACAGAATCCAGACCGAGGTACCTCCGACGTTCCGGTGGTTTCCCCGACAGTCGACTTGATCCATAATTCGCCACCCCACTTCACCGGGGCATTCAAGAGGAATCCGCCGGTGGTCAAAGCCCTTCCCCGACTGAAGCTGCAGGGTTTCAACAACCTGACCAAGGCGCTCAGCTTCAACATCTACGACATCTGCTATGCGGTGACGCCGGAGCAGCGCGACCGCTACATCGATTACATCGACGAGCAGTACGATTCCGATCGCCTGACCAAGATCCTGACCGACGTGGCGGAGATCATCGGCGCGAACATCCTCAACATCGCGCGCCAGGATTACGATCCGCAGGGTGCGTCGGTCACGATACTGATCTCCGAGCATCCGGTGGTCGAGAAGGTGGGCCGCGACGTGATCTCCGAAACCGTCGTGGCGCACATGGACAAGAGCCACATCACGGTGCACACCTATCCGGAGACGCATCCGCACAACGGCATCGCGACGTTCCGCGCCGACATCGACGTGGCCACGTGCGGCGTCATCTCGCCGCTGAAGGCGTTGAACTACCTGATCGACAGCTTCGAGTCCGACATCGTCGTCATGGACTACCGCGTGCGCGGCTTCACGCGCGACATCAAGGGCAAGAAGCACTACATCGACCACCGCATCAACTCGATCCAGGAATACCTGGCCAAGCACATCCGGCAGAAGTACGAGATGTTCGACGTCAACGTGTATCAGGAAAACATGTTCCACACGAAGATGCACGTCAAGGAGTTCGACCTCGAAACCTACCTGTTCGAGGCGCACGCCGAGGACCTGAGCTTCAAGGATCGCCAGCGTATCGAGTCATTGCTCAAGCGTGAGATCGAAGAGCTGTTCCACGGCCGCAACCTGACCTGACCATAGACGTACGCGTTGCCTTCCCCCTCTCGCGGGAAGGTGCCGACGGCGGACGGGGGCAGAGGTTGCGACAGCCTCGCTGGCGGTGTTGCACAACAGCGGAGCTGAAAGCGCGTGGAAGGATGCGCGCGAAGTGAGCTGAATGCTTACAGTCGCGATTACCTTCGGCCCATGTATCACCTGCGGCCGGTCGCTACGGTGCAGGTTCGCTTTTTGATGATCCCGGAGCAATTCCATGAAACGTACTGCACTGGCGCTTGCCTGCGCGGCATTGATCGCCGCCTGCTCGCAGCCGGGCGCGCCGACCCAGGGTTCGGCGCCCGCCACAAAACCGGCAGATGTCGCATCGGCTGCTGCGCCTGCTGCCACGGCCGCGCCACTCGTCTCCGGCATCGACCTGCAGTCGATCGATCCGAGCGCGGCTCCGGGCGACGACTTCTATCAGCACGTCAATGGCAAGTGGCTTGCTACGGTCGAGATTCCGGCCGACAAGGGCAAGTACGGCACCGGCGCGATCGTGTTCGACAAGATCCAGGATGACCTGCACAGCCTTGTCGACGACGCGGCCGCCGGAAAATCCGCCGACGCGAAAGCAGACACGCGCAAGATCGGCGATCTGTACGCCGGCTTCATGGACGAGGCCACGCTCGACGCGCAAGATCTCAAGCCGCTGCAGGAACGCTTCGCGCACATCGACGCGCTGACCGACAGCAAGGGCCTGCCCGCGCTGTTCTCGGAACTGGAGCGCAATGGCTCGTCGGTCACGCCGTACGGCCTGGCGTCAAACTCACCGGTCGTCATCGCAATCCACCAGGACAACAAGGACGCGACCAAATACGTCGCCGACCTGCGCCAGAGCGGCCTGGGGCTGCCCGACCGCGACTATTACCTCAAGGACGACGACGCCAAGCTCAAGGGCATGCGCGACCAGTACGTCAAGCACATCGAGAAGATGCTTTCGATGGCCGGCGACAAGGGTGTGGCGAAGAGTGCCGCGCACATCCTGAAACTCGAAACCGCGATGGCGAAGGCGCAATGGGACAAAGTCACGCTGCGCAACCCGATCAAGGCCTACAACAAGGTCGAAATCGCCAAGCTGGCGACGCTCGCGCCGGGTTTCGACTGGGACGCGTACCTCGAAGCCGCCGGCGTCAAGGGCAAGGTCGACACCGTCATCGTCGGCCAGCCGTCGTACCAGACCGCGATGGCCAAGCTCGCTGCCGATACGCCGATCGCCACGTGGAAGGCGTACCTGCGCTGGCACACGCTCAGTGAAGCCGCACCGCTGCTGTCCAGGCGCTTCGCCGACGAGAACTTCGCGTTCTACGGCACCGTGCTGACCGGCGCGACCGAAGACCAGCCGCGCTGGAAGCGCGGCCTGCAACTGGTCAACGCCGCAATCGGCGAGGAACTGGGCAAATTGTATACCGCGAAGTATTTCCCGCCGCAGGCCAGGGCGCGCGCGAAGGAACTCGTGTCCAACCTGCTCGCCGCATTCAAGCAGGGCATCGACCAGCTCGACTGGATGAGCGCGCAGACCAAGCAGGCCGCGCACGACAAGCTCGCCAAGTTCACGCCGAAGATCGGCTACCCGGACACGTGGCGCGACTACAGCGCACTGACGATCGAGAAGGGCGACCTGCTCGGCAACGTGATGCGCGCCGCGCAGTTCGAGTACCAGCGCAACATCAACAAGCTCGGCAAGCCGATCGACCGCGGCGAGTGGGGCATGACGCCGCAGACGTTGAACGCGTATTACAACCCGGAGCTCAACGAGATCGTGTTCCCGGCCGCGATCCTGCAGCCGCCGTACTTCAACGCGGCCGCCGACGATGCGGTCAACTACGGCAGCATCGGCGCCGTGATCGGTCACGAAATCAGTCACGGCTTCGACGACCAGGGTTCGCAATACGACGGCGACGGCAACCTGCGCGACTGGTGGACCAAGGAAGATCACGAGAAATTCGCCGCCAAGACCAAGGCGCTCGTGGCCGAGTACAGCGCGTTCGAACCGGTGCCCGGCTATCACATCAACGGCGAGCTGACGCTCGGCGAAAACATCGCCGACAACTCCGGCCTCGCCGTCGCGTACAAGGCGTACCAGATCGCACTCGGTGGAAAACCTGCGCCGGTGCTCGACGGCCTGACCGGCGACCAGCGCTTCTACACCGGCTTCGCTACCGTCTGGCGCGCGAAGTACCGCGACAACGCTGCGATCCAGCAGATCAAGTCCGACCCGCACTCGATCGCGAAGTACCGTGCCATCGGCACCGTCGCCAACCAGCCCGCCTTCTTCGAGGCCTTCGACATCAAGGAAGGCGACAAGATGTTCGTCGCGCCGGACGAGCGCGTCACGATCTGGTAGATGTCAGCGCATCGCGTCTGAATGACAACGCAAGGCCGGCCTCCGAAAGGATTCGGGGAGAGGGCTTTCTTTTTCCGCGCGCGCGCCAGTGAGATTCGGCAAAAGGTTTTCTTCATCCGCTCCCGTGATCGGTGGGCAAGGGCAAGTGTCGCAGCGCTTGAGCCCTCCCCTTCAAGGGGGGGTGGGTGGGATGGTGTTTCCTGGACGCCCAACTGCACCGGCTGCTCAAGGCAGCGAGTGATGATGTTCGATCAGATGCGGTAAGCAACCGCCTTCATCACCGCGCTCGCGAACCGCATCAGCGCGGGAATCGGCTGCGGCAACTCGTTTGCGCCCGCCGCGAGCGCGTTCTGCCCGTGGCGCGCCTCGTCGACCTGCATCTGCGTGACGATCGCGCGGCTGCGCGCGTCGTCCGCCGGCAACTTCTGCAGATGCTCGCCGAGATGCGCCTCGACCTGCCGCTCCGTCTCGACGACGAAGCCCAGGCTCACGCGATCGTTGATCAGTGCGGCCGTCGCGCCGATCGCAAAGCTGCCGGCGTACCACAGCGGATTGAGCAGGCTCGGCCGGCTGGAAAGTTCATTGAGGCGCTCGCCGCACCAAGCCAGGTGATCGGTCTCCTCGGCCGCCGCATCCAGCAGCTGCGCGCGCGTTCCGACATCGCGCGCGACCGCGGCCTGACCCGAATACAACGCTTGCGCGCAGACTTCGCCGGTGTGGTTGACGCGCATCAGCCCGGCAGCATGTCGCCTCGCGTCGTCGTCGAGCTTCGCATCGACTACCCCCATCGCAGGCGACGCACGTCGCGCCTCGGGCGCCGCGACCAGCGCCGTCGATAACGCACGCTCGACCTCGGCGAGGGCATGATCGAAACGGGAAAGCCGGCGCATGAACATGGCGCCGATTGTCCAGCGCCGCCGGCGCCGAAGCAATCCGCCGACACCATCGCGTTCGCGCCGAGCGTAGCTGGCGCAGCAGGGAAGTCGAAGCGTCCCGCCAACAACACCCGTCGATGACGAATCTTGAACCCCTCCCACCGGGAGAGGGGCAGGGTGAGGGTCGGGTCATTTATCGACGTCGAGCCAGCCCCGACCCTCATCCGCGCCACCTGCGTGGGCTGCGAAAGCCAAGGGAATTTTGCTGCGGTGGCAGCTCATGCAGGTGGGCACCTACTGCCAATGGGAGAAGGGAAAAGCATGATCTGCCACGCGAATCACGATCAGTGCATGCGAATCTTGAACGCTTCTCCCTGGCCGCTCCGGCTGCTCGATGCCGCCGCGCAAGCCCTTCTCAGCCCGCCTGAGTACCGCCAACGCCCCCTGAGCCAAGCCAAATCCCTATTGCGCCACCCACCTGATTCCGTTAAAATTCGCGGTCTTTCGCCCCAAAACCCCTTTCAGGTTTTCCCATGAAAACGATCAGCGCCAACGCCCAAACCGTCAAGCGCGACTGGTACATCGTCGACGCGACCAACAAGACGCTGGGTCGTCTGGCGACCGAGCTCGCCCGCCGTCTGCGCGGCAAGCACAAGACCGTCTACACCCCGCATTGCGACACTGGAGATTACCTCGTCGTCGTCAATGCCGAGAAGGTTGCTGTCACTGGCAACAAGATGGACGACAAGATCTATCACCACGTGACCGGCTACATCGGCAACATCAAGTCGATCGCGTTGAAGGACCTGCTCGCGCAGCATCCGGAACGCGTGATCGAAACCGCCGTCAAGGGCATGCTGCCGAAGAATCCGCTCGGCCGCGAGATGTACCGCAAACTCAAGGTATACAAGGGCCCGGATCATCCGCACGCCGCCCAGCAGCCGCAAACCCTGGATTTTTGAGCGAATCCATTCGCAAGAGCCCGCACATACCTGTGCAGCCTTCTCAATAAGAGCATTCGATCATGGCAACGACTCAGCAGAATTACGGTACCGGCCGCCGCAAGTCTTCCGCCGCGCGGGTCTTCCTGCGCCCCGGCAAGGGCAGCATCATGGTCAACGGCAAGACGCTGGATAATTTCTTCAGCCGCGAGACCGCCCGCATGATCGTGCGCCAGCCGCTCGAGCTGACCAAGATGTCCGAAAAGTTCGACATCCTCGTCACTGTCGAAGGCGGCGGCATCTCCGGCCAGGCCGGTGCGATCCGCCTTGGCATCTCGCGTGCCCTGGTCGAGTACGACGAAGTGCTGAAGAGCCCGCTGCGCAAAGCCGGTTTCATGACCCGCGACGCACGCGAAGTCGAGCGCAAGAAGGTCGGCCTGCACAAAGCCCGCCGTGCCACGCAGTTCTCCAAGCGCTAAGGTAAATTCGGGCAACGGCGAACCCGCGGAAGCAAATCAGATCGTCATTCCCGCGCAAGCGGGAATCCATTTTGATCCGGCTCCTCGAAAAGTCATCCCGGATTTCCCGGATCGGTCAGAGCGAATTGGGAGATCGTCTAACGGTAGGACAACGGACTCTGACTCCGTTTATCTAGGTTCGACAAAATCGGCAGGACAGCCGATTTTGAACAGCGGAGCCGCGCAGCGGCGGAGCTGGCCCCGAAGGGGCGGAGTACATGGACGTACGACGTATATCCTAGTCCCCCAACTGTCAGAGAGCGTTTGGGAGATCGTCTAACGGTAGGACAACGGACTCTGACTCCGTTTATCTAGGTTCGAATCCTAGTCTCCCAGCCACCTGCTTAAGCCCTTGAGAAATCAGGGGCTTTTGCTTTTATGGACCCACGGCGCTTGGTCACCGGCTTGGACACTTCAAGCCTATGCGCCTACCGCATCACCTCGTTCGCTCCGCCTCCGGCATTTTCCATTTTCGCCTGAAGGTTCCCGCAGATCTGCATGCCGCCATCGGCTTGCGCGTCGTCAAAGTCAGTCTGCGCACCCGCGACCCAACTGTGGCGCACGTCTGCGCGCATGCGTTATCGCTGCGGTATGCTCAAGCCTTCGCTGTGCGAAGGGAGCCCGCCATGCCGAAACCTCCATCGATTGCTGATCTCCTGGCGTCGCTCGACACCAGAGAAATCCGGCGCTACGAGTTGGAACTCGACCCCGCCACTCGCACACTCACGCGCCTGCGCACCGACGGCAGCGCCGCCGACAACGCGGCGGCTCTCGATGCGCTCAAGGTGGTTTACTCGCAACCGCTACCCGGCACCGCCGTACACGTTCCGGCGAAGAAAGGAACCGGGATGACCTTGGCCGCTGCGGTGGCACGCTATGAAAAATCCGAGGCGCCGGGCTTGAAGGGCAACACATGGACGCAGCGCCAGCGCGCCCTTAAATCGTTTGTCGACACCCTGGGTGCGCAGACGAAGGTTGCCGAGATCGAGCGGTCGACGGCAGCGGAATGGGGCACGGGTCTCATCGGTGATGACCGAACGAAGCGCACAGCGGGCAACATGGTGTCGCACGTCGCGCAACTGTTCGAGATCCTCATGAGCTGGGGTGAAATCGATGGCAACCCGGTCAAGGGTGTGGTGGTGGTGAAGAAGAAAGAGAAGGATCTGCGACGCAAGGAAGGTTTCGAGTGGGAGCCATTCGAGCTCGACGCACTCCAACGCATCTACGATCCAGCAAATCTTGCGAAGACCCGGACCGAGCACGTGCGGTGGGCTGCACTGATTGGTCTGTATACCGGCGCACGCGTGGGCGAAATCGCCCAGCTCTTCCTGCGCGACTTCACAATGCAGGGCGAGATCCCGTGCGTGTGCTTCCGGGTCGACAGCGATGGGCAGACGCAGAAGACCGAGCCTTCAGAGCGGGTTGTGCCGTTGCATCCGGACCTCATCCGCCTAGGCCTGCGGGAACGCGTAGAACGTCTGCGCGGCGAAAAGCACGAACGTCTGTTTCCGAACATGCGGATCGACAGCAAGGCTGGCACCGGCAACGCCATCTCGAAAGGATTTGCCTACTACCTCGACAGAGTGAGGGTACATCCGCGGCGAGCAAACGGCACCGTCGGATTTCACAGCCTGCGCAAGACGGTGGTCCAGACGCTCCAGGGCTCTGGCCTGTCGGCCGAACGCAGGCGCGCCTATGTGGGGCACGAACAAGGCGAGCGTGACGTGCATGCGGTCAACTACATGCGGCCGTGGAGGCCCAACGAGCTGACTGAGTTGTTTCCGGGGCTGCCGTGGAGCGAGTGGTTAGACCTTGCTGCTCTTCGTTTGCTGCTGTCTCATTGAGGCCTGCATCGTGGTAGACGATCTTGAACACCCGATGGCGGTCTATTTTGAAAATGGAGTGCAGCATCAAATATTCGCGGACGACCTACAAAAAGCCGACGTGTATCGGAAGGCAAGAGAGAGCGTTTTATTCGTTCCAAGTGGTGAAGCAAAGTTGATGGTCCGCGCCAAGGAAGGCGAAGTCAGGCCGCATTTCTACCTTGCACAGGCTGACAAAAAACTGAAGCGCACTGCTTATAGTTTTGAATATGATGACGCCCACAACCGCAGAGTGGACCAGCTATTGAATCAATTGAAGCCCGAGGAAAACAAGACGTGGCAGGTCGGATATAAGAAATCAAACCAGCAGTTCGAATGCCTCTTTAGGCTTGAGAACTACAACTGGAGCAAAGAAACACACCGTATTATGTCGAGTCGAGGGACGATTCGACATGACCTGTTTGGCCAGTCTCGTCAGAACGCTATGTCAGTTCTACAACCCACCGTCGCAATTGAGGTCATCAATACTCACTGGCCGGAACAGAATGCGCTGGAGGATATGCTTGCCTTCAGTGAAATTACGCCATCCATTGTCCTGTTTGATACCGTCGATCCGCACAACACCGTTCTGCGAATTCGTCCTCGCGAGCGGGAAATCCAAGCCATCTTTTATATTCAGGACGGGATCATCATGAAAGATGGCAGGGCGTGCATGACCAGCGATAGTCCAGCAGAAAAAGAAAAAAAGAGAAGCGCGCGCTCCCGCGAAGATTTACGTAGGGAAGTAGGGAGCGCGGTTGCGCGTTTCGCTCGGGCAAGGTTGCCGAAGTAACTCGATGCAAATCGACCTTGCAACATTAACTTGATTATGTCGGGCAACTTTCCATTTCGGACGTTTTCACCGTGGCCTCAAGGTGGCTCGCGATGATGCTGAGCCCACACGCCCATGGGTTGCACCCGTCGCAAGACCAGCCCGCGACATCTTTCTTGCGGGCGAGAACGTCTATAGCGGCCAAATCCTGATCGCCGAACTGCGAGCAGCAATGAGCCAGACACATGGCCTCATATTCGAGACGTCCCGCTTGCTCACGAAAATGGTCCCTCACCAAGGCAGCCTTCTGAAGATCTGCTCCAGTGCGCCACGTGCGAGCCAGCTCAATATTCTTGCGGTAGAGGTCGCTGATCCTCATTGTCAAAGTTGTCGGTGCGGTGCGGTCGAGTAAAGCAGAATCTGCCTCGTCCGCAAGTCACCGCCTCAGGCCGGGCGGCGGGAACCGAAGTCGCGGCTTTTTGCGTTCGACAACGGCGTGTTGCAGCCATCGGCTTCCTGCGCCTTGACGGTGAGCACCTTAGCCCCGCTTGCGGCCCGCGCAACACGTGCGTGTGCTCCACATGCGTTTCGCCCCTGCGGGTGCGCAGCCCGCTTGTCAGCGGGGCGGATGGGTCTCACCGGCGCATTCCGACGCCGATGGGAGCAACACCATGGGCCTCATCCGCGACACCAACGGCAACTACCGCACCAAGTCCGGGTCCAGAGCCAGCGAAGAAGACATCCTCAAGGCGGCGGAAGAAATCCTGGAACAAAGGATGGTGCGTGAAGCGACCCTGACTCATCCTGCCGCCACGCGCGACTACCTGCGCGTCAAACTGGCCGCATATCCGTTCGAGGTCTTCGTTTGCGTGTTTCTGGACAACCGGCACCGCGTCCTGGCTGTCGAGGAACTGTTCCGCGGAAGTATTGACGGCTGCTCGGTGCATCCCCGGGAGGTCGTTCGCCGGGCGCTTCATCACAATACCGCAGCCTGCATCTTCGCCCACCAACATCCTTCAGGTGTGGCCGAGCCGAGCCAGGCGGACCGCGAGATCACGCGCCATTTGCGGCAGGCTCTCGAACTGATTGAGGTGCGCGTTCTCGACCACATCGTATGTGGTGCCACTGAAACCGTCAGCCTCGCCGAGCGCGGGTGGCTGTAGCCCGCCGGGTGAAAAGGACGAACGGCTGTGCCCAAACCCGACAGGCGGAGCGGACTGTCGGGTTGCTCATTGCTGCACGCGCGCTCTGCGCTCGCGCACCGAGAGTGCGTAGCGTGCGGCGATGACATAGGTCAAGAATGGAAGCCAAGGGCTGAGCCACCAGGGCGGCAACATTCCCTCGTGGGGACTGGCAAACGGACCAAAAGGCCAAATGATCCACGAGGGTAAGATCGCGGCTCCAGGCACGTCCCCTTCGCCACCCGCAACGACAGACCAACAAGTGATAAAGGAGGCCGCGAACGCGCCGAAATAAAAGTTGCGGAGTCTGGTGCCGCGCCAACCGTGCAGCGCACCTATGGCGCCGCACACGATGGTGGGCACCCCTAGAAGGACGGCATAGACAGCCAAGTCATTGCTCGTGTGCATCAGTCGCAGCCTAGCGCTTGTCTCTCGGTGTTACGGCAGCTTGAGGGGCCTGCGGGCTCTTGAACCACGCCAGAAATAAACTCATTGCAGTGGCAGCCGTCAGGGCTGGAAAGGTTGAAGGAGGCGAGAATGCTGGGCAATAAGCCTATCCCTTTCCTCCCGGTTCGCAGCGACCAGGATTCCAGACACGAGGCCATCGGAGATCCCGGGCCAGCGCAGGAAGAATGACTGCGCGTAAGGCGTCGCGGTCAACGGGTCTTCATATTGAACACCCACTACAACGAAGAACCCTGGGTTTCTGTAGTGAGGCGCGGCGTCGCGGCCGGGGAAGTCTTTCGGGAACAGATCAAGAGCACCAGTGCCCACATTCCAATCCGTTCCCCCGGCAGCGTCGTCGGCGATCCCGATCGGGAAAACGCGAACATCGTAATGCGCATCGATGGGAAGGATCAGGACAGAACCTGAAACATTCGACGCTGGGCGTTTGCCGCGGTTGGAGATCGTGCCCTCAATCCGCGCTTTCGTCGGATCAAGCACCTCTTCCTTCTTTGTCGACAGCGCCGCAACAACGGTGGGACGCGTCAAGCCGAACTCAAACAGGATGAAATAGGGTCGGCCGGATTCGATCTCATTGCGCTTCGCCTCGTTGTTTGCCTTGAGCGCTTGGGCTGCGAAAAAACACGAGGCGCTTGCCGCCAGGGCGGAGACGCTGGTCGCGATCGTCTTCAACAGTTCGATATCCATCCGCCAATGATACGTGGTCGGCAGCGTGCGGCCACCGTCTATGGCGATACGGTCGAGCTACCGCCTGTACCCCCATCGCGCCTGCGCCTACCTGCTCGCACCCTAGCCCCGTTGCAGCCGCGCGCAACACTTCGTGTGCTCCACATTCGTTTCGCCCCTGCGGGTGCGCGCCGCCTTGTTCAACGGGCGGCGTGGCTCACCGGCGCAACCCAGCGCCGATGGGAGCCAAGACGATGAGCCTCATCCGCAACACCAACGGCAACTACCGCACCAAGACTCGGTCAAGAGCCACCGAAACCGAGATCCTGAGCGCGGCCGAAGACATCCTGCGCTGACGCTTCGAGCGCAGCGCGACCCTGAGCAGCCCGAGCGACACCGGTGCGTTTCTCCGTATGCGCATGACTGGGCTTCCGCACGAAGAGTTCCACGCGCTGTATGGCTCGATAACCGTCACCGCGTGATTGCGGTCCAGCGTTTGTTCAACGGCACGATCGACGGCAGCTCGGTCCACTTGCGGGAAACGGTGCGGGCCGCTTTGGCGCACAACGCCGCCGCCACCCAAGCGGGGTAGCCGAACCGAGCATGGCCGACCGAGCGATCACGACCGAACTCAAGCGGGCATTCGAGCTCGTAGGCGTGCGGGTGCTCGATCATTTTGTAGTCGGCTCCGACGCGCCGGTGTCGTTTGCGGAGCGCGTGCTCCTGTGAGCCGGAGCCCATTGCCGCAGACGCTGCTCTCCGGCATCAATCAGCACACCGATGTGGTTCGGCGGCGACTCACGGTTCACCATGCGCTTCGGATCTTCGCGCCGCTCGCTGTAGGACCAAAACGCGTCGGCCAGGGTACAGGCATCCACCGAGGGCCACCATTCGCTCAAGGCCGCAGACAACGCCGTTCGCTCATCGGTGTCGTCTTCGTCGTCAAACAAGCAAGGCGCAATCCAGGCAATGGCTTTGTCCAATGTGGCCAGGATGTATCGTTTCTGGTCAGAACCCTGCTCCTGTACGAGACGGACAAACTCGCTCATATGCGTGATGTCCCATGCGGCGTTTCTCACCCCGGCGAGCGCGCGCTCCCGATCGGACGAACGCAGTTGCTTGAACATACCCTTTCTTGGGGATGAGGGAGCCAGGTAAAACGATGCATACAGAAGGCCGGGCCCGGCCCATACGAAATCCGAGAACATCCACTCCATCAGTCTTAGCATCTTGTCGATGGGTGGCCCTCGCTCCAGTTCCATCTCGGCAACTTTCAATGCCAGGATGTAGTTCCGATTCCACCGGCGCAGTGGTTTTGCCATGTCGGTATCCGGGACAGCGGATGAGACGAGTTGCGGCGCCATGCGATCCAGCCGACCCAGCGCCAGATCCAGCCAGTCTTGAGGTCGTGGTTGGTCCGCAGCGCGGAACGACCGCAGCTCTTCCAGCGCCGTAGCATTGTCGACACCGTGCGCAAGTTCGTGGAAGGCAATCGATGGCTCGTAGTTCAGATCCAGGCATTGGGCGAAGGCCATGACCGCGGCGGCCAAGCGGCAATACTGGTCCGCCGGTCCGCCCAACCCTACACGCACCATCCGCGAGGCCAGGTTGCGGTCCGGAAGGATCACGAACTCGACGTCGTTCACCCTGCGTTGGAAGAGATAGGATTCCGGAGAGTACAAGCCGTCGGGAGCGGGCGCGAAGCCCGGCACGAACACCTGCGTTTGGGCCAAGAGCGCTGCCACCGCATGGAGATCGGCATACGGGAAGTCGGCCGGCATCTGCAGGATGACGGTCATGTTCTCGTCAGTTTCGTATGGCATGGCTGGGCGGCGCGGGCGATAAACCACTCTGCCATGATCAGACAGAGTTCTCCAAGGACATAGCAAACCGACCACTTCGGTGGACACCGCAGCGCCGGCGCGTGCACCATCGTTCATTATCCGATGGGTCCGAACGTATGCTCAGATTGCTGCAAGAGTCCGGTGATGCGCTGGAACAGGCTGTCCAGGCGCTCCAGCCCCATTTTCCAACCCCGGCCTTGGTGGAACGGGCCCAAGGAGTTCCGGAGTTCCGACACGACCGCCGCGACGATCTCCTCATGTCCTACCTCAAGTGCGTCCGCTGCGTCAGCTTGATGCGTGCCGGTACCGCGCTCTTGGGTTGGGGGTTCTATCAAGAGGTGGCCGTGTTGTGCCGGTGCCTGAGCGAATCGTTCGAGGACTGTTGGCGCCGACCGAAAATTGATCCGCTAATGAGGGTTGTGCCGATTCAAAATTGACCCGGGTGTTCAACCTATCCTGCTGAGTTTTTGACCAGCAGGAAAATCGAGGTGATCACCATGGCAATGATCGGAAAGATC